>CAYJKY010000042.1:0-25416 GCA_964370825.1 uncultured Oscillospiraceae bacterium
GGGAAACTACGTTTATGGTGGAGCAAAACCGAGCTACTACGTTTTTTCAAAATAAAACTTTACACTATGAACATTTGTCGCGGTATTTTCTACATATTATGATAGACAAATATATTAATACCAAACCATGTTCATGCAATTATTATCATTAATAAATATGACGAAGCAAAACACTCTGCAATGCTCTTATAAAAGTGAAATTTGGCGACATGCGCGGCAAATCTCACATCAACAAATGGCTTCGTTAAGCCATTTGTTGGGCAGGGTACCGAGAGGGGAAGCCCTTCTCGTGGCTGTCGAACTTTTTCGACAGCCTGCTACCACGAAATAGAAAACCCCTGTATAAACGCAATCTGCCACTTTAATGACGGGTCAGATTGCTTCTTTATTTGTGCAGAGTTGTCGTATGCTATGTGCCATAGCATTGTTATATAATCAATCAAGTTGAAAAACGATACAACGTTTTTCAAGTTGAACTACTATCGTTTTCGTCGGTTATCTGCAACATCATATGTGAAAAATGTTTTTCATCATATGTGAAAAATGTTTTTTGTATTGCAAAATGTCAAAAAAAATACTATAATTAGAATGTATACTTATATGCAGGGAGATTATAATGGGGATTGCTGACAGGATATATGTGCAGAATGTTAAGGATATTCTACAGAATGGATTTTACGACACCGACTGCGAGGTAAGACCTCGTTGGGGTGATGGAACGTCGGCACATACCGTGAAGTTGTTCGGGGTCACCAACCGGTATGACCTCTCAAAGGAGTTTCCCCTGCTCACATTACGCAGAATGTACTACAAAAACGCCATCGACGAGATACTCTGGATATGGCAAAAAAAATCAAACAATATCAAGGATTTAAGCAGTCATATCTGGGACAGTTGGGCGGACGAAAACGGCTCGATAGGTAAGGCATACGGTTATCAACTCGGGGTAAAACACAATTATTCCGAAGGTGAGTTCGATCAGGTAGACAGACTGTTGTTCGACCTTAAAAACAACCCTGCAAGCCGCAGGATGATAACAAACATATATGTTCATGCCGACCTCAGCGAAATGAATCTATATCCCTGTGCCTACAGTCTTACCCTTAATGTTAGCGGCAACCGCCTTAATGCGGTGCTAAATCAGCGCTCGCAGGATATGCTTGCGGCTAACAACTGGAATGTATGCCAGTATGCTGTTTTGGTGCATATGCTTGCAATTTCGAGCGGTCTTGAGGCGGGCGAACTACTGCATGTTATTGCAGATGCCCACATTTATGATCGCCATATACCAATAATAAAAAGACTTATCGAGCAACCTCAGTTTGAACCGCCGAAACTTGTTATCGACCCATTGGTCAAAGACTTTTACGACTTTAAGGTGAACAGCTTTAGCTTTGAAGACTATAACCACAGCGACTTTAACGAAAAATTCGAGGTAGCAATATGAATGCAATCCTCTCGATAGACAGGAACTATGCAATAGGTTACAAGGGCGAACTACTTTTTAGATGCAGTGATGACCTAAAACGATTTAAGGCAATCACCACGGGAAAAACCGTTATTTTGGGACGTAAAACGCTGTACTCCTTTCCGGGACAAAAACCACTTGTAAACCGCAACAACATTATCATGAGCAGAAATCCCGACCTTAAGGTTGAGGGTGCAACGGTCTGCAAGGATGTAGATCAGCTATTATCCTTAATTAAGGATATCCCGAGCGAGGATGTTTTTGTTATCGGCGGCGAGGAGATATACCGGTTGCTACTGCCGTTTACCGACAGAATATATATTACGAGGTTTGACGACGAAAAACAGGCAGACACCTTTTTTGTGAATATCGACGAGCTTTCGGAGTGGAAAATATCCGAGCAGAGTGAGGAGATGAAGTTCGGCGAGATCGGCTACAGATATATTACGTACGATAAGGTTAAAGACGGAGGGTATTAATGATTAATACTGCACAGAAGGACGATTACGCGGCATACCTTTTTCATCAGGGCACAAATTATCACAGCTACGACTATCTCGGTGCGCATTATACAGCTAAAGGCGTAACATTCAGAACCTGGGCTCCAAATGCGCAGGCTGTTTCGGTTGTGGGAGATTTTAACTGTTGGAGATTTGATGCAAACCCGATGCAAAGGATTACCGAAAAGGGAGTTTATGAATGTTTTATACCAAAAGTTTCGGAGTATTCGGCATATAAATTTGCTATAATAGGCGCAGACGGCAACCGTATTGACAAATGTGACCCCTATGCATTCCACAGCGAAACACGACCCAAAACCGCTTCTAAGGTATACAATCTTGATGGCTGTTATGAATGGGGCGACGAGGGCTGGATGAAGGCACGAGCAGAGGCTGATGTCTACTCCTCCCCTATCAACATCTACGAGCTCAATGCCTCCTCCTGGAAAAAACATTGGGACGGAAATTTCTACTCCTACCAAGACCTTGCAAACAGTCTTGTTGACTATGTTCTTGAGATGGGTTATACCCATGTCGAGTTTATGCCGCTTACCGAGTACCCCTTTGACATGTCCTGGGGATATCAGGTTACCGGCTATTACGCCGCAACATCACGCTTCGGAACACCGGACGGGCTCATGTACCTTGTGGATACGCTTCACCGTGCCGGAATAGGTGTGATAATGGACTGGGTGCCGGCACATTTCCCTAAGGATGACTTTGCGCTCTCCCGCTTTGACGGTAGCTATTGCTACGAGTACGACCACGACCAGAAAAGAGAAAATCCCGACTGGGGTACCCATCAGTTCGACTACGGTCGCAACGAGGTGGAGTGTTTCCTCGTGTCGGCGGCAAGTTTTTGGTTTGACCGCTACCATATAGACGGTCTTCGTGTGGATGCCGTCGCCGCAATGCTCTATCTCGACTACTCAAGAGAGGACGGCGGTTGGAGCCCAAACAGCTACGGCGGAAACGGCAATCTTGAGGCTATCGAGCTGTTTAAAAAGCTTAACGCTCACCTTTTCGGTGCTTTTCCCGGCATTATGATGATTGCCGAGGAGTCCACCGCATGGCCGGGTGTCACACATCCGGTACACGATGGCGGGCTTGGCTTTAACTTTAAATGGAATATGGGCTGGATGAACGACAGCCTTCGCTACTTTGCAATACCCACCATCTACCGTAAGCACCACCACGACCTGCTCACCAACACCTATCTCTACGCCTACAGTGAGAACTACATACTACCGATATCCCACGACGAGGTTGTGCACGGTAAGGGCTCGCTGATAAATAAAATGCCGGGCGACTATTGGCAAAAGTTTGCAAACCTCAGGCTGTTTCTCGCCTACATGATAACCTATCCAGGTAAGAAGCTACTGTTTATGGGCAGCGAATTCGGCCAGTTTAACGAGTGGAATTACGCCGACCAGTTAGAGTGGGGGCATCTTAACTATGATTCCCACCGACGGACAGATGTTTACACAAAACAGCTTAACCGCCTTTACCGTGATATTCCGGAACTACATGAAAATGATAAGGTAGAAGGCTTTAGCTGGCTATCTCACAGCGATGCCGACAACCAGATATTAAACTTTGTTCGCACCACGGGCGATAGTGCGGATGGTTTAGTCGTGCTATTAAATATGTCTCCCACCGTACACCGAGATTACATAATGTCGGTGCCCAAGGCAGGAAATTACTACGAGGTATTTAACTCGGACAGCACCGAATACATGGGAAGCGGGGTCTGCAATGAGGGGATGATAAAAAGCTTCAAGCATCAGGCAAACGGCCGTAAGGATGCGATCTCGATCACGGTGCCGCCACTTGCGGCGGTGTTCTTTAAGCGCCGAACAAGGGGTAAGAAACTTTAATAAAGGGATATTCTTATGCAGGCTCGAAGTAAAATAATGGTGGTGGACGACAATGTCACCAACCTAAACATTGCACGTAAAGCACTGGAGGGCGAGTATGATGTAATGCTCATACCCGGAGGTGAAAAAGCCCTTGAAATTCTGTCGAAAATTCGACCGGATCTTATTTTGCTTGATATAGAAATGCCGGGGCTTAACGGCTTTGAGGTTATCAATCGCATAAAAGGTATGCCTGCACCGATATGCGATATACCCGTCATTTTTCTTACAGCAAAGGCGGAGGCAGAGAGTGAGTACGAGGGACTAAACCTCGGCGCACTCGACTATATAATTAAACCCTTTTCGGTACCGTTACTGTTAAAAAGGGTACAGCTACACATAAAGCTTGCAAAACAGCAGATCGAACTGCTTAACTACAGCAACAATCTTAAGAGTATGGTTCTGGAAAAGACGAAGGATATAATCGAGCTCCAGTATGCGGTTGTATATGTTATGGCAGACATGGTTGAGCGCCGTGACGGCTCAACCGGCGGTCATCTTACCCGCACAAGGGAGTTGATGAAAATGTTGTTGAACGAGACTATAAAGAAAAATGTATATTCCGAGAGCTTAAAGGGTATTGACATTGAGATGTATGCGCATGCCTGTCAGATGCACGACCTCGGCAAGATATCGATACCGGACAGCATACTTTTAAAACCCGGCAGGTTGACCTCGGATGAGTTCACCTTAATGAAAGACCACGCTATTCTGGGTGCCGACGCAATAAATTTCGCCCTAAACACCATGAAGGGCGCCTCCTTTTTAGAGGTTGCGGCTGAGTTTGCACAGACGCATCACGAGAAGTGGGAGGGCACAGGCTATCCAAACGGATTAAAAGGTGAAGAAATACCCATTACCGGCAGACTTATGGCTATAATTGATGTCTATGATGCACTCATATCGGAGCGCCCTTACAAAAAGGCAATGACGCATGAGGAAGCGCTTGAGATAATTAAGGCAGACAGCGGAATCCACTTTGACCCGACCTTGGTAGAGGTGTTTTTAAGCATAGCCGATAGGGTTAAGGAAATAGTCACCGATGCATAAGCGGATTATTTATGAGGTATCTCAATGATAAATAATTTTTCCGGCGAACAGCTGGGCAAATTAATCTCCATTACAAAAATAGGTTTATGGATATGGAACCTACAAACCGGCTCGGTACAGTACAGTAAAGAGTACGCCGAAATTCTCGGTTATGATTTGGAGGAGCTAAAACCTACCGTCGAGACATGGGAAGGTCTGGTTTATCCCGAGGACCTTGATGCGACTAACGAAATAATTGATGCTCATGTTGCCGGAAAATCACCGGAATATGAAGCCGAGTTTCGTATGATAAAAAAGGACGGCACCATTATCTGGGGTCATGACAAGGGAAAGGTTACCGAGTTTGATGAGCAGGGTAAACCGTTGATGCTTTGCGGTGTTCTTCAGGACATAACCCGACTTAAAACCACCGAGGATGAGTTGAAGGATAACCAGGCAATTCTTAACCTTGCGATAGAGATTGCCGAGTTTGGCTCCTGGCACTGGAACCTTAGGGATGACAAAATTGTTTATAATGATATATTCCTAAAACTTTTAGGCTATGAAAAAGATGAGGTGGACGGCTCGTTAGACAGGTGGATGAGCCTTATACATCCGGACGATCTTGGCAACACCAACAAGCTTCTCGATGACTACATTGCAGGCATTACATCATCCTACCAGTGCAATATGCGAATGAAGCATAAGGACGGGCATTTTATCTGGGTTAGGGACATAGGCAGAATAGTGGAGTGGGACGCCGACGGTAACCCCTTGTTGGTGGTTGGCGGACATATGAGCATCGATAACCTGGTAAAGCTTCAGGAACGCCAACAGGAGACGATGGATCAGCTCAGGATTTATCAGGAGCACCTTGAGGAGCAGATAGAAAAACGTACCGAAGAGCTGGTAACACAGGACAGGATGCTACTCACCGTAACAAAAATTTCTCAAAATCTTGTTACCTTGCCCGACTATAGTATGCTTGAAGATGTTATAAACGAGAGTTTAAAGGCTCTTTGTGAGGCTTCGGGGCAAAGCCGTATCTCCATCTGGAAAAACATTGAGCAGAATGGCGAGTTGTACTGCTACGAGGCATATTCTTACAACTACAGCCTAGATTACAACCGTGATTACTTTATACAGGTGCTCACAAGTCCCGATGTTGAAAGCCTCACGGGTGGAATTTTCGGTCCTGAACAGGCGGCAGGATTTTTGGAAAACATGGGGAAGTACGACAGCAAGCAAATCCCAATAGAGTACAAGTCTGTAATCCCCACCGTATATGAACATGTAATGCAGGACAAAATTCTCAACACTCTTTCCAAGGATATGACAAAGGGGGAGCGGTTCTTCCTCGGTATCAGTGACATTAAGTCTTTAATTGTTGCGCCTATCTACACCAACGGCGTGGCTTGGGGATATATCGGCATGGACAACTGCGAGGAGGAGCGGCTGTTTAGCGAGGTTGAGGAAAACATGCTAAGCATAAGTGGTTCACTCATAGCAAATGCTATTCTAAAATCGGAGACCTCCGAGGAGCTACGCCTTGCGCATGAGGAGGCACTGATAAGCAATCAGGCTAAAAGCAACTTCCTTGCAAATATGAGCCATGAGATACGAACACCGATGAATGCAATCTCCGGCATGGCAGAGCTTATTCTGCGAGAGAGCGAAGACAGTGCATGTGCAGACTACGCCTCGGACATTAAACACTCCTGCGACAACTTACTCGCTATTATCAACGATATTTTAGACATATCGAAGATAGAATCCGGAAAGCTCGACGTCGCCGATGCCGCGTATAACCTAACCTCACTGCTTTACGACACAATAAACATGTCTCGTATGAGAATAGGCTCTAAACCGCTGAGATTTTACAGCTACATCGATGCAAACCTTCCATCACTGCTTTACGGCGATGAGATAAGGATTAAACAGATTTTAATCAATCTGCTGAGCAATGCAATTAAGTTTACCGAAAGCGGGCATGTGGGAATAAAGGTGTATGGCGAGCACAGAACAGCTGAGGACAATTCCGGTGTTGCCGACATTGTATACGAGGTGTTTGACACCGGCTCCGGCATAAAGGAGGAGGATATCCCACTTCTTTTCAAGGAGTTTGAGCGTGTTAACACCACAAAAAACCGTAGCATAGAGGGAACAGGTCTCGGGCTTGCCATCACGAAAAAGCTAATCAACATGATGCACGGCTCGATAGAACTGCATAGCGTATACGGTGAGGGTTCTACCTTTACGGTAAGACTTTCTCAAAAATACAATTGTTATCAACCGGTTGCGGTTTGTGATAAGCACCACTCGGTACTTCTTTATGAATCAAGGCGGTTACAGATTGATTCGATACAGTATGCCGTGGAAAATCTTGGAAGTGAATTTGCACTCTGCTCTAACCAATCCGAACTGTATGAGCGGTTGGAAGAACGGGAGTTCGACTTTATTTTCACGCCGTCACTCCACATCGAAAAGGTCAAAACTCTTATTGCTGCAAAGGAGCACAACACCAAAATTGTGGTTCTCTCGGATAGGTTAGAAAGCTTTTTCGATGAAAATGTATACAACATAACTCTACCCGTAAACTGTATTCAGGTCAGCGACGTGCTGAATAACATTGTGACAGACAGCCGAAGGTCGGGAACACGCACAAGGTTTGTTGCACCGAATGCAAGAATATTACTGGTTGATGATAATCCGGTAAACCTTAAGGTTGCATCCGGATTAATGTCTCCCTACCAATTCGAGATAGACACGGCAGAAAACGGCGCTATCGCCTACGATATGGTTAGGGAAAATAAAAACTACGACCTTGTGTTTATGGATCATATGATGCCGGAGATGGACGGAATTGACGCGACGGTAGCGATTCGAAAATTACAGGGTACATACTTTGAGAATCTTCCTATTGTGGCACTTACAGCAAATGCGATAGTTGGAACAAGAGAGCTTTTTATCGAGGAGGGGATGAATGATTTTCTCCCAAAACCGATAGAAATAACCCGTTTGAATGATATGCTTGCAAGATGGCTACCCAAGGAAAAACAGTTTCCGATAAAGGACACACCCGGTGTTAAGGAGGGCGCTTCCGACACACTCATCATTAAAGGCCTTAACGTTGCACAGGGCATCAAGATGATAGGTGGCGATAAGGAGGCATATATCGACATAGTAAAAACCTACTATCGTGACGGCGTTAAGCGGATTAAGTCCATTATTGCAGGGTACGAGTTGGACGATTTAAAGTCCTTTAAAACTGAGGTTCATGCGATAAAAAGTGCCACCGCCTCTATAGGTGGTGAATCACTCTCAAATAAGGCAAGGCTGCTTGAGGAGGCAGCAAATTCACTCGACAACAGCTATATCGACGCAAACATAAAGCCATTTTTAAACGAGTTTGACGAGCTGTTAAACGAGATTGCCACCTCACTTAAACTTCTTGATGCGAAGGATGTTGTATCAAAGCCAAACGGTGACATCAACCTATTAAAAGAAACCCTTCCCGAGCTTAAGGCGGCAGCCGAATCGGTCAGCATATCGCAGGCAGAACAGCTTATTAACATACTTTTGCAGTTCAGTTGGGACAGCGAAACAGCGGTAATGCTTACCGAGATAGAAAGCCACATCTCCTCCTACGAATACGACGAGATAATCCCCATTATTGATCGCCTGAGTGCAGAACTTTAAAATCCTAATGTAATTTATACATATTTAACAACCTATCCCGCATAAACTTGAGTAACATCTATTCGATGAATTATTTTATGGGGGAAACGGTATGTTTGTTGTAACTATGAACAGAAAAGGCGTCAAGCGGCTGATAATAATAGCCTGTAGCTTACTACTTGTCTGCACTACTTTGATAGGCGGTGTAATTCTTCTATCGGACGACGTAACCGAGGCTATGGCGAGCGGCGACGCCAACGCTAACGCCGTTAACGGTGTTAACGATGTTGTGAAAATTTTTGACGGCTTTGGAATTACAACCGATATCACAACCGCAGAGGTGAGCAGTGTGGTAATACCGGCCGACTTTAATGATGATTTCGTTGAGTTTAACAGCATCATCATGGAAAGTGGTGGCGATATAAGCGGGCTTAAGGGTGACACGGTCGAGCGTTGGAAGGTGCTCGCCACCAACCGTAGCATGAAGGACGAAATCGTCTGGGCGGTAACTCTGGTACGAAACAACAAGGCGGTAGGTTGCTACCTTCTCTGTGAACCGTCAGGACAGGTTCGCTCGGTACTGGACGATACCATGCAGGTAATGGCTACCGTCATTGCACAGACCACGGAGGAAACCACAGACGTAATGGCAACCACCTCCCCCGAGGAAGAAGTGCCGACAGAAAGCTAAATCAATTGATCTGACTATTAAAGATTTTAATGTAGTTTATGTGTATTTCATGCAGGGTAAAACGTATTGTTTTTCATGTTGAACTACTATAAACTGGTATAACTATAATCTGCCGCCCTCCAAATGCTTCATGCAGATGAGGGCGGCAGATTTGCTATTTAAGGGATGAGAAGGCTTGCCTGTTTATCCAATCTCCGCCTTCTATTCTGTAAAACTCGCCGTCGGCAGACTCTTCTACCAGATTAACCTCTCGGTTAAGCACGCCTATCGGGGTTGCGGATAAATCCGGAACGGTGCGAATATTCCAGTTGCCGTAGTTTAGCAATCCGGTTTTGCTAACCGTTATTATGTCGTTGCTCGGTATATCCACCTGCCAAGGGTAGCCGCCACCGCTTATCTCCTCGACATCCGGTCCGAGCCAGAGCATGGTGTGAACCGGCACCTGATCCTCAATAATATAAACGCCGTAGGAATTTCTAAACTGGGTGGCACTGCGCCACCGCCCTCTGCCGCACTCTATATGAACATGGTCGGCAAAAACTCCGGGCAATCCTCCGCTCATGCCGCCCTCTTCATAGAAAAAAGCGCCAAACGGGATTATGTCACCCTCGTTGTAATAAAAATTTTCGCCATGCAAAAACACTATCTTTGCGTAGTCCTGTGTGCCATCTGCCCAGAGTACCGGCTCTACACTTTCTATATACAGCTCACCGTTTGCATTCTCCCTTGTTCTTATTACCCTTGCCTCAAACGGACAGTAGAGCGGGTCTCGTCCGGTATCCTGTCCGCCGAGATCAAGCGCCCAAGAACCGGTATGGCTATAGGTGTTTTTTACGGTACCATCAAGGTAAAAGCCATAACCCTGAGTTACCCTTAAATATTCCATCGGAAATCTTGCTTTATTCATCAACACACCTCATCGCTGTTATAATTGTTGTTATATACTATGCAGTAATCGATTTTGATGTGTTTAATTTTAGTGTTTATAATCAATCAAGTTGAACTACTTGCTTATTTCACCTTTTTCGGAGCACCACTCCATTCGGCAAGAAATACCGAAAACAGCATTATGCCTCCGCCCACCACTATATTATAGCTAAGCGGATCATAGCCGAGAATAACCGAGAACATCGCCCCAAAAAGTGCCTCGGTACCAAGAATAATTGCAACCTGCGGTGATGCCATTCGAGACTGACAAAATGTTTGCAGCAGATAGCATACAAAGGTGCTGAACAGTCCGAGGAACACTAGCGGCAGTAATCCGTTCGGGGTCATGAGGGGAGACATGTCCCTATCCACCACAATAAACACGATTAAGGATAACAACGCCGAGGTGGCGACCTGTAAAAACACCAGTGTAACGGTGTCGATGCTCTTTGCAAGCTTACCGTTGTAGGCTATGTGACAGGCGAAGAAAAAGGCGCACAGCAGTGTGAGGCTATCCCCTGCCGAAAAGCTTATCCCCTGCGATATGTCCATCGATAGGATAAATATACCTACGATAAAAACCACACAAGCAACTATCTTTCTTATGTTCGGCATTCGTTTGGTTATGGCCCACACTATAAATGGTACCATTATGACGTTAGCAGAGGTTAAAAAAGCATTGTTTGCCGGTGTTGTAAACAAAAGTGCAACATTCTGGAGGTAAAACCCGAGATAAAGCATCACACCAAGCAGAAATCCACGCAGAAGCAATCCTCTGTGAAGATTACTTTTTAGCCTTTTATAAAACACCACGGCAAGTAAAACGGTAGCGAGGCAAAACCTTACCACCATCAACAGCTCCGGCGTAACATTGGCATCCAGTGCAATTTTTGATGCGATAAATCCACCACCCCAGATTATTGCGGTGAGAAACAACAGCGCAACCGTTACCATTTCTTTTTTTGTCATAAAATCTCCCTGTAAATTATCAGTCAATCATAACATTACCATATTATTAAAAAAAAATCAATATGTTAATGACCATGCACCCTAAAGAAAAATTTTTTGATGCCGACGTAATAGATAAGTAGTAGGACATGAGGTTGAATATGATAGGGGCTATAGGGCAGCAAACCTTGATTAATGCATCGGCAGTTAACCGTGGGCTTGCAATGCGCAACGGAGATATACATAACATCGAAAAAAATATATCAGCGGAGCGTTACGACGTTGTAAATATTACGCCGACAGGCAGGGTTATGTCGCTAATAGAGACGCTTATGAACACCAAGGAGAGGCTTAAAGAAACAAAAGAAGGATTGCTAAACGGTGCATCATCCAACGAGGGAATGGGCGCAGTTATTGATGAGCAGATAAGCAACCTAAATGACATAATAAAGGGTATAGATGAGCAGATAGAGGAGCTGATGAAGCAGGAGTCGGAGCAGGCTGTTGAGGAGGCAAAGGAAAAGCAGGAGACCAAACAACCATTGACAAAGGCGGAGGCGGATTCAAAGCACCTAACCAACATAGCCTTTGCTACCAACGATATAAAACAGGCAGAGATTATAGATGCGACAAAGGATAGGTTGCGTGGACGTGCCAATGTTGTAAAGGCGGAGTTAGCGTCGGATGGCAGTGATGCACTCGACAGTAAGCGTGACGAGTTAAGCGAGCTAATGTCACGTATTGAAACAGCATCGGTAATGGTAGTGGAAAAAAACGGCGAGATAACCGAAGCGGTAACCGAGGAGCAGGAGGTCACAGCTAATCCTGTTGTTCTCGCACCACCGGATAAGGAGTTTATCGAACAATGGGTCGAGGAACAACAAAAAGCTACCGAGGTAAAGGAGCCACAGTCTGAAATTTCAAATTTTGAAAGCCTGTAGTATGCTTATATAGTTGTTCTACTTGAAAAACTATAACAGCCGGTCTGTATGATTTTTGGCGTGGTTTAACTAAAAAGGTGAAGGTCTGATCTAACAGTCCTTCACCTCAGGCTGTCGAAAAAGTTCGACAGCCCCGAGAGGGGATGCATCCCCTCCCGGTACCCTCCCCCACAAATGGCTTCAACGCGAACCATGTTCGCATTGAAGCCATTTGTTGAAGGTCAAATTCGCCGCACATGTCACCGAATTTGACATTTCATGGAGATTGCTGGGTTTTTTTACACTCTGAGGTGAAGGTCTGATCTAACAGTCCTTCACCTTTTGATTTTAGACGTTTGTCCTATCCAAATTATTTCAACATCCCTATCGAGCTATTGATGCTGGATATCTCCTTGTTTAGCTCGTTTGCAATGGAGGTGCTCTCGATAACGGTGGCTGAGGTTCTTACAATATCCTGCTCTATGCCGTTAATTTCGCCGAGGAAACTTTCAACATTATCTACCTGAACCGTCATAAGTTCGTTAATCTCGCCGGCTATCTCGGCGGCAGAGGTGGAGAATTCTATAACCTCATTCATGTTGCCTACCATTACCTTGGCGAGTGCCGCACCCTCTCGAACCGCTGTAACCGAAGCACCCACAAGCCCTGCACTGTCTGTTGCCGCCTGTGAGCTTTTAACCGCAAGGGAGCGAACCTCCTCGGCAACTACGGCAAAGCCTTTGCCTGCCTCGCCTGCCCTTGCAGCCTCTACCGATGCGTTAAGTGCAAGCAGGTTGGTTTGAAATGCCACGTCCTCAATGCTTTTAATGATACTGATAATCTGTTCGGATGCCTTTTCGGTTTCGGTTATTGCCGCTACAAGTTTGGTGATAAGTTCATGACTTTCTCTAAGTTTTTCAACGCTCTGTATTGCGGTATTGCGGGACTCCACCGTTTTTTCTCGTGCATTTTTAAGCCCGTCTCCCATATCCACACTGCGTGTTGCAAGCTGTTGAATGGTTGCCGATTGGTTAGCCGAACCCTCCTCTATCACCGTGGCGACATCGGTCATGCGCTCGATGGTTTTTTGCAGGGTTGCGGTACGCTGTTGAACATCATCGATAACAAGATGTTGACGCTGTGCAGATTTTTTGTTTTCTGCCATCTCGTCCTCAACCTTTTTAACCAGACCCTTAGACTGCTCTGCGTTTTCACTGCTGTTCTTCATGGCAACACTGCCCCATTTTACAAGAAAATACACAAACAAAATGAGGAAGTTAAGACCTAAAAAGCCTCGGAATATATAGTCGATATCCGTAATTCCATACAGTGGTTCGCCAAATGGCAGACAACCTGCAAACACAACATTAGCCAATACCCAGGTAGCAATCAACAGTTTTTTGTTGTAGTAAAGACCTGTAAATGCAACCGAGGATCCTGCAAGTGTAAAACTACCGGCCAATGCACCGCTAAAAAGTCCAAATGCAAGTATTAATGCAAGCTGTGCAATGTTTATAATGTAGGTGCAAGCGGAAACCTGATCATTGCGTTTTAACACCTCTGCCAACGGAACCACAATTCCGACGCTAACAAATATTCCGATAGCTAATGTGAATTCTCCCTGAATTAGATACATCAGGGCGTATAAGCCGCCGCCTACAATCAGCACAAGCTGATTAACCCTAATAAGCTTAGCGGGACTAACAATAGAGCTTCCTTCCTTCATTTTCAACTTTTCCTTTCATAATATTTTTTTTTATTTATCTCTAAAGCCGAGGTCGGACAGACCGATTTGCATTTTAAACAACGTATACACTCAAGATGGTTTGCATCCTTTGTGGGGTCTACATCCATGCCACAGGCTTTATTACAGCGGTTGCATCCTATACATTTTTCCTTTTTATACACAAGCTTAAAAAGTGATATTTTATTAAATAGCGAATATATTGCACCGAGTGGGCAGATGTATTTACAAAACGGACGATAGATTATCACCGAGCCCACCACGGTTAATATTAGGATAATATTTTTGTGTAGATACAAAAACCCTATGGTACTGCGAAGCCCCTCGTTGGTAATCAAAAGCGGTATACCCGCCTCAAGGGTGCCGACCGGACAAACATATTTGCAAAAATACGGCTGACCAAGTCCTGTAAAATCCACCCAAAGCATCGGCATAAGAATAACAAAGACAACCAGAAAAAAATATTTTGCGTATCTTAACAGCTTGTCGCCGGCAAAGGTTTTCACCTTTTTCGGGAAAGGGATTTTATGCAGTAGATCCTGTATCAGACCGAACGGGCAGAGAAATCCGCAGACTAATCTACCCAAAACAGCACCGAAAACTAAAAGAAAGCCAAGCACATAGTACGGGATGTTAAAACCCCTCCCCGCAATTGAGGATTGTAATGAGCCGATAGGGCAGCTACCGAGAGCACCGGGGCAGGAGTAGCAGTTCATTCCCGGAAGACATACCGACTTGAGGTTTCCGGTGTAAATTTTACCGGTAACAAAACCTACAAGGTATCCGTTGCTGAGCAATGCCCACGCCGATTGTACGGCAATTCTGAATTTCTCCATCAGCCGATACCGATACATTCAAGACAGATAAAGGTGGATTTAAGCAAAACATCCTCAACCTGGTTGTTGTTTATACCGATTACTATGAAGGCAATCGCTACTGCGATAAGCAGTAGCGCAACGGCGACTCTACCTTTTTGCATTATCCCTCCAAAGCTGCAAGTTCATCCTCCACTACAGTGCGCCATTCGTCGATATTTCTAGCACCGACATATCCCTCACCGACAACCTCTCCGTTTGAGTCAACAAAAAATGTGGTCGGGAAATTTTGAACCTTCGTCAAAAGCTCGTTATAAAGTGCCTCATCAACAAATACATTGGGATATTCTGAACCGGAATTGTCCATTATCGCCCGTGCAACCGACACCTCTTCCTCGGCTATAGAGCCGTCCGAGTTGACAATGTCGGTAACCACACCTAAAAACCCTACCCCGTCCTCACGGAGTTCCTTTTCAAGGTCGGCTAGTTCCGGCATTTCGGCAATACAGGGTGGGCACCATGTCGCCCAAACGTTAACAAGGGTTAGAGTATTACCGGCAAAGATATCGCCTACAACCTCCTCACCATATACGTCCATGGTAAGCATCCCACCGAGCACAGAGTTTGAAACATCCCCTAAAACCTCTTCGGATTGTGGCGTCGCCTCGGACTCTGGCATTGAATTGGTAGACGGTGTATTCTCGTCGACAATCTGCTCGGTAGTATCCGGCTCGGATATGGACTGTTCAACCGTCTGCGCACAGGATACAAGCAGTAACGAGGCTAAAACGGTAAGGGCAATCACCCTAAAAATTTTTATATTTAAAAGCATTAATCTGTATTTCACCTTTCGTGTTTGTTTATCGGTTATCACCTAAGTATTTAAACTATTGATTTAACTACAGTATAATTTATAATAGAGTGTAATTCAAGTACAAAAACACAAAAGAATGTGAAATCGAAAGAAAATTTTGTTGAAAATCAAACAGAAATCTTCACCGTGGTGTTAAGATTATTTGAGCGGTGAATGCAGTCGATAACCTTAACGGAATAAGCCGCCTCACCGACACTAACATAGTCCTTCGTATCATTGATAACGGCATTGTAAAAGCCGTTGATAGCAAGAATGTGGCTTGCACCGTAATACTGCTTTGTGCCGTGCAGGGTGCTGTCCTCACAGATAAGCTCCTTTTCATCACTACCCACCCCACAACGGTAAAGTTTTCCGTTTAAAATGGTGAAAACAGCCTTTTCAAACACAAAACTCAGCTCTACAGCGGAGTTGTTTGCATATGCCGTGGTGGCAAAAAAGATTGCCATAGCGTCGCTGTCGGCATAGGAAAGTCGTGCCATTACACTATCCTCAACCTCTACACCAAGCCCTGAAAATTGTGCAACCTTAGCCTCAACGCCGGAAAAGTCGGTACAGATATAGCTCAGTAGGTCGAGGGTATGTATAGCTTGATTAATCATTACACCGCCGCCAGCCTGCGCTAACTCTGCTCGCCAGGGCGCCTCGTTGTAATATTCGGCAGGTCTACACCAGCTTACAAGGCCTTTTGAGCCAAGAAATTTTCCGTACTCGCCATCCTTGTATATTTTTTTCATTGCAACGCTGGTTTCGTTATACCTGTTTTGTAGACAAACCCCTACCTTGACCCCAGTTGTTTTTTCGAGGTCAAAAAGTTTTGATGCCTGCTCATAGCTTACCGCAACAGGCTTTTCGGTAAACACATGTATGCCTTTTTTGGCGCATTTTATCGCTACATCCACATGCAGATAATGCGGTAAACATATGTGAACACAGTCGATGCTCTCCTTTTCGAGCATGGTATCAATATCGGTATAACCGGCAACATCATAGTCATTTAATCGCTCCGGCTTAACATCACAAACACAACACAGTTTTGCAACCTTGCTCTGCTCGATGGCGTTGCGATGCATCGGCGAAATTGTTCCAAGACCAATTATTGCGACTCTTAACATAAACAGCTCCTTTACGGTTGTTTTTTAAAAAACTCATCAATGTCGACAAAATCATTGTTATAACAGAAACGCACCGTACCTCTTCCGTTCTTCTTAACCGCATACATGGCGGTGTCGGCAAGGTGAAATATCTCCTTTGCGGTGGAGGCATCGGCGGGATATCGCGCCACACCTATGCTACATCCACATCCTATTACATTTCCCTCATAGTCATACTGCTTTTTAAATATATCAAACAATCTGTCGATAATTACTCGAACAACCTGCTCAGAGCCCTTATCCCGCATCAGCACAACAAACTCGTCTCCGCCCTGTCGATAGGTTCTTATCTCGCTGTTGCATAGCTTATTAAGCTCGTCGGCAATTCCTTTAAGCAGAACATCGCCTGCCTGATGCCCGTAGGTATCGTTAACCTTTTTAAAGCCGTCCAGATCACAGAATAGCAGATACCATTCATCTCCAAATTTAGAGCTATCCTCAATAAAAAGCCGAATATCATCCTGCAAACTTCTACGGTTGGCAAGTCCTGTTAAATGGTCGTAAAGTGCAAGCTTTTCGATAAGCATTTCATTTCTTTTATTCTCGGTAATATCCACACTCGCAACCAGATGAGCCAGTCTGCCGTCGGTCCAGCTGAAGGCTGAGCTAAGCACCCTAAACCATGATTTATCAAAGGGGCGTTCGTAATCCCAACTGTAGGTTTTATTGGGCATACCGCTCTCGTCGATTAACTTGGGTTGAGGGCAAAAATCGCAGGGACCGGTTTTATCGGTAAATATTGTACCCCAGCATTTTTTACCTATCATGTTTTCGACACCGCCGTACGGCTCTGCCATGGATTTATTTGTATAAAGTATATCGTGGGTGTAATAGTCGTTAACATATATATCGATTCCGATATGGTTAAGCACGTTGCTCATGGCGGCTTCGGCGTTTGCTATCCCCTTTTTAAACATCTCAAGCTTAACACCGTTAGCTAGTAGGGTGAGCAGCGCACAGACCCTGTTAAGCTCTGCACCGGCATGTCTTGGGCTCTTTCTGCGGTCACCTAGCCCGATAAAGCCTGCAAGCTCAAGGTGTTGATTTAATATCGGTATCAATACCAACATATTAACCGAAAAAATCTCGGTTAACTTTTTTAACAGTTCGCTTTTTTCATCCTTATCATTGCCATCATCTCCTTTAATGCTGGAGCATAGCAAAACTTTTTCGGAACAAAGCTCGCTTAAAAGTTCACGGCCGATAAGCTCTCTTATGTTATAGCTTTCCTTAAACAAGCCACTGTCCACCGATGCAAAATACTCTTTGCGGTGAAACACACCAAGATGATCCGACTCATATATAAAGGCATGAGAGATATCAAAAAAGCCGCAGATTTCCTCTAAAAAACTGTGCTTTGATATCTTATCCTCATTGAGGATGCTGATTTTCTCAATCATCCTCTGAAAAAAACTCTCCATATCCTTCCCACACCTCTCATGTTATCTCTACAATATTTTAAGCATATATATAATATATTATGCCTTGCTTTTAAAACAGTAATCCGCATGGTTGTTCATAATGCCAACCGCCTCTAAGTAGGAAAAGCATGTTACCGTTCCCATAAACTTAAAGCCGCGTTTCTTAAGGTTCTTTGAGACCCTATCCGACAGCTCGTTTCGGGTCATGTTACCGTCAAAGGGATAGCTTTGCACCTTATTGTCGGTAAACCCCCAAAGGTAGTTCGAAAAACTTTCATACTCCTCTACAACCCTGAGGTATGCCTTTGCATTTTCTATTGTGGCGAGTATCTTTGCACGGTTACGAACTATGTCGGGATTGTTAAGCAGCTCTGATATCTTCTCCTCGTCGTATCGAGATATGATATCAGGGTCGAAGTTATCAAATGCCGTTCTAAAGGCTTCACGTTTTTTTAGTATCAACAACCAGGAAAGCCCACAATGAAAACTTTCCAGTACAAACATCTCAAAGAGGTGTGCATCGTCATGCGACGGCACACCCCATTCCTTGTCATGATAATCCATGTAAAGCTGTGAGCTTTCGAGATTCGGCCATCGACATCTTTGCATAGTCAACCCTATATCTCATCCTTTTTAAAGTATGCAACCCCTACTATTCCCGGGCCCGCATGAACGCCGATTACACTGCCTATCTCGGTAAATGCGGTATCCTCGGGCTGATTTAGCGTCTTTGCCATGTCCTGCATTCTTGAGCTGTCCTGCGAGTAGCCTATTATAACCGGCATTGTCGAGTCGTAACGGTTTAGCACCTCCTGCTTAACATACTCAAAAGCCTTTGCGGAACCACGCTGCTTTCCTATGGTGCTGACCACTCCGTCTGCAACCCTGATTATCGGCTTAAGGTTTAACATTCCGCCTAAAAATCCCGAAACCCCGGAAATTCTTCCGCCCTTTACAAGGTATTCCAACGTCTCTATCAATGCAGTTATCTCAACCTTATCGGACAACTTCAAGATGATGTCGACAATCTCCTCTGCCGATTTACCCTCGTCTCGCAGGCGACATGCCTCCCTGATTAAAAGCTGATTTCCGATGGTAACGCTGTGTCCGTCTATAACGTATATATCCTTACGCCCACATTCCTCCACCGCAACACAGGCTGAGTTGAATGTGCCACTCAACTTTTTTGAAATGAGTAGGCAGATGATGGGTTCATCCGGATACATATCAAACATCTCGATAAACTGTGATGGGGTGATGAGTGCTGTGGTCGGAAGTACATCCGATGCAGCAAGTTTTTCGTAAAACTCGCCGGTTGTTATTGTAACCTTATCATAAAAGGTTTCGTCGCCGAAAGAAAGAGGCATTGCGTACATATGTAGATTAAGTTCTTTTGCCTCCTCAAAGGTTATGTCACAGGTACTCTCGGTAATAATTCTAATCATTCACACTCTCCGCTAATAGTCGTTCACTAATATATAACGTTATCTTCTTTTGCCACGTTTAGCGGCGGTGATAACGGTTACATCCTCTCTATGGAATTGTCTTAAGGCGGCTTGGTTTTGTATCTTAACCTTCATGTTGCCGGAAAGCAGGTTTACATCCACAACGACGCCTTCTCCATCCGGCGTTTTTACCACCGAACCGGTGGTAGGGGTAATGCTGTTAAGGTGCTTATACGCCTCATGTTCATATCCAAGACAGCACATAAGCCTTCCGCAACTACCGCTTATCTTTGAAGGGTTGAGTGATAACCCTTGCTCCTTTGCCATCTTTATCGACACAGGTGCAAAATCGCTCAAAAAGCGACTGCAACAAAAGGGTTGACCGCACACTGCAATGCCACCCACCATCTTGCTTTCGTCACGAACACCTATCTGACGAAGTTCAATTCTTGTGTGAAAGGTTCCCGCCAAATCCTTGACAAGTTCCCTAAAATCAACACGCCCCTCGGCGGTAAAGTAAAATAAAAGCTTTGTTCGATCGTAGCTCAGCTCGGCATCCACAAGATTCATCACAAGCTTATGCTTTTGAATTTTATCGGTGCAGACCTCAAACGCCTCTGTCTCACGTTTTCTGTTTTCCTCGAGGCGCTTTATATCCGCCCCGGTTGCCATTCGAACCACCTTTTTTAACGCTTTATCAAAACCAAGACGTACCGGGTGATTTCCCTGGGTGACCCTAACACATGCCTCGCCCTGAGCGGTTTCCACCATAACCCATTCGTCGGTGCATATCACCATGTCGGCAGGATCGAAATAGTAGGGCCTTCCGCCCTTTTTAAATTCTATGGTTACAACTTTAATCATTAAATGCCTCGTTTACATCCTCACAAATTCCGATAATAACCGGCCTTTGATTGAGGTTTCGTTTTAGTAGTGCCGTGCCTCGCTGTACTGCCGCCGCAGCTGTGTAACAGGCGGTTTCGCTATGCCCACGCCCGTCATAATCACCTACCGCCGCCGCCATAAAAAGCCTTGAAAGGCAGTAGAAAAGCGTCTTTAAGTCCGCTCTTTCTTCACGTGCTTTGCCGGAGAGGGTAACCAAAAAGGTATATTCATCCCCTTTAAGGGCAGCGTCTGCGGCGTCTCCCGCACGCAGTAATAGGTTGCGCTGTTTTTTGCTGTCGGCAAACTGTTTTATCGCACCGATTCTACCCATAAATGCACCGATACAAAGCTGTTTTTCCCTCTCGGTCAGCTTTGTTTTGAACCCTGCTTTGTCTACATACTCCCTTGTAGTCTGCGAAGATACAGGTGATACATAGTATTTTCGACACCGTGAAACAATCGTCGCAGGCAAATCACCCACCGAAGAGGCGGTTAAAATAAAAAGCAATCCGTTTGGCGGTTCCTCTAATATTTTAAGCAGTGCATTTGCCGAACTTCGGTTTAGGTTATTTGCGTCGTTAAGGATAACAACACGTCCTTTACCAACCAAAGATGTCTCGTAAGCCTTGGACATAAGCTCGCGTATTGCGGCAATCTTAATCTCGCCGGAGGCACCCTCTCCCTCTATATTGATGATCTCAAAATCGGGAGACTCGACAAAGCTCTCTATATCCTCATCGGCGTCGCACAGATAATAAGCCGCTAAAATTCTGGCGGCAAATCCCCTGCCACATCCGTCGGGAGCTATAATAAGGCTGGTCTTACAGAGCGTACCCTCGGCTCGTCGGCTATCAAGCTGTTTGTAAAACTCATTGTTGTCAAGCAGCTTCACTATATCTTGATAAATCTCTCAACGTTGGTAACAAAGATTGTTGCACCGCCTACCATAACCTCTAACGGATATGCCGCCGAAACTCCGGGGCCGTAGGTGGTGCCGCTCGGTATCACCTCGGTGTGTTGTTTTGCACAGCCGGAAATCACCTCGATAACATGATCCACCTTCTCATCATCGGTTACGATAATCAGCGTGGTGTTACCCGCCATTAAAAAGCCACCGGATGTAGCCATACGGGTCACGGAATAGCCTGCGTTGGTCAATAGATGTGAAACTGTACCTGCGTCATCCTTATTAACAATTGCGGTAATCATCTTCATAGCAATACCTCCAATATGTAGCTCATATATATTATATACAATATTTATGATAAAGGCAAGTGTTTTTTGACATGGCTTTTATATTTTTAACACATATTAAAAAACAACATCCAAAATTAAAGCTCTCGTGATGCCTCTGCCATCGCTAAAACGTTAGCAGCCGGAACGTTTGGTAAAATCTCTTCATGGCTTGGTGACACAACAATATTCGGCCCTAACAGACCCCTTACACGGTGTACCTCGTCACGGATTTCCTGTGGGGTTGCGTTGACGAAAAATGTCTGAGCGTCAATTCCGCCCACAAATGCAACATCATTTTTATACTGAGATAGATCCGCCGCGCTCATGCCTGCCGCCTGTGCCTGTATCGGGTGAATAGCATCCACACCGGCATCGATCAGATCCGGAATAATGCGATAGATAGATCCACAGGAGTGAAGCATTATGAGCTTGTTGTGGCGTTTTCCTACCTCGATTAACCTTTTAAAGGATGGCAGAACAAACTCCCTAAACTTGTCGGGCGAGACGAATAAATCGAGCTGTGTTCCGAAGTCGTTACCAAAAAACATTACGTCGGCACGGTCGCCGAGACCTTCAAAAAACTTATCGTTTGCCGCAACAAAGTAGTCTACAACCCGTTCGGTTACCGCCTCTACCAGCTTCGGATTTTCGTACATCTGAATAAAATAGTTCTCCATGCCGAAAAAATCCGCAACTAAATGAAAGAAGGGTGACCACATTCCGGTAAACACCATCTTGTCGCTATGTTTATCTATCTCTTTGTATATATCGGTAAAATCAAGATATTCTACCGAAGGCCACGGATATTTTTCGATATCCTCCAGCGTCTCCGCCTCGGCAAAGCAACCCTCTGCGCTCAGCGTCGTCCTCTCGATTCCGTAAGAGGGGTTGAGCGCCGGCAATCCTTCGGGGTGTTTGTAGCCGGAATCTGCCGTAAACCAACGGCAGTCATCGTTGAGGTGCTGATAGATAGCTTCTCTGGTAGGCTCAATTCCCCACTCCTTTGCATAAATCGGTATGGTAAGGTCGTTGGGGTGCCCCGTCCACATAGCAGCAATGTCTGAGGTGGCTTTGCGTTTAAATATAAGATTAACTTTTTCTCTGCTGTTCATAGTAAACCTCTGCTTGTATATTTGTTTCAAGCACAGTATACCACGACAGCGTCACTAATTCAATAGCTCTGCGGCTTTATTTTTATCATTTTCGTTGATGATAACACCCGTGTTGTTACCGTCATCATTAATCATCACTTCATCGCCACTCAGGGTTGCCGCATAATAATTCACCGTCTCGTAGGGAAGCAGGCTGAATATCTTGGTCAGGCGGTATAACCCCTCCGAGCCTATGTTGCTGTTAATGTCTCCGGGTAGCTCGTTTACCCTTGCCGGTATCTCCGCCTGCATTATCTCCATATTTGCCTCTAACAGCAGGCTGTAACAGACGCTACGCACCAAAAGTTGTTCACCGTCGGTGGCCTTTGCGATAAGTTCTTGGGCATAATCGTACGAGAGCACATGCCCTGACGGTATATCTATCCGCTCCTGTATTTCGGAGGATGGAGTTGCCGGCTTAAGGTTGAGTGTTAGGGTAGCAAGCTGGGACTCGTTTAACATGCAGTAGTAGTCTATCCCGACCTCGAGTAGCTTCTCAAGCTCGACGGTCACCATGGCAGGACCACCTCGTTCCAAAACCGATTTCACCGTTGCATCGCCGGACAGTATAAGATTGTCCGGCATAGCAAGGCTGACTACGCTTCCCCCAAAAGCGTCAAACTTTATCAGCATAAATGCGGTGGACTCCCCCTCAACAATCAACAAAATGTTTCGGTCATCCTCCTCGGTAGGTCTTGTGGCAGGCACATCGCCAACAGGCTCTGCCACCGAACGCACTCTGGTTATGCTGTAAGCTCCGATAAGAGCAAATGTCGGAAGTATGATTAAAAGTGCCATAATCAAGGTAAGCAGAAAGTAACGAATATTTCTTTTATGCATCGTCATGTTTCCTTTCCTAAACAGTTTTCTGTATAAAGTGTTGACTAATGTACACAATATATACCATGAAATAAAAACAAGGAGAGGATATGGATAAGAAAAAATACGAGCCATACGGACGCAGCTTCACCGAGGTTATAAGAGGAATAATAAACGAAACCGCCGAACCCACCGAGGAAACCGGCGCACAGAACAGAACCCTCCGTGAGGAGACGGGAATGCAGAAGGACGACACGGAACACAAAGTAGAATAAGTTAAAAAACAATTGACACCCGTATGCTTTGATGATATACTGATAAAAATTATTTAAGGTAGTAACCAACCATGAGTTTAACAAAAAATCTAAATTCATACTATAACATGTCTGTTTCTTATTATTACAGAAACAGGCTTTGGTTGCTTTACCCTAACTAATTTATTTAGTTATAGTTAAAGACCAAGGCTTTAAAGAGCTTTGGTCTTTTTTTGTATGAAGGAGAATAAATATGAAATCAAAAGAACTGTTCGAGATACTAAAAAGAGACGCTGTTTCCATCTATAACGAGGATTCGTTGAAGGAAAAATTAGAATGTGGCAAAAAGCTTAAAATCAAATTCGGTGCAGACCCAAGTCGACCTGATTTGCATTTAGGGCATTCGGTTGTTTTACGAAAGCTAAGAAATTTTCAGGATTTAGGGCATGAAATAATATTTGTTATCGGTGATTTCACCGCAATGATCGGCGACCCTTCCGGCAAAAGTAAAACAAGGGTACCGCTTACCTTTGAGCAAACGAGGGAAAATGGGCAATCATATTTTGAGCAGGTAACCAAAATTCTTGATAAAGATAAAACCAAGATAACATACAACTCACAATGGCTATCGAAAATGAATTTCTCGGATATCCTAAAACTTGCAGGAAAGTACACACTTGCAAGGATAATGGAGCGTGACGATTTTTCGACACGTTTTAACGAAAATCAACCCATAGGTTTACATGAACTATTTTACCCTCTAATGCAGGGATATGACAGTGTTGCATTAAATGCCGATATCGAGGTAGGCGGTACCGACCAGACATTTAATCTGCTTGTAGGGCGGGAGCTTCAAAAAGATTACGAGCAGATGCCGCAGGACGTCATAACCTTTCCCCTACTACCCGGACTTGACGGTGTTGAAAAGATGAGTAAATCGCTTGACAACTACATCGGAATAGACGAATGCCCGGACACTATTTCTGAAAAATGCATGAAGGTTCCCGACCTTCTTTTAGACGATTACTTTAGATTAACCACCGATGTTGTTTCCTACCCCGACGACATAAGAGAGGCACACTTTGTGTTTGCGCGTGAAATTGTTAAAATGTATCACGGAAAAGATGCGGCAATATCGGCCGAAAACAGGTACAGAGAGATTGCAGGCGGAGGTCTGCCGACAAATCTAAACAGCCTCACCATAAATGCCCCCATCGGTTTAATCGACCTACTTATCAACTCAAACTTCGCCTCCTCAAAAGGTGATGCAAGACGGCTGATAGCAGGCAGAGGAATAAAAATCAACGGGGAGGTTATAACAGATATACATCTTCAGCTCAAACAGCCTCAGGAAATAATATTAAGCCGTGGTAAAAATAAATTCATCAAAATAAAGGTTGTGTAAAAATGCTCTAAAATAACAAGCAATCCATGTTGCAAAACAATATGACTTGTGATATATTATTTAATAATGTTAATGTGGTTTATTTTAAAGGAGAGAGATGGTAAAATACATTAAAAACTACCCTCGTCCACAGCTTTTA
>CAYJKY010000043.1:0-23193 GCA_964370825.1 uncultured Oscillospiraceae bacterium
TACCTAACTTCTTTTGAAGTTGTTTTGCTAAAGAGCTTTTTCCACTGCCTGAATTACCTCTTATAATTATCAATTTAGACATTAGTATTCTCCAATCATTATATAAAATTTACGGTATTTTCACCGTTTTTCTTTTGCTACAAGAATATGTAAGTATTTCATACTACATATATTTTATCACACAGCCACCAAAAAAGTACATTGATAAATTGTAAAATATAAAAATAGGGCAAGGTCACTACTGTCGACCCTGCCCTGAGTTTTGTATTTTTTTTCGGTTAACCTAATTTAATGGTGAAATTTAGGAACAACTTTGCATCATCCACCCGATATTTATCGAGCAGTTGCGGACCACAGCTACCGGAGCCAACGCCCGACATATATCCGTCGATACACAAAATTGTGCTGTCAGATTTTTTAAGCTCAAAATTGTGCGGAGCAGAAATCAGTTCTTCCTGGGTGTACTCCGAGGCATTGAAGGAGAAGTCATCCGAGAAAATTTCTATTTTTGATCCGTTTCCTGCTAATGAGAGGTAGTTACAACCGTAATGACTTCCATTTTCCTGTGGCTTGATGTAGTCTTCATGTAGATCGCTCACATCTGCGTCAAATGTACCGTAGTAGCATGCGTTTATCTTGTCGACATAACTTTCGGTCGGACCGTATCCGATATAGTTGACCTTGTTATATTGTTTTGGAAGGAATAATCTTAGTCCAAACCTCGGTAGGAAGGGGAATATGGTATTGCGATCGGCATCTACCTTAACATTGATTGTGCCATCGCTATAAATAGTGTATACCGTGTCAAGATTTAAGAAGTTCTGATTAAATATTGCACCAAGCCCCACCTTGAAGGTAATCGAGACCGAATTATCACTCTCGGAACAGCTGCTACTGTAGACCTTTGTGGTCATCCTGTCGTATCCGGCTTTTTCCCATTCCTCCCTGATAACTCTATCATTGTCTATATAGGCACGTAGGATGTTATATTCTATCGGGCTGTCTATATAGGAGCGATTTTTATACATGAGTTCACAGGGGTTGGAGGTGAACTTATCAAAGCTATACCTAAACTCATTGTTTGAAACGGTGATGTAGCGGTCATCTTCCTCCACTGATATTGAGCTGCCGCTTTCAATTGTGGCTGTATAACTTGCCTTACTGAGGATAATTTGGTCAAATCCTAGGCATTCACCTACCGTTATTAAGGAGAAATCTTCCTTCGCCGTATATGCTATCATCAAGCTACAATCGACATTATTACCAATATCAACCGTGCAGGGAAGGTCGACGGTACAGGTTTTGTGAGGGGGTAGATTTATATTGTCAAATACACCGCTTTCGACACAGTCGTTACCCGACATGAGTTCCCATGTAATGTCAAATCTGTCCTCTGCATTAACGAAATCCATGGTGCTTGTTAAGGAGATTTTTCCGTTGTCAAAGGATGCCCTTATGGGGCGAGTAACATTTTTAAGCTCTAACAAGCCGGTATGTGGTGTGCGATCAGGGTATACAAGCCCGTCCATACAGAAATTGCCGTCATGCGGAAACTCGCCAAAATCACCACCGTAGTAGTACATGTCCTTACCATCAACCGTTTGACCCATGTAGATTGCATGGTCGCACCACTCCCAAACGAATGCGCCGGCAAAGCTGTCGTACTTATATATCAGCTCATAGTAATCCTCAATGTCTCCGGGACCGTTACCCATGGCATGAACAAACTCGCATTGTACAAGTGGCTTATCGGGATTGTTTTTTAGGTATTGTTCGCAATATTCTACACTCCAGTACATTCTGCTGTATACATCAATGTTGGATAGGTCGTTTGTGTGGTCGGGCATCTGGTATATACTGCTCTCATAATGTACAAGATAATCACTGTCCTGTTCTTTAATCCATGCAGCGGCTTTTTCCATATTTACACCGTAGCCGGACTCATTACCAAGTGACCAGATTAACACACAGGCATTATTTTTGTCACGCTCAACACAGCGTTTCACCCTGTCTACTATGGTGTCCTCATACAACTCATCCGAACAGAGCAAACCATATTTATTATCGGCAATAACCGTTCTGTAACCGTCGACATAAGGAACATTGTCACCGTATATCATCTGGGTGTTATGTGTCTCTATGTCCGATTCATCTATAACATAAAATCCAAACTCAGAGTACATCTCATATGCCCATGGTGCATTGGGATAATGCGATGTTCTAATGGCATTTACATTATGTTGTTTCATTATTGTGAGATCATTAAAAAGCTGTTGTTCCGATATGGTGTACCCTGTGAATGGGTCACTATCATGGCGATTAACACCCTTTAGGGTTATCCTATTGCCGTTAAAATATAAAATACTGTCCTTAATATATGCTGATTTAATGCCGACACGTTGTAAAATTGTCTCGTCTTCGGTTTCCATGATAACGGTGTAGAGATATGGTGTTTCGGCATTCCACAGCATTGCACCCTCAACCTCAAAGGTGACCATATCACCGTTAAAATTCTTTTCCGAAATAAGATCGCCGGTGGGGGAGTAGAGCGAAGCATGCACCTCTGGCATGTCACCATATTTTTTTACAGTAACACCTACCGTCGAAATGTCCGCAACAGTTGTTTTAACGGTAAAATCACGTATATGATTTTCGGGGCGGTTTAGTATATACACATCACGGAAAATTCCGGTCATTCGTAGTTTGTCTTGATCCTCGAAGTAGGTACCATCGCACCATTTTAATACGAGGACCGCCAGGAAGTTTTCTCCACTCTTCATGAAATCGGTAACATCAAACTCTGAAGTTGAGTGAGAAACCTGACTGTATCCGACAAACTCACCGTTAAGCCAGACATAAAAGCAGGAATCAACGCCCTCAAAATTAAGATAATAACGTCCCGACAGATTGTCAGTAAAGAAAGTTTTTTGATATGTCGCACAGGGGTTTTGTGATGGCACATATGGTGGATCAAAGGGAATGGGCATTAACGTGTTCGCGTATTGGTGCTTGTCAAATCCCAAAATATTAAGGCAGGAAGGAACAGAGATGATATCAAATCTATCACACTCCGCATTGATAAAATTCTCATCAACCTCGATGTGATTTTGATGCCAAGCGACCCTCCAGTCGTCATCCGAAAGCATGATGGTACGGTCGCCATTTATCTCACTGTATGGAATATAATACGCCCTCGGCTCACAGCAGTTGACATGGAGAGTTTTTGGGTCTTCGTAGTAGCGCGCTAACTTCATTATTATTCTCCTTTGTTTATATGTTATAGTATGATTATACTTTAATAAGTAAATAAAATCAACATTTTAGATGAAGATAATTTGACAAATAAAATGTATTATGATAAAATTACAAAAATATCTGACGGCAATTTTATTGTTGCCGTGTTTTTAATGTAGAGAGTAGTTTGAAGATATATTTTCAAACTTTAAGAAAGGAATGGCTATTAATATGATAATTGCAGGCAGAGTTATAGACATACCGCTTATTCAGGGTGGTATGGGTGTCGGAATTTCGCTCGGTAACCTTGCCGGTACTGTCGCAAAACATGGTGGAATGGGCGTTATTTCCACAGCAGGCATCGGATATCGGAGGAGCGATTTTTGGAAAAATTTGCCCGATGCAAATGCCGAAGCATTAAAGGAAGAAATTGCAAAAGCAAGGGCAATTTCAGGCGGCAGAGGAATGATAGCAATTAATGCCATGGTCGCAACTACCGATTATGAAAACAGTGTAAAAACCGCAATTAAAGCGGGAATAGACTGTATTATTTCGGGAGCAGGACTTCCTTTGAACCTACCGGAGCTTGCCGGGGGATGTGATGTGGCATTGGCACCTATAGTTAGCAGCAAGAAGGCGGCATCAACCATATGTAAGGCATGGGATCAAAGGTATTCAACAGTACCGAATTTTATCGTGGTTGAGGGATGTGAGGCCGGTGGACACCTCGGCTTTAAAAAGGAGGATTTAATAGCAAAAACAGCTCAACCTTTGTCACAGATAGTACATGAGGTTGCAGAGGCTGTTAAGCAGTATGAGCAAAAGTATGAAAGGACAATTCCTGTGTTCGCCGCCGGCGGAATATATACCATAGAGGATATTGAAGATATAATGAAATGTGGTGCGTCCGGCGTACAGATAGGCACAAGGTTTATCGCCACATCGGAATGTGACGCATCGGACGAATATAAGCATCTTTACATCAACGCAAAGCAGGAGGATATTGTGTTAGTGCCAAGCCCTGCCGGTTTGCCTGGGAGAGCATTTAATACACCACTTATTGAGATGTTAAATAAGCAGGGAAGGTTGGCGCCGAAACGATGTGCAAAATGTCTGAAAACATGCAAGCCGGACAGCACTCCATACTGCATCATGAATGCCCTTATCGAGGCGGCAAAAGGCAATCTGAATGATGGACTGTTCTTTACCGGAAGTAACGGGCACAGAATGGAAAGAATAATGTTGGTAGAAGATCTGATTACAGAGCTTTTTCCAAATAATTGACAGGAATACATCGTTCCAACAAGGGTAGGCGAGTTTTAGGATTATTGCTTTTTTGATCCAAAATGCATTGAGATTTCGATGATATAATGTTACAATATTACATGTTTAAGTTCTGCATACGGGTCGTTTCTTTAGTGAAATCTTTTGATGGCGTTTATACGCTTATTTTATTTTTTGCTTATAGTGCAAAACTGCTAACGACTTAGGGTGAAAGGTGAATGGCTATATGAAAAAATTATCATATATTACATTAATAGTTACAGTTATATCTGTACTTTTTACATTGTTTTCTTTCGTTATGGTTGCAGACATTGAAAGCATAGAAATGAATTCAAGTCCGTTTTTATACCTTGCTGTTCCTATAATGTGTGTGCTAATATCATTGTTATTTTTAATACTCACTTTAGCGTTAAGAATTTGTAGTAAGTTTATGGATAAAATGTAAAATGAATATACTCAGTGGCGAAGCCACACCATAGTTCTTCACCATTCACTCTTAGCCATTAGTCAATCTCCCAAAGGTAGATTATGTTAGCTACTGTATTTTCTTGAGGACATTACATTGTAAAGCACAACCGATGCTATTACAATAACAAAGCCTACCATGGCGAGCGGTGTAATTAACTCGCCGTAAAATATTGCCACCCAAACAGGGTTAAATATCGGCTCTATTGTTCCAAGTAGGTTTGCGGTAACCGGTCTTACCTGCTTTAACGCTATGGCAAGAAGAACATAACCTCCACCAAGTATTATGCCCATACCAACCCCACCCGCAATTGCCGGAAGGGAAAAATCGGTTTCCTGCACAAGAAATGGGAAGCCTACAATTGCCGATAGTAGTTGACCTACAAAAAATGCCGACAGTGCGTCACCTCCGGGCAAAATGTTAGTCATAAAAACAATTGCATAGGTACAGCCACTGATTAATGCTAGCAGGTCGCCAAGTGTATTTCCGGTCGAGAGGCTGTCGAACATAAAGCATATAATTCCGGCAAACACCGCAACACACATTGCGAGATCAAGTTTTTTTGGCTTTATTTTAAAGGCTATGTAGGAAAATAGTATAATAAAAAGTGGGCTAGTATACTGCAACAATATGGTGTTTGCCGCCGTGGTCATTCTGTTTGCAACACAGTATATTGTAACGGTAAGCATCAAGCATACACCGCTGAGTAAAATCCAGCGGTTAATTTTTAACTTATGTCCTATTGCCTTCATATAAATTACTGTAATAATAAATGCAACAATGCATCTCGCCGAGTTTACGCTTAGTGCATGCCACGGCAGAAACTTTACTATAACACCGCCAAAGCTGAATAATAATGCGGCAGCAAGCGCCATTAACACGCCATAATTGTTTTTTAATATCATATTTCACACACCAAAATAATGGGGCAGAAGTTTATTTCCGCCCCGTTGTTTTTATAGTCTTGCAAGTCCATCTTCAATGTCGTTCAGTTTTTGCTGTGCTAATGAAAGCTTATCCTTTTGTTGCTGAACTAAATGTGCAGGTGCCTTATCAACAAAGCTTTTGTTTTCTAACTTAGAGCTAAGGAATTCGACCTCCTTTTTAGCCGCCGCAAGCTCCTTTTCAAGCCGTTGTTTTTCCTTTTCGTTATCTATAAAGCCGGAAAGGGGAAGTATTATCCTTGCATCGGTAACGACAAGCGTTACAACCTCGCCCTCAGCCTTGGGAATTGTATCAAGATTGCAGAATTTTTTGATAAAATCAATGCAAACACCAAGGTTAATTTCTGTGTCTATAACCGCAGCAACAGGTTGTTTCGGTGGAATATTACGCTCACTGCGTAGGTTACGAATCGATTTTACTATCTCTATTGCAACCTCTACCTCGTGAACTTCGCCGAAATCAAGCTCTTTATCGTATTTCGGGTACTCCTGCAGCATTATGGTTCCGTCCATCGATGGAAGATTTTGATAAATTTCCTCGGTCACATAGGGCATAAAGGGGTGCAGAGCCGAAAGAATTCCACGCAAAATATACAGTAAAAACTGCCTTTGGTTCGACTTTGCCTCCTCGTCTGTGCCGTTAAACACTATCTTTGAAAACTCGATTGTGAAATCGCAAAATACATTCCAAAGAAAATCCTCTACCTTGGCTGCAGCAAGTGCAACATCGAGTTTCTGCATGTGCTCATCAACACTTTTTGCCATATCAAGGTAACGATGAAGTGTCCATCTGTCGGTAGCTGAGAGCTTATCAACAGATGGGAGCACACAGGGTGTTCCTTCGTCTATATACATCATAAGGAAACGTGACGCATTCCAAAGCTTATTTGCAAGGTTACGACAATATTTTATCTTATCAAATGATACACGCATATCGGTTCCCGGTGTAGTACCGAGAATCAAGGACATTCTAAGTGCATCCGCGCCGTATTCCTCGATAATCTCAATCGGATCAATACCGTTATCAAGCGACTTTGACATTTTTCTGCCCTGTTCATCACGGACGATTCCGGTAAACAAAACTCTTTCAAACGGGATTTTCCCGGTGTGGTGCAGTGAGGAGAATACCATCCTGATTACCCAGAAAAATATAATGTCATATCCGGTAACAAGGGTGTCGGTAGGGAAGAATTTTTCGAGGTCAGCTGTTTTTTCCGGCCAGCCTAAGGTGGAAAATGGCCATAGTGCCGAGGAGAACCAGGTGTCGAGGGTGCTCTCATCCTGAACCGGAACACCGCCACAGGATGGGCATTTCTCAGGAGTTTCTTTTGAAACTATAGTCTCCCCACAGCTACAATGATATGCCGGTAGGCGATGTCCCCACCACAGTCGACGGCTTATACACCAATCCTTAATGTTTTCCAGCCAGTGCATATATGTTTTTTCAAACCTTGGCGGAACAAGCTTAACCTCACCATTTTTAACCACATCTATGGCGGGTATGGCAAGGGTATCCATCTTTACAAACCACTCGAGCGACAGCATTGGTTCTATTATGCCGGAACAACGTGAACATACACCCACACTGTGACCGTGCTGCTTTGTCTTTACCAGCAGACCGGCGGCATCCATGTCGGCAACAATTTTTTTGCGAGCGTCAAACCTTTTCATGCCGGCGTATGCAGGATAATTATCGGTTATCTCGCCCTCTTCGTTAAGCATCATCTCCTGTGGGAGATTGTGGCGCAATCCGACCTCATAATCATTAGGGTCATGAGCAGGAGTTATCTTAACGGCACCGGTACCGAATTCACTGTCAACATAGCTATCGGCAATGATAGGTATCCTTCTGCCAACAAGTGGTAGAAGAACATTTTTGCCAATTAAATCGCTATATCTTTCATCCTCAGGATTAACCGCAACAGCGGTATCCCCGAGCATTGTTTCGGGGCGTGTGGTTGCTATTTCTATATTTCCGCTACCGTCCTCAAGAGGGTAGAGAAAGTGCCAAAAATTACCGTCACGGTCATCGTGGTCAACCTCGGCATCCGACAGTGCAGTTACACAGTCGGGACACCAGTTAACTAGCCTCTTTGCACGGTAGATTAGCCCTTCTTCATACAGCTTAACAAAAACCTCATTTACAGCCTTATTACAGCCTTCATCGAGGGTAAAACGCTCACGCTCCCAGTCCAGAGACGCACCAAGCTCTCTCAGCTGAAGATTAATTCGGTTACCGTATTTGTTACGCCAATCCCATGCACGTTCTAAGTATTTTTTACGCCCGATTTCTTCCTTTGTTAAGCCTTCCTCTGCTAATGCCTTAACAATGCGAGCTTCGGTAGCGATGGATGCATGGTCGGTGCCGGGCATCCACATTGCGGAATAACCCTGCATACGTTTGTGACGTATCAGTATATCCTGTATTGTGACCATGAGTGCATGACCCATATGCAGCTGTCCGGTTATGTTTGGTGGGGGAATGGCTATGGAATATTTTGGGCGCTCATCATCGGTTTTAGCATGAAAAAAACCGTTATCCAACCAATAGCTGTAAAGACGTTTTTCAAACTCTTTTGGATTATAATTTTTGGGTAGCTCTTTGCGCATAGACTTCCTTTCACATTAGCATGTATTAATCAAATTATTCTTCAATATTGTCCTGTATATTTCCTGACATAAATGTTGCCGTAATCGCAATTCCCTTGTCGCAGACAACCGACCTAAAATCGGTATCGTTGGTTCTGAAGGTGCTCTCATCGGTGCCGTATTTTGAATAAATAAGTATCTCCTTATTCATCTCTATGTCGACAGGATTTTTTTCCCATCCGAAAACCTGCATTGATGTTTCGGAAAAATCAACATTAAGGTTAGGGCTTGTATATGTGCTGTGACCGTTTTCATCAATTAAATACAGGGTGAAAACATTATCGGTAATCTTAACCGCCAAGCGGTTTTCTATCTTGGAAACATTACCTTGCACCTTGCCATAGTTGACCCATAGGTCATCTTCGTAGACCCATATGTCATAGGATACCGAATTTACCGTTTCATCGACAAGAAAGTCATAAAAACTTATTTCATTGTCAAAAAGAGACAACACCTCGGCGGTCTCCTCCGAAAATTCGACAGGCTTTATATACATTGTCTCCTCAGACTCAGAACAGCCGGAAAGCATTGATATCACAATTATTAATGCCGAACAAACACATAATAATCTTTTCATTTCACACCCCTACATTCAACTAACCTAAACAGATACCCATTTTACGAGCTACATTTATCATGTCACAGTTTTCAGGCACAAGCTTTTTACGACCTGCCACCGTCGTGAGAAGGTTAGCGGTTACAACATTATTCACCATTGCAACCGAGGTTCCATACTGTTCAAGTTCTACAAGTTTCGCGGCAAAGGTGCCAAACTGTGTTGCGAGAACCCTGTCATATGCAGAAGGTGAGCCACCACGTTGGATGTGTCCCGGAACCGCAATACGAGTTTCAAATCCGGTCTGTAGTTGTATTTCCTCCGCAATTCCTTTGGATGCGGTTGTAATACCATTTTCAGCGCGAAGTGCCTCTCTCTCCTTGCGTTTAAGCTGTGCTTCCGCTTTGCTGAACACTCCCTCAGCAACCGCAATGATTGAAAAGCTTTTGCCCTCTTTGTGGCGACGTTCTATCGCCTTAACTATTGTATTAATGTTATAAGGCATCTCCGGCAGCAGAATGATATCCGCACCGCCTGCGATACCGGCGTAAAGCGTTAACCAACCCGCCTTATTGCCCATTAACTCGATTACCATGACCCTGCGATGGCTTGATGCTGTTGTGTGTATACGGTCTATTACATCGGTGGCAATATCAACCGCACTGTGAAAGCCAAAGGTAACATCGGTTCCGAATATATCATTATCGATTGTTTTCGGAAGTCCGATAATGTTTAATCCATTTTCGGAAAGAAGGTTTGCCGTCTTATGGGTTCCGTTACCACCGAGGCAGAGTAGGCAATCCAACTTCATTTTTTTATAATTCTTTTTCATCTCGTCGACCTTGTCGACATTGTCAGAGCCTTTTTCCTGCATCTGGTTAAAGGGGGTGCGCTTGGTGCCGAGAATTGTTCCACCACGGGTTAATATTCCGGAAAAATCCATAGGATCCATCTCGCTGTAGTCACCATGAATTAACCCAAAGTAACCGTTTTGAATACCGATTATCTCTACATCATCTTTAAAACGATGGTAGAGAGCCTTAGCGGCACCTCGAATGGTTGCATTTAATCCGGGGCAATCACCGCCTGCTGTTAGGATACCGACACGCTTTTTCATGAAAATGCCTCCTGTATATTTTTATTCTAAAGTTAACTGTTCCGATTGATCAGCCCTTATAATTTGTCCGGGGGAGGGGAGACTGCGAACCCGATAGCGGTGGGCATTGTTGATATCGCCCTCATTTATTATTGAAACATCCTTGATTCTTATTCCTTTGCGGAGCTTGACCACCTGCACACCCTGTGTGTTTTTAGTTGTTTTTGCTGTCAGCTGTGCCGAGTTTAATATCAACATTCTACCATTACTGGTCTCTATTGCGAGGTCGACATCCTCCTTAATATAAAAGAAGGATACCGTTTCAACCTTATCATTAAATGCATTTAAAAGCTTTTTACGGTTTAGCTTAGTTTGATAGGCAGTAATATCAACCTTGGCAATACGTCCGTCTTCGAAAACAAAAACCATAAAACCGACATAATTCTCAACAACAGCCATGAAAACACATAGCTCTTCCTCATCAAAGCTCAGGGCAGCGGGGAGATAATCACCGATGACGCTTGCTTTGGTATCCTCAAATTGAGCGGCAAAGCATTTGTAAACTTGAGCTTTATTGGTAAAGAATAACAGCTCTGCGTTGTTGCGTGTTTCCTCACTGTGGCGTACGCTGTCGCCCTCTTTTAATTTTTGTTCACCACTCATTCGAAGTGACTGTGCGGTGATTTTTTTAATATAGTTTTCCTTGGTGAAGAAGATTGTTACAGGGTAATCCGGTAGCTCCTGTACCTCATCCTTTATAGTAGAGGGGAGAGCAGAATACAAAATTTCACTACGACGAGCAATACCGTATTTATCCTTTACCTCTTTCAGTTCATCACAGATGACCTTAAGCAATTTTCTTTTGCTATCCAAAAGCTCTAATAGATCATCTATTTCGTCACGAAGTTTATCAACCTCGTCGGTGCGACGAAGAATATAATTTCTGTTAAGCTGGCGTAGTCTAATCTCGGCGACATACTCTGCCTGTATTTTATCGATGCCAAAACCTATCATAAGGTTGGGTACAACCTCATCCTCCTCTTCGGTTTCACGCACTATCTTGACCGCCTTGTCGATGTCGAGCAATATTGCCTTTAAGCCGAGTAGAAGATGCAAACGCTTTTTCTTTTCTTCAGCCTGAAAAAAGGTTCTTCTTTTTATCGAGAGCAACCTAAAAGCAACCCACTCGTTTAGTATCTCCCTTACACCCATGGTACGTGGAGTACCGCCGATAATAATATTAAAGTTGCAGGAAAAGGTATCTTCAAGCGGAGTCATCGCAAAAAGCCTGTTCATTAGCTTTTCAGGGTCGGTACCTCGTTTTAAATCAAGGGTTAACATCAGACCGCCGAGGTCGGTTTCATCACGCATATCGGCAATTTCTTTAACCTTTCCGGACTTTACCAGCTCGGAAATTTTGTCCATAATAGCCTCTATGGTGGTGGTATAGGGGATTTCGGTAACCTCTATACGATTACCATCCTTTACATACTCGTAACGGCTGCGAACTCTAATGGAACCTCTGCCGGTTTCATAGACATTTGCAAGCTCTTCTGCATTATGCAGTATAAACCCTCCGCCGACAAAATCAGCAGAGTGTAAAGTGGTTTCTATAGGATGATTTTCATCCTTTATAAGTGCAATGGTGGTGTCACATATTTCGGCAAGATTAAAGCTACAGATACTGCTCGCCATGCTTACTGCTATACCGATGGTGCAGTTAGTTAAAATTGTCGGATAGCAGACAGGTAAAAGTGTAGGTTCGGTGCGGGTGTTATCGTAGTTGGGAACAAAATCCACCGTGTCCTTATCGATATCACGAAACAAAAGTTCCGATACCGGTGCAAGTTTTGCCTCGGTATACCTGCTTGCCGCATATGCCATGTCACGTGAATAAAATTTTCCGAAGTTACCCTTAGACTCCACAAATGGATTCAGCAAAGCCTCATTTCCGGTAGAAAGGCGTACCATAGTCTCATAGATCGCGCCGTCTCCGTGAGGGTTTAATCTCATGGTAGTACCGACAATGTTGGCGCTCTTTGTTTTTGCACCCTTTAACAGCCCCATGTCGTACATGGTGTACAAAAGTTTACGATGCGAGGGTTTAAGCCCGTCAATTTCCGGCAGTGCACGGCTTATGATAACGCTCATCGCATAGGGCATATAATTTTTTTCCAGCGTCTCGGTAATTCGATTTTGCAACACTATACCGGCATCGGCTATTTCAATCCTGTCGTCAAGAGCCGTTGTTCGTTTTTTCTTATTATCTTTGCTATTAATATTTTTCTCGCTTTTTTTCGCCATTCTTACGATTATTCCTTATCTGTCATTTATGATACATCGAGGTTGTCTAAATACTCATATCCATGGGTTGCAATAAACTCCTTGCGGCCTGCAAGATTGTCTCCGAGCCACAGGTCAAAAACATATGCTGTGTGCTCCACCGTATCCTTCTCGACCTTGATAAGCCTTCTTGTTTCGGGGTTCATTGTCGTCATCCACATCATATCAGGTTCATTTTCACCAAGCCCTTTACTACGCTGTAGGGTATGGCTCTCGTTGCCTATCCTTTCCAGTATAGATGCTTTTTCCTGTTCGGTATATGCAAAATATGTTTTCTTTTTGGTGTTGATTTCATAAAGAGGGGACTCTGCTATATAGATATACCCCTGATATATTAGCTCCGGCATAAGTCTATAAAAAAGTGCTAAGATAAGCGTTCTTATCTGGTATCCGTCATAGTCAGCATCGGTACAGATGATGATTTTATTCCAGCGGAGCGAATCGATGTCAAAGCCGGCAATTCCTGTTTTTGCCTTACCCGGAACATCTACGCCACACCCTAAAACCTTGATGATATCGGTTATAATTTCACTCTTAAAAATCCTTGCATAGTCGGATTTTAGGCAGTTCAGTATCTTACCCCTAACAGGTATTATCGCCTGAAACTCAGCGTCTCTGCTGGTTTTACATGCCCCGAGAGCCGAATCACCCTCAACAATATACAACTCTCTTAAAGATAAATCCTTAGTACGACAGTCCACAAATTTTTGAACGCGATTTGCAATATCTATATCTCTTCCGATGGTTTTCTTTAGATTTTGCCTAGTTTTTTCCGCCTGCTCACGACTCTGCTTGTTTATCATAATCTGGGAGGCTATTTTTTGTGCATCCTCCGGCTTTTCTATAAAATACACCTCTAATTGGTGTTTTAAAAACTCGGTCATTGCCTGTGCAATAAAGCGGTTGGTTATTGCTTTTTTAGTCTGGTTTTCATATGAGGTTTGGGTAGAAAAGCCCGATGTGACTATACAAAGACAATCCTGTACATCGGCAAAGGTTATTCTACTCTCGCCCTTTTTGTACAGGTTTTTTTGTTTAAGGTAGCTGTCAATCTGATTTACAAAGGCAGTTTTCACCGCACGTTCCGGCGAACCACCGTGCTCAAGATAGCTTGAGTTATGATAATATTCAAGTAGGGTATGTTTATTGGAAAAGCAAAATGTTGCATTCATCTGAACTTTATATTCAGGTCTGTCCTCACGATCCCTACCAACAGCGCTACTATGACAGGTCAAAACAGGTGTTATATATTCATCGCCAACAAGTTCGATAAGATAATCTTCTATACCTTTTTCGTAATAGTAGGTTGTTTCTTCCTTGCCGGAGGTACTGCCATCAGTCGATTCTATTGTAAGGTGAAAGTATATTCCCGCATTAACAACAGCCTGCCGTTTTATAATATCGTGAAGATATTCAGCAGACACAATAATATCGGTAAAAACATCATCGTCGGGAAGATAACGTATGCAGCTACCAGTCTTTTTACGACGTGTTTCCTCCTTGATAAGCCCACCTACATTCTCACCTCGTTCAAAGTCAAGATGATAGTGGCAGTCGTCACGATATACATCTACTGTCATGTAACGTGATGCATACTGAGTAGCACAAAGCCCCAATCCGTTTAGTCCGAGCGAGTAGGCATAGCTCTCATCAGCCTCGTTATATTTTCCTCCGGCATAGAGCTCACAAAACAGAAGTTCCCAGTTGAACCTGTCTTCCTTTTGGTTGTAGTCTACCGGAATTCCACGTCCAAAATCCTCAATTTCAATGCTTCCGTCCTTGAACATTCTAACATTAATTTTATCGCCATGTCCACCTCGTGCTTCATCAATTGAGTTGGAAAGAATTTCAAACACGGTGTGCTGACATCCCTCGATACCATCACTACCAAAGATTACACCCGGGCGCTTACGCACCCGGTCTGCACCTTTTAAGCTCTGTATGCTTTCGTTATTATAGGTCTGTGCCTTTTTTGTCATCCTCGTCCCTTCGTTTTCCCTCTGCAGTTATGGTACTGCTCTGTTCATCCTTTGTTGGTGCTTCTTTCTTTTCTGCAAGGCTGTTTGTGATCTGGCGCTGTGCCTCATCTATTCCTTCTTGAGAAATTTCCACAACCTCTTTTTCCGGTATAGCCTTCAGGTCTATCGGAAGCTTTTCTGCACGAGGTTCAAATGGTGGAAGTTCTTCGCCATCCATAAGCTTTTTGAACTCCTCGCCATCCAGCTTGTCACGGATCAATAACTCCTCCGCTACCTTATGGAGCTTGTCCATGTTGTCAATCAATATTTTTTCTGCCTTTTCATAGGCACCGTCTAACAATTTCCTGATTTCGGTGTCAATTTCAAGCGCAACACTGTCGCTATAGTCCTTTTGCTGATTGAAATCACGACCAAGGAAGGTCTCGGAAGGGTTACCGCCATACACAACCGGTCCTAATGTCTCAGAAAAACCATAACGTGTCACCATATTTCTTGCAATTGCAGTCGCACGTTCAAGGTCGTTAGAAGCACCTGTCGATATATCGTCAAGCACTAACTTTTCCGCTACTCGCCCGCCGAGTAGGGTGATTAGCTCGTCTAACATCTGTTTTTTTGTACGATAGTTGGTATCCTCCTCGGGCAGACTCATGGTGAAACCACCGGCCATTCCTCTGGGAATAATGGATATCTGATGTACCGGATGGGTGTTCTCCAATAGAATTGTGTTGATCGCATGTCCTGCCTCGTGGTAAGCAGTCAATCTGCGTTCCTTCTCGGTAATTACACGGCTCTTTTTTTCCGGTCCCGCAATCACCTTAACGGTACTTTCCTCAATATCAAACATGGTAATTGCCTTGCGTCCATGCCTTGCGGCAAGTAGAGCAGCCTCATTTACAAGATTTTCAAGGTCGGCACCGGTAAATCCGGGAGTGCCCTTTGCAATGACCGAAAGGTCAACGTCGGGTCCGAGAGGTTTTTTACGGGTATGAACCTTCAATATCTCTACACGTCCTTTTATATCGGGAAGACCGACATAAACCTGTCGGTCAAAACGACCCGGTCGTAGTAATGCCCTGTCTAATATATCTGCACGGTTGGTAGCGGCGATGATAATAACACCGTCGTTAACTCCAAATCCATCCATCTCAACGAGTAGCTGATTTAGTGTCTGCTCTCTCTCGTCATGTCCACCACCGAGACCAGCACCACGTTGGCGGCCCACAGCATCGATTTCATCAATAAAAACGATTGCCGGCGAACTCTTTTTTGCCTTGTCAAACAAATCACGAACACGAGAGGCACCCACACCGACATACATCTCGACAAAGTCTGAACCGGATATTGAATAAAACGGAACGCCTGCCTCGCCGGCACATGCTCTGGCAAGAAGTGTTTTACCGGTACCTGGAGGGCCTACAAACAAAACACCTCTAGGTATGCGTGCACCAAGCTCGTTATACTTTTTAGGGTTTTTCAAGAACTCAACAATTTCGGTGAGCTCCTCTTTTTCTTCATCAGCACCGGCAACATCATCAAATGTGTTTTTTCTGCCCTCTTCTGCATTGCTTTTTACCTTTGCCTTACCGACATTCATTGCGCCTCTGCCGCCGGATTGGCTATAGATCATAAAATACCATATAGCGCCGAGACCGAGCAACATAAACAGGGTAGGGAGGAGACTAAACCACCAAGGAGTCTCCGAGGCGGGAAGATAGTCATAGTACTCTATCGGCTCATCGCTGTTAAGCGATGCCTCAATATGAGGCTCTATGTCGGCAACAAACAGGCTTACGTTAGGAACCCTGTAGGTTTCCGGCTCCTCTTCAACGGAATCACGTGTGTGATACTCCAAAACACCGGAGCCGATGTCAAGTGTCCATGATTCGATTTCATTGTCAGCAAAAAGCTTAATTATCTCGGAATATTTTAACGTTTCCGTCTGTTCGGGTGTACGTAAAAACACCGCTAACATTATTGCTGTTGCAATTATAAGAACATATATTATTATAGAACTGTTGTTTCTGTTACGTTTTACCAAAATAAATCCTCACTTCTACTCGTATATTTCGGGCGTTAAAATGCCTATGTAGGGAAGATTTCGATATCGCTCGTCGTAATCAAGCCCATATCCAACAACAAATTCATCCGGAACCTCAAAGCCTACATAGTCACTCTTTATGTCAGCCTTGCGACGAGATGGCTTGTCAAGAAGGGTACATATCTTGATGGATGCCGGATTTCTCTCCTTAAACATCTGCGTTAAATGAAATAAGGTTTGCCCACTGTCGAGGATATCCTCTATAATAAGTATATCCTTCCCTTCAAGAGATATATCAATATCCTTGACAATTTTTATATTTCCGGGACTTCTTGTTCCGCTTCCGTATGAAGAAATGACCATGAAATCCAGCTCTATGGGAATATCTATGCATCTGATTATATCCGCAAGAAATACCACCGCACCTTTTAACACGGTAACTAATATAGGGCTTTTGCCCATGTAATCCCTCGAAATTGCCTGCCCAAGTTCAGCACATTTTTCTTTTATTTGTTGCTCGTCAATTAATATTTCCTTTAAATCTTTATGCATAAAAACCCCCGATATATTTAACATAATTATAACATTAAAGGTATGTAAAATTAAAGGTTTTTTACAGCTTTTGTATATATGCATAAAAAATCATGTCGAACTATCTTGTATAATGACAGCTTTACCATTTTTTCGTTGTAAAACTACACCTTTTTTTAGTTCCAACGACAACAATCTTTTCAACATTACCAGTCTTGCCTTTTGGACAAGGTCGTAGCTCGGTTCACGATATGGTTTTACATATATGGCCGCAACCTCTAACTGGACAGCCTTGTGTAGTGAGGAGTATGAATTAAGCTCTATTTCAGGGAATTTATGAATGTATTCATCAGCCATACTTTTGACAAGGTCGTATGTTAAATCTATTGATGCAGCGGCTCGGTTAATTGAACGCTCAAAGGATGGATTAATGTCATATAAAATCGGAAAAACTCGATTTCTGATGATATTACGGTTATAGTCATTTTCCTCGTTCGTAAAATCGACACAATATGCTAAACTTTTTTCATCGGCAAAGGCACGAATTTCTTCACGAGAACAGTCAATTATCGGACGTATGTAAAAGCCATTTTTTGCCTTTATTCCATGCATACCTGCAGACGAGGTTCCTCTTATCATTCGAAGCAGTACAGTTTCGGCAACGTCACCGGCATTGTGTCCCGTTGCAATAAGTGCATTGTGTTCCTTGTGAAGTTTATTAAAGAAACTACGTCGAAGATTTCTTCCCCACGCCTCTGAACCCGGTGGATTGCCATCTTCATCACGAGTATGCTCTGCAATCTCTAAGAAGTATTCAATATTATTTTCGTTTGCGACTTTTTCGCAAAAAAGACGATCGGAATAGGAGTCTTGACCACGAAGACCATGATCAAGATGTGCTATTCCGATAATGTCAAGATCTAAAATTCTTTTGTTTTTTAATAAAAGATGTAGCATAACAACACTGTCAGCACCTCCCGAGAAGGCGACGATAATTCGGTTGTTATTCGCCGTTAAGGCACGACGCTTAACGGTTTGCAAAAATCTCTCGTTAATATTCATCGCTGTGAGTATAATCAGGGTTGAGATACCTTGTATGAGTACCATCCCACATCAGCCTTGCCGTTCCAAGACCGCCGTGTCGATTTTTTGCTATGATGCATTCAGCCTCGGAGTCGTCGGCTTCATCATCGTATAAGTACTCTCGAAACAGAAATAGAACCGCGTCTGCATCCTGCTCGATGGAGCCGGAATCCCTCAGGTCGGCAAGTACGGGACGGTGTTCTTCTTTACTGCGCTTTTCCGTTGCGCGGCTGAGCTGTGAAAGGGTTATAACCGGAACCATCAATTCCTTTGCCATTATCTTTAGGTTTCGAGTTATTTCACTAACCTCATTAACCCTACTGTCGGTGCGTTTTGTACCGGTCATAAGCTGTAGATAGTCAATAATTATTAACCCTACATTTGGCATGCGGGGGTCGCTGTTTATTCTTCTAATCTTCGCTTTAATCTCCGGAACGGTTACTCCACTGCTGTCGTCAAGATATATCGGAAGCTTTGCCATGCGACTCGAAACGTCGGCCAGTTCTCGCCACAGCTCATGATTATTAATGCCGTTACGGAATATCGAGCTATCTAAAAGTCCCTCGCTGGAGAGAATTCTGGCAGAAAGCTGTTGTCTACTCATCTCAAGTGAGAAAATTGCAACGGCCTCCTGTTGACGCTTGGCAACGTTGGTTGCTATGTTTAATGCAAAGCTGGTTTTTCCAACACCCGGTCTAGCCGCAAGAATAATTAGATCAGATTTACCCATGCCACCTAATAGATTATCAAGGTAATCAAAGCCAGTCGGTATTCCGAGATATTTTTCCCTATCAGGCCCGCTTATCTTTTGGATATATCCGAGTGTTTCGGTTATTGGTGTCTGGATGTGGGAGAGTGCAGAACTGTCACGCCCCTGGCGTAAATCATAGATTTTTTGTTCGGCAAACTCAATCAACATTGCCGGATCTGTTTCGGTTGATGTAGCCTCTAAAATTTCGGTTGCCGCACTCATAAGCCTACGAATAGTATGTTTTTGTAACATTATTGAAGCATATGCTTTGACATTGGAGAGAGAGGGAACGGTTTCTGCAAGACTTGCAAGATAAAGCTTAGCCTCATTTTCATCGGCAATAATTCCAGACTCCACAATGTTGTTTAAAAGGGTAACAATATCGATTCCTTGGCTTTGTGTAAAAAGCTGAATCATCTGTGCAAAAATTTGTCCACGCTGCCTGTTATAAAAATGTTCCGGGGTCAGCATCTCTATAAGTTCGGAGAGAAGTGCAGAATCAAGAATTATTGCACCTAAAACTGCCTGTTCCGCCTCATGACTGAAAGGTTCCTCCACACCGAGATTTTTAAGCTGTAACGTTAAATCGCCTGCCATATTACTACTCCGCTACTACCGAAAGGGTGACCTTGCCGCTCACAGCTGTGTGAAGCTTTACCGTCACATCATAATCGCCAAGCTCCTTAATGTCGCTGACGGTAACCTTGCGCTTATCAAGATCTAAGCCAAGCTCCTTGCTTATAGCCTCAGCAACGTCCTTCGAGGTAACGGTTCCATATATTTTCCCGTTAGGTGAGGTTTTTACAGCAACGGTGATTTTTTTGTTAAATAGTTTCTCACCCTGCTTTTGAGCATTGGCGAGATCCTCGTCAGCCCTATGCTGTTTTGCAAGTTCTTTATTTTTCACATCGTTTAATGCGGCGGCAGAAGCCTCAACCGCAAGCCCTCTTGGGAATAGAAAGTTGCGGGCATATCCGTCCGAAACCTGCACAACTTCATCCTTTTTGCCTGCTCCCTTAACATCCTGTTTTAAAACAACTTTCATTTCACAACAACCTTTCTATCAGTATATTTTTTAAACTTCCATAATTAACGGTATTATCATCGGACGACGTTTAAGCCGCCTGTATAAAAGTCCCTGAATTTGTTCGGTAAGCTTGGTGGTCACCGATTGAATGCTTGCAGAGGAGGAAACCTCATACTCGTAGAGCACGTCGCCGGCGAGAGCCTTAATCTCCTCGATAATCACGGTGGAGCCCTTACTGTATATAAAACCTTTTGTCTCAACCTCAGGACCGGAAAGAAGCTCTCTTGTCGATATGTCGATAGAGGCTGCAATCACCACAAGCCCATCCTCCGACAATAACTTTCTGTCACGAAGAACAGAGGTGCCGACATCACCGACGCCGAGTCCGTCAACCAGAACTTCGGATAAATTGATGTATTCACCCTTGGTAATTCCTTTACTGCTTACACATAATGTCTGACCGACCTCGGGAATAAATATATTTCGTCTATCTACCCCGGTGCTTTCTGCAAGTCGTGCATGTTTTATCAGCTGACGCATCTCGCCATGAACCGGAAGGAACATCTTTGGTCTTACGAGGGTAAGAAGAAGTTTAAGCTCCTCAGCGCAGGCGTGACCCGAGACATGCACATCATACATGGATTCATATATTACATCTGCACCGAGCGTGAGCAGACCGTTAATAACCCTGCTTACCGTAACCTCGTTACCGGGAATGGGATTTGCTGATATGATGATAAAATCACCGGGCACAACTGTAAGGGTGCGGTGTGTGCCGTTTGCCATTCTGGAAAGAGCCGCAAGCGGCTCGCCTTGGCTACCGGTTGTAACAACAACAAGCTTATCCGGAGAAAAGTTTCTCATCTCTTCCATTGATATAATGACGCCGGGTTTAGCGTTTATATATCCGAGTTCCAGTGCCATGGAAACATTCTTTTCCATACTGCGTCCGGAAAAAACAACCTTACGGTTATGCTGTGCGGCAAGCTCAATAATCTGTTGAATTCTGTTTATGTTGGAGGCAAAGCTCGCAATAAAAATTCGTCGTTCCTGAGCATCGTTAAATAGCCTCTTAAAGCTTTCGGCAACCTTTTGTTCACTTTCGGTATACCCTGCACGTTCGGCATTAGTGCTATCCGACATCATGCATAAAACACCTTTTTTTCCATAGGTTGCAAATGTTTTTAAATCAATACTTTTACCGGATAGGGGAGTGTAGTCTACCTTAAAATCTCCGGTATGAAGAACAATTCCGGCAGGGGTGTCAATTGCATATGCAACGGCATCCGGAATAGAATGGTTTACGCTGATGGGTTCCACTGTGAAAACACCAAATCGTAGTTTCTCGCCAGGCTTTATCACATTAAGCTTTGTAGAGCTGCTGAGCTTATGTTCCTCTAACTTATTTTGTACAAACCCCATCGTGAGCTTAGTTCCGAAAACCGGAACTTTTATCTTCTTCAAAAGATAGGGGATAGCACCGATATGATCCTCGTGTCCGTGAGTTACAATTAAACCTCTGATTTTTGACGCATTTTCTATAAGATAGGTGAAATCAGGAATTACAAGGTCAACACCGAACATATGGTCATCCGGAAATGATATTCCGCAATCGACCAATAGCATATCGCCGTCACATTCAAAAAGTGTAATGTTTTTACCAATTTCTCCAAGCCCTCCGAGAGGAAGGATTTTCACTACCTTGTTTGCGTTTCCGGTAACACGGTTTGTTGCTGAGCTACGTTTTTCCTGCTTAAGCTCGCTTTTCATCCGTCTTACCGTCGGAGTTTCAATGCTTACTGCCGGAGTAGATTTGGGAGGTCTTCCCGGTTTTTTTCCGGATGTGTTTTTCGGCTTTGTTTCATTTGGTTTTGCTCCGCCGGATTTTGCTCCTGCGCTTGATTTCTTTACCTCAGGTTGGGACATTACCTTTTCAAACGAGAACATTGGCTTACTCTTTTTCTCGCTTTTCTCTTTTTTTTGTCCACTTTTGTTACTGTTTTGTGTCATAAGTTACCTTCATATTAAATTTAACAATTAAAACGACACAAACCTCCCGTCGCAAAATTCGACAACAGGTGATATTGTTTGTTTTAATATAATTCTATTTCTTTGATATACAAAAATATTATTAATTGGCCATTCCAATAAAATAACTACAAATTGTCCCAACAAGCAAAACGGGACATCACTCTTTATTAAGAGTACAACATTTTCTATTAATTGTCAAGTGATTTTAGGATAAAATCACTTGGTGATTGTTTAGGATAAAATCACTTGGTGATTGTTTAGGATAAAATCACTTTGGGACTGTTTAGGATAAAATTCAAGTAATTATTCAACAGGTGGAGGGTAGACGCTTTTCAATATCCTCAATACATCTGTTTATCAGTTCGTTACAGAACATTGCACGTGGATAACCACATGCAACATTATCAAGAAGAACACGGCACTCAACACTTCCGTATATTTCTTCGAATTCAATCATGACATCCTTGACATCCGGTTCGGAAAGTTTCAACAAACCCATTGCCATCAGACCACCGGTTAGGGCACCACACACAGAGCCGATACGCATACCACCGCCAAAGTTTGAACCTAACATATAAGCGGTTTCAGGATCAATACCACATTCGTCGCAAAAAGAAATGAGTACAGCCTGAGCACAGTTATAATGACGTTCCTCTGATTTACGAAGTTCGGATATATATTCTGTTCGTCTACTCATATTAACATTCCTTCTTAGTTATATAAAATTAACATCTTCGCAAAGACTGAATATTGTATTCCAATCAGTAATATTATTATCAGCTTGCTTATACAAAATGCACAGCCTCGAAGCTACAAGTAGAAAAAAGATGATAGCGATAGCTTTACTTCGTTAAGATGCTTGCCAATCGAACAGTATACCCCGAGTGTACTTTTCGCGAAAAGTGAGGTAAAACAAAGCGATTTAAGCGCTGGCAAGTATATATATGCAAAAAATCGTCGCAAACTAAGTGAAGTTTGCGACGAGTGGAGGTGCTGGGCGGATTTGAACCGCCGAATAAAGGTGTTGCAGACCTTTGCCTTACCACTTGGCGACAGCACCACGGTCTCTTGACGATTAAATACCGGCTTACAGTATGTAGCAGACAACTGAAACCGGCATAATCTAGATGGTGCCTCCGGACGGAATCGAACCATCGACACGAGGATTTTCAGTCCTCTGC
>CAYJKY010000044.1:0-22871 GCA_964370825.1 uncultured Oscillospiraceae bacterium
GGATGATGATTTTAATATTATCAGCGGCATGATTGATGAATTTAAGGTGCGATAATTTTAAATTAAGTAATTTGACAAATTAGCCTGTGTATGCATCTCGTGAACAATTAGTGAAGTTTTGCTTTGCAAGCCAAACTTTATCTTCTTCGCTTTCAGGGATATCGATTCTTTCGATTTTAAATATAACCGGCCTTGTTCCGTCATTGCAACATGTAATCATCATTCTATCGTCGTTAGTCCAACCACGCATTATTGAACCGCCCTGCAATGCGGTATAAACGTATCTGCTTACAGCATCCCACGCCTCTCCACAAAATGTTCCATTCATTAGATGGTAAAAATCATCTTTTTGTTGAGTTCTATCTAACAAAAATATATCTCCTTCTTTAAAAAAAGGACAAGGTCCAGATTTAGGGTCGGCGAGATACTCTGCTTGATAATTCGGAAACACTTTTGTTTCCAATACCGTTATTTTACATTGATGTTTCATTCTAATTCTCTCCTGTCCGTATTTAAATGCTGACTTTATTCATAATTACGACTTGTTATTTACAATGTGTTAATTGCAGACTTCGTCAGTTATTTGTATATTTCATTTTACGTCTCTCACTTTTTACTTTGAGATTCGTCAAGCGACTTCATTTTCCGCTTTAGTGAACACTGCTTTTTCCCTATAGTTAAATACAGTCCTTGGGGCAAATTGTTATATCTCTATGTTGATAAATGTATCCAAACAAGCATTTCGCCCTTCCCCCTATTAGCCCATGCATAATACGGAATCCATTTTAGTGGTTTATCTATATATTTAAGGGCGACAAATTGTGTGTAGAGCTGTTCTTCTTCACCATCGTTCTCACAAAGGAATTTACCATTTGAACTCAGTGTCATAACTCCATTGAGTAAGTCTTCTTCAAACTTCAGAGTGAAAGTAGAACTTCTCAATACCGACACACGGTGAAGTTCTTTCCCGTTATCATATTCTTCTAAACAGTACACCAATGGTCCACGCATCACTGCTATTTTTCCGATGTTTTCGCGCACTTTAGGGCTGGATTTCATCATCACTACTGGCATCGAGAGTGTGAGAGATACAACATCTCCATGATTCCACAATCTTGATATAACAGCATACCCGTCCACTACGTTATGCTTGACTGCTTTGCCGTTAAGCGTTAAATCATATTTTTCGCACCAATTCGGCAGACGAATAGCATACTTGAAGTTAGTTTCCCTTTCCATTTCAAAAGTCACTTCAATTGTCTCTTCCCATGGATATTTAGTGCTGAGATTTAAGCTGATATCATTGCCGTTCATATTAACTGTGGTATGCGAACCGATAAATAAATGAGTGTACAATGTATCTGCGCTTACTGTGTGTGAATATGTTCCTATCGAGGATAGTAAGCGAGCAATATTTGGTGGACAACAAGCACAACCAAACCATTTTTGTCGTTCAACTTTAACATGTTTTCGCAAATGGTCTTTTTCCGAGGCTTCGGGTACTACTTCAAGTGGATTAACATAAAAGAAACTTTTTCCGTCTAAAGACATTCCGCTGATTACACCGTTAAAGAGCGCTTTTTCCATTAAATCGGCATATCTACCCTTGGGGGAAATCTCGAGCATACTCATGGCAAAAAATATAAGTCCGATTTGTGCACATGTTTCAGCATACACCGTGTCATTCGGCAGATCGTAGTCATAGGTGAATGCCTCGCCATAACTGGATTGACCGATAGCACCTGTGATATAGCTTTGTTTTGTCGCTATATTTTCAAAAATATCGCAACAAACTTGATAGAGTTCATCGTCACCGGTTTCCTTAGCTACAGATGCCATTCCGGAAAAAAGATATACCGCACGCACCGCATGTCCCTCTGCAACATGTTGCTCCCTTACCGGTCTACCTGCTTGGTAGTACTGGTATTTAAAATAGCTGTCAGCCCAGTGAGTTGCATTGCGTTTGTTAGCTTCCTCTTCAAAATAAAGTGGAGATTGTCCTCTTTGGTCGATGAAATATTTCGCTAGTTTTAGATGCTTTTTATCATTTGTCACTTCATACAGACGCATCAATGCCATTTCTAAGACCTCATGCCCAGGATATCCTTTCATTTTCCCGTCTTCTTTTCCAATATGGCTCTCGACACATTCAATGAAGCGCATCATCGATTTTAGGAGTTTATCTTTACCCGTTGCATCAAAATATGCCAGTGCCGCTTCAAGCATATGTCCTAAACAGTATAGTTCATGGTTATCTGTAAGATTTGTAAATCTTTTATCTAATCCATTAATTATGTAATATGTATTTAAATAGCCATCGTCCTGTTGTGCCGAACAAATTAAATCTATAGCTGAGTCCGCAATCTTTTCAAGCTCAGCATCCGGATGCCACGCTAAGGAATAGCCTACAGACTCTATCCATTTTGCAAGGTCGCTGTCCTGGAAAACAAAACCTCTAAACTCTGCTTTCTCCGGTAGTGGTACGTTGTGGGGAGTTTTTTTATGTGCTATCAACTGTGCTGCTATTTTAAAATTAGCAATACAATAGCTGGGTTCTGCCCCTTCAATTCTGTCGTTCAGTGCTTCCCATTGGTATGGGATAACCCGTGTGCGTGTTTTTTCCATCATAGCGCCCCAAAAAGAATCGGTTACAAGCACGTTGCGTATAGATAGTTTCTTCGTAAAATTTGATTTATTCATAATCTTTCTACTCCGGGTTATCTCCTAATCGAATAAAACACCTTTTTTATTCGGCACCTCTTCAAAAAACATCTTGGTAAGTATTCCGCTTGCGTGGTCACCAAATTCTTTTCCGAAAAGGTTAAATCCACCTGCATGATATGCATTTTTATGCACGCCCATACGAAACTTTATTTTAGATTCACTTGTAATATTCAACTCCTCAACAGTGGTAGCGGAAATTTGCAGTCCGTCTACAAAAGTTCCGTTTGTGTTCACTGTAATCATTTTTAGCCTGCCATACTGTGCTAAATAGGAATACCACCAGTCAGGGTTTAGCATACCCTTGCGATCGCCATACTCGCCCGGTGTTGTGATTACTCCCAAAGAACATTCGTTTATCTCAAAATAAATATCCGATGGGTAATGCTCGGAAAAGCCGGGAGCTTCCGAGGATATTTCTACTGAAATTTGCAACTCAGTCATTCGCTGTGAAAGTTTTAAATTGTTCGGAATAACATACTCAAGATACCCAGACCCCATCCAAATGAGTCCCGCATTAAAGCGTTCAGGGAAAGAAAAGTATCGCGGGTCATCAAACTCACCAAGTATTCCGCTGGGTGTGACTATGCCGCAGGTGGGGCGAGCCATATAATCTGTGTAATGGCCGATGTCTATGTCGTAAGTATACACCTGCTCACTCGCTTCACTTTCTTCGAATAAGTCGATGAGCAACTTATGATATTTTAATGTACAAAACTTTTGCGAACCACGACTGGCCGCCGCCGCACGCACTTCGATTAAATCGGCAAGTTCCAACTTTTTGATATGTGCTGTAATTGCGCCATTTGTTAGTTCAAGTTCTTTTGCAAACATATTGAGATTCGTTTCGCCTTTTTCCATAAGAAGCTCCAGTATCCCTATCCGCACATCGGAATTTAAAGCATCAAATACAGCTTTGCTCTTTTGTAGTGATTTTATATGTAACATCATTCCACCTTTTTATATCTAAAATAATTTAGTATCTAATGAAATTATACTATTCTTCGTTGAAAAAAGCAATACATAAAATAAAATAATAAATTTACAAAAAACTATTGACAAAGCAGTTGTTTAATGATAATATGACGGTATAGTTTAGTTTTTGCTATATTAATTTAAACAAATCTAAAATAAAACCAGGAGGTGTCAGTTTGAAAAAAGCTAAAATTTTATTGGAAAAAGAGTTGAAAATCGGTAGGATAGACAAACGCATATATGGCTCGTTTGTCGAACATCTGGGTAGGTGTGTGTATGACGGATTGTACGAACCTAATCATGAACTATCAGATGAGGAGGGTTTTCGCAAAGATGTACTCGCGTTAGTCAAAGAACTTAACGTTCCGATAGTACGCTATCCGGGTGGAAATTTTGTCTCAGGCTACAAATGGGAGGACGGAGTTGGACCTAAAGACAAGCGTCCTCAACGCTTAGACTTAGCATGGCGCACCACAGAGACAAATCAAATTGGCACGAATGAATTTTGTTCATGGGCAAAAAAAGCCAATACAGACGTTATGATGGCAGTGAATTTAGGTACACGTGGAGTCGAAGACGCACTAAATTTGTTAGAATACTGCAATCACACCAAAGACTCATACTGGAGTGATCTAAGAATTGCTCACGGTTACGCTCCTCCACACGATATTAAAGTTTGGTGTCTCGGCAACGAAATGGATGGACCATGGCAAACAGGACACAAAACTGCGCAAGAATATGGGCGCATTGCGGTTGAAACAGCGAGAGCTATGAAGGCCTTTGACCCTACATTAGAACTCGTTTCCTGCGGTAGCTCCAACACCAATATGCCTACATTCCCGATGTGGGAAGCGGAAACTTTGACGCATACATATGATGCGGTCGACTATGTTTCATTGCACCAATACTATGAAAATAAAGCAAATAACACTGAAGATTATCTCGCGTTCTCTTTGGAAATTGACCGTTTCATCAGAACTGTGGTTTCAGCGTGTGACTATGTAAAAGCGGTAAAACGCGGCAAAAAAGATATCATGTTAAGCTTTGACGAATGGAATGTTTGGTATCACGCAAACGAAAGTGATAATGATGAAATGGCACAACGACCATGGCAAGTAGCACCCGCTCTTTTAGAGGACATATATAATTTTGAAGACGCACTAATGGTGGGTTGCAGCTTAATCACCTTCTTAAAACATGCGGACAGGCTAAAAATGGCATGTATTGCACAGCTTGTAAACGTAATTGCACCGATATTTACCGCAAAAGGCGGTGGGATTTGCAGGCAGACTATATATTATCCACTTTTACACGCATCTACATTCGGTAGAGGTACCGCAATTTTGCCTGTAATCACTTCGCCCAAATACGACTCAAAAAACTTTACCGACGTGCCATATCTCGACTCTGTGGCTGTACTTAGTGACGACGAGAGCGAACTCACAATATTTGCAGTGAGTAGGGATTTAGAAGAAGACATGCTCATGGACTGCAATTTGCGTGGATTTGAAGATTACAAAATATTTGAGCATATCAGTATGGTATGCGATGACCTCAAAGCCGTGAACACGGTGCAAAGTCCAAATAATGTAGTACCTAAAACCAATGCTGTACCTAAAACAGAAAGAGGTATCGCTGAAATTTTACTTAAGAAAGCTTCATGGAATGTCATCAGGCTCAAAAAGTAAAACATAATTGGTTTTAAAACACATTTTGAAAGAGAAAGAGGAGAAAAATGAAAAAAGCAATTACCTTATTATTGGCATTTGTACTTGCAGTTAGCATGATGTTTGGAATGAGCTCTTGTGGAGCCGGTGGCGGAGATTCCGGTGGTGAACAGACGAATACCGCTTTAGATGCAACGACCGACGAAACAGCAACAGACATGGAAATGTGGGTTTTCGTTGAGTTACACGGGCAATTTTACAGTGACATGTTAACACGATGGAACGATGATAATCCTGACAAGCAGATTAATATTAATATGACTACATACCCATACGGAGATATGCACGACAAACTTACAATCGCAGTCCAGTCGGGAACAGGAGCACCGGACATGGTTGATGTTGAAATCGGAAGATTTCCAAACTACTTACAGGGTGAAGTACCATTTTTTGATATGACTTCTTATGTAGACCCATATCGTGATGATATTGTACCCTCTCGTTTATCAATTTACGGCCAGGACGGAAAAAACTATGGCATTCCTACTCACGTTGGTGCAGCGGCAATTTTCTATAATACTGAAATTTTAGAGGCTGCAGGTGTTGACTATACACAAATTGTTACTTGGGATGATTATATGGAGGCCGGCCTAAAAGTAGTTGAGGCAGGTTATATCATGGGTGCCGCCGAAACAAATAACACATCTACTTTAAACGCCATGTTAGCACAACAAGGCAGTGACTTGGTTGATGATGCCGGTAATCCTCAAGTGAACACTCCCGAGGCCATAAAAGCTATGACCATGATTCGTGATCTGTACAACGCAGGTGTTGATCAAACAATTCCGGGAGGTCATGTTGATACAGAAGAAGCTTATGGAGTAATGAACAATGGTGAATATGCCTCTGCTATAAGACCTCTTTGGTTCATGTCGAGGTATACAAACTATATGGAAGATTTAGCCGGCAAAATAGCAATTGCTCCTATTCCCGTATTTGAAGAAGGACAACCTCGTTCATACGGTGGCGGAGGCACAGGTACTGTGGTTATGAATACAAGCGAAAATGCAGAACTTGCAGCTGAATGGTTAGCTTGGGCAAAATTATCCGAGCTCGGAAATGAGCAAATATGGAATGTGCTTGGATTTGATCCCTGCAACACATCATTGTGGTCTGATGAGGAATTAACTCATAATCCGGAAAATGTATTTGTGCAGTATTTTGCAAATAATCCATTTGATATGTTGCTTGAGGTTCAAGACGAAATTGAAGAAGTGAAAGCTGTTGTTGCCAGTCCTGTTATAGGGAATGTATTAGGCACCACTACCTTAATCGACATTATAGAATACGGCGTTGATCCTACAGAAGCATTAAATGCCGCACAAGAACAGATTGAAAACGAATTAAGATAAAAATAAGTATCGACAACTCTCTATCTAATTAGGGTGGAGAGTTGTTCGTCTAAATGGAGGAACATCCATGATTAAAAAGTTTTTATACAGCCAAAAAACAGCACCTTATTTATTTATTTCGCCCTTTATATTAGTGTTTTGCAGTTTTTTCATTTATCCGATGATAAGCACTGTACAAATGAGTTTTCAAGATATTCTGCCTGGTCAGGTAACTTTTATAGGATTTGATAATTATACGAAACTCTTGAGCGATACGGTGTTTTTTACAGCCGTAAAAAACAGTTTTGTTTATATGATAGGTTCGTTATTGCTTCTTATCCCATTCCCCATGCTTTATGCATGTGTTATAAATAGCAAAGCGATGAAATTCGGTGGGATTTATAAAGCTGTTATGTATTTACCCGCACTCACATCGGTTGTTGTTGCAGGTACCTTGTTTAGCTTGGCCTTCAGCGATAGCCCCGATGCTTTTATGAATCAAATTGTACAATTTTTCGGCGGAGAGGCAATAACGTGGAAACGTCAGGAAGAGTGGGCAATGCCTATCTTGTTACTCCTATGTTGTTGGCGGTGGACCGGTGTAAATATGATGTACTATTTATCAGGGCTTAAAGGGATACCGGAAGAATTATACGAGTCGGCCGACATTGATGGGGCTAGTGTGTGGCAAAAGTTCATCAAAATTACTATTCCAATGCTACAACCAACCACAATTTATGTTTTAACTATTTCAGTGTATGCAGGTCTTGCAATGTTCACAGAAAGTTACATGATTTGGGGTTCAAGCTCACCTAAAAACATGAGTTTAACTATTGTAGGATATCTGTATAAGCAAGGTATTGAGCGTAACGACTTAGGTTATGCTTCAACAGTTGGCATTGTTTTACTAATTTTAGCGATGACCATCAATTTAATCCAACTTCGTTGGAACGGTGTATTAAAGAAGGAGGGTAAATAACATGGTAAAACCTGTTAAAAGAAAACCGATTTCTGTGGCTATGATATGCGCTGTATTGTTTTTCACGGTACTCTCAATTATAGTAATAATTCCTTTTTATGCAAATTTCATCGCAAGCTTTAAGCCCGGTGTTGAAATCATTCATAGCGGACTTAATTTATTAATCCAACCTGATATTATGACACTCGATGGTTATATATATTTATTTACCGGTGCTCATGCATATTTCACATGGTTCTGGAACAGTTTTGGACTAACAATAGTTCAAGTTTCCTTAGTATTAATGGTAAGCTCTTTTGTGTCATATGGTTTTGCCTGCTATTCATTTAAAGGAAAAAATTTAATATTTTTATGTGTTTTGTTGACAATGATGGTTCCATTTGAAATATTGATGTTGCCGCTCTATCAAGAGGTTATAGCTTTGCGCTTGATAGATTCATGGGGTGGTATTATTCTGCCTGGAATAGCACACGCATCCACCATTTTCTTTTTTAGGCAATACCTAACTTCAGTGCCACACGAGATTATTGATGCAGGACGTGTAGATGGTGCGACAGAATACGGCATTTTCTTTAGAATAGTTTTGCCTGTTATGAAACCCGCGTTTGCAGCTATGGCAATATTGAACGGAATGGGAAGTTGGAACAATTTCTTGTGGCCGATGCTCGTATTGCGTTCTGCTGATAAATTCACTCTGCCAATCGGGTTAGGCACATTAATGACACCATATGGGAATAATTATGACTTATTAATCGTTGGTGCATTCTTCTCAGTTATTCCGGTTTTTATACTGTTTTTAGCATTTCAACGTTATTTCTTAGACGGTCTGACTGCAGGAGCGGTAAAAGGATAGCTTACGCAACTTGGAGTAATATTTATGAATAAAATTATTATAAACACAAAAAATAAAAAAAGCAAGATAAATAAAAATATCTATGGGCATTTTTCAGAACATTTGGGGAGGTGCATATACGAGGGGCTTTATGTCGGTAAAGACTCAAAAATCCCGAATGTTAATGGAATGCGCAGCGACGTGGTAGAAGCACTGAAAAAAATCAAAGTCCCCGTATTGCGTTGGCCGGGTGGCTGCTTTGCGGATGAATACCATTGGAAAGACGGAATCGGAACAAAAGAAAACCGCAAAAAGATCATAAATACGCATTGGGGAGGCACTGTTGAAGATAATTCATTTGGCACTCATGAATTTATGGAGCTTTGTAATCAACTAAACTGTGAGCCTTATATCAACGCGAATGTTGGAAGTGGCACTGTACAAGAAATGAGCGAGTGGGTGGAATACCTAACTTTCGACGGACTCTCTCCCATGGCAGGATTAAGGGCAGAAAACGGACAACAAGAAGCATGGCGAGTAAAATACTGGGGTGTCGGCAACGAAAACTGGGGTTGTGGAGGCAATATGCGCCCCGAATACTATGCAGATTTATACCGCAGATTTTCCACATATTGCAGAAATTATGGGGCGAACAAACTCTTTAAAATAGCTTGTGGTCCGTCGGTTGATGACTATAACTGGACTGAGCAACTAATGAGGATTGCGGGAAAATACACCGATGCTATCACACTCCACCACTACACCGTGCCTACTGCAGTGTGGAACGACAAAGGTTCTGCCCTTGAGTTTGATGAAGCGCTTTACTATAATACTCTTTATCAGGCTAACAGAATGGAAGATCTCATTATAAATCATCTTCATATCATGAACAAGTATGACCCCGAGCACAAAGTGGGGTTAATCGTGGACGAGTGGGGCACATGGCACAATGTTGAGCCCGGAACAAACCCCGGATTTTTGTACCAACAAAACACTATGCGTGACGCTATTGTGGCAGCGATGACGCTCGATATTTTCAATAATCATTCAGAGCGCGTTATAATGGCAAATATTGCACAAACAGTGAATGTGTTGCAAGCGGTTGTCTTGACTGAAGGCGAAAAAATGCTACTCACTCCGACATACCATGTATTTGATATGTACAAAGTACACCAAGATGCAACTTTGCTGGAAAGCTTTGTGATAGCAGATAAAATATCAGTTGATTCGAACAAAAATGTTCCGGGCGTTTCAGCATCTTCCTCCATAACAGACAGTGGTGAAGTGAGCATAACGACATCTAATCTATCTTGCAGTGAAAGTTTGGATATTGAAATTGATTTGAGTGGTTTTACCGCAAGTAAAGTCAGTGCATTTATACTTTCAGGAAAAATGCACGATTATAATGACTTTGGCGACGAAGAAAAAGTAAATATAAAAGTTTACGATGAGTATATTCTCTCAAATGATAAAATTAGATTCACTGCACCTCCTTGTGCAATTATCCTTTTCACATTATGTTAAACGAAAGAAGAATTTGCAAACGCTGTTTGCTAAGTGAGATTACGGAAACTGATTTTTTTAGAAGTATATATGAGTACATAGAAAACATGCCTAACGAAATCAAAGTTGAGAAAAAAATTTATAGTGAGCGCTTAGAAAAATGTAAGGCTTGCGACAATCTCATCAACGGGATGTGTAAACTCTGTGGTTGTTTTGTTGAAACAAGGGCAGTAAAAAAAGTTATGTTTTGCCCCGGTAACCCGAAAATGTGGTAAAAAGATATGGTGGGTTTCAAGTTGATTGACTATATATGCTTCTCGATTGCATTTAAAGTAGCCCACCTCCTATCTCATTTGTCATGCAAACGGTTTACATAATTCGGACAATTTCTTTGGGCAAGATAGAATATTAAGGGAAGGAAATAAATGCAAGATACTTATCTTGGTATAGAGCTTGGCTCAACAAGAATAAAAGCTGTACTGACAAATGAAAAAGGCACTGTTATTGCAAGCGGTGCACACGATTGGGAAAACAGCTTTGAAAATAATTACTGGACATATTCTCTTGAAAAAGTATGGGCAGGTATACAAGATGCGTTTTCAAATTTGCGTGAAAACGCTATGAAATCAACAGGAGAAAAGCTTGAAAGCGTAAGCGCAATGGGCATTAGTGCTATGATGCACGGCTACTTGCCTTTTAATAAAAACGGCGAGCTTTTAACACCATTTAGAACATGGCGCAACACAAACACAAGCGTTGCCGCAGAAAAATTAACCGATACCATGCAGTTTAATATACCCGAGAGGTGGAGCATTGCGCATATATATCAAGCTATGCTCGATAATGAGCCGCATGTGAAACACATAAGCTATTTGACAACACTTGCAGGCTATGTGCACTGGCAATTAACAGACAAAAAAGTGCTTGGTGTGGGTGATGCCTCGGGTATGTTCCCCATAGATAGCAACATTTGCGACTATGACAAGGCAAAAACCACACAATTTGACGAGCTTTTAAACAAAGGCGGCTACGGCTTTAAACTAAACGATATTATGCCAAAAGTTTTGAAAGCAGGCGAAAAAGCAGGGACGCTAACCGAAAAAGGAGCAAAACTGCTTGACCAAAGTGGTGAATTTAATGCAGGCATACCAATGTGCCCACCGGAAGGTGATGCTGGAACAGGCATGGTTGCGACAAACAGCGTGGCACAGCTAACGGGCAATGTAAGCGCCGGCACAAGCGTTTTTGCAATGATTGTACTTGAAAAACAGCTGAAAAAACTGCACCGTGAAATTGATATGGTTACAACACCGTGCGCAAGCCCTGTTGCAATGGTGCATTGCAACACATGTACATCTGACCTTGATGCGTGGGTTAAAATGTTTGACGAAGTTTTAAAAGCAGCAAATTGCAATTTAAGCAAAGCACGACTTTACGATATGTTTTACAACAAAGCACTTGAGGGCGATGCCGACTGCGGTGGGCTTTTATGCTACAACTACTATGCAGGCGAGCCTGTTGTTGGCGTTGAAAACGGTAGACCCATGTTTGTGCGCAAACCTGAAAACGAGCTTACGTTTGCTAATTTTGCACGCACACAAATTTATGCAACAATGGCGGCGCTTAAAATAGGCATGGATATTTTATTTAACGAAGAAAAAGTAAAACTTGAAACATTGCTTGGGCACGGCGGACTTTTCAAAACACCGACAGCCGGACAAAAAATGCTTGCAGGTGCGTTAAATGTGCCTGTTGCAGTTATGGAAACAGCAGGCGAGGGCGGCCCGTGGGGCATTGCGCTACTTGCCGCTTACATGCAAAACAAAAAAGACGGACAGAGCTTGCAAGATTACCTTAAAAACAATATTTTTGCAGGGGCAAAAGGCAGTGTTGTACAGCCCGATACAAAAGATGTAAAAGGCTTTGCAAAATATATTGATAGCTATAAAATAGGACTTATGGCAGAGAAAGCAGCAGAAGCAATTTAAAAATAAAAATATGGAGGATATTAAGATGAACATGAAAAACAAAGAGTTTTGGTTTATAGTAGGTAGCCAATTTTTATATGGCGACGAAGTTTTAACAACAGTTGCTAAACGTGCAGAGGAAATGACAAACGTTTTAAACAAAAGCGGTAATTTGCCCTGCAAATTTGTCTACAAAGTAACGGCAAAAACAAACGCTGAAATAACAGAAATAATTAAACAGGCAAATTACAGCGATGATTGCATAGGGATTGTGACGTGGTGCCACACATTTAGCCCTAGCAAAATGTGGATTAACGGGCTTGTTAATTTGCAAAAACCATGGTGCCATTTTGCAACGCAATACCATAAAGAGATACCTAATAATGAGATTGACATGGACTTTATGAACTTAAACCAAGCCGCACACGGCGACCGTGAACACGGTTTTATAGGCGCAAGACTTCGCAGTGCACGCAAAATTATTGCAGGCTACTGGCAAGACGCAGACATGCAAAAGCGCCTTGGCGATTGGATGCGTGTTGCATACGGCGTGGCTTTTTCAAAAGAGCTTAAAGTTATGCGTTTTGGCGATAATATGCGAGAAGTTGCCGTTACAGAGGGCGACAAAATTGAAGTGCAAGCAAAGCTTGGTTGGCAAGTAAACACATGGCCTGTAGGCTTGCTTGTGGACACAATGAACGCTGTGACAGACAGCGAAATTGATGCAAAAATGGCAGAATATAATGAAAAATATCTTATAAATACAAATGACATTGATAGCGTGAAATACCAAGCACGTGAAGAAATTGCAATGAAAAAATTGCTTGATGAAGAGGGCTGCAAAGCATTTAATAACACATTCCAAGATTTATATGGCATGAAACAACTGCCGGGACTTGCAAGTCAAAACTTAATGGCAAGCGGCTATGGCTACGGTGGCGAGGGCGATTGGAAAATCAGTGCAATGACATCTATTTTAAAGGCGATGAGCGAGGGCAAAACAGGCGGCACTAGCTTTATGGAGGACTATACCTACCATTTAGAGAGCGGCAACGAATTGAGCCTTGGTGCACACATGCTTGAAGTTTGCCCAAGCATTGCTATGGAAAAAGCAAAAATAGAGGTTAGCCCACTTGGCATTGGCGACAGAGAGCCACCGGCACGCCTTGTTTTTGAGGCTCATGAAGGAAGTGCAATTGTAATTAGCCTTATTGACATGGGCGGACGTTTGCGCCTGATTTGCCAAGATATTGAGTGTGTAAAACCGATTATGGACATGCCGAATTTGCCAGTGGCACGTGTTATGTGGAAAGCACTGCCAAGTCTGGCAACAGGCATTGAGTGCTGGATAATGGCAGGCGGGGCACATCACACCGTTTTGAGCTACGACGTTACATCAGAGCAAATGCGTGATTTTGCTAGAATAACGGACATTGAGTTTGTACATATAGGCAAAGACACAAAAGTTGACAACTTTGAAAAAGATTTGTTTATGACAGATTTATTTTGGAAATTGAGATAATTTGGAGCATAGTAATGTTAGAGCAACTAAAACATGAAGTATACAAAGCAAATATGAATTTGCAAAAACACGATCTTGTAACATTCACATGGGGCAATGTTTCGGGAATTGACAGACAAACAGGCTATTTTGCCATAAAGCCGAGCGGTGTTGAGTACGAGAATTTAACACCTGACGGTATGGTGATAATGGACTTAAACGGCAACAAAATAGAGGGTAAATACAAGCCATCTTCCGACACAAAAACGCATATTGAGCTGTACAAAGCGTATGAAAACATAGGCGGTGTTGTGCATACACACTCAAAAATGGCGGTGTCTTGGGCGACAGCAGTTCGCAATATACCAAACTACAACACAACCCACAGCGACTATTTTTATAAGGATATTCCGTGCACAAGAGCGCTGACAAAAGAGGAAGTAGACGAGGACTACGAAAAAAACACAGGACTTGTTATTGTGGAGACCTTCAAAAACGCCAAATATGACACACAGCACAATCCCGGTGTAATTTGTGCAAACCACGGCCCGTTTACCTGGGGCAAAAATGCATACGAGGCAGTGCAAAATGCCGTGGTGCTTGAAGATGTTGCGACAATGGCATACTTTGCCGAGATGTTAAATAGCGGCATAAAACCAATACCACAGCATATTTGCGATAAACATTTTTTGCGCAAGCACGGCAAGAATGCTTATTATGGGCAATGAAAATCATGTATTACAAAAGATAGGATAGGAAAAGAAAATTGTGTAATGGAAACAGACATACTAAAGAGAGAAAATATAATATATTAATACGTAATCAGGTATAGTTTGCGAAATATATCTTCTTTGTATATAATTTATTAGCTAAACTTTGAAACAATTCATTTTCTGGAATAAAGGGTCGTTTATTTGTTATAAAAGCTTAAAGTGTCAGCATTTGAGCTTTGTTATACAGAAGAAAGGAGGTTGTATCAGTGTTTTTAAGCAGTCACAAAATAAAACGAAGGGAGATTTATGATGAGTACATATCATGGTACATTGCAGGACAATGAAATGCAAGGGCGATTTACTACATATTTGTTAAAAGCAGTAGAGCGGCAAAAAGTAAAATATATTCAAAAAAAGCAAAGTATGCAAAACCATGAAGTTTATTTAGATGAAAATACCTATATCAGCCTTATTAACGAGGGTGTCGAGCGGGAGGAACCGAGCGGCACCCTCTTAACATTTTCTGATTTGCCGGATGACAGAATGTTTATTGATATGCTGACCAGCGATAAAGTTTTGTCAACGTATTTGAAGTTATCGGAAAAAGAAAAAAACATTTTGTTCTTAAAGGTTTTCAAGGAACTAAAATTCAGTGAAATTGCGGTTGAGTTGGATTTAAACACGGATGTAGTTAAAACAACGTACTACCGCATAATAAAAAAATTCAGGAAAGGAGGAAAATAAAGTGAATTTCACCGATTTATTATTGCAGGCAAAGAGCGGAAACGAATGGGCGTGTGACTCGTTTGCAGCTGAAAAGGTTGTACACAAGAATGGGTTATTAAAAAACTGATATTTTAATAATCAAATAAAAATCTTGGAGAACTGATGCTTTGATAGGTGGAATGAGGAGGTAACGCTCCAAAACGCCTACTACGATACTGCGACGTGCGTTATATTTGCACCGATATAGGGTGCGAAGCTCGCGGGAGTCGGCAGAGAGTGGCCGTAAGTGTCGATACTACACGAAAGCTGTTTAGAGGTAAACGGTGCCGCCTATATGCCGGTAGTCTGTAAAATGCCTATGATGAGAATGATGGAAATCTGACGTATCTCTGAATGTACGGATCTATATCGTTGCACGGTCTAACGGCTGTGGCCGCATTTGCGGTGTATGTGAGGTAAAGTAAAACTACACATTATGAAATACCTTATAGTGTTACAGGCGCTATTATCGTGAACTTGTTCACGTTGCATACAGGTTCATAGGAGACATCTAAGGGCATATATGTTTGATAAAAGCATCGGAACGAGGAAAGGTTAGAACGTCTGCATATGCCGGTGTAGGCAGGGCGTTAGTGAGGTGACTTACTTTAATCTAACCGAGAGCGGAGTCATAGTACCTATGAAACAGCACTAATAAGGCTGTGGAGGGATGGACTCCAGTCAATAGATTTATATCTACTGATGGAACGCCGTGTGAGGTGAAAGTCTCATGCACGGTGTGGAGCAGGGGAAAACGAGGAGATAATACAATACAAATCGTTACCTATTGCTATAAAGAATCAAATCTACGAGATGTACAAGCCTTTACTTGCAAAAAAAGCAACAATCAAAGGGTCGTTCGACGAAGATTTATTCCAGGAACTCGTACATATTCTCTTGAAATGCATAGAAAAAATAGAAATTTAAAATATTTTTACGGATTTGTTTACTTTTTTAAAATTATTTGCTCTTTATTAAGTAGGGGGTAAAACCTCACCGGTACCTTGAAAAGTGAATAGCATATCACCTTGAGTTATACAGGTACAAGGGATAGTGTGCGATGACCTTGCGGATACAAGCGAGCGAGCGCACCCCTGTGCTTTGTGTCGGCTAAAATACGCAATAGATGCATAGCTGTTTTTGTTCAAAACAAGGCGGAGAATTGAGTAATGCTTTGTGCATTGCGATTGACGACAACGCAGTTTTGGGCAAAAACAGCAAGCAGATATGCGGAGTTTTGGTCGATACAAAGCACCACTTAAATCTGCCCAGCAGAGCCTGCATAGCCTTTAAACGGGCTTATACTCGGCTGAAAGAATTCCGAAGGAAATGGCGAGGTGGTGTGTGTTAATAAAAATAATGGAGGTTAATTTTATGAATAAAATACAAGATATAGAGATAAAGAATAAAATAGATAATCTGCCGCCCAATATGAAACCAAAAGATTTGGCCGGCTTTTTGGGTGTATCTATGACAACTGTATATAAACTGGTGAAATCTCCGGGCTTTCCGGTTTTAAGATTAAACGACATTAGACGTGTCGTGATACCTAAACATAAATTTTTGGAATGGTATGAGCAGTGTAACACAGGACATTCTTGATGTTAGACCGTCAAATTGTTGGATGAAAAAATATCGACTTGCTCTATAATATGTGCTATAATAGCCATGGAGCAGTTTTGTAGTCAAACAAAGGCTTTTAAGGATGTTCATATTGAATCATTAGAAAGGAAACAATATGGGCAGAAAAGAATCAGGAACCGGCAGTATCCGGCAAAGAAAAAACGGCAAATGGGAAGGGCAATACTATTTAGACGGAACTCGCAAAAGTGTATATGGTAATAGTTATGAGGAGGTGAGGATTAAGATAAATACCATAACCGCTCAAATATTGAGTGGTGAATACAGTGAAGCGAGCGGTATGCCTTTAAAAGATTGGCTAATTGAGTGGCTAAAAACTTATGCAAAGCCGACCGTAAGACACTCTACCTATTTAACGTATGAAGCCTACTGCCACAATCATGTTATTCCCATGATTGGAAAAAAACGAATGAAACAATTATCGGGTGAAGTTTTACAGCAATTTTTTAACAGCAAATCTACATCCGGACGCTTGGACGGAGAGGATGGGGGATTATCCCCTAAATCACTGCAAAACATACGTAATATGCTTAACCTCTCGTTTAAGCAAGCTTTAATGAATAGAATTATTAAAGAAAACCCTATCCAGGCAGTGAAAATATCACGAGTAGAACCAAAAGAGATGAGGGTGCTTGATGTTTCAGAACAGGCGGCACTCGAAAAAATGGTTTTAAGCTCACTCAACGATGTTGCAAAAGGCATTATCATTGCATTATACACCGGGGTTCGCATAGGCGAACTTTTAGGTTTACAGTGGCAAGATGTTGATTTAGAGCACAGCAAAACCATAAAAGTACGCAGAATACTTGTGAGACAAAAACTCCCGGAAAAGCTTGACAATGACTATGAAATACTAAGGTATGGCGAAAAAACAGCACTGATGCTGGGCAAGGTGAAAACATATAAGGGCTATAGGACAATATATCTTCCGGACATAGCTGTAGAAATGTTTGGAATTCTTAAACGGTATCAACAAACAACAGCACAATCTTATGGTGGTGGCTTTAACCCAAAAGGTTTTGTATTTTGCAACAGAGCGGGAGAGCCGATAGAACCGAGGTACTATATGGACATATTTTATGGCTATGTAAACTCTGCCGGAATTCCCCATGCCAATTTCCATTCTCTCAGGCACACATTTGCTACCAGAGCAATGGAGATGAAAATGGATATCAACACATTAGCCGATATGCTCGGCCACGCCCAGCCATCCACGACTTTAAATATGTACGGTCATTCACTTGATGAACAAAAGAGACGAGAGATGGCTAAGTTTAATCAAAGAGCACCAATAGGATTTTTACAGCAAGATATAAATTGAAAACCCTACGAAGTAAACTTTATGGCGGTACAATTCGGCGGTACATTGAAAAGCTAAAATAATAAATGCCCACGCAAAGAGGTTGTGAAAATCGCAAAATTTATTTTTCTAATAGCGGTATACCGCTATTGTGAGATAAAATTATTTAGCGGTACACAAAAGAAAAAACCCTCTAAAACGGCTATTTTAAAGGGTTTTTGTGGTTGCGGGGGCCAGATTTGAACTGACGACCTTCGGGTTATGAGCCCGACGAGCTACCGAACTGCTCCACCCCGCGATATTAACTTGTAAACTTGATTGTTGTGGGATTTCGTAGGGTTATGAGCCCGACGAGCTACCGAACTGCTCCACCCCGCGTCATTTTCAGTGATTGCTTAAATGTGCCATTGGAATAATTAAGTATTAACGTTTAATCATTGTAGCACAATATTACAATTTTGTCAATAGCTTTTTAAAAGTAATTTTGCCAATGAATTTATGCTTTATTTGCCAATGCAGAAATTACTGAATATTGCATTGACTATTTCGTCTGTAGGGTTTAAAAGTAGCATTTCACACACCGCAGAGTATGCATCCTCTAACTTTACCGAGGCGGCATCAACTATCCCCATGTTTAAACATTCGATTGCCTCGTCGAGTTCTATACCGGCTGTTGCCGCGGCTGTTGCCTGACGGTTGGAGATTGGAATTATGTCCTCCTGAGGAAGCTGTGGGAGTGTTGACGTTATTGCTTCGATTAAACGTTCACGGTGGTCCGAATTTATTGCAGATACTTCCACAACATTATCGAAGCCGTTAAGCTCGGATGGTTTTATTTTGTTGGCTATATCTATCTTATTGACCACAGCGACAGTTTTTATTCCTCTGACCAGATTGTAGAGCTCGCTGTCAAAAGGTAGGGTAGCATCCAAAACAAGTATTGCAAGCTGTGCCTCGCCGAGTGAAGCATGGCTGCGCTTTATACCCTCCAACTCTATTGCATCATCAGTTTCATGTAATCCTGCAGTATCGCATAGGGTCAGCCTGTAGTCGCTAAGCTCAACGGATTGTTTTACTATATCCCTTGTTGTTCCCGCAACAGGGCTGACTATCGCTCGGTCGTATCCGCACAGTAAATTTAAAACCGTGCTTTTCCCCGCATTTGGTCTTCCTATTATCACCGTCTTTATTCCGCTCTCCAACTCCTGCACTAGCATTGCATTATGCGACAGCTTTTTTAGCTTATCTTTTACCTTCTGTAGACGACTAATCAGCGGTTGGGTGTTAAGATCGGTATCCTCCGGGTAATCACATGCCGCAGCAACTGCAGAGGCTATATTTAAAAGTTCGTCGGAATATCCGGAAAGTTCACGGCCTAATACTCCGCAGAGTGCGTTGGATGCCGCCGCAGTTGACCGTCTTCCTTCGGTGGAAATCAGTGCGGACACCGCCTCCGCCTTTGCAGGTGAAAGTTTTCCATTCATAAAAGCTCTACGTGAAAATTCTCCCGCAACAGCCTGTTGTGCTCCGAGTTCTATTGCTGCATCCACTACCCTGCTAAGAAGTTGTGGGTTGCCGTGGCAGGAAAATTCCACCACGTTTTCTCCTGTGTATGAATTAGGTGCAATAAAATAAAGAGCTATCGCCTCATCGATAGGTCCGATTTTATCGTACAAAACCCCAAACCTCGCCTCGTAACCGTTGGGTTTAGCGGGGTTTGTGGGTCTGAACATTTCACCGGCTATCGCATGAGCCGAAGCTCCCGATAATCTTACAACACCGATTGCCGAACTGCCTAATGCAGTTGAAATTGCAACAATGGTAGATTGCTCCACTATTCTACAACAGGCTCATCGGTTAGATCGTTGGCAGAGATTTCGTCAAGATCGTCGCTGAACAAGATCTCTTCATACTCGTTTAATTCGCGCTCTCTGCGTGCGAGATAGAAGTATATCGTTACAAGAGCACCTGCAACTGCAGCCAATAATAATGCAACTGTTATGGATTTACGCATTTTACTATCCTCCGATGTTTTTTTTATCTTTTCGCTGAAATCGTAAGGTGGCATTAAACATGCAGCAGCAAAGGTCAAAAACGGAACAAATTTGCGACATAAAGCCTCGACCGTATTGTTTATCTTCATATGACACCTCTTGGGTTTTGCTTGAGGATATTATACCACGTTATTTGTGTAAAATGCAAGTAAAAATGAATATTATAATCATTTAAGTTGTAATATACTAAATTGGATGGACATTTCAAACTGAAGCTTTAGTGCAGACAAAAATAGTAGGATTTATTCTGGAAAATTTGATGGGAGAATATAAAATGTTTGGCATAAAAACAAACACATAGCCTTGAACAAGAAGACTTTTGTGGTGTATTGACTATGTACTTACAAAATGCCATAAAAGGACAACATCTATTTAACCGTAAAAATTCATAGAGATAGATAAATATATTTCAGAACATCATTTATGTAATGGATTGTTATTGCGGTGTGTTGGATAGAAGCTTTATGTATTTTTTCTCAAACTCCTCAATCGGAAGTGGTTTTGAGTAGTGATATCCTTGAACCGAGTCACAGTCTACATCTTTTAAAAATTCCACTTGATCAGCGGTTTCTACGCCCTCTGCAACGATGTCTAAGCCTATGTTATGTGCAAGCTTAATTATTCCATCAATAACTAAATTGCCGTTTTCGGTATCCTCAGTGCCCAGAAAAAAGCTCCTGTCTAATTTTAGGGTATGGGCATTTAGATTTTTTAATAGACCGAGCGAAGAATAGCCAGAGCCAAAATCATCTATAGAAACATTAAAGCCGGCCTTTGATATTTCGGAGAGTAAGAATAAAACCAACTTCTCATCCTTGCCGAGAATGGTTTCGGTAAGCTCGACATCTATAAGATTTCTATTAAGGCCGTGTGAATCCACAATTTCTATAATTTCATCTATAAAATCGGTTTTGCTGAAATGTAACCTTGAAAAGTTAACCGATATCGGCACAACATCATATCCTTGACTTTCCCATGATTTTAATTGCCTACAAACATATTCCAATATATGTCTATCGAGACGGGTAATAAATCCGTTCTCCTCAAAAATGGGGATGAAATCATTTGGATAAATCGTTTTTCCATCACTACCAATCCACCTTACAAGTGCCTCTGCGCCCATGAGCTTGTTGTCAGACAGCCTGATTTTGGGTTGAAGGTAGGGTATAAACTCACCGTTTTGCATCGCCTCTTCCATACGGTTGGTTATGGCGACGCGTTTTAAAATCTGAGCCCTGTAGTCATCCTCGTAATCCCATACATCATTGCCGGGTCGAGTTTTAGCAATTCCGTGTGCAATAACAACCTTGGAAATAATGTCATCGACATCATTTTCACCGGGTTTAATGTTGTATCTTCCATATCTAAAATCGAGACGATGTCCAAAAAGCTCCGGGACCGAATGCTTGAAGAAGGATTCATATTCTGAGGTTAGCTCAGACAACCTTTCGAGAAATCCATTTCCGGCACACATTATAAACTCGTCACCGCCAATTCTTGCAGCAAAGTGTGACTTCTCTACGCTTTTTGCATACTTGCCTGTATCTGCAAATGCGCAAAGAACCTTGTCGCCCACCGCAAAATCATAAAGTTCGTTTACTGCCTTAAAGTTATTAATGTCAATCTTAACCACCGAGTAAGGCTTGGTTGGATTATTTTTGAGTACCTTTGCCAAATCCAACCGAAACTTTGTCAGGTTTGGTAGGCCGGTAAGCTCGTCGTAATATGCAGCTTTTTTTATGCTTTGATTTATGTTCCAAAAACGAAAGGAAAACGAAAGAAAAAGAGCAACTATTATCATTATGGATGTGATAAGAACCATTGATAGTGTTCTTATATCCTTAACATAGGTGTCTCGCACCACCGCCATGACCAAGAACCAACCGTTTATGTTTAACGGTTTGTAAACGCTTACCATGTGTTCGGAGCTTAGAACAAAGGAGGCTGAACCCTCGCGTCCGCTTCTTATGTCGTCCTTAATTTCTTCAACCGGAACCGATATCTCCTCAAAAACGGCATTGTTAAGTTCAGAACTTGAGATAAAGCTCACTTCGGTGCTAAAAAAGTCGACGGAATTTGTGTCTGTAAAAAGTGCATATCCGAACTCCTCTATCTCACTCTCAAGGCTTACTAAAATTTCATCGAGAGAGTACTCGGCATATATATAACCTATGGCCTTATCATCACTAACAACTGCTGCCTGCAGGTTCATCGTTTCAATTTCGCTCTGCCCGGCATCGATGTTTTCATTTAAATAAGGATAGGACACATAGACCTGTCCGACATCAACCTCCTGCAGCGCCTCCTGCGGCTGTGATTCCAGTCCTGCATACGCAACAACCTCTCCGCTTTTGTCAATATAGTAAATACTTTCAAAGTCGTAAAGGCCCTGTTTGCTTGAAAGTAACTCCTGTATATTCTCACGATGGGGTTCCATCAAAGAAACTGATTCGGCTATTCCGAGCACCTCGGTTTGTATTCTAGTAAACTCAGCATTAATTTCAGCCTGTTTATCCTCAGCAGACTCGGTTAACATTCGTGTAGCTGTTCTTCCGAGTTCATGATTAGAAAAGGATACAAGAAAAAACAACACAATACCCGATATGGACAAAATAATTAAATGTCCTATAAGGTTAATGTGTTGCATTTTTGTTTTTTTATTGTGCATAACAAGCTTTCCTAAGCAAAAGTCTTGCAATCGGCTATCAAGATTTGGCTAGCCATAGAGTTTGTAACAACTTTGGTTATTATTATAACATATAGTGCGACACATATCAACAAATAATTATGATTTGCCGAACCTATCGTTGTACAAATGTCAATGATGGGTGACACTTTACTCCAAAAAAATATAAAGTTAAG
>CAYJKY010000045.1:0-22555 GCA_964370825.1 uncultured Oscillospiraceae bacterium
TGCATCCTCCCCTATATTTAACAAATATTGAGAGGAATGGATATTAGTATGGCAATTTGATAAAAGAGCAAATATATATTAGTTCTGATGCTCCCTCACGAGCTCAGAGATTACTAAAGCCTAATGATATACTTTTTCAGACTGTAAGACCGTATCAAAAAAACAATTGTTTCTTTGCTTAGGCTCAAGCTTTTTAACGATTATATCCATATAATTTATCCTCCCGCAATACAGACTTTGTTTGTTATATTATAACATCACGAAATGCTTTATACAAGCATGATTTCACTACAGATATTGCATACCCCTACACCGAACTGCCACAGTAAACACCAATACATAGTACTATATATTGAAATAATTTTGTAAAAATCAACTTTTATATTTACATATTGTATCATTTATGATATAGTTGAACATAATAAGTATATTGGTTTTTTTCTCCGACCGACCGGTCGGTCAGTATTGATTTGAGGTAAAGATGATTAAATATAGCGTTAAAAAGCCGTACACCATATTTGTCGGTATTATGCTGGTTCTGGTTCTTGGTGTCGTTTCCTTTTTAGGACTGAACACCGACCTGCTCCCCTCCATGGATCTTCCCTTCGTTATTATCCAGACAACCTATCCCGGTGCGAGTCCGGAAAGGGTTGAAACTTCGGTGACTCGCCCGCTTGAGCAGGCGGTCGCAACGGTAAGCGGTTTAGAAAATGTAACCAGTATTTCTTCCGAAAACGTCAGCCTTGTCATTATGGAATTTAATGAAGGAATTAACATGGATTCCGTCATGATTGATCTGAGCGCTAACATTGACATGGTATCCGGATATTTCGAGGATACCGTTCAACCACCTATCTTGATGAAGATTAATCCCGATTCACTTCCGATACAGCTTTTTACCGTTAACTATGACGGCATGGATATAAAAGACTTGACCGCATACACCAACGACGAACTTTTGCCCTTCCTTGAAAGGGTTGAGGGTGTTGCAACCGTCACCGCCGACGGACTTGTTGAGGATAGAATTGAGATAAGACTGCTTGAGGACAGGGTAAACGAAATTAACGACAAAATACTCAGAAGCGTTGATTCCGACCTTTACGATGCAAAGCGAGAGCTTACCGACGCAAGAGATGACATTGAGATAGGCTTGATTGAGCTTGACAACTCACTTGATGATGCAGCCGACGAACTTGGCGCACTTTCCGCTCAGCTTGATTCGGGTCTTGCAGAGCTTAAAGCCTTGGCATCCACAAAGACATCATTAGAGACAAGAAAAGGCATGAAAACCGGTCAGGTTGAACTTACAAGGGCAAAGCTCGGAGTTGTATCCGCCCTGGAAGGTTTCGAGGTAATACCCGAGCCTATGGAATCTTTAACTATAAATGAAATAATGTTGCTTTTGCCGGATCCTACCCTTGTTGCAGCCATGCAGGAGATGATTGATTCCGGCATGGTTAAAGGCGAGCAAACTTTACTGGAGGTTAGGAACGCCCTTGTCGCATCTATTACGGAAATAAACGCCCAGCTTTCGGCTGTCGTTGCACCTCAGGCGGTTATAAATGCCGACAACTCAACAGCCCTCGGCGAACAACTATCACTGCTCGAAACCGAGCTTACCGGCATTAACCAGGAGATTGCCGAGGCTAGCATCGTAGAGCAACAGCTAAGCTCGGCTATAACCGAGCTTGAAAACAACTATGCAATGATGGAGGCGAACAAACTTACACTCACGACCGAACTTGCAGTGACCGAATCAGCCTTAAACTCTGCGCTAACCGATATCGAAGCAGGACTAACCGAGTTTGAAACGGCTCAGGAGGAAGCATTGGCATCCGCAAACATCGACTCGCTCGTAACTGTTGATGCAATATCCGGTATTCTCACAGCACAAAATTTTTCCTTTCCGGCTGGCTATGCGTTGTCCGGTGATGAGCAACTAACAGTAAAGGTAGGTGATGAGTTTGCCGATCTAAACGAACTTAAAAATCTATTATTGCTCGATATGGGACTTGAGGGAGTTGACCCTATTCATCTAAAAGATGTCGCAGAGATAATGATAACCGACAACTCAGAGGATAGTTATGTTAGACTTAACGGACAGCCGGCAATAACAATTTCGGTGCAAAAATCCAGTGTTTCCTCAACATCAGAGGTTTCCGGCAACATGAACGAAACCATAGCGAACTTAATGGAGCAGGATGAAAATCTGCACATCGACATGCTTATGGATCAGGGTATCTACATCGATATTGTTATCGACAGCGTAATGAATAACCTTATATATGGCGGTATTATCGCATTGTTTGTCCTACTGTTTTTCCTAAAGGATATACGCCCCACCGCAGTTATCGGACTTTCCATTCCGATAAGCCTGCTGTTTAGCATTGTTCTTATGTACTTCAGTGATGTAACCCTAAATATCATCTCGCTGTCCGGCCTTGCACTTGGCGTCGGAATGTTGGTTGATAACAGTATTGTGGTTATAGAAAACATCTATAGGCTACGAAATGAGGGTTACTCCAGAATAAAATCCGCCGTAGTTGGTGCTTCACAGGTTAGCGGAGCGATATTCGCCTCAACACTCACAACTGTATGTGTTTTCCTGCCGATTGTCTTTACCGATGGAATTTCAAGACAACTGTTTACCGACATGGGATTAACCATTGCATACTCGCTGTTTGCAAGTCTTATTGTCGCACTCACGGTGGTTCCCGCAATGTCCTCTAACCTGCTGCGCGCCGATAAGCAAACCGAACATCGCCTGTTCGACAAATTTGTAGGTATGTATGAAAAGCTACTGCGATTTAACCTTCGCCATAAGTGGATAGTTATAATTTCCACCATGGCATTGTTTGGCTTCACCGTTTACAACCTGTTTCAGATGCCTATGGAGTTGTTTCCTGCAATGGATTCAACCCAGCTCACCATGACTTATTCTCCGGATGACAGCAACCGTGATGAAACAATTGAGAATGCAGAGATAATCAGTGATGCGGTTCTAACGATTGATGGCGTACAAAGTGTAAGTATGGTTTACAGTGCCGCTCTCGGATTTGGTTCTTCCTCCTCGGTTAGCTACAATATTGTTTTAAGCGAGGAATCCGGCCTTGTCGGAAGTGATGTGACCCCACAAATTCGTGAACTTACAAGTGAATATGAGGAATTTCTCTCGGTTAGCACCAGCAACATGGACATGACGGCACTTTCCGGTGAGGGAATTTCTATAGAGATAAAGGGTAATGATCTTGACATGTTGCAGGAGATAGCAACCGACGTTGCTGAAAAAGTTTCAACGGTTTCGGGAATAGCCGAGGTTGTCGATGGCAGTGAAGATCGCCAGCAGGAGTTGAGAATAACGGTTGATCGCACCAAAGCAACCGAATATAATCTAATGACAGCACAGGTGTACCAGCTTGTGGCAGACGCATTATCCGAGGAGACGCAATCGGCAATTTTCAACTTTGATAATAATGACATGACGGCATTTATCATACCTACCGAAATTGCTAATGCAGATACTCTTAAGGATATAGTTGTTGCCACAACCACAGTTGAGGATGAAACCGAGGAGGATGAGGATGCCGAGGAGGATAATTCCACAACCGAACGTGATGTTTTGCTCTCGGAGGTTGCAACGATAAATGAAGCCTTCTCCCCTACCACGATTAATCGTGATAACCAGTCCCGTATACAGACGGTGTCGCTATCGATACTGGAAGACAACAATGTAAGCCTTGTATCAAGAGATGTTGAGGAAATATTTGCAGACTACGCCCTTCCCGAGGGTTACAGCTTAGAGTTTACCGGAGAAAATGAGACTATAGTATCCACAATGAACGACCTGTATCTTATGATATTGCTAGCAATTATCTTTATCTACCTCATTATGGTATCACAGTTCCAAAATCTTCTCTCTCCCTTTATCGTTCTTTTCACCATTCCACTTGCTTTTACCGGCGGACTTGTTACTCTCATGGTCACCGGAATGTCTCTATCGGTAACATCGATGGTTGGATTCCTTGTGCTTGCAGGTGTCGTTGTCAACAACGGTATTGTGTTTGTCGATTATGTAAACAAGCTACGTGAAGAAGGTTATGATAAAAATGAGGCTTTGATTAAAACAGGCCGTGACCGTATACGCCCTATATTTATGACTGCACTTACTACAATCCTTGCAATGAGCACCATGGCGATGGGTGTGGGAATGGGTGCAGAAATGAGCCAGGGTGTTGCACTTGTAACCATTGGTGGTTTGAGTTACTCCACCCTATTGACACTTTTTTTGATACCTGCATTGTATGATATTATTTATCGTCGTAAAGAAATGAAGTTTGTAAACTTGGAGGAGGAGCTGTCATGAGTAAACAGTATCCCGAGAAGGCAATAATGATTATGGATGGTGTTATATCATTAATAAGAAGTGGAAATAAGGTAGCAAAAATCACCTCCTCCGAAATTGCCTCTGCGGCAGGTGTGGGCAAAGGAACCATTTATGAGTATTTTTCCAGCAAAGAGGAGATAATCTCCCAAACATTTCTATACTCAATTAATAACCAGATAAACGAATTTGAGAGACAAGTAGCATCAAAATCCGGATTTCACGAAAAATTTTCCGCCATAGTGGACGCAATGCTCGACTGCTCCGAAACCCATAATAACCTAATATTAATCTTTGAGGCGTTGGGAGGAATAGGAGGAATATTTGATTATGTTACCGATACTAATCATGAAGAACTTTGCACCGCAATCGAACGTATCCGGCAGATAACCTCGGCTGTAATTATTGAAGGCATAAGCGAAGGAATACTAAACCCAATTAACGATGCTAATTATATAGAGCATGTTGTCACCTGCTGTATAATGTCGCTCTATAAAAGCTCCGTTAAATCAAGAATGCGGTGCGGAGACATTGATAAAATCAGTACAAGTCAATATGCGGTGACAATGTTAATTAAATCATTAAATTAAAATATATTTTTTTCCTTTTTCACTGTACAAATTAATGTTTTAATAGTATAATTATTTTGTTTAGAAAAAACAAAGGAGTTTTATATGTTTAATGTTGCATTAATAGGCGCTTGGCATGTTCATTTTAAAGAATATGCAAATATGCTCAACGAGATGGACTACTGTAATATTACCTGTATATGGGATAATAACGAGGAGCGTGGCAAAGGTTATGCCGAAACCTATGGTTGTGAATTCGTAGGTAATTATGACGAACTGCTTGCCCGTAGCGATGTGGATGCAGTTATGTTTTGTACCGAAACCTCACTACATCGTGAGATGATACCTGCTGCTGCCAAAAGCAAAAAGCATATATTCACCGAAAAGGTTTTATGCTTTACACGCAAAGAAGCTGAAGAAGTTGCGAAGATTGTCGAGGAATCCGGCGTGAAGTTCTGCATCTGCTTCCCCCATATCTGCGAAGCAGAGTATCTTGCCGTTAAAAAGATAATTGCAGACGGAGAACTCGGTGATATTACCTATGCCCGTTATAAAAAAGCTCATGATGGTGTATCGAGAGGTTGGTTACCCCCATCATTCTTTGTTAAAGAAGATTGCGGTGGTGGTGCAATGATGGACCTCGGTGCACACCCCATGTACATTCTTTCCGACCTACTTGGCGAGGTAGACAGTGTTAAGGCTATCTTTACCCAAAAATACAACAAGGGCGTTGATGACAATGCCGTTGCTTTGTTAAAATTCGGAAGCACCATTGCTGTTTCCGAAACCAGTTTTGTAACTGCAAAGCAGCCGATAACCTTAGAGATCTCCGGAACAAAGGGCTCATTAATTTGGGGTGGAGGACACGATAAGCTCATCGTAACCTCGAGTGATTCTAATGAATTTATTACACCTGAACTTCCCGAGGCGATGCCACATCCCCTTACACAGTGGGCAATGGCAGTTAATGATGAGAGTTGTGAAATCCTGCCCGGACTCGGACTTGAGCCGGCGATAAAGCTTTCAAATCTAATGGAGCTTGCATATAAGGACGCCGAAAACAATTAGTGCATTATCCGTTTAAACTTTTAAGCAGGCTTGAAATACAGCCTGCATTTTTATTATAGAAAGGGACACGGGATTATTTATGAACTACAACAAATTACTGAATAAGGTCGTCGACAGATACAAGAGTGAATTAGGCGACAATTTAGTGGGCTTTTATGTTCACGGTTCGATAGCATTTGGTTGTTTCAACCCCTTAAAGAGTGATGTTGATTTTATTGCTGTTGTTAAGGATATTCCATCATTAGAGCAAAAAATTGATATGATGAGGACAATTCTTGACCTAGAAGATGAATGCACCGAAAAAGGCTTTGAAATGAGTGTTGTTTTAGAACAGCATTGTAAAAACTTCATTTATCCTACACCTTACGAGCTACACTTCGGACGTGAGCTTTCAGAGGAATGTTCGCGCGACATTGTAGCATACTGCAAAAAATGGAATGGTGCAGATCCTGATTTAGCGGCACACTTTACCGTTATCAACAGTGTCGGGATAACCCTGTACGGAAAGGATATTTCCGAGGTTTTTTCAAAAATACCAACCGAATATTATTTAGATAGCATCAAATGCGATGTCGAAAATGCAGAGGTGGATATTTTTATTAATCCTGTATACGTCATTCTAAACCTATGCAGGGTGTACGCGTACATCAAGGATGGACTAGTATGTTCAAAACGCTCCGGAGGAGAATGGGGGCTTGAAAATATAGACAAAAAATACGCCCCGATTATCACAGGGGCGATAAATGCCTACATATCGGATAAAGAGTTCATCGAAGATAAGAGCATGATGATTGAGTTTGCAAAACATATGATACAGACTATTTTTAAATAATCTCCGCCTTTGGCGGAGATTATGGAAATATTGTTTAACTCACTTTGTTCGTTATTTTGCAAGCAAAAACCACAATATTTTTGTGCCGGTTACTTACCTTGCTTTCCCCCGCCTTTGGCGGAGCTAATGGAAATATCAATCTCAGCTGTTGAGTTTATACTCACCCTTTTTTATTGCCGATGATTTTCTCATAGACTCGCTCACAACAAATGACACCACTGCCGGAATTATCACTGCAACAGTCAGCAGTCCTATGTAATCTACCGTACCGGGAGATATGGCAACCTCCCCTACCGCAATCGCCTCTGCAGAGGGTGTAAGCCACCCTGAAACCACTCCGATAGGACCAACCAAGCCGCATGTCCCCATACCGGAGGCTATGGGTGAGCCGTTCATTTTAAGCCCAAACACTACCGTCGCAACAGGACCGTTAATTATAGATGCCACCACCGGTGGAATCCATAATAGCGGTCTTTTCATAAGATTTGAGATCTGCAACATCGATGTGCCGAGCCCCTGGCTTACAAGTCCGCCAAATCCATTTTCGCGAAAGGAGCAGACGGCAAACCCCACCATATGTGCACAACACCCCGCAAATGCCGCCCCCCCGGCAAGTCCGACAAGTCCGAGTGCGGCACATATTGCGGCACTGCTTATCGGAAGTGTCAACACAACCCCCATTATTACAGAAATTATTATCCCCATCAACAACGGTTGCTGATTTGTTGCCCATATAACGGCATTACCTATATAGGTTGCAACGCTACCTATAGTGGGTGCTATTGCATTTGCAAGCCAAACTCCTGAAATAATTGTAACTGCCGGTGTAACAATAAGGTCTACCGCTGTTCTTTTAGACACAAGCTTGCCGGCAAGAACGGCGAGCATAACAACAAAATATACTGCAAGCGGGCCTCCTGCACCTCCGAGTAGATTGGTTGCATGTCCGACGACAGCCGCCGAAAACAGTACATAACCTGGTGCAGACACCGCATAAGCTATTGCTACACCCATTGCTGCGCCCTGAGCCTCTCGGGCATAAATCGACATGTCGGTGAACAGCTTTATGTCGGTAAGTGTTCCCACCGTTCCGAGTATCGTACCGATAAGCAGTGAAGCAAAAAGTCCCTGTGCCATACCGGATAAAGCTTTAACCACTATTATATCAAAGCTGAAGACAATATTCTGCTTTTTAAAAAAACCTGACATCTAAACCCTACATCCTCTCTTTATTAAAAATATACTTTGCAGTAAATGTTTCAATGTCAAGCGGCTTATCAATATAATACCCCTGACCTTTATCGCATTTCATGTTTTTGAGCATATTGTACTGCTCTATACATTCTATTCCCTCCGCAACCGACGAAAGTCCTTCGAGTTCACAACATAGGTCGAGGGCAACCTTGGTGAGAGTTTCTGATTTTCTGTCTGTATGAAGGCCCTGTGTTATCCCCATATCAATCTTAATTTCGTCGAAATTTGAAAGTTTTAAGGTGGACAGATTAGAGAACCCACAACCGAAATCATCAAGTGAAATACTAAATCCTGCGGCTTTAAAACTATTTAAAATTTTTGATAACATCTCATTATTTGTACCGCTTATTGTCTCGGTGATTTCTATGATAATTCTGGATTTATCGACGGAATATTTTTTACATATATCGCAGAATTTTTCAACAATCCCCTTTTCAGACACAGTGATGCGCGAGCAGTTCACCGATATTTTTGTATTATTTGAATATCCTAAATCAGTCCAACGTTTTAGCTCTTTGCATACAGTTTCAAAAACAAACACATCAATTTTGGAAACTATACCCTCCTTTTCAAAAAATGGAAGAAACGCTATCGGAGGTTGTATAGAACCATCGGAATTTTTTCTTCGAATTAACGCCTCGGCACCGGAAAAGGTATCGGTATTCAGGTCAATCTGCGGCTGTAGGAAAACAACAAATTTATTACTCTCAATCTCCTTATCAAGATTGAGCGAGAGTATTGCGCTGTATTTCCTTCCGGGAATTGCACCTTTCGAGATGGCAATATCGGTAAAGGTTCGGTTGAAGGTATAGCCGAGCGTGACGTAATAATTTTCCTCCTGCATAAACGCAGCCCTAATTCTTTCTATGCATGACTCAAATTGCCTCTCATCTATATTGGGTTTAACCACTACAAATTCGTCACCACCTACTCGATAAACATCCTCGTGGAACTCATTCTCAATGATTGATCCTACCTTTTTGATGACATTATCACCGTATTCCTGACCAAATATATCATTTATACTTCCAAGACCTTTAATATCTGCATATGCAACACCGAGTGAGGATATCTTAACCTTATCGATATCATTTAGTGCCTTACGATAGCTGTGTCTGTTTTTAAGCCCTGTTAAAGTGTCAAAATAACTAAGTTTTCTAAGTTCGGAAAGAAGTTCGGTCTGGTCTAAGAAGTTTGCTATAAACCGTGCTACCGACCTTAACAGCTTGGTGTTTTTAATATTCTCTTTCGGATTATCCACACCGATAAATCCGGAAATCGAACCGTCGGACTCATGTATCGGCGCAGTGGCAAGTGACGTTATTCCCTGAGCCTTTAACAGAGCATACTCGGGGGAATCTTTACTCATATCTTCGACCAGAGAATTTATGTAAAACTCTCCTACCTCTGCATATTTTAAAAACCAATTACTTAGATTGGTAGACGGAACATCCTGCAAGATGTGCTGTTGGGGTATTATTCCCTTGGCACACCACTCATAGGTGTTTGAGACCGTCTCTCTATCTTGTGACAGTTCAAAAATATAACTTCGTTCGGCATTGTGATACTCTGCAATCATCTTAAGCAATTTATCTATCGAAACTTTAGGTTTTTCTCCGGAATGAAGTGTATCTACACAACTAATTAAAAGCTTTTGCTCCTCTACCCTTTCTTTAAGCTTTGATTCCAAATCAACAACATTGCTAATATCGGTTGCAATTTCAAGTCGTGAGAGTTTGTTGTTCATGGATATCAATTTATCCTTCAACAGATAAGTTCTCTCTATTACAGGATTATAATAGGTCCACTCATAAAAATCATTCTCATTTAAAAGGTGGTTGGTGCAAAACTCGCATGGTGCTGATTTCTGCTGAAGAACTTCATAGCACCTCTTCCCTTTCCATTCCTCCTCTTTGGTAAGGTTAAATCCCCTGAGTGCACTTTTATTGAGATAAATAAGTTCATATGTCTCGATGTCCGACACATAAACGATGTCATCCGAATTATCCGAAACAAATGCTGATAACATATTATATTCGCTAATTCTGTCAATTTCGTTTCTAAGATTCTCACCCTGTAACATCAACGAAATAATTTTTGCAATATATCGAAGACTGTTGATCTCTTTTTCACTCCAAACCCTTGCCTTTGTACAGTCATCCATGCCAAGGAAAAATGTAACAAGCTCCTCCTTTTTGACCTGTGCGTGAACAAATGAGATAATTCCCTGATCAGCCATAAGCTTATAGGCTTCATTCGTTGTAAATATTTCTTTCAAATCATTTGAGTAGACAATTCCGTTTCTTGCCGAGCCAAAAAAGTCCACATATATCTCACGAGGTGTTCCCTGTAAATTATCAATCTCCTTGCTTATGCCCTCTTTACACCACTCATATGTGTTGTCATAAGTAAGCCCATTATCAAAGGTTTCAAAAATATAACATCTGTCGGCATTGTATTTTTGGCAGATGTACTGCATAGCAAAGTTAACCGAAATTGCATCACCATTTCTCTCATACAAAATATTAAAAACTGATGAAATAAGGTCGTAATCAAAGTAAGAGCTTGCAATCCTGTCCACATTCTCAAGTTTTGTGAGATCTCTCATCGTTCCTTCAATCAATGTTTCATCATAAAAAACATATTGATTTTTACCGAGTAACTTTGCACGGTATAATGCCTTGTCTGCTGCCTTATACAGCTCATCGTAATTTGTTCCTGATTTAGGATAGAAGGATATACCAACGCTGCCGGAAATCTCATAATCACAGAATTCTCCGGCGTAGTTTCTTTTGAAGGCTTCCACAATTCTGTCTGCCTTTTGTCTTAATATGGCATCGTCATGCGCATTTTCAATAAACACCATAAATTCATCGCCACCAATTCGGGCAATTATGTCATCACTTCTAAAAGAAGCTTTGAGATTTGTGGATACCTCCTTTAAAACCTCATCCCCAAAAAAGTGTCCGAGATTATCATTTACCGCTTTAAAGTTATCGATGTCAACAACAAACAAGGCATGTGTCTTGTCCTTGCCTTCAATCAATTTTTTCGAGATAATATGCTCAGAACTTATCTTGTTGTAGCACCCGGTAAGAAGATCAATCTCAGATCGTTGCTGATAAATTTTACGTTCATGAACATCAACACCTTTGCCGACAACAAAAACAGGCTTATTGTTATCATCATAAATTGTTTGATAAACTAATCTGTAATATCTATAGCTTCCATCACCCTGAAGATAACGTATGTCGAGCGGTACATAAATGCCCTTTAACATATTTTCCTTAAGTTCGATGTAAAGCGAGTTGTCCTCAGGGTGAACAACCCCCTTTTCAAGAGTTGTTCCAAACTTCACCTTTATTGAACTTTTTTGCCCAAACTCTTGTATTATTTTACCATAGTACTGTATAACAGAGGTTCGGGTGTCAAGCGCAAAAAACCATTCGTCCGATAGTTCGGCTATACGGCTGAGCAAAACTCTATCTGATATTTCATTGTAAAAATAATAATCATAAAGATTTTCTTTTTCATCTCCCAAAAACTCAGGCCTAAGGTCTCTAATAAAACCGGAAACAACCTCTCGCCCGTCTTCGAGCATCATCTTGGAAAGGGTAATTTCACAGGGTATTTCATTGCCGTCCGGTATGCAGTGCATCCAGCTGAATTTATTATATCCATCCTTAAACGCTTTGGCTACATGTGTTTTTGAAAGTTCACTGCTAAGCTCTCCGTTTGGTTGGTATTTTGGTGATAAACTGCTAAATTCTTTGAGATACTGTTCCTCACTTTCAAGCTTAAACAGTTTAACAGCCTGCATATTACACATTATGATTTCCATATTGCTGTCTATTATTGTCAAGCTCAGCGGGCTTACATCCATAATCGCTTTAAGGTTTGCAATTGCCGCAATGTTCTTTTCATGCTGAATAACATAGGGGCTTACATCCTGAAAAATAGCCATAGCATGGTTAACACCTTCCGAGCCGGAATCATCGTGTCTTAATGCAATAAATGAGACTAGCGCAGTTAATGCATTACCATGGGAATCATTAAAAATCCATTCCGCCTTACAGGAACCTTCAGCAATGGCTCTTTCTATTAAACCGCTAAGATATTCAGAAGAACTGCTGCCATCACTCTGGGTTGTGGAAAAACGACTGTAGAATTTCTTTTTAAATTCATCGAGATTGCCACAGGAAAATACGTCCAGTGTACTTTTACTACACATAACAAGCTCGCTGCGCTCGTTAAAAAGCAAAACATTACCCGGTATGTTTTTGATTAACGACAATACTGTATCCCTATTCAACAGAATATTATCATCTGCAAAATCCGCTATATTATTGTTATATTTGTTGTAGTCACAATACGTCATTTTACACCATCACAAATAGTTCACATAAATTAATTATATAACTAAACAAAGCATTTTTCAATATTATTCTTAAAAAACATGTTCCGAAATTATTAATTATCCATCTAAGAGAATAACATTTGTGCAAGATGTACAAGTGATTAGATTTTCACAACAAAATCATTTACATTATTAACATGTAATGATATAATATTATGTATAAAATAATAACCGGAGACAGTTGATTGGCAGAATTCCGAATAAAAGTACTCGGCACGAGAGGTTCGGTGCCAATAGATGGCTCAGATTTCAGTAGATACGGGGGCGCTACATCCTGTATTAGTGTTGAAGTGGCAGGGCAGCTAATCGTTTTTGATGCAGGAAGCGGATTTATGTTACTTCCTGACACAATAAACAATAAAAACGAGATACATATTTTAATTTCACATCCACATATAGATCACCTTATGGGTATCATGGTCTGTCCGTTATTATTTAACCCTAATAACAAAATAAATATATATGCGAGAAAAATCGACGGACGTGGTCCAAAGGAGCAGATACAAACCTTAATGACAAATCCAATTTGGCCTGTCACTACAGATTATTTTTTATCAAATATCAACTTTATCACCTGCGAAGAATATTTTAACATAGGTGACGTGAAGGTGTTTTGCGAAGACGGTTGGCATCCCGGAGGGTCGACAATTTATCGCCTTGAATATGGCGAAAAAAGCCTTGTGTATGCAACAGATTATGAGATAAATGATTTTAGCCGATTTAGGTTAGAAAGTTTTGCGAAGGATTGCTCCCTACTTTTGTGCGACGGTCAGTACACAAGGGATGAGTTACAAAGCAGAAGAGGGTACGGTCATTCTGCATGGGAAGATGCCGCCGAGTTAGCAATACGTTGCGGTGCAAAAAATCTTGGAATTATACACCATGCGCCACTCAGAACCGATGAGCAGCTTGATAATATGCAAAGTTGTATGCAGGATATCTATAGCGGTGGTTTCTTTACGAAAATACTCGAGGAAAGAGAGATCTGATGGAATCTATATCAAAGAAAATATTAGACGTCAGCCTTGCTTTAAGCAATGAAAAAGATGACGAAATATTACTTGAACATATTCTGATGTCCGCTATGGAAATAACATCCTGTGATGCAGGTACATTATACATTAAGGATAATGACCGGCTCTATTTTAGGGTTATGATAAACAATTCTATGGGCGGCCGCATAGACTCATCCGATCTTCCTCCCGTTGAAATATCCCATGATAATCTATGCACAAAATCTATTATTGAGCAAAAGATTTTTAATATTTCAGACGTACGTGAATATAACACCATCGGCGTTTCAGGTTCGAAAAAATATGATTCAATAACAGGATATCAAACCGTTTCCACACTTGTTGTTCCGATGACCGACAAGGAAAACCATCAAATCGGCGTACTACAGCTAATCAATGCACTAGATGATAACTCAGATATTATTCCTTTCTCTAATGATCATGAAATTTACATATCTGCACTTGCCTCACTCGCAACATCCGGACTTGTAAAAATGAATCAGGCAAAGGACATAAGTGGTCTGCTTGACTCGCTTGTGCGTGCTCTCTCGACAGCAATATATCAGCGCACACCCTATAACGTGACACATACCAAAAACATGGTTGTTTATGCCGAACGCTTTTTAGACTGGCTGGACGAAAACCGAAATGATTTAGCTTTTAGCAAGGACGACAGGCATCAATTTTTAATGAGTGTTTGGCTTCATGACGTTGGAAAACTAATTGTCCCACTTGAGGTGATGAATAAGGAAAAAAGGTTGAGTGCTTACAATTTGGAGCGAATACATAAGCGGTTTGAAATTATTGAGCTTAACGCAAGGCTCGCAGAATATAGGGATGGAACTGCGTTTGAGCCGGTTGCTGAGATGTTAAATCACGCATATAAAGTCATTGACGAAGTAAATAACATTGAATTTCTTGATAAAAACTTAATTGAAAGTATAAAGAACATCGCAAAGCTGACGTATATTGATATTAAGGGTAACACGAAGCCATGGTTGACAGAAGATGAAGTCACTTCTCTTTGTATCGTTTCCGGTACATTAACGTGGAGCGAGCGCGAAATAATGCAGTCACATGTTATAATGACCGAGAAAATATTAAACCAGGTCAGTTTTGGCGGCAAACATAACAAGGTTGCAAAATGGGCATCTGAGCATCATGAGTTTGTCAATGGCACCGGTTATCCAAAAAAGCTAAAAGGAGATGAGCTTTGCAAGGAAACTCGATTGTTAACCATCATTGATGTGTTTGACGGAATTTCTGCTGTCGATAGACCCTACAAAAAAAAGATAAGCATAGAAAAAGCGCTTCAAATATTAGGTAGTATGGTTGATGAGGGCAAGTTGGACGGTGAGCTGTTCAAGCTGTTTGTCGAGAGCAAGGCATGGGAAGGAAGCACACCGTAATGTTCACTGATTTCATCAAAAAATTTTCAAGAAAAAAAATTGCTATTTTTTCAGGGTCTGTACTGGCAATATTGTTGGTGGCAGCTTTATCTATATATCTTTTATCATCAGATTCTACATCTGCTGCAGTAATGCGACTTGAAAAAGTTGTAGGGACCGTTAATTTAACCGATGATAGTAATAACAGTCTTGACATTCTCGAGGGAATGAGGCTGACAAGCGGTAATGCCCTCACCACGATGGAGGATAGCTTTGCATATATAAGCCTTGACGATACAAAATCTGCAAAATTAGACTCACTTTCTTCATGTATCTTTGTTAAGGACGGTAACATGATAGAGTTGGATCTGTTGGGAGGAAAGTTAATCTTCAATGTAACCGAAAAACTAACTGATGGTGAGCTGTTAAACATTAAAACATCGACAATGGTTTCCAGCATCAGAGGTACGTCCGGATTTGTTGAGGCAACAGATGAGAATAATTCTACATTTGGACTCATGACCGGTGAGGTTGCAATATCTATTTTAAACAAAGCAACAGGGGTAGACCTTGTTGCAAGAATATATGCGGGTGAGAAGATAAACATAACCGTTAACCCAGATTCCGGCGAAACCACCTATGATATTGTCAAAATAACAGCCGATGATATTCCGGATTATGTATATGATGCAATCGAAGAAGACGAGGATCTACGTAATGAAATCAATGAAAAAGATACCGAGATAAGCAACGAAATAATAGGTAATAACTTTACTAAACCAATTGAATCCAATGATGGTAATGCCAATGACATCGATGATAATGATGACGACAATGACGACGATGATATCGATGTCGATGAGGCAGTTGACGATGATATTGACGACGATAACAACAGTGATGAGATCGACGGCGATGAGGTCGATGAAGAAGAGTACAATCTTCCCTCTGAAGACGAAAACGAGAAAAATGATAGCAATCACGACACTCCGACCGACAATAGCAATAATGATAATGAAGATGATGAAGATGAAAATGATGGAGATAGTATTGAAATTGAGTTTGATGAACCCGATAATAATTTAGTGGTTACGCCAAGCTCCACTCAATTGTCGGGACCTACACAATCACCAGTAGCTTATGAAGATGATGACGATGATGAAAGCGAAGATGATGACGATTAATATAGTTTTATATCTTAATATATTACGTTAGGGAGTCTGTGAAACTACTTATCAGAAGAATAATTTTATCGATTCTATTTGCGACAATTATTACCGCAATATGTGTTTCCGGTATTCTTTTTGATTTTGCAAATTTAGTAAACGATGCAATATATCAACGTCCGCAGGCACCGGATGAACGAATAGTAATAATAGGCATAGACGACCGCTCAATTGCTGAGTTCGGCTCCTGGCCTTGGGACAGAGAGATTATGGCACAGGCTATATCCTATCTTAATTCCGACCCGGAAACAATGCCGGCAATTATAGGAGTTGATGCCGTGTTTGACAGCCCCGGTGACCCTGAGGACGACAGCTATTTTGCCGAGGTGGTCGGGCAATACTCTAACATCGTCATGGGAACATTTGCTGTTTTCGGCAGCGAGCTTGTAACAAACGAGGACGGCAGCTTTTATATCGATGACTATGCGGTACTTGATTTCAAGGAATCATACGACGAACTTCGTGAAAACGTTATGCAGGGCCATGTAAATGCAATGCTTGACGACGATGGAATACTACGCCATGCGATATGGGAGATTGATTTACCGGATGGTAGGACAATGCCTGCATTTTATCGTGTCGTAGCCGAGGAGTATGCAAAGATAACAGGACTCGAACCCATAACAGCACCACCGACAGACGCAAGAGGCCGCTGGTATGTGGTACAACAGTCTCTCCCCCACTCATACAGCGACATGGTTTCGGTTGTCGATCTGGTTAACGGTGATCTGCCCTCACACTTTTTTGACGATAAAATAGTGCTTATAGGCCCATACGCAACCGGCCTACAGGATGAGTATAAAACACCAATTTCCTCCGCCGAAAACATGTATGGCGTGGAGTATCAGGCAAATGCAATAGGGGCACTGTTACTTGGAAACACAAAGTACGAGCCGGTAATAATACGCTATGCTATAGTTTTTTTAATAAGCTTCATAAGCCTATTTTTAATGTATAAAAAAAGGTTGGCTTTTTGCACCATTCTATGGTTTATAAGCTGTATGGCAGTTTTTATTGTATGTATAATAGCGTTTGAACTTGGTGTTGTACTGTATATACTGTATGGGCTTGTTGCCGTTACGGCTGTATTCATCACCTCAATAATTAGAAACTATCTACGCCAGACAAGGGAACGGAGGGTTATTTCGGATACCTTCAATCGCTATGTTGCTCCGGAAATTGTTTCAGAGCTGTTAAAAAACGATGCAAAGGATCTATCGCTCGGCGGAAAGGTTGTTGACATTGCTGTGCTGTTTGCCGATGTAAGAGGCTTTACAACCCTATCCTCAAAGCTTCCGGCTAAAGACGTGGTTGAAATAATCAACAAAATATTATCCATGTCAAGTGAGCAAATACTAAATAACCGAGGCACATTGGATAAATATATTGGCGACTGCACCATGGCATTTTGGGGGGCACCCCTCCCTCAGGAAAACTATATCTTTAATGCTGTAAAGGCTGCACTTGATATAAGTGATAAACTAAATGAATTGATACAGGAAATTGAAAATGAATATGGATACACTCTCGGTTGCGGTATCGGTGTAAGTTGTGGCCCTGCAATTGTAGGCAACATAGGCTCTCAATCAAGAATGGATTACACCGTAATAGGTGAAACGGTAAACATAGCCTCCCGCCTGGAAGGCATAGCAGGAGGTTCCGATGTTTTCGTAAGCCGTGACGTAGTATTAGCCCTCAAGGGGAAGGTAGAATTCAAATATTTAGGCAACGACTATTACATGAAAGGTATCGAAGATAATTTCGAGGTATATAAAGCGATACGGGTTTTGTAGTTAATTGGTCAATTACACACTTCTTTTGCACCTATAGTCGGTGTGGGCTTTTATAGTATTGTTAAAATAAATGCTATTATTTCCACACTATTCACCGTATCAACCTTTTCTTACATTCATAGTCTTACCACTATATAGTAATTCTAATAAAATTTTTAATATGTAAAGAATAAATATAAAAATATATGGTGTATTTATGCTTAAATCTTTCTGTTATAATATATTTGTAAGAACTCACAATTTAACAAAGAGGTTATATTATGAAAGAAAAAGATAATAGATTATTAAATTGGGCAGTTAGAGAGGTAGAGCAAAAATACAAAGATGATGTGTCCCTTCTCCTTGAGCACAATCTGTATTCATTAGAACATGATCGTGATATTCGGTATGTTAACACTATTGTTTCAGACAAACTGCCTTATGTTGGTTTAGCGAGAACATTTATTATCGGTGAAATTGGTTATGATTTCAACCAATTATCATGGGAGAGTTTTGAGCGTGACGCCGAACTTAAAGGATACTACACAACAGTTTTAGCAACAGCTGATATCATATACGCAAAAAATGAATTTGACAGGCAACGCTTTTTATATTTACGTGCTAAATTCTTTTCAAACTTAGCCGACAGAAATTTTTCCTACAAAAGTGGACTTGAATGGATTAATAATGCAATGGAAATATATAAAACTATGCTTTTCACCGATTCACTTTGCGAAGCGAGAACAGCAATCGGATATATATCAAGACATCTTGCAGTAGCACTTGCTTGTTTAAATCAAACATATTTTTGTGATTTTGATGAACTAAAAGGTTTATTAAAGTTTAACCTCCTACCAACAGAATTCATTAATTTATATACAAAGGCTGTTAAAATAAATAAAGTAGAAGAGTTAAAACAAACAGCACACAAATTAATATCTGTAACAAGGGATTTCTATTCAGAGCACAATCCGCAACCTAAAACGAAATCAGAAATTCATAATTATCAATATTTAGCAGACTGGTATCAAGAGTGCAGTTATTATTTCAGACGCATTTATCATTTTTGCAATAAAGGTGAAATCGATGTTGTATTTCGCTTAAGCACAGTTTTACAGCCGGATTTAGATGAATTAGCAAGGAATTATATTCTACCGGATTTAGACGTCCTAAAATATTTTGATAGCGAAGACTTAAGTTCATTTGCAGACAAGCTAAAGTTTGCCGAAAAAACAGTTGTAGATGCGATAACATCAAATGGTGTGCGTATTGATAAATATTCATCTGTAGATGAATTTATCGATCAAAACGCTTAGAGGAACTTCAAATGAAATACCGAAAAGCAAGTGAAGTTTTGCCTGATGCGCTATTAAAAGAAGTGTCAAAATATGTTGAGGGTGAAACGCTTTACTTCCCCAAAAATAACAAACGTAAAACTTGGGGTGAAAATACAGGAACAAGGCAATACTATAAGTTACGCAATAACGAGATAAAATCAAAATATTTAAACGGAGACACAATAGAAGGTCTTGCAAAAACATATAATTTATCTGTTGAATCTGTTAAGAAGATCATATACAAATAATATATAAACTCGATACTAGCATCAAGATAAGCCGTAAATGCTTATCGCTTGTACTGAATAATAAGCTTCTGAGTATGCTTAAATAAATATCTCGTTATATGTGTTATAACATACCTAAACCGAGCTGACACTTTATCAATAAAATGTCAGCTCGGTTCTTAAGTGTATCCATATTGTGCGATATCTTTTTAACAAGATTATTTACTACACCAGCTCAAGTATAACCATCTCGGCTGCGTCACCTTTTCGGGGACCTATCTTTATTATTCTGGTGTATCCGCCGTTACGCTCGGCGTATTTTGGGGCGATGATGTCAAACAATTTTTTGCTTACATCCTCTTTAGTAATAAAGCTCATGACCTGACGTTTTGAATGTAGGTCTCCGGCTTTACCTAAGGTTATCATCTTTTCGGCATCACGACGAACCTCTTTTGCTTTTGATACCGTGGTCTCGATACGACCTTTTTCAAGCAGAAAGGTTACCATCGAACGCATCATAGCTCTTTTATGCTCGCTGGTTCTGCCTAATTTCCTTGTTCCCGGCATTGTTTTTCTCCTTCTATTACTCCTCGTCCTTGGTCAGGGTAAATCCCAACGACTCTAACTTTGCTATAACCTCTTCGAGGCTCTTTCTACCAAGGTTTCTAACCTTCATCATCTCGTCTTCCGACTTGTTGATAAGATCCTCAACCGTGTTAATGCCCGCCCTTTTTAGGCAGTTAAAGCTACGAACCGACAGATCTAGCTCCTCGATGGTCATCTCAAGAATTTTCTCCTTGCCACCATCCTCCTTCTCAACCATAATCTCTACATTCATCGCCTCTTCCGAAAGGGCAACAAACTGGTTAAGCAGTTCGCACATTGTCTTTGCCGCAAGGCTTACAGCCATTGTTGCATCGATTGTGCCGTCGGTCTCGACATCTAAGGTCAGTTTATCGTAGTCGGTAATATGCTCTACACGCGTATTTTCTACATTGTAGTTTACACGCAGAACCGGGGTATAGATGCTGTCTACCGGTATTGCAGTGAGTCCTGCCTGCTCTGCAGATTTTTTGTTTCTGTCTGCCGGCACATAACCCCTGCCCCTACCAAAGGTAAGTTGAATCTCTAAGACGCCACCCTCGGCAATGCTGGCAATATGATGATCGGGATTTAAAATCTCAATCTCCGGGTCTGCTGGACGGGACGGATTTTCAAGGTCTCTACCTATCATTCCTGCTGTAAAATCAAGCGGTCCTGTCGCCTTAATATGAACCGTCTTGGGGCACTCACACTCCGGAACAAGCTTTGCGGCAACGCCTTTAAGGTTCAATACAATTTCAGTTACATCCTCCTTCACGCCCTCTACCGTCGAGAACTCGTGAAGAACTCCGTCTATACGAACTGCGGTGACCGCTACTCCCGGAAGTGAGGAGAGCAAAACTCTTCTCATGCTGTTGCCGAGTGTATTACCAAAGCCACGCTCCAGCGGCTCAACAACAAATTTACCTATTCTTCCGTCATCCGACATCTCGATTAGCTCAATTGTCGGCTGTATCATGTTTATATTATATTGGCTGTTTTCCATTTCTTCCTTTAGCTTGGGTCTCTCCATATCCATCTACAAGCCCTCCGTTTGTAATAACTTAAAATCTAAATACATCGATATAAAATCTTACTTAGAGTAGAGCTCAACGATGAGATGCTCTTCGACGGGGAAGTCGATATCGTCACGATCCGGAAGTGTACTTACTGTTCCCTGTAAGGTATTCTTGTCCTTATCAAGCCATTTCGGAACGGTAACTACAACTGCACCTTCACCTGTAAGCCTTTTAAACTTCTCAGAGGCGCGACTCTTGTCGCAAACAGCAACAACATCACCGGCCTTAACGATATAGGAAGGAATGTCTACCTTGTGACCGTTTACGGTAATATGACCGTGCGAGGTAACCTGACGAGCCTCGCGGCGAGTCATGGCAAAACCTAAACGATATACAACATTGTCAAGACGACGCTCAACAAGGCTTAAAAGATTTTCACCGGGCTTACCCTGCATACGGGTTGCCTTCTCGTAGTACATACGGAACTGTTTTTCTAAGATGCCGTATACAAATTTAACCTTCTGCTTTTCGGTCAGCTGGAGAGCATATTCCGATTTCTTTCTACGCATCTGGTTGCCACCGGGATTACGGTTGGTGGTTTTTTTGTTATATCCCATAACCGCCGGGGAGATACCCAGCGCTTTACAGCGCTTTGCGACGGGCTGCATATTTCTTGCCATCTATATTTCTCCTTTACTATATTCTGCGGCGTTTGGGTGGGCGGCATCCGTTATGCGGAACTGGTGTTACGTCCTTAAACGCATTTACATCAAGTCCAGCAGTATTAAGAGCACGTATTGCGGCATCACGACCGCTACCCGGGCCTTTAACATAAACTTCTACACTACGCATACCATGCTCCATTGCAGCCTTTGCAGCTGTTTCGGCAGCCATCTGTGCTGCGTAAGGAGTACTTTTACGTGAACCCTTAAAGCCGAGGCCTCCTGTAGATGACCAAGATATTGTATTTCCCTGTACATCGGTAATGGTTACAATGGTGTTATTAAAGGTGCATTGAATATGTGCCACACCACGCTCGATATTCTTACGCTCGCGACGTTTTCTGCTCGCACCTGCTTTTTTGGCGCCTTTGGTTGCCATGTAAATCCTCCCTTACTTCTTCTTGTTAGCTACTGTACGCTTCGGTCCCTTACGGGTTCTTGCGTTAGTCTTGCTGCGCTGTCCGCGTACCGGAAGGCCTTTGCGGTGACGTACGCCCCTATAGCTACCAATCTCAACAAGACGTTTAATATTTAGTGCAACCTCACGACGAAGATCACCCTCAACTCGTGCTGTCTTGTCGATAGCATCACGGAGTTTTGCAACCTCATCATCGGTTAAATCCTTGACTCTTGTGTCCGGATTAACACCGGTCATACTTAAAATCTGGCGTGCCTTACTGTTGCCTATACCGAAAATATAGGTAAGTCCGGCTTCCACTCGCTTTTCCTTGGGCAGGTCTACACCAGC
>CAYJKY010000046.1:0-22457 GCA_964370825.1 uncultured Oscillospiraceae bacterium
TTGAAATCTAAAGTTGCCTTTACTAATTCTTTACTGTTCATTTTCCCATCCCTTTAGTTGTTGTTTTCCATCTTTGCATTATACTCATCGACTATTTTGCCCACCAATCTAATGCGTTCTATGTCGCCGGTTGAGGAAATTTCGTCTGAAATACCGAGTACTAAATTTGGTGCAAACAGGTCAATAATTTTATGTACACACTCGACCAGTACCTCTTCTGGATATGTGTCATCAAAGTAAACTGCCGGTATTCCGTCTAGCATTACCATATCACCAAGATGTTCCTTTGCCTCCTCTAAGGTAACGTCACCCTGCGGCTTCGGTGTAATTGCCTCCACTCCATCAAGACCGGTCTGCTGATAATACTCCATTAAGCCCTTGTTGTCTCCGTCGTAGTGAGAGTATACAAACTTGCCGGCACGGTGCAACCTCTCACAGCGCATTTGATATTCCTTTAAAACATACCGTTCAAAAAACTCGGGTGAGAGTGTTCCGGAATGAATGTTATCTCCGAAGTTTATGAGCATAATCGGTGATTCATTTATCACGTCAATCATTCTAAAGTGACACTCTCTAAGTGCATCAAAGTACTCTAACACAGTGTCTTCAAAATCATACAAGGCATAAACGGCGTTTTCAACACCCATGAGATCAATGTACAACTTTTGCACGGATACTCGTGGCATGAAAATACAGGGTGCACCGAGATCGCCCCATTCTTCAAGCATCTCATTATAGAAATCTTCATCGAAGCTCCACTGTGTATTTTGCTCGATGTAGGTGAATATCTTCAAATCCTCCTCGGTCTCGACCCATTCTTTGGTAACAAGGCGAGCCCAGCTTGATGCTGTGAATTTGGTTACATGTGTGACAGTACCTATCGGAGTGTGGATGAAATTGGTTATAAAATCGCCTTCCTCCTTAACTTCTGTCGTAATTCCCCCTGTGTAGCTGCTTTTAAAACTGCCATTAAATTCGTATGCACGTGCGGAACAACCAAGACTACGGTAGATATCAGATTTTTTTAACCCCTTGTAGATGCCGGGTAGTTCGCCATCAGCAAACTTTCTGTCGTCGATCCAACAATCCATTCGCGGCTGCCAAATAATCTTGCCGTTAGATCTTTTAAAACAGACATCGGTATGCAGTTTTGCAAAATTTTTCATTTTACCTCCTATTTAACTGTCGTCTTTTTAATTTTTATCGTCACACAAGCTCCGGAAAGCTTTTGCGATTTGCCAAATATTACTCCACACTCGTCGCCAAACAACAACTTAATTCGTTCATCGACATTTTTAATTCCATAGCCCGGTTTATTATCAAAAATATCAAATTCGTCATCAAAGCCGTAGCCGTTATCCTCTATCGAAAAAAGAATGTCATCATCTTGCTGTTTGCAGGATATAATTATTACCCCTTCATCCGACACAGTATCAATCCCGTGTTCTATTGCGTTTTCTGCAAGCGGTTGCAAGACGAAATTTGCGATTGTGTGTTTTAAAAGAGCGCAATCGATATCATATATAACCTTAAAACTATCCTTATACATCATAAGCTGAATATCAAAATATGCTTTAAGGTTTATCAACTCATCCTCTATAGAGATTGTAGGGTTGCCACTGTTAAGTGCTGTCCTGTAAAAATCGGCAAGAGAGGTGACAAGCTGCCCGATATCCTCCGATTGGTTCATGAGTGACTTCATTTTTATGGTGTTTAGTGTGTTATATAAAAAGTGTGGTGATATTTTGGAATATAGTGAGGCGAGGTGACTTTCCTTCAACGCTATTTCCTGCATCAGCTCGGTTTCCTTACCAATTTTCAGCCTGTTCATCAAATCAATAAAGCTATCCTCAAGTTGACCAAATTCATCGTTGCTTCTGCTGGAGGATTTAATTTTATAGTTACAGCTTGAAATTTTCCTTATTGTGCTATTCAAGTTTATGATTGGTGCGGTAATACCTTTCGATAATATAAACGAAAGAATAATAATTATAACCAGTACTATCGAAATAACCACTATCACTATGGTAAGCTGATCACGCTGAAAATGATTAACGTTATTTGTATAGCAATGTACCGTCCAGTTTACTGCATTGGTCTTTTCGGTGAAGCTTAGGTATTCTGTGCCATCAAAAGCAACAACATTGTTATTAAATTGAACATTGTATGTATTAAGCGAATTATCACTCCGTTGACCATCCGGTGTGTTGACAAAATTCACATTGTCCTTTCCACTTTCTACAATTAGTCCTATCTCATTAAATGACTGTTGCATCTCGTAAAAAAATAGTTTTTTATTTATGAAAAACACAATTACTATCGACTTATCAGAAGCATTTATAAGATCATATTTTTTTGAATATACTATCTGGTTTTCATTGGTAATAACGACACTATTATTATTCATCGTTTCTTCATACAGTTCAACTCCATTAAAATAATAGTGTTTTTTAATCAAATCAGATTCAAAATCTGCATCTGCCAGTATTTTTATTTCAGACAACGATGTATCGAGCGATTCAACCAGACGTATTTCCGGCATAATATCATATAACACAAGCGACAGGCGCTCGTTGGACTCGTCGTTTTCTAAAAACAATTTTTCAAGTTCGTAGGTGAAAACCAATCTTGTCATTTCACTGCGATAGTCATAAAAGCTGTCATCAATATATTGTACGGCATCATTAGTGCTTATTCGGAGTCCTTGAAGAGACTCGGCTTGCATATAAGACAGGTAAAGTTGCATTACAAGGGTACTTAGCACAATTAAAGGTATAATGCCTACCAATATGTATGTAAGCAATAGTTTTTGTCTTATGCTAAAAAAAATTTTTTTCAATATTAATCTGACCCTTTGCCATTTAATCGCCTAAACTCTCTTGGAGTAACGTTGCAGTTTTGCTTAAAAATTCTGCTGAAGTAGGCGGTGTCTTCATATCCAACTGATTTTGCAATATCGCCAACCTTCATATTGGTGCCTAACAAAAGCTCCTTGCTTTTACTAATGCGCTTTTCTGTAATGTGTACGAACAGGTTAACACCGGTTTTTCGCAGATAAAGTCTGCTTAAGTATGAAGCTGTGAGATATACCCTATCTGCAATATATTCGAGACTTAACTTATAGTTATTGTACTCTTCGTCGACTATTTTTTCAATAGATTCGATTATATTAATGCTGTCTCCGGTAGCCGTGGAATAGGACTTTTTTAAATACTCAGAAAAACATACCATTGTTTGTGATAATGTTTCTGCACTTACAATCAAGCTTGTTGTGCTCTCCGCTACTGAATCGGTGTTTATTGTTAAGCTTGTATTTATCAGATTTACAATCTTTATTAAGAAGAACTTTATATGTGCGATTGTAGTATCACTGTCTATCATAGAAAGCTTAACATAGTCACGTACCGAAGTTAATATTTCCTCACTCGATCCGTTTTTTATACAGTGCTCTATTCTGTCATTGATAGTTTTCAGCTGTCCTTCTGGCACTTTACGCTGACAATCAATATAATTATATATTGATTCAGTGTTAAAATCCACCTTTTCGGAGAACTGTTTTAGAGTGGATAAACTTTTTATAAGTTCCTGTGGAGTGTTGCATTGATTACCCGTGCAAAACATGACGTTGTTTTTATAGTCTGAATAAATGCTATTTAAACGTGAAAGAACACCATCGAAAGATAAATCGTCGCTTTTTTGGTTTACAAATAAAATATGGGTACTAATATCATGTTCTATCGGGTGCAAAACACCTGCAAACAGCTCGGAGATTTTGTCCTTAATTAAGTCGGCACAATTAATCTCTTCGCCTTTGCTCGATTTAACTAAAACCAATCTTTCACACGTTTCAAACAACTCGGTTGTTTTTGGTGAAACATTGGGCTGCTTTGTTGACAAGGCTTTATTTAAATCATACTCTAAATCCTTATCTTTTTTTGAGTGTTTTAAATATAACAGCTGTGCAACATTTTTCATCGTTGTTAAAAAATCATCTACAACAAGTGGCTTAAGTAGGTAATTCTTAATGCCGTATTTAATAGCCGTTTGTGCTACCTCGAAATCTTTGTAGGCGCTACATATTATTATTATTGGTTGGCCATCATCCCCACTCACCTGTTCAATAAGCTCAAGACCCGATACCTTTGGCATTCTTATATCTGTAATGATGCAATCATACGCTTCCTTACTTATGAATGCCAGCGCCTCCTGTACACTTGAGGCAAGACTTACCAAAAACGGAAGCTCGTTAGCCTCGACGATATAATTTATAGCATCAAGGGCTACCTTATTATCGTCTACAACGAGAAGTCTATATTTTTTTTGAATCATTTTACACCTTAATTCATCGACGAATCTTGAACTTCAATTAACAATTCCTCTAAAAGTTCGGTATATTCCTCCTTTTCGTCAACCGAAAAAAGCCTGTCCGCTTTTACATGTTTTTTTAGCCTAACAAGCTTTCTCCTCTTTTTAGCAGGGCTCATCTCCTTCCAGTCCGGAGGGAGATTGCCGAGCCTGATTATGTGCTCTAGCTGTGCCCGCGGCCTTACGAAAAGAAAATTATAGCATATTTTAATGTATTGTACAAGGAACAGATGTAATAAAATGAAGGCTACACAAAAAACAATAATATATATCCACATAATTTTCTCTCTCGTTAAACCTTTGACTTAACCAATGCCTTTAAGTGTTAGCTCACCTGCAAAATGGCAGGCAGCGAAATGATTTTCGGATATCTCTCTAAACTTTGGTTCTTCCTTTTTGCAGATATCCTTACAGTAGGCGCATCTAGGATGAAATCTGCATCCGCTCGGAAGATCGATTACGTTTGCAATTTCCCCTGATACCGTTTTAAACTCCGATTTTATCTTAGGATCAGCGAGCGGAATACTTCCTATTAACGCTTCGGTGTAAGGGTGTAAGGGTTTTTCAAATATATCATGGTTTGTTGCATTTTCTACCATTGAGCCGAGATACATAACTGCGACTCTATCACATATATAGCGAACCACACCAAGATTATGCGATATGAACAGGAAGGTTAAATCAAAATCCTCCTGTAAACTGTTAAGTAGGTTAAGAATTTGAGACTGAATTGAAACGTCCAGTGCTGAGGTAGGTTCATCTGCAACAATAAACTTAGGCTGAGTAGCAAGAGCCCTTGCAATGCTTATTCGCTGTCGTTGGCCGCCACTAAATGCATGTGGATATCTTCGCAGATACCTTTTGTCAAGACCTACCAGTTCCATTAGCTCCTCTACCTTAGGAATGATTTCAGACCTGCTGATGGTTTTGTTTAGCTTCATCGGTTCACTAATAATTTCCAAAACTGTCATGCGTGGGTCAAGAGAGGAGTTTGGATCCTGAAAAATCATCTGTGTTTCACGGCGAAAGCCTATATCCTTTAACTTACTCTGGCTTAGGCTACTAATCTCGGTAGTGCCATGTGCATCAAGGTTAAAACTCACGCTACCCTCTGTTGGATCAAGTGCACGTAGAATTGTTTTACCAATAGTGCTTTTTCCACAACCGGACTCGCCTACAAGCCCTAGCGTTTCGCCCTTTTTAATTTCAAAAGAAACACCGTCAATAGCCTTTACACTACCAATATGTTTTTTCATTATTCCCTTGGTTACGGGGAAATATTTTTTAAGGTTTTCAACCTTAACTACAACATTATCAGACATCTTTAGCTCCTTCCTGTAAGGCTTCCACATGGTAACAGGCAGTGAAATGATCTTCCCCTATGTTTTTGAATTTTGGCATTGGTCCTTCACATACACCATCTATCTTCTTTTCACACCTGTTATAAAAAGGACATCTATCCGGTAACCCAATTGGCTCCGGCACATTGCCTTTTATGGTTTCGAGCTTTTCGCGGTTGTAGTTAATTCTCGGATCCATTATGGATGCGAGAAGCTTTTGGGTATAGGGATGGCTTGGGTTTTCAAAAATTGTCTCGGTTGGTCCTGTTTCCACCGTTAATCCCAGATACATAACTGCAACAGTGTCTGCCATCTGGGCGACCACTGAAAGGTCATGGGTGATAAAAATCATCGCCATATCGTTCTCGGTTTGCAGATCGCGAAGCAACTTTAATATCTGTGCCTGTACAGACACATCGAGGGCCGTTGTCGGCTCGTCGGCAATTAAGATTGAAGGGTTGCATGAGATTGCCATGGCAATCATAACTCTCTGACGCATACCGCCGGAAAGCTGAAACGAATACTCATGCATACGTGTTTCCGGGTTTGAGATTCCAACCTTTTCAAGTAGGGTGACGCCTCTTTTAAATGCCTCATCCTTTGTTAGGCCTGAATCATGGAGCATCATTGCCTCTGTCAGCTGATTTCCTATTGAATGAACAGGGGACAATGCGTTCATGGGCTCCTGAAAAATCATGCTTATCTGGTCACCGCGTATTTCACGCATCTCGGACGAGTTTGGTTTTAAATCGACAAGGTTAACAATGCTTCCGTCCTTCTTTTTAAATAAAATTTCGCCTTCCGAGTAGCCGGGTTTTTTTACAATTCTTAAAATACTTTTACTGGTGATGCTCTTTCCGCATCCCGACTCACCGACTATTCCTATTACCTTACCACGACGAACATCAAAGCTCATCTCGTTAACCGCCTTTAATGTGCCTTCTCTAAGCTTAAAAAATGTTTTAAGACCGCGCACACTCAAAACAATATCATCAGCGGTTTTAATGTTATTTTCCATATCATTCACCTTTCAGTTGTTATGAGTTTTTATATGGGTCGGACGCATCTCGCAAGCCATCTCCCACAAAGTTAAAGGCTAAAACAGCCAAAACTACAAATATTCCTGGAAGAAGTAACCATGGAGACAGAGCAACGCTTCTGATGTTTTGTGCATCACTTAGCAATACGCCCCAGCTTATAGCGGGAGATTGCAACCCAAGCCCGAGGAAGCTGAGCGAGGTTTCGCCCAAGATCATTGCCGGAATGCTAATTGTCAGGTTAACTATCAGGTAACCGAAAAAGCTGGGAAGCAGATGCCTTACTATTATGTAAAGGTCGCTTGCACCGGAAAGTTTTGCAGCGGTAACATAGTCGTCATCCTTAATACTGATGATTTTACCCCTCACAACACGGGCAAGTCCTGTCCATGATTGTACCGAAAGAATGATTGTGATGCAAAAATAGGTTTGTATCATATCCCAATCTCTGGGAAGAGCGGCAGAAAGTGCCATCCAAAGCGGCAGGGTGGGGATGCTGAGTAGAAATTCGATTATACGCTGTATTACATTGTCGATAGTGCCGCCGTAAAATCCTGAAACACCGCCTAAAAGACATCCGAGGGTAAATGAAAAGAATACGCCTACAAGACCGATGGTTAGTGAGATTCTACCACCATAAATAATTCTTGAAAAAACATCTCGACCTAATGAATCAGTTCCAAACAAGAAAAATGGGTGTTCTTCGGCGGCAACCATAAAGTGAAGGTTGCTTTCGGACCCTAAAAATTCGTAATCAAAACCCTGTGTAAAAAAGCCAAAATAGTACTTTGTAGATGGATCAATCTTGTATTCAAGCTTGAGTGTATCCGGGTTTCTCTCCTTTGTATAGCCAAGATAGTATGGAGCAGACAGCCCATTTTGATCTGCTAAATATATCTGCATAGGCGGAAGATCTGTATACTCATCAAAATAAGCAGATGCCGAATTAATGGAGAAAAAGTCTGCAAATGCAGCAGAAAAATAGAATACAAAGAGTATTATCAAACCTATAATGGCAAGTTTATGACGAAAAAACTTCATCATTATCAGCTTGCCTTGTGAGGCAGTATAGAACCTGCGTTCCATCTCCTCAGTGTTTTTCATTTTTTGTTTAAACATAGTCTACTCCTCCTTAACCGATACGTATTCGTGGATCGGAACAAACAAGCAGAATGTCAGATAAGAATGTACCGATAATTGTCAAGGTTGTAAGCAACAGCACTATTGAGCCCGCAAGGTAAACATCTTGATTTTGAAGTGCCGTAAACAATATCGGCCCAAGAGTAGGCAAGTTTAACACAATTGCAACAACAGTATCGCCCGAAACTATCATAGGCAACACCCAAGCAACCGAGCTTATTATTGGGTTTAATGCTATTCTAACCGGATACTTAAACAGAAGTTTATTTTCGGCCATTCCCTTAACCCTTGCCGTATCGACATAATCTCTTGACAGCTCATCAAGAAGAGTTGCACGTAGGGTACGAATTAAACTTGCAGCTCCTGCTAAACCTGTAACAACAACCGGCAAAATCATGTGACTTAATAGGTCGATAAATTTACCGATGCTCCATGGTGCGTCCGCATATTCAGGAGAAAAAAGCCCACTGGGTGCTGAGCCAAAAACCTCAAAGGCACCATACAATAGCACAAGTGCTAAAAGAAAGTTCGGTATAGCCATTCCGATAAAACCGAATACAGTTGCTATGTAATCTCCGATAGAGTATTGTCTCAACGCCGAATAGATACCAACAGGCACTGCAACAAGGTATGTAACAAAAAGCGTTGCGATAGAAATCATTAATGTGTTCGGAATCCTTGTACTTATAATGTTAAGCACAGAGTCGTTCCACTGAAATGATTGCCCAAAATTTCCATGTAAAACAATGTTTTGAATCCACAACAAATATCTCACAACCATTGGCTTATCATATCCATATTGAGCTTTGAGTGACGCAATTCTTGCCTCGTCAACATCCTCGCCCGATAGCTGAAGCTGTGATATTTGCATGGAAACGTAGTCTCCGGGGGGTAGCTCAATTAGGACAAACGCTACCATCGTCATAGCAATAAGTGACACCACCATGATAACAAAGCGTTTTCCGATATATTTTAACATCTGATGACCTCCAAACTATGTTATACTACCACATAAAGATAACAGGGGCCATAACACCAATAATATGTGTCACAGCCCCGGCTGTCTAATATAAGCTAGGTAATAATAATCTTACTCAGATACATACCAACCGTGTGAATTTTCAAGAACGGTAATCGCTGGAACACCGACCTCTTCGAACTCTGCAACGTTTTTAACTCTGTCGGTAACTACGAAAGGAGTTTTAATACCGCTTGCAACACCTAAGGTGTAGAGCTGCTCGGTTTGTATTGTCCACAGTTCTCTGGCGTAATCAGCCATCTCGTTAACATCGGTAACAGTGCGTAGACCATAGAAAGCGTCAAGTGCCTCTATTGCCCATTCCGGAGGCTCTACAGATGTAGTGGTCCAATCCTCTTCAGGAGTGCCTGCCGCTCTGTAGGAAGCCCAGTTGAAGTAAGCAGGAGTACCGATCATAAATCCTGAGAACCAGCCTTCAAGTGTGTCTGCACCGGCACCACCAAGCCACCAAACGATAGCTTCGTGCTCATTGTTGGGGTGTAGTTGATCCCAGAAGTAGGAAGCGTCAATTTGACGAAGGTTAAGCTCGATTCCAATTTCTTCAAGATATCTCTTTAGGTACTCAACGCCGGACTGCGAAGAACCGGAAACAATGAACCAGTCCATGTTTATAACGAAAGGATTGCCATCAAGGTCCTCGCGGAAGCCATCGCCATCCGTGTCAACCATGCCCATCTCGTCCAGAAGTCTCATTGCTTCTTCGGGGTTGTAATCGGAATAAGAGGTTGCCATGCTTTCGTCATAGTAGGTAGAGGTAGGACGCGGTGCAACCTGTGAAGGTGTTCCAAGGCCTAAATACATTGCCTCATTCATGGTGTTGCGATCAAGCGACAATGAAACAGCCTGACGGAAACGAAGGTCCTGGAATATTTCACGCTTTGCCTCATCTGCTACTTCTAAGTTGAAGGAGTACACAAGGTCATGGTCGATGTAGGTGGGAAGTGTAAGTGTCTGATATCCACCTGTAGCCTCGTTATCGGTATATAATGGATAATCTTCAATAGTAAGGCCGGAGGATGCTATGTCAAATTTACCGGAAATGATGTCTACATTCAGAACCTCGGCATCTGTTACATAGGATCTATTGATACCATCTATGTAGGGAAGCTGTCTGCCCTGATTGTCAACCATGTAGAAATAAGGGTTACGCTCATAGGTGTAGTTACCGTTGCCAAGATCTTCGGATACAATCCACGGATCAAGTGTAGGATATTGCTCACCATTTGGCATTCCGATGTAGTCAACACCGTAAAGTTTCATCTTTGTCTCGAGGTAGTATTTGCCCCACTCGTCCATTGAGAAGAAGCCATACTGCTCCATGTCAGCAAGAATTTCAGCCTCGTCACCGTAGTCTTCATGATACTGGCTCATATAATGAGATGGAAGCATTATTCTTCCGTAGTAGGAGTTCCAAACAACCATCTCCTTAAGCATAAATCCGCCATAGGGATTCTCAAATTCAACGCGGAAGGTTAAATCGTCAGGATATGTAACGGTTGTTGCGCCACCCTGCCAGTTGAGCCAGGAAGGGGTAACCGGGTAAATCTCTTCGTTAAGCAGAACGTCCTCAATCATAAATCTAACGTCTTCCGAAGAAACAGGTGTACCGTCTGACCATTTGATTCCATCACGGATTGTAAATTCAAAGTAGGAACCGATGTCGTCAAAATCCCAACTCTCAATAATTCCGGGCAACATCTCTGTTTCAAGCGGAGTATTGGAGGAGTCTACGCCCGACTCCGGATTAAGTAGGAAAAGCCAACCGTTATTCATGTGACGAAGTGTCCAGTCCTGATCAATGTTGATGGATGGGAACGAAATCTCTCCGCCATATACGGCGTCATCGGTTATAGGTGTGTAAACTATTGGGTTAGTAGGTAACCTTTCTTCAATAGTAGGTATGTCTGCACCGTCTAAAGAAGGCGACTGTGTAAATGAAAGATCGCCATTTTCGCCTGAAAAGTCGTCATATTCTGTATAAGAAGCTGTACGAACGCCGTCTGTAGGCTCGGAGTCTCCACCGTTATCGGTAGAAGCGTCGTCAGAGCCTCCGTCATCAGTTGCTGTGCTTGTGCTTGTTGTTTCGCCTACCTCGACACTTGGTGCACATGAGTACATCATTGTCGCGGCCAAAGTAAAGCTTAAGATAAGTGCTAATATTTTTTTCATTAATCGCATTCCTTCCTTCAGTTACTGTAGTTGATGCTTTTAAACAAAACAAACATGTCCTCCTCAAATCTGTATGTATTTGCCGGCAAACATACATAAACATAATTGGTTTTGTCTTGTCATAAAAATATTATCACATATTTTTCATAACTTCAACAAGACAATATTGTTTTTTTAGGACAATATTGTCCTGTTTTGCTGTATTTTCGCCATGTTGTTTAAAAAGTTAATACTATTTTTGTTACATTTGACGGTTTTGGACGTTCAGTGTGCATGAAAATATTGTCCTCACCTCAAGAGCCGGCAGTTGCACTCTGCAATGATAGCAGAGATGAAAATTGAGATTGCGGAGTCAAGGTCAAAAAATGATCCGTATCAACCAAAGATAGCATATTTTCGAGTTTCTCACCGTCGGCATATTTCTCCACTATTTTTTTGACTGTTGTCAAGGGTGGCAGTAGGTTTATACAGGCAGTAATTGTATAGTTGTTTCGTCTATTTGTTATATCAAAATTTAATATACAAGAAAAATTTTTTAAGCACATTTAGTTAGACTGGTAAAGTCAGCAGTGAAGTGGATTAAAAACGGCATGGAAGTTGGCGTTGAAGAGAATGTTTTAGATAAGAAAAACTAAATTTTTGCATTATGGTTATCTACAATTTCACCTACAATTTTAATTCTATCAATATCACCACATGCGCTCATTTCATCTGAAATTCCAAGTATTAAATTGCCGGCGAATAAATCTATTAATTTTTGTGTTGTGTCTTTTAGCTCTTTTACAGAGTATGTATCATCAAACAATAATGCAGGTATTCCATCAATTAAATCAACTTCATCACCTAAATGCTGTTTTATTTCTTCAATTGTTACATCACCCTGTGGTATAGGGGTAATTGCCTCTATACCATTTAGCCCGGTCTCTTTTGCATATTTTAAAATAGTTTTGGTATCTCCATCCCAATGTGCAAAAGTATATTTATTAGTTTTATGCAATATTTCATTTCTTGCCTGATATTCAGGAAGAACATATTGCTCAAACCAATAATCCGGAAGGGTTCCACAATGAATATTGTCGGCATAATTTATCCATTCTAATGGACTTTGTGCCAATATCTTACAGTATTCCATTTCATTTTGATGTTTAACTTTAAAATACTCTTCACATACATCCGGAAAATCGATTAAAGCATATACGCCACCTTCTATACCCGTAATTTCATTATATAAACACTGTACATTGGTTCTTGGGAAATAAATTGAACCCTCGCCGTTATCTCCCCAATATTCAACTGCTTTTTCATAACCTTCTTGATTCCAATAATGCTTTGTATTCTCTTCAACATAAATCATTACTTTCATATCTTGCGGTGTTTCTACAAACCATTTTTCCCTGTATTGTCCATAATTAGATGTGTTAGACCTTACAACTTCACTTATAGTGCCAACCGGTGTTTGCATATAGTTTACAACCCTTAAGTCGTCTATTTTTTCACTGTAACATTTTACCGAGTCGTCTATATCTTTTTGTTGCCCTAAATTATAGTCGTAAATGCGGTTCGAACAGCCTAACGCTTCATATAATTGTTTTACACTCATGCCAGTATATGGTGCGGGATAATCTTCATTGCTAAAATCTCTGTTCATATGCCAAGCTAGAATTCTGGGTTGCCATAAAACCCTGCCGTTTGACTTGCCGTGCAAAATATCTTTATTTAACTGCCTCAAATTAATATTCCTGTGGTCGGTTTTTCGTCCCTGCATAATAACCTCCATTAAAAAATCGAGTCAACAGTTATATTTTACACCTTTTCTTGTACGAATGTCAACGTATGTTTGACAAATCTACAAGGTGACATGGTTAATACGAGTGGTTTTCCAAAGTGTCACGTGTCATTAACTTATGTACAATGATGGTTGAGATGTTATAAAAGGTTGACTATTTTTTCTTATCGGCATTGTATTATCGGATAAAGTGAACTCATTTTTGTAAGCTTTTCTCTTGTGTCATTCATGTTTATTATTTAATCGTTATAATCATATGCTGAAACATAAGCCACAACCCTATCGTTTGCAGCTGAGTTATATACAATAAAGTAGACAATCTCAAACTGATCTCGGAACTTTCGTAAGCAAACTTGCACAGCACCTGTGAACAATTTATTTATACTCAGAATTTGCACCAGTGTAAACAAAGATATAACGTTCGACTTATACAGCAAAAACGCCCTTTTGTGCACAAAAATGATTTGCTTCCCGTAAGATATTTCGATGCTACAAACTACTGCAATAGCTATTAGCAGGCAGTTCATCATCGTTATATTATTACATATATAGTCATTCAACTTGAAAATATTTCGACTTGCAGTCAGAAATTTCGGTCTTTTTATCAAGTTAAATGACTATTGGGTACATAAACATATCGTTGATTTTGCTAAATCCCACGTAGGTTAAGTTTTTTTAGTTTTGTTACTGCGTATCTTTAATTGAATCTGCTTCAAAAAAATGACTATTATCAGGGAAATTATAGCCACCCACAGTATTTTCGTTATACACTATTACATCGCGTGCATATAAAAAAGGAATATCGATAACTTTACCGAACTGTACGTTAAAAGTCCGGTAATAATTTCTTGTACATGCTCCTGCTCTTTTGCAGTTGTTAATTCAATCCCCACCTCTGCAAGCATACTTTGCAATGCTGTGGCAATAGGTTTATTCATAGTCTCGGTGGATTCATATGTCATTAGTAGGGTTAAAGGTTGCCCGTCTTTTTCACGTATTCCGGTTTGTTCGTTAATTGTCCACCCGCTTCATCGAGCAATTCATTAGCTTTTTCTACATCTTTGTTAGCGTCGGACTTATATTGTAATTCTAGGACATTACTTTCTTGACGAAACAGCGGAATTGCTGAAAATCAATTTGGTTCAGCCTGTTGCTTCTATGAAAGAATTCTTAGCTATTACAGGTATTGAGGAGTTAGATTCACAAGAAATATCTGTGGAAAAAGTTTTAGACATTTTAGCTAAAGATATGATGTATATGAAAAACAAAGCGGAAGAAATAAGAAAAGCAGCTGATAGTGATGATATATACGATGTAGTGGCAATGCTTGAAGATCATCTTATAAACTACAACAAAAACATCTGGTTTATAAATTCAATGGCAAAATAAAAGTTTAAATAAACAAGTTAGGATAAATCAAATGGTGATAGGGGACGAATAATCCCTTATCACCAAAACATAAAAGCAACAGAATTAAGGAGCATATTTTGAAAAAAGCAATTGTTTTTTGTAGCAATTCCGGCAACACAAAAAAATTAGCCGAAACTATATACAGTACCGTGGGTGAAGAGATATACTGCGGAAAACCCACAGATGAAGCATTAGACGCTGAAATGTTGTTTATAGGTTCGTGGACTCAGGCCTTTGCTTGTGTGGAGGATATGAAAAAATTCGCACAAAAATTAAACAATAAAAAGGTTTTTCTGTTTATGGCTTGTGGATATAACCACACCGAAGAATACTATGCACCGATTATTAACTCATTTAAAGAACATATTAATGACTCGAATGAAATTGTGGGGCAGTTTATATGTCAAGCGAAAGTCTCTGCGTCGAAGATGGAAGCTATTAAACAGCTAGACATGGCGAAATACGAAACGTATCTGCCGGAGCTTGAGCGTTCACAAACACACCCGGACGAAAATGATTTAGAGAGTTTAATAGCTTTAATTCAATGGTTGAAACTTTAATAACCAATACTAAAGTACAATCGGGAACCTAACTCTGCAAAAGAGCTTAGGCTTCCGATTTTTTATTGAAAAAAGGGATTATACAGCACCCAAGCATATTTCCAATTCCACAAATTGCAACAAAAATAACCGTTTCTAAGTTCCAATAATTAGCAAGTGATATATAAAACATATTTGCCACAACATGTTCAAATTGTGCCACTATAAAAATAACTATCGGCAGTGCAACTATTACGAATCGCCCAAAATCGTCTTTTTGTCTTTTGTGTCCAAGCACGGCGATGCTCATCATCACACCGCAAAAAATCGCCAGTACGAACATTTCGATATATCCGTGAGAAAGTTTAGCCGATAACACCTACTCTGCTCGCTTTATTATATCGAGATTATGCCGTAAAGCGCAATTCTTCGATAGTCACCGATTATTCTTCCTCGACCGTAAGCATCAGGAAGACCTGATATAATTGCAGATTTTCGAGCAAGTTTTATCTCATCGGTGTAAACATCAAAAACCCCGTCATTATGCGTTTTACGATATTTGACGAAAATATCTTTGGTGCTTTTGCTAACTTCATAACCGTATTGAGCACAAGCATTTACCGCAGTTCTTATTCCTCCAAAAGGCTGAAAACTACGTTTAAAGGGTTTGTCCGTTTGAAATCCGACAATTGTCTCTAGGTCTTTATCAATGTAGCCCGGGGAATGCGAAGTCACGGTAGAAACGATATCGCTATCCATTTCCAGCACTCCGCCCCTTTCGTTTTCCAGTTTGTTCAGCTTGGTAACTTTTTTCCACAACTTTTTTGTGCTATTGGCGGCAGGCGATAAAAAGTTTTCGTCACCGTCATATGGTGTATAGTTAAGTGTAATAAACTCCCCGGTATCCACCGCAACACTGCACCACCTACCTGTTTTAAATCCTTTCCATGCGTTTGTAAAATTAAACTTCATATATAATTCCTTTCAACTCTTAAGTTAGCAATAACTAACTCACGCGCATAATATTTTCGTCTATATCCTATATATAGTATACTACATTTTGCCAAATAAATATAGATACAAAATGGATAAGGTTGTTTTAACTGCTTCGTTAAATTTTAGTCAATCTTTTTTATTGAATAGCCCTTGAACGGTGATGCACAATATCGTAATTATTTTATACAAAATAAAAGGCACTCTTGTTAGTCCGAGAGCACCTTTTGTTTTTTTATTAGATATATAGTTATTCAGCTTGAAAAAATGTATTACATTGCCTCTAAAATATTTTTAAGTGCGGAAAGCGAGCTCGAATGACAACGCTCCACTCTTGCCTTGCAACGTTTAGCCTCACAGTTTGCACAGGACACAAGTTTATGTGAAACGGTATTCGTGAAAAGTATTATCAGATCCGGGTCACCGAACTTACTTCGTATCTCACCTTTCATCTTCGTAAAAACTTTCGCCTTACAACCATACGCTTTACAGGTAACAATATATCGTCTTTCCATACATTCATTCCCGCCTATTATTACTACGCTCATACTTACACCTCACTTTGCAATCATTTGAGTTAGTTATAGCTAACTATTGTCTTGAAAATAACCCGCCACTACGAGTGGTGATTGATCTTAATTAAGTTAGCTGAAACTAACTTAATTGTAATATACATCTTTTTTTTTGTTTTGTCAAGTTTGTTTTTCATATCTCTTTTCTTGTTACCATTAAAAGTTGTAACAAGGAAACCTGCCGAACGTTGTGACGACAGTAAGTCGCAGTTTAACGTGTTTTGTTACAATATTCAGCATAATGTCTCCACAGATTATGCGATGGGATACAGTGATTTTTCACAGTATGCCTTTATAGCTGAGCTTCTCAAGAATGGGAAAGAACCGCTTAAGGGCTGCTATTCCGAAAAGACCGGCAAGCCTATGATTGCATTGCCATACCGGGCGACACAGGCGGTCGATTTGCGAACTTTAAGGCTGAGTTTAGAGATAATAAAAAATGATGATGTGACAGAAATTTAACATTGCATCTATGGACTTTATGAATGTAATTCTGTATAATTTTATCAGTGAGATTATTTTTTTATTCTCGAAAAGAAGTACAGGCGGGTTGTAACCGTTAATTTTATATAATTTAACCGAAAGGACAACAAAAATGATATATGATTTGATTATAGTAGGTGCAGGACCGGCTGGAGTAAGCGCTGCTCTTTATGCTAAAAGTAGAGGTCTTAATTTATTACTGATTGAAAAAGATAAGGTGGGGGGAATAATCGGCACTGTATCAACAGTAACGCATTATGCCTCTGTTCATAAAAATCAATCCGGTGTGGATTTTGCCAATAAAATGTCAACGCAACTAATAGATAATGATATTAATATTTTATTTGAGAATGTGATATCTGTTGAGTTGAGTGGTGCGGTAAAAGAAATTATTACGACTAATGCGAATTATTTGTGTAAAGCTACTATTCTTGCAAATGGCTCGACTCCGAGAAAACTTAATATTATAGGCGGAGATATACATTATGGGAAATCATTTGCTATAAACCCTTATATGTGTGGAGAAGTGAATGAAGGGAAAAATATGTTTGTTATCGGTGGCGCAGGGGGAGCGGCAAAAGAAGCAATTTATCTTTCGAAATTTGCTAAAACTGTAACAATAGTTTGTATTGAAAATGAGCTTATCAGTATAAGTGAGTTTAATGAAAAAGTTAAAAGTACCGAGAACATAAAAGTAAAACCGCATACAAAATTAGTAGAACTTAAAGGCAAAGATAACATCTCCTCGCTTGTTTTTGAGGACTTACTAACGGGAACAAAAGAAGAAGTTTATGATGAGGGAGCCCTTGTGTTTGTAAATATCGGTTTAATACCAAACACCGATATCTTTTCTGAGGTTGCAACAGAAAAGGGCTATATAGTAGTAAATTGCAATCAAGAAACTAACATAACCGGAGTGTTTGCCGCAGGAGATATTTGTGTAAAAAAGGTAAGGCAAGTAGCAACTGCTGTGTCAGATGGAGCAATCGCCGCCATACAGGCTCATACATATATTGACAACATTTAGCCTGTACATTGCATTGGGAATAGCTCGTGTTTCTATTAATTGTTTTGGGAGGACATAAAAAATTATCACAAGCTCGACAGCGACAGCGAGATAATGGACAACAAGAACAGTCCTATTCACGAGATACTCGACAAACAAAAAGTATTCAATATCGGAGCTGAGGGCGAGACCTTTTATGGTCAGCCAATGTCTCGCCCTCAGCTACTTGCCTGGATATTGTAGCTTAAATATTGGCTAAGGGAATATAATGTTGAGCTCTGTTTGTAGACAGTCAACGTATAATTCTCACTCAATTGGTGCTACAGCACATTCGCAATAAGCCGTATATGTTCGTGTGCTGCATCGAAAATATTATTTGTTGTTTAATTTGCACTAATTCGGTTTGGTTTTTAATGCAAATAGCACAATTGTTTTATAATCTTAGCCGGATGCAGTGCCGTGATTGACAAGCACTTTGGTGCCGTGATATAATAAGCACATAAATTCAGCCGACAACCAAATACAAAAAAGCAGACAATGGAGTCTTAACAAAGCTCCGTGTCTGCTTTTTTTATTTTACAAAAAGAGGTGATTTGTGCCCATGATTAAAAATGACATAGAAATTATGCTGAAAAACATCAATATGGTTTACACTACCGATGACAAAGATGTCACAGCGCTTACCGACGTGAGCACCGATATATATAAAGGAGAGTTTATCTCTCTTTTGGGTCCCTCCGGTTGTGGGAAAACAACTTTGTTGCGCATAATTGCTGACCTGTTACAGCCTACTTCCGGTGAGATAACAATCGGTGGCGAAACCCCAAGGGAGGCAAGGCTAAAACAGCGATACGGAATAGTATTTCAATCAGCTGTTCTCTACGACTGGCGAACCGTTAAAAAAAATGTGATGTTGCCGCTTGAAATAATGAAAATTCCAAAAGAACAACGCGAAAAAAAGGCGATGCAGATGCTGGAGTTGGTAGGGCTGACAAAGTTTGCAAACAGCTATCCGCACGAGCTGTCAGGAGGAATGCAACAGAGGGTGGGCATCGCAAGGGCGCTTGCAATAAAACCCGAGATACTGTTGATGGATGAACCTTTTTCGGCACTTGATGAGTTTACTCGAGAAAAGTTGCATGATGATCTGCTTAGAATATGGCGAAAAACAAACAAAACCGTTGTATTTGTAACCCATAATATAGCGGAATCGGTGTTTTTGTCAGACAGAATATGCGTGCTCTCGCCACATCCCGGTAGACTTTCCGTTATCATCAACGTTGATTTGCCGAGACCCCGAACACAGGACATGAAAAACACAAAACAGTTCACCGATCTTGTGGCAAAGGTGAGAAACAGCTTTGAAGGTGTTTAGTAGGGAGGCTATGATGACAAAAATAAAAAAAATTACAACCTCAAGATTTTTTGTAATGCTTATATGGATAACCGCAATTATCCTCATATGGGAATCATGTGCCGCAGTTGTTGAGCAGACGAAAAGAACCCCCGAAAATGTATTGCCGAGCCTTTTGGGTATCGTTGAATCGGTTTTAAGCGACAAAAAAATAAACGGCACACAAACCGCGACCGAGATGGTGCTTGAAAATGCGGGGGCAACCCTCTCCCGTGCGGGAATAGGTTTTATGGTAGGGGCTATTCTTGGCTTTTTGTTAGCACTTGTCATGAACATCAGTAAGATTGTGGATAAAATCGCAACCCCTTATCTTATGTTAATACAGATGATACCGATTTTGGGACTTGCACCGATAGTCAACGCAATCACCGGCGATATATCCCAAAGCAGAATAGTGATAGCGGCAATCTTGACCTTTTATCCGGTGGCAACAAATACTTTAGCAGGATTTAAAGCGGTAGAGAGTTCTAAAAGGGAACTAATGTTTTCTTATGCCTCCTCAAAAACTCAACTATACTTAAAAACTATGATTCCAGCCTGCCTACCATATTTTTTCACCGGTCTGAAAATAGCCGCACCCATGGCCATCACCGCTTCTATTTTGGTGGATACTTTACAGGGCGGTATCGGTCTTGGCTGTCTTTTATCACAATCCCTTAAAGGTGCAATGACACGATATGTTTTTTGGCAGATAGTCTTTTTCAGTGCTTTTGTAGGAATTATGAGTTTTAATTTTATTGGTCTGTTACAAAAGCTTGTTACAAAAAGAGAGTTATTCGGGAGGTTTAGAAAAAGTGAAACTGAATAAAGACAGGGCTCAAACGATTTTTCTACCCATAATATTAGCCGTTATAATTTTGTTGCTTTGGCAAACCGAAATACTACATAAAATACTGAACACCGATGTTTATATCCTGCCGCTTCCAAATAGGATTTTGACCATAATAATAGAAAATATAGACATCATAATGTGGAATGTCGGCTCAACTGTGAGTGTGGCAATACCCGGGCTTTTCTTTGGGTCGTTGATTGGGTACTTAATAGCGATAATAGCAACACGGTTTAAGGTGTACGGCGTTGGTGGTTTAGCAATTGTTTCGGCTTTTAATGCCGTCCCTATTGTGGCACTCGCACCCGTTATTGCAAACTGGACAAAGGATATCAGCCCTGATGCACCGGTACGAAGTATGGTTGCGAAAATCATAGTTGTGACTGTTATGTGTACCGCCTCAATGAGTGTAAATGCCTATCGAGGGCTAAACGAACTAAAACCATTTTCACTTGATTTAATGAAATCACTTGCCTGTGGCAATGGCAAAGTTTTTTTGAAACTTCGTTTCCCGAACAGCGTACCATATATATTCATCGCTCTGCGTGTAAGCGTGCCGGCAAGCATTATCAGCACTTTGGTATCGGAGTATTTCGCGGAGTACATAACAGGTATCGGACGACAAATTAGAGAAGGGATTCTTATAGCGCAGTATGCCACCGCTTGGAGCTATATTGTGGTAGCCTGTCTATTGGGAATAGTAATGTACACAGCATTGCTTATAGCGGAGGGCATCTGCCTTAAAAACCGCAAAAATTAGTACACATACTTTTAAAGGAGGAAATATCATGAAACACAAGAGATTTATCACACTGGCAATTGCGGCAACCTTAGCGGCAAATTTAGTGGCATGTACCGGTGCACCGCCTGCCACACAGGAGACACCCGCCGAAACACCGAGCAGTGTCGCAGCTGACACACCGGACGACTCTGCCACGCAAGAAACACCTGCCGAGATGGCAAACGAGGATAGAATTATTGCTGCTGCTACCGAGGGTAAGGTGGGCAACTGGGGGCTTGGTAATGAATACGAGATTATGGCTCTACTCTCAAAATATGGTCAACCCACCACCTACCTATCACAAAACTTTGACATGGACGGTTTCGACGATGATTCTATCACTCTCGCCTCGGCAATGACCTATAATGAGCTCGGTCTTGTTGTCAACGACTATGAGGGTGGTTACGGTTATGGCGATACCGTCGGATATATTGACATGAATGATGAGGGTGTGGCTATGTTGGAGGACAACATATTCACAACAAAAACCTTTGTCGCAGAAAACCCAAACACCGTAGCGGCATTTGTATCAGCCTCTCTTAAAGGTTGGCAATATGCCTGTGAAAATCCGGAAGAAGCGGCACAAATAGTCTATGAAGCCGGCTCTTCCGTGTCGTCTGAGCATCAGGCATACATGGCAAGTGAGGTGGCAAAACTTGTGCAGACCGATACACAGGGCAACACCGTCACCGACTATGGCTACATGGACGAAGCGGCTATGCAACAGACTTTAGATCTTGCAAAGCAGTATATCACTCTTGCTGACAGCACAGCGGCAGACGCACTTGCGGCGATGACACTTGACGACATACGTGACAGCTCGTTTATTGGTGTGGAGGATATAGGCACTCCGGAAAAAACCGATGTTTCTATCCAGCTAAAATGGTTACCTCAGAGTCAATTCATGGGCTATTATGTAGCGGCGGCTAAAGGATACTACGAGGAGGTCGGTCTTAACGTGACCATCATACCGGGTGGCGGTGATATAGGCGAAACAACAGCGGTTAACAACGGTACTGTAGATTTCGGTGTAACATGGGTTTCTAACCTTATTGCGGCAAATTCCGGTGGTATGGAACTGTTGCAGGTGGCACAGGTTTATCAGCGCTCCGGAATAGTTCTCGTATACAAAAAGTAGATTTTCAAATTTCTAAACTGCGGTATAACACCGCAGTTTAGAAAAAACAAATATCTGGGGGATATTATGGACAGCATTATCAAAAACGGAACAATATGCAATGCGGACGAGATGTTCAAAGCGGATATCGGTATTAAAGATGGTAAGATTATCGCAATATCAACAGAGATAGTTGATGCAGACTGCGATAATATAATCGATGCAGATGGTATGCTAATTTTGCCGGGTGCGATAGATGCACATACCCACCTCGCCATGCCGTTCGGTGGCACCATCTCCTCCGATGATTATTATACCGGAACCGTTGCGGCGGCATGTGGTGGGACAACCACAGTTTTTGATTTCGTGTTACAGGATTTTAATGAAAGCATGGTGGAAGCAATAAAAAGACGTGATGCACTGTGCGCCGGAAATGC
>CAYJKY010000047.1:0-1109 GCA_964370825.1 uncultured Oscillospiraceae bacterium
TGAGCTTCTTGTTGCTGTTTTAGATTTTGTTAGCTGTGTTGGGTCTAGTAGCGGTCCACCACTTGAACCGGCAACGCCACCGTAAGAAACAGTATTCGTTGATTGATAAAAGTTAAATACATTAAGAACTACCTTGATATCGCCTTCGGTGCCTGTTGGTATTTCTAATGTTGTGCCATTAACTGTAGCACCCTTAAGTGTAGAACCTGCTGTGTGAACGCCTAGGAATTCATATTTTCCACCAAGTGCGTTAAGCTCTGCATCTGTAGGTAGGTTAACAGTAGTAGCATCGGTATTGCTGCTGGTGTATTTATTTGTTATGGTAATGTCTTCTGTTAGATACAGGTTGCTGGGGTCGTAGTTGTAGTTGCTATATCTAATAGAGTAGCTAATTGTATATTCTTGTGGTACTATATCGTTTAATGTATCAATCTGTAGTCCGGGAAGAACTTCAACAGCTATTTCGCCGGTAAAGTTTGCAGGTATTTCAAGAGAATAGTTTGTAACTGTTGCAGCTTCTTCACCCTCTTCAAGCGGTGCTGCCTCTGGGTCTATCGGGGCAGGAACTGTTGTTTCGGATAGTGTAACACCACTTTCGGTATTAACTAATACATAACTGCCGAAAACAGCTTCTTCAGGTAATGTTGGGATAGGAAGTGCTATAGACTGTGCTTCTGTCGAGATAGTATAGCCGTTTGGAGCTACATCGATTGCTGTTCCTAAAAAGCTATATGTGATGGCGGTAGAAACATTATCGTCCTCGTTTTTATCGCCTTCGCCCTCTTCCGGAGCAGGGTCAGACGACTCTTCGCCTTTGTCGCCTACTATAGTAATAAGAATGTCTGTAGCGCTGTTACCATGTACACGTAGCTTCCATGCACCGTCTACATTTTCAACGATAGCTGCTGCGCCGTCATATTTAAACGAGTTGAAAACAAATCCATCTTTAACAGGTGTTGCTAAATCAAATACCTGCTCTGTTTCGCTTGTGTTATATTCAACAAGAGCACCTTCTGCACTATATGTAAATGCTGTGCCGTCCTCGAACTGGTAGGTGATTTTATAAGAAGTAGTATCCGGATTTGGTTCCGGTGTTGGCTCTGGATTTG
>CAYJKY010000047.1:1209-21950 GCA_964370825.1 uncultured Oscillospiraceae bacterium
GTTCCGGTGTTGGTTCCGGTGTTGGTTCCGGTGTTGGTTCCGGTGTTGGTTCCGGTGTTGGTTCCGGCGTTGGCTCCGGTGTCGGTGCGGGATCCGACGAAGGTGCAGGATCCGCAGCGGGAGCTGTTCCCTCGGCGAAAACGACCGAGCAGGTAGAAAACATGACTGCAACCGCTAAAAACAGCGCTAAAGTCCTTTTTCTAAGATTGTTCATTGTGTACCTCTCCAAATGTTTATGTTTGTTTTATAATTTCCGTGTCTGCTTTTTTATTGTCCGTGTGTTTGGTATGTTGCTATTCTACATCGAAAATCGTTTATTGTCAACGATTGTTACCAAACATTCACCGACAATCAAATTATACTGTAATATAAACAAAAATTGAGTTGTTCCACCTGCTTAATTTAATAAAATCGAGTATCCTGTTAGGATATAAGAACCTTATATCCGCAATAGTCTAAAAGTAGTTCACAGAACATTGCGTTTGCCCAAGAAAACCACTCTCTTGTATAGTTTGATGGGTCGTTAACGTCAAAACCCTCGTGCATCATGTTTTTTCCGGCATCGGTAGATTTCATTGTCTCGAGGATATTCTTTTTGTAATCTATATCCGAACAGGATAGGCCCTGCATTGCGAGAGAGATATGCCAGATATAGTTGTATGGAGTATGAGGACTTCCGATGCCTTCCGCTGCTGTTCCTTTATAATAGTATGGGTTTACCTCGCTTAATATCATTTTCCTGGTGTTTTGGTAGACCTCGTCTTCCTCCGACACATAGCCGAGGTATGGTATGGACAGCAGACTCGGTACATTAGCATCGTCCATCAGGTTATACTGCCCGAAACCGTCGACCTCGTATGCATATACTTTGCCGAATTTCGGATGGTTAATCACGCCGTAGCTCTCGATGCCGGTCTTAATCTCCTTTGCAAGTGAGGTTGCCTCGTCTGCAAGGGCACTGTCCTTTAAAACATCTCTTACTATCTCGGCTAAGTACCCCAATACCACAACCGCAAACATGTTGGAGGGTATTAAGTATCCGTACATACAGGCATCATCGCTCGGTCTAAATCCCGACCAGGTCATACCGATGTTTGATTTAACGAGCGGACCCTTACCGTCCCTTGAAAGGGTGTCGGTATAATAGCAGTTTCTGCGAACAAAGCTGTATTTAGAGTTGTTTTCATGATCCTGCTCGGTTTTCCATACCTCTAAAATCCTTTTTGCCGCCGCTACAAACTGTTCGTCAAACTGACCGGTGCGTCCGGTATTTTTCCAGAGAAGATATGACATTTGAAGAGGGAAGCAGAGCGAATCTATCTCATACTTTCGCTCCCACAGCCAGTCGCTGCCGTCGGTTTCATCCTTTTCCCAGCAGTTACCGTTCTCCTCCTCATTAAATGCATTTGCGTAGGCATCGATGAGTATATACTTCATCTGACGCCTTACAAGCCCTTCAATCATGTCAGCGATTTCGGGGTCCTTATCCGCTAAGATATAATAAGGGCGTAGCTGGCACACCGAGTCCCTCAACCACATGGCATTAATGTCGCCGGTGATGACATAGGTGGTTCCATCATCCATACGTTTCACCGTCGTGTCCAAAGTGTTTGTATAGCACTGTTCAAACATGGCGGCAAGCTTCTCGTCACCTTTTAACTTTATTTTTACATCTGCAATTAAATCAACCATTGCCTTTGGAAGTTGTTTGGTCATATCTTCTCCATTCTGTTACAGTGAATTATTCTTTAAAAATTCGATTAGCTCATCCACCTTGGTAAAGGCTATTCCGGTAACCGTGTCTGCACAGCCGTAGTAAATTGCTATACGTCCGGTATCCTTATCATGAAGCGTTGCACAGGGGAACACAACATTAGGTACATCGCCTATACACTCATAGAGTTCATGCGGAGCTAAAATATAGTTCTTTGAGCGATACAACACCTTCCACGGCTCGTTTAAGTCGAGAAGTGCGGCACCCATTCTGTATACAAATCCGTTACAGGTTGTCAATACGCCATGATAAATCATTAGCCACCCGTCGTCCGTCTCAATCGGAATAGGTCCCGGACCAACCTTGGTGGATTGCCATGCCGAGGCGTCATCCCTGAAAGGTGACATAACATGACGATGTTTTCCCCAATATTCCATGTCATTACTAAAGCTAACAAAAATGTCGCCGAAAGGTGTGTGACCATTGTCGCTCGGTCTGCTTAACATCGCATACTGCCCGTTAATTTTCCTCGGAAACAGCACACCGTTTCGGTTGCATGGAAGGAAGGCATTTTCTATCTGAACAAACTTTTTAAAATCGAAGGTGTAGGCAATGCCGATTGTCGGGCCGTGATATCCGTTACACCAGGTGACATAATACCTGTCATCAATAAAACAAACACGTGGGTCGTAGCGGTACTCCCGATTTAATATTTCGGGGTCAGCACCCTCAAATGTTATCGGTGTGTTCTCTATCTCCCAACTTATGCCGTCTTTACTTTTCCCCACAAAAATATCCATGCTGATAGATTTGCTGTCACAGCGAAATACGCCTGCATACCCATCCTCAAAGGGGATTACCGCACTGTTAAAAACACTGTTGGAAACAGCGTTGCCGTTTCTCCCAATGATTGGGTTATTCGAGTATCTCCAGACTATGTCTGTGCACCCTTTTGGTTTATCCTGCCAAGGCATATTTGGTAAACTTCCGCTTTTAATCATTATGAACCTCCTAAATTTTTGGTCTTAATATCATTATATCAGATTACATAAAAACATCAAGCGTTTACAAGGTTAAAAATACTAAAATATATGAAATTTTTATTTGATTTTAGAATGCGTTTTTTTAGCTACTAACTTTTTAATCATAAGTTCATACATTATTACCATCAACACCAAAAAGAACCCGTTGTAGAGCGGATAAAATTCAAAGCCTAATAGATTTTCCATCGCACCGAACAGTGGAGGTGCCACCAGTATTCCGAGATAGGCGGATGCCATCTGAACACCGGTTATTGCATGTGAATTTTCAACACCGAAGTTGATGGGTGCTGAGTGGATTATACATGGAAAAATCGGAGCAGACCCCAAACCTGTCAACATCAATCCAACCAATGCCGCATTTTGACCGAGCGGCAAAAACAGTGTTGCAACACCTATAGCCATCACGAGGCTTCCCGCCCTTATCATCTGGGTATCGTTGTATTTCATGGCAATAAAGCCACATATGCCTCGGCCAATGGTTATTCCCAGGTAGTACAGTGCCGAAAATCCGGCGGCAGCCTCGGCCTCCATACCACGATTAAAAACAAGGTAACTCCCCGCCCATATACCGATGGTGTTTTCGATGGCACAAAAGCAAAAAAAGGCAACCGCAATCTGTACGACACCGGGTATACCAAACAGCTCTTTTATGCTTGGGTTTCGAGTATTGCTGTCTGTGCTTGTTGACATTGTGCCTGCCTTGAATATCGGGCTGCTTAATAAGATAATAATTGAAAGTACCGCCTGAATAGCAAAAAGAATCATATATCCGACGCTGTATCCATATCCGCCGGTGAGCGCAGACCCCATTATGTAAGGCCCTAAGGTGGCACCTACCCCCCACATGCAATGAAGCCAACTCATATGCTTACTTTCAAAGGTTACCGCAACAAAGCTGTTCAGCGTGACATCCACCGAGCCTGCACCTAGCCCATAGGGAATCGCCCAAAGACAAAGCATCAAAAAAGACTCGCTGTAGGCAAAGCCAACCAGCGAGATTGCTGTGGTTAAAATGCTGAACACCACAACCTTATGTACACCAATAAGTTTAACCAAGCGGCTGCTGTTTAGGCTGGAGGTGATGGTTCCCATTGCAATGATTATCGTTATTATTCCCATGTTGGAGACGGGTGTTCCAAGCTCTTCGCTTATCACCGGCCACGCTGAACCGGTAACTGCATCCGGTAAACCTAAGCTGATAAACGAAAGGTAAATAAGTGCTAAAAGCAATCCAACCATGCTCGTCTCCTTTTAACTGTAGTTTTTTTCTAAATATTTTTCACCGAACATCAGGTCGTACTGCAAAATCGAATGCTCATACAGCATATCCTCCTGCTCTGCCGTTCTCTGTCTTGTGTAGTTGCCGTTCGGAAAATACATAACACCGTTAGACGAGGCAGTATAGTCATCAAGCTGTTCGATTAAAAAGTCAAAAAATGTCGGCGTATCAAGGTCATAAATATCCATCATCACCGGTGAAATATTGTAGGTGGATAGCACCCCGAGATCAATTGTTTCCTTTTCGGTATTGCTCCATATCAATAGCGGCAGTTTAAATAGATCAGGGTGCGAGCTATCTCCCAGCTCGATAAAACCAGTATCCTCAAACACACCGTACCCATCCGACATAGGATTAAGGTGGTCGCCCCAAAACACTACAATAGTAGGGCGTTCTACTGTCAAGAGATAGTCGGTGAGGTGGCCGAGTGCGGCGTCCATCTCGGATATGCCTGTGGCACAATCCTCAAGCTGTCCTATTATATCCTGAGAAAGCCCGACATCGTTTTCTATTATATTCACCATCTCATCTTCCGGGTATGCGGTAGGGTAGTAGGTGGTGTGGTTTTGTATGGTAATCGCATGTATAAACAGAGGATTGTCGTCGGAGGAACGGTTTTGCTGTTCGGTGATAATTCGATCGACCATTGCCATGTCAGATATAAAGCCGCGGCGACGGTCGGCACCCTGCATATCCTCCTCTGAAATGAAGGTATCTATACCCAGACGAGGGTATGCAACATCCCTGTTCCAAAAAAGCTCACCATAGCCGTGAATTGCGAGTGTCTCATACCCATCCTCCTTCAGCACCCATGGCAGTGAGAAGATATCGCTGTTTATATATTGCTGATAGGGCTTACTACCTGACGGTAAAAATTCCATTGAAAAGCCTGTCAACGCCTCAAATTCCACATCGCAGGTGCCACCACCGTAGCTCGGTGAATATGCCCATCCGCTTGCCGCCTCCTCGGCGAGTCGATTAAAGTTTGGCATAAGCTCCCTGTCGTATACGATGCCGGGGAGTTCTTCCATATCCCAAAAGCCCTCCGCCATCAAAAAAATAATATCCGGGGGAACTTCGTTTGGGGCTGTTTCATCATCTGCAACACCATCTGCAATCCGGTTAACCGTCTCCTCGTTGTAGCCTGTCGGTTTTTCAATGTCGAGTAACGGAACATTTGTCAAAAAGCCAGACATTACACCATTATAACGGTAGTAACGGTCCTGCAACCACATATCCGGTTCAATCCCAAGGGCAAGGGTAACGGATGAGTTAAAAAACACAAAGAGCACCATGCACAGGCTTGCAAGCATCGAAAGACTGCCCACGGTAAATCGAATTTTTTTCCTACCGCATGGAAGGGTTACAAGGCAACCTACAATACACAGCAACAGATATATTATTGCAGTGTATATCATATTCGGACTGACATTTAGCTCCACCTCACCCATGATGGAAACAAGCTCGCCTATCTGATAGAGATCCCAAGGGAGCAAAGGTTCGTTTCTCATCTCAAGTTTAAAGTATGTCGCAATGCCGATTAGATTTGAGAACAACCCAACAGTCAGGATTGCCGGAAGATGGCGTCCTGTCAAAAACAAAAGTGTGATATATATAAAAAGCAGCAGAAGGTAGGTTATGATAAAGCTTTCGGTATTGGCAAGCAGTGCCTCTATGAAGGTAAGGCTTTTCGTATCGTTGCCAAGTGTTCCCCTTGCTATCCACTCGGTGGTTAATATGGTAACGACAGGAATAAAAATGCAAAAAACCGGGTTTAACACAAGGTTTAATATCCTGCTAAAATGCTTTTTATTATGATGTTCTGTCCTATATACAAAAAAAGATTCGCTTTTCATCAATAGTGGTACTTTACCGAGTTTTTATATTTTTGCAAAATAACGCCGAAAAGAATTAGGGCAACCCCCATAGATACAGCGGATAAAAGGGTTAAAACATTTGAGGAAATCGGTGCGACAAGGGAAGAGTCAACAGCTGTGTACTGCGACAAAATTGCGTTAATCTCCTCAGTGTTTGTCGGGATAACTGCTCCGAGCAGAGAAAGTGCACCGAAAATGTAGTTAAATATCGCAAGTGCACCCATGCCCTTTACCGTAAAATAGCCTGTTCTCATGGTGGTTTTAAGGCTGCTGATTACGGTCAGATTTAGAACAAGGTATGCTATAGGCAAGGCAAGAGCCAGTACCACGACTATCATAAGTACGACAGCAAACTTAGCACCTCCAAAGCCGAATGCGGCATTGACGAGGAGTAAAAAGAAGCTCAGGAGAACCAACAGTCCGATAAGCACCAACAGAATAATCACATATGCCTGATAAAGCGTAAGTGCGGTAGTAGAGCGGTTGTAAGGGTCGAGAGACTGTCGATAAAATACCCATATTCCTATAAGGAGCAACACCATAGGTATCATGCCGATAATTATACCGATAATCGGTGCAATCGCCATAAAGCCGACGGTTTGTATTGCTAAAGCCGACTGCGAAATGAAGTTAATAAGTAACGAGGCAGAAAATAATATTGCCATACAAAGATATAAAGGTGATGTCACCAGCTGTTTAAGGGTGGCTATCGGGTCAAAGGATTGTATCGGAGGAGCTTGATTATGCCCCTGCTGAAAGCCGTTCTGCATCGGCGGAGTTTCGTACCACTGCCCGGAGTTTGGTTGATTTAGCTCCGGTTGTGTGACTTCCTCAAGCGGAGTTCCGCAGGATGTACAAAAGTTGTTGTAATCCTCGTTTTGCTTATTACAGCGTTTACAAATTTTCAATGATTTCTTCCTCCATAATTTCGTCAGGCGGCTCCTCTCCGCCCTCTACAAACTGAACGGGATATACATCGGCATTTATCCCTTTGTTTATTAGTATTCTGTTTAGGGTGAGGCTGGTAATATGATATAGAACCGCAAAAACAGGAACTCCGATTATCATACCAACAACACCGAAAAGGTCACCGCCCACAACAATTGCAACCAGCACCCAGATTGCAGATAAACCGGTACTGTCCCCCAAAATGTAGGGGCCCAAAATATTTCCGTCAAACTGTTGAAGTGCCAAAACAAATATTCCAAACCAGAGTGCATCCCAAGGATTTGCTATCAATAAAATTAAAACGCTCGGTATTGCACCGATAAACGGACCAAAAAACGGAATAAAGTTGGTAATGCCGATTACAACACTTATCAATGGTGTATAGGGAAGTCCTAACACCGTCATGCCTATAAAGCACAGCATTCCGATAATGAGGCTGTCTATCGCCTTGCCGATGATAAAACCTGAAAAAACCTTGTTGGAATGAGAGAGAACAAACAATACATCCTCTGCCTTTTTGGTAGAAAATATTGCAAACAGCAGCTTTCTTGACTGCCGAAGCAGCCGCTCCTTGCCGTGAAGCATGTATATTGACACAATAATCGCCATAATGATAGTAACAATGCTGTTGCCGAACTGGAAGGAGTAGTCGACAATTTGAGGAATAATTCCTGCAACAAAATCGGTTAAATACTCGATAAGTGACGACTCCTCCGAAACAAACACGGTTAATGTCTCCGGAGGGAGTGTAAGTTGATTTTCGAGATTGGTTAGAAAGTTAAAAATGTTGTCTATATATGTAGGCAACGAGTTAAAAAGCGTAACAAAGCTGAGAATGACCTGAGGGATTACCATGGCAACTAAAAGTGAAAAAAAAGCAAGCGCAACAATATACGTTAATAAAATGGACAAGTTATCTTGAAGTTTTTCTCTCTTCGGTATAAACTTCATCAACAAATTTTTAAACCTTTTTACAAGCGGATTTAGAATATACGCAAGTGCAAATGCAAAAATAAATGGTGAAAAAACAGAAAAGGTTTGACCGAGCCACTCCGAAAAGGTTTCAAGATTTTGCAGTATAGCATAAAAACCAATACCTAAAAACACAACAACAACAGCAGACACCATCTTGGGGCTTAGTAGCTTTTGCCAAACCTTGTCACGCATATATCCTCACCTTCTTATTCCGTAAACTCCACGTATCGTTTTATTGTAATCGCTAACCGTATCGGTCAAGAAATTTTTCTTTTTTAGTATTTGTGCAACATCCTCCTCTTTAAAGGTAGGGATTTCAAACATTAGCACCCCTCCTTTTTTCAATTTACTACAGTAAAGTGATGTAATAAGATCATAGAAGTAAAGGTAAGAGGGCTCAAATAGTGCCGTGTCCGGTTCATATGAGAGCTCTTTTGAGAGTTGGGGCTTATCCTCCCAAGGAATGTAGGGGGGATTAGATATTATTAGTGAAACCGAACCGTCTAAAACTCTTTCGTGAAATTCACCAACATCGTCGAGTATTGCCGTTACTCCACTGTTCTTCAGGTTTTCTTCAAGAAATTTGTATGCATCCGGGTATTTTTCCACTGCGATTATCTCGGCATCCGGCAGAAACTCTTTTATGCCAAGAGCAAGTGCGCCTGTTCCGGCACAGAGATCCATCACCACCGGAGCGGTTTCATCCCTAAATAGCTCTATGGCACGCTCCACTAAACACTCACTATCGGCACGTGGGCACAGCACTCCTTTGCCCACCTTTAATGGTATACCCATGAACTCCCACTCACCCAAAATATACTGGAGCGGTTCACCACATACACGTCTCTCAACTGCCTCATCCAAGTTTTTTTGTGTATCATCGGTTACGGTGGTAAAGCTCGGAAGCCTCGGATCACATCCCGTGAGATGATGTATTAAAATCCTTGCCTCTCTTGCCGAGTTATCCGATGTTCCGGCAAGCTTCTCGGATATCTGTAAAAGAAGTTCGCTACCACTGAGCATCTTTTTTATCTTCCGGCAACACCGGTTTTACCGCGGCAATTGCTATCTCTATCATCTCGTCGTCCGGCTCGTAGGTTGTAAGGTTTTGAAGTGCAAGTCCGGGTGCAGATATAAACCTTGTAATCGGATTATCATACTTGCCTGCAAGCTTAATTATTTCATACGAAATACCAATTATAATCGGTAATAACAAAAGCTTATATATCACCCTAATAATCGGACTTCCCCAGCTCAACATCGAGTTAATTAATATACTGATAATTATCACAATCAGCAAAAAGCTGGTTCCGCAGCGGGGATGAAATCTGCTAAATTTGCGAATATTTTCCACCGTTAAACTCTCGCCGGCCTCATAACAAAATATGGTTTTATGCTCTGCTCCGTGATAACCAAAGGTTCTTTTTATGTCCGGTAGTCTTGAAACGAGTGCAAGATACCCCACAAAAATAATTAGCTTAAATAACCCCTCCACAACCGCACTAAAAGCACCGAGTGGTAGAAAATAATTAACCCCTACGGTCAGGTAGGTGGGTAGCAGCATAAAAAGAATAATCGCAAGAGCGACACCAAGCACAGACGCAATCACACCCACAAGTTGCTCTGCCTTGGCACCGAATTTTTCTGATATATATTTTTCAAACCTGCCTTTTTCCGCCTCTGCCTCCTCCTCTGTCATGGATATGTCGGCACTTTTCATAAGGCAAGAGTAGCCGGTTTTAAGAGTTGATACCATTACAAAAACACCTCTTACAAATGGCACTTTTGCGATTTTTTTCGAAGTTAACTCCCACTCCTCGGTGAATATTTCACCATTCGGTTTACGCACCGCCATACATCCTTTGAGTGGGCTTTTCATCATTATTCCCTCTAGCAGGGCCTGACCGCCTATCGAGGTTTTAAAGTCTTTTTTATTCATTATTTGTTTTGCCTTAACAAGGTTAATATCTATTAAAGTCACTTTAACGTATTATAGCACATATTTAATAGCTTTACAATACCAACGTCTTTTCCAAGCAAATATAACGCCATATCCCAAACGATACAACGTTATATTCAAAGTAGGCATAATAGATAAACAGTGCTGTTTTTACTTTTCACTGCATTGCTTTTCCACCTGACACTTTCTATAAATGTTAACCCGAATATGCTATATCAAAATATTAAACGCATAACCTGAAATTACGGCAACGGTAAATATACAGATAAGGAAGGTTATGATAAACTGCTTTTTAAACAACGTACTAAGAAGCGATACCTCCGGAATACTTGCTCCCGCACCACCGATTATAAGAGCTACCATTGTTCCAAGCCCGACACCTTGACCGATAAGCATATTTGCAAGCGGTAATACCGCTTCGGTTCTAATGTACATCGGCACACCTAAAATAGCGGCAATCGGCACTGCAAATGGATTTTGTTCGCCTGCAACCTGCACCAAGAACTCCTCCGGTACAAAGCCATAGATAAATGAACCTATTCCGGCACCGACAATCAGATAAAGTGTTATCTTTTTAAACTGGTCCCATGCATCTTTTAAAGAGTGCTTCCATACTTTAATATGTTTTTGGAAAGTGGTGCCGGTTTGCGCCTTGAAAGACATATCCCCTGAGTCGCAACAGCCATCTGCCTCACCTTCGGCAGATGAACACGAACAAGCACAACTCGTTTCTGCCGGTGCTACATCACAGCACGAGGATTCATCTTTTTCTGTTTCCGCATCACAGCGCGAAGTTTTTTCGACCGATGTAGAGCAACAGGATGTTTCGGCGGTTTCACTGCCACAGCAACCTGCATTTTCATCATAATTTGCTATATTGCTGTCCTTGAAGTATCTCTCAAAGCCTAACCTGTCTAAAATATACCCTACCACTATAGCAAACACAAGTGCAATCCCCGCATATAAAAGTGTTGGAACAAAACCAAAGAAACCAAAGAAAATGATGATTATCATAGGGTTTAATATCGGTGAAGTCAACAGGAAGGATACCATTCCGGCAAAGGGTGCTCTGCTTTTTCTGAGACCTACCAAAAGCGGTATTGTTGAGCAGGAGCAAAAAGGTGTAACCGAGCCTAAACCCGCACCGAGTATGCTATTTAAAAACCTGTATTTTGTAGTGAGCGCTTTTTGAATTTTATCTCTTGAAATATAGCTTTGTAATAAGCCTACAAAAAAACTGATGAGAATAAACAGTAGCATTAACTCTCCGAAAAGGAACACAAATGTTCCCAGCACATTGCCGACCATAGGTTCAACAATACCCATGCTCGCTAAAATGTTTGTAAAAAAATCTATAAGTTGTTGTTGCATAATAAGTGTCTCCATATATTATTATTCGCTTTATTTTATTATAGTAAGTCCGCTACCGACTTCTGCAGTTGAAGCCTCGCCTGCATCCACACATAATACCTCCCATTAAAACTACAAAACTAATTTTTACGAAATGTTTGTCTGATATAAAGCACACGTTTAAGTGTGCTCAGCCGAAATCGGCTATTTAAATTTATTTAATATTTTGCTTGCTTTTTCAAATTGCTCTTTGTTTAGCGTGTAGTAGGTCCATTTGCCGTCTTTTCTGGGGATGAGCAAATTCGCATTGGTTAAAACCTTTAGGTGATGTGCCAAGGTGGAAAGTGGCATTTCGAGTTTTTCGCTTAAATTACAGTTACATTCCTCACCCAATAGTAGTATCTCAAGAATATTTAACCTGTGTGGATCAGCAAGACCTTTGAATACCAAATGTTCGTTAATTTTATTTGCGTCCATTATATGTCCTCGAATATGATACGTAACTACAATTCTAGTTTTATGGTTTTATTGTACACGCGAAGGTATTGTTTGTCAATAGTTATTCCATTATTTTTTCGGAACAGGTTAAGTTAATCGGTGCAGAAATCATGTCTATAATAGTTTGCCACAAATTTGCCACATTATATCCGTTGTATTTCCAAAAGGCTTTGATATATAATTTCATCAAGACAATGAAAGGAGATGGACATAACAATGTATAAACAAAAACTTGCAAGCTTTGCGGAGGTGCTTATGACACGCAAAAAAGTTATTTTGTCCGTAGTTGGAATATGTATAGTTGTCGCAGGTGGCACTATGCTTTTCAACATATATGTTCAGGCACAGGATGCAAACGGTGGAACGAACATGCAAAACAGCTATATGGAGGAGACTGTAGTTCGCTCCGACATCATTGTCGGTGTTACCGAAATGGGAAGCTCTGTGTTAGTGTCTACTCCTGTTACAATCCCCTTTGATACTACTGTATCTGAAATTTTGGTAAAGCCGGGTGAATATGTTGCATCAGGCGACATTATTGCTACAATAGATCCGCAGGCGTTTGACGACCTTTATGATGTGGCAAAAAATGAGCTCGAACAGGCATTACTAAAACTACAGGAGGCAAAACTTACCGCCTCTAATCAAAATTTAACCGCAGAGCAAAACTACAATAAAGATATTGCCACCGGCAACAGTGCCGAGACAGTATACAACCTTGGAATTGCCGAGCTTGAGAGCGGATACAGCACCATTTTAAGCGAAATTACCTCGCTAGAAACCCAACTTGTGACTAACAGTGCCCAGATATCAGCCTTACAGACTAATATTGCCAATGCAACAACCGAGGCACAGACAAAAATATTGCAAGAATTGACCGCATATTCCCAAAATGCAGGACTTGCGGACACACTGACAGAGGCTGATCTAAAAGCGCTCTACGATGCTATAGATAAGGAAAATTTATTAGCCGGTGATCAAGCTGTCATTGACGCTTACGACAACATCACGGCTATCAACACGGCAACCCAACTAACCATAGACAATGCAAACACAGAAATATCTAAATATCAGGCCTCTACCACCCAGGCAAACGCCGACCTTACGAAAAAATATTCCGAGCGTGACAACTATGCAGCCACAATGGAGCTTAAACGTGTTGAACTGCAGTCAGCGTATGAGACCAGTATACAGGACTATAATAATGCCGGCGCAGAGTATAGCAACACAGTAAGCGGTACAAGCAACAGTGTCGATACGGCACAGGCTACCGTTGATGAGCTTCAGTTAGAGCTGGATATGTTGACAGCAATGGCAACCGACGGAAATGTTATCTCACCTATCGACGGATACGTTATGACCGTGGCTTCGGCAGGTGACGAACTTAGAGCAGATGATGAGGTTGTAAATATAGCAGATAGCAATATAGTTTACGTAAGCGTGAGTATTCCGCAGGAAGATATCGCCGACATAGAGATTGGTATGCCGGTTAACATCATCTTTGATGCATACGAGGACTTTGTAATTCCATCCGAGGTAGACAGCATATCAATAACACCTTCCGCAGGTATGCAAAGCTCGGTAAACTATACCGTTACCATGGTTTGTTACATATCTGCCTTTGAGAATATCGTCATCTATCAGGGCATGACTGCCGACGTTACCTTCGTAGAAAAGCAGGTTACAGATGCACTCGTAATCTCCAGCAAATGTTTGACTATAGAGGACGGCAAACAGTATGTTCAAAGACTTACCGATAGCGGCGAGATTGAGAAAATTGAGGTGGAAACAGGCTTTTCTGACGGTTTCGACGTAGAAATTGTCTCGGGGCTATCGGAGGGCGATGTCGTTATAATAGAAAGTGCGGTGACACAGAATGCGTCTTAGTGAGATTTTCCGTCTTGTAGGCATAAATCTTAGGCAGAATAAATTCAAGGTATTTTTAACCTCGCTCGGTATCATAGTAGGTGCAGCAACCATTGTGCTTGTTATAGCCATTGGCGAGGGTGGTCAGCAGGATGTAGCGGAACAATTTAAGACACTAAATGCCGGCACGGTTACAGTAACCTCAGGCGGTATGTCGGATATGATGCCGGGAGGCATGGGTGATATGTTTGGTGGAGGAGGTATGTCGAGCGGCGGTGGTATGCCCTCCGGCGGTGGTATGTCCAGTGGTGGGAGAGGTGACAGCGCCGGTGGTGGCACAACCACAACACGTTTACCTACAAACGACTCCGCAATGCTGAGCGAAGATAGCTTAGAGGAGATATTGTTTTTTGTTCCGGACATAATCACCGGTGCTATATTTGCAACGGTGGAGAGTGACGTTCTCGGTGGCGATTTAGAGGAGGCGTTGACCTTCGATGTGGTGGGCACACAGAGTGAGTATGCACAAATTTCAAACCTGACCCCCATCATTGGAAGTTTCATCACCGACCTTGATGAAGAAAATGAGACACGATGTGTGATATTAGGATATAACGTTGCGCTTGACATATTTGGCTCGACCCAATACGCATATGACAGCAAGATTGAAATAGACGGTCGTACCTATGTTGTAAACGGCGTGTTGGCACAGATGGGAACAGTGGTTTCCGGTGTAAATCCGGATGAAAGTGTTTTCATGCCCTATTCGACAGCAGATAAATACCTTTTAGAGCGTAACACCTCTCCGCAAATTTCTGTGCTTGCCACCGATGTGAATGCCGTACCGGAGGTTATCCAAAACATAGAATTAGTGCTTACACAATCAAACCCCGACGGCACATACACCATTGAGGACGCAGGAGCAACGATGGACGCAGCAATGCAGTCTGCCACAACCCTTTCGATACTACTGCTTGCAGTCGCGGTAATAGTTTTTGTGGTGGGTGGTATAGGCATCATGAACGTGTTGTTTGTTTCGGTAAAAGAACGCACAAAGGAGATAGGCATACTAAAATCACTTGGTACTAAAAAACGTGACATACTTATGTTGTTTTTAACCGAGGCGGCGATGATTGGCTTTCTCGGTGGAATACTCGGTGTACTTTTAAGCTTCGGAATAATGCCTTTGATGGAGTATACCGACATGACGGTAGTAATGACAGCACCGTCCATAATTTTAGCATTTTCCTTTGCACTTTTAACCGGCACACTTTTTGGTTTTTATCCTGCATGGAAAGCATCCAACTTAATACCAATAGAAGCACTAAATAACGAGTAGTAACAAGCCTTGCGATTATCCACACAGACGCAGTAATTTAAGGAGAACAACATGAAAAAAACATTAACAATAATCTTAGCAATGCTAGTAGTTGTATCACTGAGTGCCTGCTCTGATGATGCACAGACAACCTCAGCAACCGCGCAAGGTTCGTTCAGCGAAGCTGCCGGTGATGGACAGGCGCAGCCTGAAATGAACGGTTCTCAAACGGTAGGACTTGTCACAGAAGTGCTCGGCAACGAGGTTACCATAGAAACAGGTGAAATGCAGGGTGGTGCCATGGGTGGCGGTGGCGAGATGCCGGAAGGTTTTGAGCGTGGCGAGGGTGGCGAGATGCCGGAGGGTTCTGAGCGTGGCGAGGGTGGCGAGATGCCGGAGGGTTTTGAGCGTGGTGAAGGCGGCGAGATGCCGGAGGGTTCTGAGCGTGGTGAAGGCGGTGAGATGCCGGAGGGTTTTGAGCGTGGTGAAGGCGGCGAGATGCCGGAGGGCTTTGAACGTGGCGAGGGCGGCGGAATGGCCGGTGGCGGCGGAATGACGGGTGAAGGGACCGACTATTCCGAACTTATTACCTTGACGGGAGAAACAGAAACCTTTACTATTCCGGTTGGTACACCGGTGACGCAGTTCGGAACCGAGATGACCTTTTCGCAGATAGCAGAGGATATGTACATAGGTGTTTTTCTCGACGATGACGATAATATAATATCAGTAAATATTTTGGGTTAGTATAATGATTAAAATGAATGGTATCGTTAAAAGATACAGAACAGGGGCTGAAGATCTGACCGTGTTAAAATCTATAGATTTTGCGGTAAAGGAGGGCGAATTTGTGGCAGTGCTTGGCCCTTCGGGAAGCGGAAAGTCCACGCTGATGAACATAATAGGCTGCATGGATATTTGCAACGAGGGCGAATATTTCCTTGATGATGTGCCAGTCCATAAGAAAAAGGGTGAGACCCTTACAAAAATACGCAACGAAAAAATCGGTTTTATCTTTCAACGGTATCAGTTGATACCGACATATAATGCGTGTCAAAACATAATAATGCCGCTTCTCGCAAGAGGCATGTCGCACAAAAAAGCTGTAGAGGTTGCTATGCCCACAATAGAGATGTTAGGTCTTGAAGAAAGGCTAAAACACCGTCCGTCTGAACTTTCCGGTGGTCAGCAACAGCGTGTTGCCATAGCAAGAGCACTTTGTACCGAGCCGGCAATATTGCTTGCCGACGAGCCGACCGGCGCACTCGATCAAAAGACAGGTGAGGAGGTGATGGAGCTGTTCGAGCATCTACACTCTATCGGACATACGATAGTTATGATTACACATGATGCAGGAATAGCAAAACACTCACAGCGAGTGATAAGAATAGTAGACGGAAATATAATGTAATCTATACGTATATTGACAGTAATAATATATAAGATATAATGGTATTAGGAATGTTTATGAGGGGTTATCTTGAACAAGATTATTTATGTTGCCGACGATGAACAGAATATAAGGGATATAATTACCGGTTTTTTAGAAAAGGAGGGGTACAACACAGAGGCCTTTTCAACAGGTGATGAACTTATTAATAAGTTTGCAAGACAACCCGCCGACCTTGTGATTTTAGATGTCATGATGCCCGGCACGGATGGACTTTCCGTCTGCAACACTTTAAGGCGCACACACAATGTGCCTATTATAATAGTTTCAGCACGGGACAGCGAACTCGACAGAATCACAGGAATAACCATGGGAAGTGATGACTATCTCGTAAAACCTTTTTCGCCTATGGAGCTTGTAGCAAGGGTTAAGGCAATATTCAGACGTATTGAGCTTGAACGCACTCCGACTTCGATAGGAGTACTGTCGTACGGCAACATAAAACTCAACACCGATATGCGCACGGCAAGGGTGGATGATATGATTTTCGAATTAACCCCGACTGAATTTGATCTACTGGTATACATGTTCAGCAACAGTACAAGGGCGGTAACAAGGGAGGAACTGCTAAAAAATGTATGGGGTTTTGACGATGAGGTGGACACGAGAGTGACGGACGACGTGTTAAAGCGCCTACGTAAAAAGCTTTTAAACACATCTGTAAAAATAACAACCCTTTGGGGTTTTGGGTTTAAGCTGGAGACGGAATAAGATATGAGTTCAATAAAGCAAAAAATATCAAGACCGTATGTCGGGTTGATAATTATTATGCAGATTATTATTATTGTTATTTTTAACGTTACGGTTACATTTTACTCCTATGAACAAGCAAAAGAGGAGCTGATGAAAATCGTTGATAGAATAGAGTTTAATTTAAGTGATTACCCGATACTAGACAACAGGCAGCCGGGTGGGCGTCCTCAAATAGCAAACTTTATGGTGACCGGTGATAATATAACTGCAATAATGGTGGAGGACGGTAGCTACACGAGACCACCGTCGGGATATACTAACCTGACCGACGAGGCAGTTAACAAGGCTGTTGATTTACTTAATGCGGTGGATGTTGGAGAGATTGTCTCATATTATATCAACGGGCAATATTACAATGCAATAGAGGTTGACAATGACCACCTATCCGATAGCGAACAGATGATATATGTGTCGGTAGGCTACTTTGTTGATGGATTTGTAGACACCATCAATCTTATCTTGATTTTAATATCGTTAGTCTCGATTATTATATTTATTTTTGTTTCTAACAGGCTTGCAAAAGGAATTGCAAACCCTATCGGAAGGATTACAAAAACTATAAAACAGCTAAAAACACATGAGGTTACAAGCCTTGATGTAGAAAAGAGCAGTGATGAACTGTGTGAATTGACAAGAGAGATAAATCTTATGAGTGATAGAATTTACAACTATGACATGGCGCAAAAAACTTTTTTACACAACGCCTCGCACGAACTTCGTACGCCGCTGATGAGCATACAAGGTTATGCCGAAGGGCTAAAAGAGGGCGTATTTACCGAAAGCGTCGCGACAAAAATAATTATTAATGAAACCCAGCGATTAACAGATATTGTAGACGAGTTGATGACCTTGGTAAGACTTGAAAACTATGATTCGGATACGACGGTACAAAGCTACAACCTAACAGAGTATCTGTCCGAAATAATTGAGTCGATGCAGGGCGTAGCATCCAAAACAGATAAAAAATTGTCAATAAACTTTCCGCAGGAAACAATCTATGCCTCATACAGCCCCGAATTGTTGCGACAGGCGATAGTTAATTTAATATCTAACGGACTGCGACATGCAAGCCAAGCAGTCACCGTGCATCTCTCGCTGCAAGAATTTGTGATTATATATGTTGAGGACGATGGAAAAGGTGTTTGCCTCGATGACGAGGACCATATTTTCGAAAGGTTTTACAAAGGCAAAGATGGCAACTACGGCTTGGGTCTTTCAATTGTCAAAACTGCAATAGATCGTATGAACGGTCAGGTCAAATTATTGAACAGCGATAAAGGTGCAGTCTTTGAAATTCGACTGCAACCTTAACTTAATACTTTGATAAGATTGAAAGTTTATTAAATTGTATCAAGCTGTTCCTGCAATTCGTTTATAAATCGTGAAAGATGAAACCCGTCGCAAACCGCATGATGCACCTGAACAGCTAAGGGTAGTATTTTTTTATCACCGATATCAAAATATTTCCCTATCGTAAAAATTGGCAAAAGATAATCATATCCTTTTTGTATGTTTAGATTAAATCCTTTAAAGCTCGTCCAAGGTATACATGAAACGTTAAAGATGTTGCTATGCAACAATGGTTTTGAATTGTGACAATCATGCTTGAACCGCGACATATCATCACTGTAATTTTGCATAAATATATCAATATTATCGTTATATTCAGTCCACAAATTGGTTATTGTCTCGGTTTCAGCGTGAAACACGGTGTAGCATGGATTTGAATGGCTATAGTAACCAACGTTTTTGTTTTTATCAAAATCCATTCGAAACTCGGTGTGCCTGTTTACAACCTTAGAAATCACATACAAAACAGCCGGAAAAAAATTAATTTTTAGCACTTTAGTTTTTGCATAGAAAGCAGAAATATCCAGCTCAACCGTCATGCTGTAGGTGCACGGAACATCGTTAAAGTAGTGACTAAAGCTCTCCTTCCTGTTCCAGCTTTCTACATTAATATTGTTAAAATCCATAGGTTGTCGCTCCCCTCCTATCACAACAATGTTTCGCTAAAAAAATATGTTTTATTAACAATTTATTTCATATACGTTTATCGTAGCATAAAAAAATCTAAAAAGCAATCTACCATTTATAATATAATCTACACAAACCTTCCAACAGCCTTGCACAAGGCGGAGATTAAACGAGCCTTCCGTTATGAGAAATATTACTGTTTTTGCACAAGGTGCAAAATGACGAGAGAGACGAGTCATGTAATATTTCCAATAGCTTTGCCCTAGGCAAAGATTATATTTTTCGACAGTTTCGCCACTCACTCAAAAAAATCGCTTGAATAATTTGATGATTTGTTGTATAATAATTAATGTAATGTCATTGCAATACAACAGATTATATTTGAGTGGAGCTTAATCTATGCCAGAAAACAGCTATGTTCAGCAGTATAAGTCTACAAAAGCATCCTATGATGCAACCTTTTTGAGGCACCTTGAAAACGGTGTTATTTTTTTGTCCGACAGCGGAATTCTTATCGATGATACGGTAAAAATTGCGCCCGGTGCAACGATTATGCCCGGCACTATTTTGAGAGGTGACACCGTTATCGGTGAGGGTTCGGTGATAGGCCCAAACAGCCTTTTGGAGGACTGCACCATAGGGAGTGATGTTAAATTTAACGCCTCACAGGGCTATAAAAGCAGTGTCGATGACGGCACAAGCATAGGTCCGTTTGTGCACCTTCGTCCGGACAGCAGCATAGGAAAAGATGTTAAAATCGGTGATTTTGTCGAGGTTAAAAATTCAAACATCAAGGACGGGTGTAGCATTGCACATCTGACCTATATAGGCGATACCGATATGGGGCGCCACTGCAACATTGGTTGCGGCGTTGTAACCGTAAACTATGATGGCGAAAACAAATCTCGCACCAATATAGGGGACTACTGTTTTATCGGCTGTAACACCAACCTGGTTGCACCGGTAAGCCTAGGCGACGGCGCATATACAGCAGCAGGCTCCACCATTACGAAAAACATCGCCTCGGGTGAACTCGCAATAGCAAGGGCACATCAGCAGAACAAGTCCGGTTGGGCAGAGCAAAAACTTCGACGATATAAAGAAAAAAAAGCAAACAAATAAACACGGCATTTATCCGGGATACAAGAAAGGAAGTATAGGTATGAATTTACACGGTAAGGACATCAAGATTTTTACGGCTAACTCAAACCCAGATTTAGCACAGGCAATAGCAAATCATCTTGGTCTACCTGTAGGAAAAAGTGAGGTCGGAACCTTTTCCGACGGTGAGATTTCGGTGTACATAAAGGAAAGTGTGCGCGGTAGCGACGTTTTTGTTGTTCAAAGCCTCGCAACACCTGTAAACCGAAACCTGATGGAACTTTTAATAATGATCGACGCCTTTCGTCGTGCCTCGGCAGGCCGTATCACCGCTGTTATACCATACTACGGCTATGCAAGACAGGACAGAAAAAGTCGCTCACGCGACCCAATATCGGCAAAGCTTGTTGCAAACCTAATCTCCACCGCCGGTGCCGACCGTGTCCTCACCATGGACTTACATGCCCCTCAAATTCAGGGTTTTTTTGAGATGCCACTTGATCATATGCTCGGTATGCCTATATTGATCGACCACTATGAAAAGATAGTGGAGAAATCCGGGATGGACTTTGTTGTAATGTCGCCGGACCTTGGCAGTGTAAACCGTGCAAGAAAGTTTGCCGAGCGACTCG
>CAYJKY010000048.1:0-20870 GCA_964370825.1 uncultured Oscillospiraceae bacterium
ATTTTGGGTGTCTATTTCCTTTTTTATTTGTCACCTATCTATTGTAACTTAACAAAAATGTTGTGTCATAAATATAAAAATTTTTTAATTATCTATTGTTTTTGATGTAGGAAATATGATAAAATATCTCTTAAGTTGCATTATAATAACCGTTTTATTTGCTAGGTTTGTGAGACATGAAATTTAAAAAACCAAAAACATTGTTGAACTATATTTTCAGCCGGTCGGTGGTAACCGGTCTGATTATACTTATACAGATAATTTGGGTAATAATTTTATTTTCTGAAATTTCACAGTATTCGAGGCACATTGATCTTGCGTTTAGGCTACTGAGCATAATTATGGCAGTATATATAATAGGCACAAAAACTAATGCCTCCGCAAAGATTGCATGGGTTATGGTTATCTGTCTTGCACCGATTTTGGGAATTCCACTCTACCTTATGCTCGGAAACAAATACACAAGTAGGCCTTTTAAAGCCTCTTTCTCTAAAACACGTGAGGTTTTTGCACAGTACTACAAAACAGATGGTAAAAATATAGCACGAATATCAGAGAAGCATCCAAATATATCCGGAAAATTTCGTTATCTTGAGCAGAATTGTGGCTTCCCCATATATGACCGTACCGATATTACATATTTTCCGCTGGGTGAGAATATGTTTGAGGACATGCTCACCGAGCTTTCGAGCGCCCAAAATCATATCTTTCTTGAATTCTTTATTATTGATGAAGGAAGAATGTGGGATTCAATCTTTGAAATACTCAAAAATAAATCAGCGGAAGGTGTCGAGGTACGTCTCATATATGATGATATAGGTTGCATCGACCGGCTTCCCGCAAACTTTCCTGCCTTAATGAGGAAGTATAACATACAAACAATAGCATTTAATCGGTTCATCCCATTTATCTCGGCGGTAATGAATCACCGTGACCATCGAAAGATGATGATTATCGACTCTAAGGTTGCTTTTACCGGCGGAATAAACATTGCCGATGAATACATTAATGAAAATAATAGGTTCGGGCATTGGAAGGATACCGGAATAAAACTTGTGGGAGATGGTGCTTATGGATTCACCCTGCTTTATCTTGATATGTGGGACACGCTTAAACGGGTGGTAAAGGAACCGGTTTTAGACTCAAAGCCTATACCTATTCCCCAAAGTAAAGTGCATAACGACAGCTTTGTTCAGCCCTTTGCGGACTCACCGCTTGACAATGAGGACGTATCCGAAAATCTTTACCTTGATATAATAGGCGGTGCCGGAAAATATCTTTACATTTTTACCCCATATATAGTTATCGACTCCTCCATGTCTGCGGCTTTAGGACGTGCGGCAAAGCGTGGTGTTGATGTAAGAATAATTACTCCGGGTATTCCGGATAAATTTATTGTACATCGTCTTACTCGTTCCAACTATCTTCCACTAATATCTGATGGGGTGAAAATATACGAGTATTCTCAGGGGTTTGTTCATGCAAAAAGTTTTGTATCCGACGATGAAATTGCCATTGTAGGTACAATCAACATGGACTTTAGAAGCTTAAACCTACATTTTGAGTGCGGAGTATTGCTACATGACGATAAGATAACCGAACAGATGAAGCAGGACTTTTTACAAACACAGGAAAGCTGTAAGCAGATTACTACAGATAATTGTAAAACCTCGTTGATCGGCATGCTGTGCGATGCTGTAATAAGAGTTTTTGCACCACTGATGTAACATTCATGGAGGCTATATATGGATAACTATCTATTTGTTTTTATTGTTATAGCCATAGTTACGGCTGTACTGATAAATCTGTTTATCGGCAAAAAAAAGACAAGACAACGGCTACTTTCCGAGTTTGGACGGGCAACGGCACGTTCATCTTTTGTTTCAGACAGCATTTTTGCTTTTCATCATATTGTGAAGGAACAAAATCCCGGGGAACCGTTCATAGATGACGTTACATGGAATGACCTTGATATGGATGAAATCTTTTTGCGCATAAACAGCTGCCTAAGTAGCGTAGGCGAGGAATATCTTTACCATCTTCTTCATACACAGCGATTTGAAGAGGATAAATTGATCGCCCGAGAAATGTTGATAAAAGAGCTTGAAACAAACCAAAAACTTCGTTTAAAACTACAGACAACATTTAAAAAGCTCGGAATCAATTACTATAATGGTGTTAGTGAATATATGGTGTCAGGTAGGTTAAAGGCACTTGAAAATACAGTGATATACAATATTCCGGCGATGATACCGATTGTAGGACTGATTCTTTCAATCCATTCATTAAGTATCGGGCTACCAATTATTATTACCTCATTCATTATAAACCTAATTATTCATTACCGAATTAAAGGAAAGTTAGAAAAACAGATAGCGGCAATAGGTTATTTTTCTGACATTCTTCTCTGTGCAGGCAGAATTGTACAAATAAAACATGAAACACTAAATCAGCACATCCAGCCGATTAAAGAAAATCTAAGAAAATTTAATAAACTAAAAAATAAAGTAGCTATTTTAACCTCAAAGAGTGGCACAGAATTTGATTTTATATTTGAATATCTAAAAATTATGTTTTTAACCGACGTACGTAGATATAATCGTGTTGCAAGTGTAGTTACAGCAAACATTGCAGAGGTGAAGTCACTGTTCGAAAATATCGGAGAAATTGAAGCCTGTATTGCAATAGCCTCTTTCAGACAAAGCATAGATTTTTACTGTACACCGGAATTTGCAAAGGTAGACAGCATTACGATGAAAAACCTCTACCATCCACTGTTAACAGAACCTGTAACAAATGATGCAACCCTCGACAAGAATACCATTGTTACAGGCTCAAATGCTTCCGGAAAATCAACTTTTATTAAGGCTGTAGCAATAAACACTATTCTATCTCAGACGATATACACCTGTACAGCAGATAGATTTTGTTATGCAATAGCCTATACGGTAAGCTCCATGGCAATTTCCGACGATATTACGACAGGCGACAGTTATTTTGTAAGCGAAATTAAATCATTAAAGCGAATTTCACAATGGCCAAAGCACATACACTGTGTCTGCTTTATTGATGAAATTCTTAAAGGCACCAATACAGTTGAACGGATAGCCGCCTCGGCATCTATGCTTAGCTTTCTTAAAACTCTTGATTGTGTGTGCTTGATAGCTACCCACGACATAGAGCTTACCGAAATTCTTAAAAACGATTACGACAACTACCATTTTAGAGAAACGGTGACGCAACAAGGTGTCGAGTTTGATTATCTTATTAAACCGGGACCGTCTACAACAAAAAATGCCATAAAGCTTTTAGAACATCTACAGCTTGACAAGGAGATTGTCGATGGTGCAAACGAGCTGGTGACGCGGTTTGAATCGACTAAGAGTTGGGCACAAAAATAAAACAACCTCCTGAATAACCGAATAATGGTTGTCAAGAGGTTGTATATTGAATTATTGGTTTTGATCGACAGAATAAAGCTTTGTCAGTTCACACAGTATATCCACAGACTTATCCATAGCCTCTACCGATATGTGCTCATATGGACCGTGGAATGCTGCACCACCGGTTGCAAGATTAGGGCAAGGTAGTCCCATAAAGGAAAGCCGGGCACCGTCCGTTCCACCTCGGATAGGATTTGTGTAGCTCTTAACGCCTGTGATATTAATAGCCTTTACAGCGTTTTCCACTAAGTGATAGTTGTTTTTAATTACTTCGCCCATGTTTTGATAGCTGTCTTCAATTTTTATACTTGCAACATCGTTATATCTACCGTTTATATCATTAACTATAGCTGTTAAGATGTTCTTTTTATCCATAAATTTATCTGAGTCATGATCCCGTATAAGCATTACAACACTTGCCGATGCAACCGAGCCGTTAAAACTGTCAACATGAATAAATCCCTCATATCCTTCAGTAAGCTCAGGACGCTCTTCCTTTGGAAGCATAGAAACAAATTCAGCGGCAATTGTTGCGGCGTTTACAAGAAGGTTCTTTGCCTCGCCGGTATGCACCGATACACCGGATACATCAAGAATTGCGGTAGCGGCATTAAATGTCTCGTACTCAATCCCTCCAATTGTTCCTCCGTCAACAGTATATGCAAAATTTGCACCGAACTGATTTAAGTCAAAACCTTCGGCACCGAGACCTATCTCCTCGTCGGTGGTAAAGGCAAACGACATGGGGGGGTGAGGAATATCCTTTTCCTTTATTCTATGAATCAGCTCCATTATCTCTGCCACACCTGCCTTGTCGTCGGCACCGAGTAGCGAGCTGCCATCACCCGTTATTAAAGTTTGACCGATAAAACTTTTCAATGAGTCAAATTTTTGCGGGTCAATGCAATCACCATTGCTAAATTTTATTACCCCGCCGTCATAGTTTTCGTGAAATAGAGGGTTAACCTTCCCACTAAATGATCCACTTGTATCCATGTGTGCTATAAAACCAAGCGTCGGAAGATTTTCACAGCCTGTCGAAGAAGGCAACTTGGAGTAAAGAGTGCCGTTTGGGCCTATAACAATGTCGTATAGGTCCATCTCTTCAAATTGGGTACGCAAAAGTGCGCATAGGTTCGATTGCCCGGAAGATGAAGGACGTAAACCGGAAGTCTCGTCGGCAGTGGTGTCAATCTTAACATATTTAATAAAATTATCCACCAAATTTGTTGCTTCTATGCGCATTAGTTTGCTCCCTTTTTATTTTAATAGCTTATACAAATTTTTCGACTGCACATTTTTGTATGGCAATGCCTTTTTGATAACCGTCGATAAATTTTTCAAACATTTTTATTTCCTCTGTATCGGGTTTTACCGTCTTCATTCCTGAGTCGGTAAATACTCCTGTTTGAAGATATTCTCTCAATGTTTTACCATTGCCCTGAATCATATATGCGGCTAAAACTGCAATACCGAACGCACCGCCTTCACCGGCCGTTTCTAAGACCGATACATCGGCATTTGCAGCAGCGGCTAATGCCATTGCGCCGAATTCCGCCTTGAAAAATCCACCGTGTCCCATCAATTTTTTCAAGGAAACTCCTTCCTTGACAAGAAGTATATCCAATCCGATTTTTAGCGTTGAAAGGGTAGAGTATATTTGTGCCTTTGAAAGTGTCGCAAAGTTGAAGTCTGCATCCGGCTTACGTAAAACCATTGGTCTTCCTGCACTTAATCCGGTGATATGCTCGCCGGAGAGATAGTTATAACTTAACAATCCACTGTAATCGACATTCTCCTTTGCGGCATCAAACATTACATCGAGTGCCTTATAGGGATTTATTTCCACACCTATTCGTTTTGCAAAGTCCGAAAACATTCTCGCCCATGCATCAATATCTGAACTGCAGTTGTTACAGTGTACCATAGCAACATCAAATCCCTCCGGAGTGGAAACTATATCCAGCTCCTTGTAGTAATTTGAAAGAGGCTTTTCAAGCACGATCATGCCAAATATTGATGTTCCTGCCGAAACATTACCTGTCATAAGCTCTATGCTGTTTGTTGCAACCATTCCGGTTCCGGCATCACCTTCCGGTGGGCACATCGGTATTCCGGAAACTATATCATCATCAAGCATTAAAGCGCCTGCCTCGGTAAGATTACCTGCCGCTTCTCCCGCGACAAGAACCTTGGGAAAAATTTTAGCTGCATCAAGCGTTACACCTTTTTTACTTAACAGTGCATTGAACTTTTCAACCATTTCGGAATTGTATGTGTTTGTTGTGCTATCGATAGGAAACATTCCGGAGGCATCACCGACACCTAAAACAAAATTACCGGTAAGTTTATAGTGAAGGTATGCGGCAAGGGTCATAACCTTGCTAACCTTCGATACATGTTCCTCTTTGTTTAACAGTGCTTGATAAAGATGTGCGGCACTCCAACGTTGCGGAATATTAAAGCTAAACAGAGCAGAAAGTTCATCGGTTGCCTGCTCGGTCATGGTGTTACGCCAGGTTCTGAAGGGAACAAGCAGGTTATCATTCTCGTCTAAGGCTATGTATCCATGCATCATGGCAGAAACGCCAATAGCTCCAAAACTTTTTGGTACGGTATTATATTTCGAAAAAATCTGTTTTTTCAAATCGGCATATGCCGCACGAAGTCCACTGTGGACATCCTCTAACGAATATGTCCAAATGCCGTCTGAAAGTTGGTTTTCCCACACGAATTTTCCTACCGCAACAGGGTTGTTTTCGGCATCTATGAGCACTGCTTTTATAGTTGTAGAACCAAACTCAATTCCGAGGAATGACTTATTGAAATCAAAATCTACGCTCATCTTAACTCTCCTTTTAAATGTTGATGATTTATTTTATCATATCGTTATTTATTAGTCTATAGTATTTTATAAAATTAATTTTATCTTTTTTCTTGAAAAATATATAGAATAAGAGCTATAATTATATATAAGTAAAATGAAATATACGGAGAACAAAATCATGATTAATATATTGTTTATATGCCATGGAAATATATGCAGAAGTACCATGGCCGAATTTGTCTTTAAAAACCTTGTAAGTGTGCGGGGAATATCAGATGAATTTAATATTGCATCCGCAGGCACAAGCAGTGAGGAGCTTGGAAATGACACGCATTATGGTACAAAGGCAAAACTAACCGAGATGAAAATACCTTTTGCTGCAAGAAAAGCCCGACGTGTATCGACTAAGGACTATGATGCATATGACTATCTCATCTGCATGGATAAGAACAATGTAAGCAATTTAATGAGAATTATCGGTGACGACAGTGATAATAAAGTTCATCTGCTGTTAGAATTTGCGGGATATGGCGGTGATATTGCCGACCCATGGTATTCCGGAAATTTTGATAAGACCTATAATGATGTTCTAAGCGGCTGTGTAGGACTTTTAAAACATGTGGGAATGTAAAATTCAAGGTACATTCCTCAATAATGAATTTCATGCTTGATTTGCTCTTTAATATGACATTATATAATAAAAAATTATAAAATTGTGTACAAACTGGAGAAATGCGACATTTGTTATTGTATGGTTAACATTATTGTGATAAAATATGGTATAGGTGATGATTGTTCTTTATTATATTACTACATTAAAGAGGAGAGACGCTATTAATTGTATATTGGTGTATTCCAATATTAGGTAGTTGTGCATGGTGGTATAGATGCAAGATATAAACTATAGAATATTAGTTAACAAATCTGGTTGTTTTTCGAATATTAGATGTTGTGAATTTTTGAACACACTGGGGTTAGATGCCGATTGCGGTAGTTATGACGGAATCGGTATGTATGATACCTTAAGGTCAAACAGATATGACTCTGTTATAACAGACATTTTTATACCTGCCTATGACGCTATAGGTGTTAAGCGGCTATGTGATATGAATATCGATCATCCGATAAAATTTTTCGGTGTGCTTCCCAACAATAACACTGAGATAGAAAATGCGATTATTGATACCGATTTCTCTTATTACTTTGTAAAACCGAAGGATGAGCAAATTGTAGCAACCACGGTATACGAGCAGATGGTAAAAAGCTCCTTTGGGATTGGTTTAGTTGAAACAACAGAAACGGCGGTTGCTTCGATTTTTCGAAACCTAAGTGTTTCTGTAGAGCATATAGGGTATCATTATGCTCTGGAAGCGATAAAATTATTTGCCGCTAACACAGATGTATCACTGCAGGTTACCAAGATCATTTATCCTATAATAGCTAAAAAGTACAATACTACCGCTAGTAATGTAGAAAAAACTATTAGGGTGATGATAGACTGTAGTTGGAAAGCTGCAAACCCTCTTTACCAGATTAAATACTTTGGATACAGCAATCGCGACAATATTAAGCGTCCTACAAATTTAGCTTTTATTGCCACATTGGCAAATATAGTTAATCTACACTCAGAACATAGCTTAAGGCTGTATAATTTTGCACACTAACTTTAAACCAAAACAGCAATCTCTAAATGATATCGATGTCGGTTAGGGATTGCTGTTATTAGTGTTGATAATATTGACAAATCCTCTGTGTAGATATATAATAATTATAAATATTTTATGAGGTGAACAATGCAATGGACCGGGTTAAACGAACTTCGAGACAAATTTTTAAACTTTTTTGAGCAACGTGGTCACTACAGATTTGATAGTTTTCCGCTTGTTCCTACAGATGATAAAAGCTTACTTTTAATAAATTCCGGCATGGCGCCGCTAAAAAAATATTTTCTCGGACAGGAACATGTCCCGGGAAATATTGCAACCTCATGTCAAAAATGTATTCGTACTCCAGACATAGATAATGTAGGTATTACGGCTCGACACGGCACCTTTTTCGAGATGCTAGGAAACTTTTCCTTTGCCGAATATTTTAAGGAAGAGGCTATTGATTTTGCTTATGATTTTTTTATTAAGGAATTAGAGATACCCCTTGATAGATTATACTTTTCGGTATACGAACAGGATGATGAAGCATACGACATTTGGACAAAAAAACAGAACATTCCTTCGGAGAGAATGGTTCGTTTCGGCAAAGAGGATAATTTTTGGGAAATCGGCGCGGGACCTTGTGGCCCATGTAGTGAAATATATTTTGACCGAGGAAGTCAACATGGTTGTGATAAACCGGATTGTAAGGTCGGGTGTGACTGTGATAGATATGTTGAGGTTTGGAATCTTGTATTTACACAGTTTATCTCGGACGGTAAAGGCAACTACGACAGTATGGAGCACGGCAATATAGATACCGGAATGGGATTGGAACGACTTGCATGTGTTATGCAAGATGTTGACAACCTATTTGAGGTCGACACAATTAAGTCCATAATTTCAATGACCGAAAATCTTTCAGGTTACAGCTACAAAACAAATAAGGATAAAGATATATCGGTAAGGGTTATTACCGATCATATTCGTAGCACTGTTTTTCTTGTAGGCGACGGTGTTCTACCAAGTAATGAAGGGCGCGGTTATGTCCTTCGTAGGCTGTTGCGCCGTGCGGCAAGGCATGGAAGACTGCTTGGAATAAAGGGCGCATTTCTTCAAAAGCTCAGCGAAACGGTTATTGATTTAAACAAGGGGTGTTATCCGGAACTTTCCGAAAACGCCGATTACATCAAAAAGGTTATCGGTATTGAGGAGGAGCGTTTTGCCAAAACCATAGATAGTGGCTCTTCGTTGCTTATGGATGAGATAGAAAAACTCAAAAATAGTGGAGGCAAAATCCTTTCAGGTGCAGTTGCCTTCAAGCTTAGTGACACCTTCGGATTTCCTCTTGACCTTACAAAAGAAATTCTTGCTGAACAGTCACTAGAGCTAGACGAGAAGGAATTTAAAGCACTTTTGCAAAAGCAAAAGGATACTGCAAGAGAAGCAAGGGCAAAGCAGGGAGATGCCAGCTGGGCAGAGGAAGTATTCTCGGATAAAGGTATTATACCTACCCTGTTTAGCGGATATGAAATATTAAGCTCAACCTCAACCGTTATGGGACTTGCGGTTGGCGGGGAGTTAGCGGAATCGGTTTCAACATTAGTAGAGCCGATTGACGACATAGCAGTTATACTTGATACTACTCCTTTCTATGCTGAAGGAGGCGGTGAGGTAGGCGATACCGGAGTTTTTACTGCCGACGGACTTTTGATGGATGTGCTGGACACCGTTAAAATTTCCGGTGGACTTTACCTTCATAAATGCAGATTGGTCAACGGTTCGGTTAGTGAAGGAATGAAGTTGACCGCTAAGGTCGACGAAGGTAGACGTAACGCTATTAGGCGTAACCATACATCTGCGCATCTGCTTCAACAGGCGCTAATCGAGGTTTTGGGCGATCATGTGCATCAGGCGGGATCATATGTAGACGATACCCGTGTTCGCTTTGATTTTACTCATTTTTCACAGATGACGGATGAGGAAATTAGAGCCGTTGAGGACAAGGTCAACAATGTGATTTTTCAGAACATAACCGTCACAGCAGAGGAAATGCCGATAGAAAAAGCTAAGGAACTTGGGGCACAGGCATTGTTTGGCGAAAAATACGGCGATGTTGTCAGGGTTGTAACCGCACAGGAGTACTCTGTTGAATTTTGCGGTGGTTGTCATGTCAGCAATACATCACAGATAGGGTGTTTTAAACTACTTTCTGAAAGCTCTGTTGCAGCGGGTGTAAGGCGCATTGAAGCCACGACAGGAATTGGGGTTGTAAGCTATATTAAGGAACGTGACGCACTTCTTTTAAAATGTTCCGAAATAATAAAGCTTAACAATCCTTCCGAGCTTCCAAATAAGATTACTGCAATGGCCACCGAAATTAAGGAAAAGGATGCGGTAATTAACTCGCTTAAATCTGCGGCCGCAGCGTCACAGCTTACCTCTATTATCAACGGAGCAATGAATGTTGAAGGTATCACATTGTTTGCAGGAGTATTGGAAAATGTAGATGCAAACACTCTTCGTGAGTGTTGTTCAGGCTTGAAATCACGTAGTGAAGATTCAGTTGTTTTTCTGGTATCAACAAATTCGGGCAAGGTTTCCATGGCGGCCTCATGTGGCAAAGGTGCAATTGAAAAGGGTAAATCATCGGGAATGATTATTAAATCGGTTGCAACGAAATTTGACGGAAACGGTGGAGGAAAACCTGATTTTGCTATGGGCGGACTAAAGTCGGCTGAAAACATTAACAGCATAATATCCGAAATACACAATTTAATTTAAGGGGGGAATATGGGCTGCTTGTTCTGTGAAATGCTAAAAGGAAATATTCCGTACACGCCTGTTTATGAAGATGACAACCTGTTTGTGATAAAAGATATTTCGCCGATTGCGCCGGTACACCTACTAATTATTCCAAAGGAGCATATTGCCGACGCAACCGAACTAGGCAGTAGGGGAGATATCTCGGCAGAAATATTTTCAACCGCACAAAAGGTTGCGAAGGAACAAGGATTGACCAATGGGTTTAGATTGGTTACTAATATAGGAAACGAAGGTGGTCAATCGGTTTCACATCTTCATTTTCACCTACTCGGTGGTAAAAAACTCGGCTGGCCGAAGCTGTAAAGATATATAAGAATTATGTTATTGAGTGACGCATATTACAAAATGTATGCATAAAGGGGAAAAATATGACAGAGTACTATAAAATAGAAATTGCCGGGTTGACACGAAACCTACCGATATGTAAGGTGGATGACAAGCTATCAATAGCGGCGTTCAACATGTTTAACGATGTTGAACTCACGATTGTATGTGCAAGAGAACTTTTGGTTAAGGCACCGGAGTTTGATATTCTATTCACTGCTGAAGCAAAGAGTATACCACTAATCTATGAAATGGCTCGTCAAGCCAACAAGCCGTATATAGTTGCGCGTAAAGGCACAAAGCTTTACATGAATAATCCTCAGCTTTTCACGGTTCGAAGCATCACAACTGCGAGAGAGCAGCAGCTCGTTATGGATAGTGATGACCTGTCCTTTATGAGTGATAAGAGAATATATATTGTTGATGATGTTATCAGTACCGGTGGTTCGTTATATGCAATGGAGCAAATTGTTGAAACAGCTAAGGCTAAAACGGTTTGCAAGGGGGCAGTTTTGGCAGAAGGAGAGGCACAGGAACGTGACGACTTAGTCTACCTCGCTCCGTTACCGCTTATCTTTAAATAATCATGCGACGACCGTTAGCATACTTCGGCTTTAGCTTCCTTTTTTCGCTGATGGTAGCTATACTAATTAATTATGGAGTTATTATTGTTATAACTTTATCTGCAGTGCTGTTGTCGGTCGCATTTCTTTTAAAAAACAAAGATAGGGTAAAGGCTATAACCGTTGCCGTCATTGCGATAGCGGGAGCTGTAGCACAACTCTATCTTTTTGCTTTTAATTTTATTTTTATATCTAATATGGATAATGACTTGATTGGTCAACATTCTATAACAGGTATTGTAGAGAATGTTCGGGGAACAACATACGGAACAACCAATCTGCAAATACGAATATCCGATTCTTCTACACTTCCAATCGGACGGAAAATTAGCATATCCGACTCTCCTGTTGAAATTGAGCCCGGCGATGAAATATCATGTAATATTGTAGTTAACAATATGGGAATTCGGGACCTTCAGAACTATATTGATGGGATATTTATTTCGTCAATATTTGATGGCGAAATGAATATTATCGGGAAGGGCAATGGGATACCCTACTTTTTTAGTAGCATTCAGTCTGGACTGTCAGATCGAATAGGACGTCACATGTCAGAGGAGGGTGCCGGCGTTGCCGCAGCAATTACATATGGTGACCGAGCCGGTCTGCCTTATGAAATTCAGCTTGATTTCAGAAGTTCGGGACTTTCTCACGTGCTTGTAGTTTCAGGTTTACATCTTTCGACACTTTGTGGACTATTACTATTTGTAATGTTTAAAATCACACGAAATAAGTACATAGTTTACCCGATGTTAATACTGATTGTTATATTCTACACACTTCTTTGTGGAATTAGATTGTCCATTGTTAGGGCAGCTTTTGTTGTTATTATGCTGTCTATTTCTAAACTGTTTTCCCGCCGAGCAGATTCCTATACGTCGTTAGGTCTTGCGGTGTTGGCGGTAACGATTATTAACCCATACTCCTCCGTTGACCTCTCATTACTTTTATCATTGTTTGCCACAGTAGGTATAATATACGGTAACGAGCTGTGGGCTCCTATTCATCGTAGGATATACAAATTTAATCGATATTTGGCCTCTGTGGTTGGTGCGGCGTTAACATCGGCGGCGGCAATTTTAGCCACCATGCCTGTTTTTGCGGCAATAGGAGAAGGTTTTTCGCTACTGTCAATCCCCGCAAATCTAATTGTTGTGCTACTTTCGACACCGATTATTGGAATTACACTGTTAGGTATAGCCGCAACCTTTTTACCTACGCTACAGCTTGCAGAATTTATCTTTAGATTGGACGAGCTATTAATTGAGATTTTACTATATATTGCAGAATTTGTATCGAATATAGAATGGCAGTTCATACATTTTAACGGAGAGTATCCGTTTGTTGTCCTACTAATTGCCTTTACCACCGGATTTTTGGTTAGTATATTTTATAATCAAAAGCATGCCTTATTAAGCGGTTCAATTGTTGCTGTTATCGCAATTATGTTCTATTACATCACCGACTATAATGTAATTCATGTTGCTGTTGTAGGAGAAACTCAAAATCCCGCAATAGTTTTAACAAAAAATACCGAAGCTTCGGTTATATATAGAGGCACAAAAAGTAATAACGATGAAATTTATAGATACCTTTCAAACAGAAACATCAGAAAAATATCTGATATTATTGATATAAGTGATGGGGAAAGCAGCTTAGAGTTAGAAGCGTTAAATATATATAATTTTGATGAAACTAAATGCAACACCGACACTTTGACCATAATGGACAATATATCTATTGTGATGAGAAAACAACCCGATAGTAATATATCTTTAATTGATATAGCTGGATTTAATTTAGCGATTTCAAGTGGTGAGGCAGATTATGCCGATTATGGTATTCAGGATTTGGTTGTTGCCGGATCATCAAAACAATATAGCATTGAAACCGAAATGCTGTTTGCAAGAAAACCTTCTGTCTGTATTGATTTCTCTGCAAATACCGTATTACCACATGATGATATTATATCATTTAGAATTCGCCCTAACAGTTTTTACACGGTGGAGGAGTAGAGAGATGAATCAGATAACTACGATCAAAGATAATCAGCTGGATTTTATCCTCTACAGCTCGGAGGATTATTCACTACTTCGTATTGCCGAAAATGAATTTGTATCACAAAATAAAGATAACGAGATTATTCGTTATGAGCAGGGTGAATTTGATATCTCGGAAATTGTGACGGAACTCGGAATGGTCTCATTTTTTTCCGAAAAAAGGGTTGTGCTCATAAGATTATCCGATGTCGGAAAACTTGATGACGACGACTTTGAGTTGATGTGCAATACCATAGAACTTTCTGAAGCCTGTAGGGTGGGATTGTTCATTAACTATGCTGATAAATATGCCGCTGAAGGAAAACGTGCCAAGGCTTTAAAAGTGCTCTTTGAAAGGCTTGGCAGCTGTAAACATTTAATGCCATTGTCCGGAGAACGTCTAAAAAAGCAACTTTTATCAACTGTAAAGGGAATTGGCTGTACAGTTGATAACGCATCGATTGACCTGCTGGTCAATAAATTTTCTCAGGATGTTATACTTTTAAATAATGAGATTGAAAAGGTGGCCGCGCTTAGCAATTATGGGAATATTACAGTCGAATCGGTGCAACAAATATCCACAACTGTGTTATCAGCAGATATTTTTGCTCTTATTTCAATGCTTACTACCGGTAAGCAGAAGGAGTGTTTTGATAGACTTTCCGTGTTAATTGACCTCGGGCAGGAACCGATTGCAATTCTCGCCGCTATCACCTCGTCCTTTGTCGATATTTATAGGGTTAAGATAGGGGAGAAGCATGGAAAAAAATATGGCATGGTATTTAAGGATTTCGGTTACAAAGGGAGTGATTATAGGCTAAAAAAATCATCCGAAATCTCAGTAAGGCTAAACAGAAAAAAGATTGTAGCGATTATAAAGTTGCTAAACGAAGCTGATCTACAGTTAAAATCAACATCGGTAGAGCGAGACATTGTGCTGTATCGTTATCTGTTCGATATTAGTAATATAATCTCTAAGAGGTAGGCAATGGATCAAATTGAAATAAAGGAAGCGATTGTTGTCGAGGGGCATTATGATGTAATGAGACTTCGCGAGATTGTATCCTCTGCTGTTATTGAAACCGGAGGATTTGCTGTATTTAAAGATAAATCTATTCAAAATTTGATTATCGAATTAGCAAAAAAGCAAGGAATAATTATCCTAACAGACAGTGATGCAGCAGGATTTAAGATACGTGCGTTTGTTGCGCAGTTAGTACCGACAGGTTGTGTAAAACATGCATACATTCCGGAAATCCAAGGTGTTGAACGTCGTAAAGACGCACCATCGAGCGCTAATTTGCTAGGGGTTGAAGGAATAGACAAAAAGCTACTTAAACAAACATTGCTTTCTGTTACCAATATCGGAAATAATCCATATATTCATACTCCCTTTGACACAGGTCTGTTTTATTCTATAGGTCTCAGCGGTAGAGAGGACAGTGCCATAAAACGTCGCAAGTTACTTGCCGAACTCGGACTTCCCACGCGGATGACCACAAGGTCAATGTGTAGGTTGTTACCGTATCTTTTAACTGAAGATATGTTAAGGGATATGGTTAGAAAACTTTCATAAAGTACTCTGGTTCATCAAGGGTGATTACCTTTCCACAGAAAGGGTAGTCACCCTTTAATTTTTTGAAATCAAGCTTATATGCATGTAGTAAAGGCCATGCCATTTTATAATATTTGTTTTTTTTGCGGTTGCCGTATTTATCGTCGCCTAATATTGGCAAACCAATATGGTCAAGCTGTGCCCTTATCTGATGAGTTCTCCCGGTGAAGAGCTGTACCTCCAACAGTGACAATGAATTATATCCACTTATCAAACGATAACCAAGTTTAGACAATTGACTACCATGGACAGGGTTATCATAAATCTTTACTCGGGATTCGATACTGTTTTTTTTTAGATGATGTGTTAAAAAAACCATCTCGGTATCCCTTAAAGAGCCTATAACCACTGCTCTGTAGTACTTATCGTACCCATTTTTACTCTGTTCTTCTAAAATGTACTTATAAACCGAAGTGGTCAATGCGAACATAAGTAGCCCTGATGTTCCGGTGTCAAGGCGGTGGCATAATGTTGCCGTAGGGAATTTTTCTAAAATTACACTATTAGCAGTGTAGAAGTAGTTGCCTTCGCTCGGCAACCCTTGAGGTTTATTAACGATTAAAAGTTCATTGTCGTTATACACAATTGGAACTATTGGTTTTTTAAGGTCAAAAAAAATTGATACGACATCATCTTTTTTGACCTTGTCGGTCGACTTTGGATGTATGCCGTTTACTCTTATTTTTTTATCTTTTATGTAGCTAACATACCGTGAATAACCCATACCGAAGGAGCGCTCTTTGATAAAGTTCTGCAATGATGTTTCTTTTTCTACAATAAACTCCGGCATATTAAATTAACCTCAATATTTATATTAATAGACCTATTCCAAACGAGATTATGTTAGCAAACAAGGAAAATCTGAATGGATGGGGATGATAACTTTTATATAATATCCCCTCTATAAAAATTACGCTTATTTCGAGCATAAGTATCAAGGGAACTAAGGATAGACCAAAAATTCCTGCCCAGTAGTATATAATAACTACTGCCGGATTGGTCAATAGGTTTACCAAAACACTCCTACGGATAGGTATCCTGTTTATACTCGCGTATGGAGTTTCTATTGCTAACGTCATAAGCAGTGAAAGAATTAATGATAAAAAAATCAAGCTATTTCACCTTTTTTGTACCGAGTGCAAATATTGTTAATGACACAATCGAGAGTAGATATATTGGCAATGAAACATTTACCTCCATAAAAATCGGAACACTTCCAATAAATAGTGCAAATGTTAATAGACCGAATCCGAAGCCTTTGTATGTTATTTTTGACATATAACATAGGGTTATCGGCATTGTTACCTGAAATGCAAATATTCCGATAAGTCCCAAAATTGGAATGTTTGGAAAGATAAAACAAATTGCAGAAACTGCAAGGCTTACAATTCCAACCTTGTATCCACCAAAGCAGTCGGCAAGATATCCACCTACCACCTTACCGAGAACAACGGCTAACACAAATGCTAATGACCATTCCGCTCTCCACTCAAACCCGGGAAAAACTCCTATAAGTCCGCGAAGCGCAACAACAACAAACAATGATACCATTACAACATATTTTCCACTGTATTCCTTAAAAGAGTCGTGGGGTTGTTTTTCTGTATCCTTCTTAATCCATAATGCAGCTGCCAAAACAACTAATGCTACAGCTATGGGGATCAGCCATGCTGAGTGAGCAAAAGCTCCGAGATATATCCCAAGTGCACCGGGTGCTATAAACACACCAAGCGGTAATGCTTTTTTTGATGCAGTCAGTACATTTATACCTGCTCCAAGGTGAAAAAGTGCGTTGCCTATACCTGCAATCACTAATGCTATCATGGTATTGTCGACAAGCATCACGCTGAACAAAACTAACATTAACCCAACCGACGCTGTTTTTAGGTAGGGGAGAAACCTTTCCACCAATATTCCGAGAGGCATTTGTAGTGCAAAGGCACAAAAGTTATACAACATTAATTCAATCAATAGGTTGTTTTCCGAGAATGATGCAACTAAGAAGGCACAACCAAAATCAACCATAAAATGAGAAAAGCTTAAAAGAAGCATTCTATTTCGCCTTTTTCTTAACAAATTTAAGCATCAAGACCGTTACCAAAACGACAATAACAACAAGAATTGTGGCGATTATCAGAAGATTGATCGATTGTGGTATAACCTCGGCGTCGGCACCGCGAAGCTGTGATACACTCTGTTCGGTCGGAACAAAACCGCTGTTAAAGTTCTCATTTGTCGGGTCGTCTATACAAATCCAACCCTCATGTTGCATATAGTATGTAATGTGTCCCCATCGTAATCCGTTTTCATCCTCATATATGCTGCTGAATGCATCACCGATTAACATGTATTCGGCAGCCTCAACAAGCTCATAGCTATCACCGCTGTTTGGGTAGCTGTATAGGCGAGCTGTTGGGATGGACATACTTTCTTCATCATATATATAAATATCGTGATCCTCAATGAAGGCAATACTGTCGTATACAAGCGACACGTCCTCGTTATGTACCCATCCGAGGTCGTAAAGGTAATAGAAGTCGTTCCAGCTCCATTCAACATAAAGTTCGTTACCGTTAAGAACACTATTCACGACCCTTCCGTCTACCGGCGACCTATAGACGTTAGTTACATCTTCCACACCGGCAGCAACAAAGACTCGATTAACATATTCACATTCCTGCGAATGTGCCAAATAAAAATCATCCTGTGGCTCGACAATAACGTCGGCGTACACGACAAAGCTGTTTAATATTATTGCGGTCAGCAATAGCAGCAAACATGTAAATTTTCTCATCATAATTACACTCTCCTTTATATTTTCGTTAACTACAGCAGTAGTTCAAGCTCTATGCGTAATCTATCTTTCATGTCTTTAAGTTCAGAATTTGAGGGTATGTTTGAACTATCGTACATTATGTCTTTACCGACCCACCACACAGGACCTTTATGTGGAGTATCGCCTTCAAATCTTGGAAACAAATGCCAGTGGATATGTGTTTCAGGATTTCCCAGCAGCTCATAGTTCATCTTGTCGGGCTTAAATGCATTAAAAACCGCCTCGGCAACAATACTCATCTCCTCTAAATGTTTTAACCTAATATCCTTTGGCAGATCATGAAGCTCGATATGATGGCTCTTACATAAAAACAAGGTATATCCTTTAAAATGTTGATGATCACCTATAACAACATATCCGGTTTCAAGCTCCTTTACAAAGTAAGGATTGATGTTGTTTTTTATCATCTCAATTCTGTCACATACGATACAAGGCATTTGATAGCTCCTAAAATATCTACTATGAATTATATCACAATGAATACGAAAACACAATTGAAAATCTATCTATAATATTACAGTATGATTAAACGCATTTACACATAAAACACAATATAGGCGTGAAATGACTGAACACACAGCTCTAATGTCAAACATTTACAGGCTTAATATTGAAAAATCAACGAGACGATGTTATTATATAACATACCGGAAAGTTCTTTATCTTTTTTTAAAGCTTAAAATGATACCTATAGTTGTGATATAATGATAAATTCAGGAACAGCAGGCGAGATCGGCAAAAAAATCAGCCAAACGCTCGACTATATCGATACTGCAACACACGATTTAAAACAAAAAAGGATAGCATATGAATATAAATAATATATGGGATACATGGGTTGACTCTAGTGTTTTTTCTGGTGTGTTTTCTGTAAGCAATGAGAATGGGAAGCTGTTTGAAAAGTGCTGCGGTTATCGTAATAGGGGTGAAAAACTTTTTAACAACGAACACACCGCTTTCGGAATAGCCTCCGGTACAAAGCTTTTTACCGGTTTAGCAGTGTGCAAGCTGGTTGACGAAGGAAAAATTCAACTTAATAATAAATTGTGGGATTTATTGCCATATGACTTAGGAGCGATAAATAAAAAAGTTACAATATTTCAACTTCTTACACATACATCAGGTATTGGTGATTATATTGATGAAGAAGCATCAATTTCATTTTACGATATTGAGCAGAATTTATTAAATAAATACCCTGTTTATTTGTGGGAAAAACTTGAATATTACCTACAAATGATTACACCGCTACCGCAAAAGTTTGAACCGGGTGCACGATTTGGATATTCTAATGCAGGTTTTATAATGCTTGGGCTTGTGATAGAAGCAGTTAGCGGTAAAAGTTATCAACAGTTTATTGCAGATGAAATAATCTTGCGGATGCAATTAAAACATACCGGATTTTATCGTATGGATTCACTGCCGGCCAACACTGCTTTAGGATATATTAACGACCTTCAAACCAATATACACAAACTTCCGATTGTTGGTGGTTCTGATGGTGGGCTTTTTACCTGTGCCGAGGATTTAGATAAGATGTGGCGATATATATTTAGCGGTCAGTTATTTTCTGAATGTATGTTAGAGCAATTTTTACATCCACAAGTTGATAGAGAAAATGGCAAAAGCTACGGCTTAGGTGTATATCGAATTAACTATAATAATAACACTGTGTTTTATGCAGTTGGTGGTGATTTTGGTGTTGACTTTTTCACTGCATATATTCCAAAATACAAGATGGTAGTTTCCGCACTGTCAAACTCTGATATTAACACCTACCCGTTATTGGATAAAGTTATTCAATCGATATAAATGTACTTTACTGTTATTTCCTTTGATATTCGTTGAATGCAGGTGTATTTTAGCCGATAGAAGATGTAAAATGTAATTATAGGAGCAAATTTATATGACAACAATTTATTTTATCAGACACGCAGAGCCTGATTACAGCATACATCAAGATGACATTAGACCATTAACTGAAAAAGGGTGGGAAAGCAGAAAAATTGTCACAGATTTTTTATCGGATAAGAATATAAATATTGCATTATCAAGTCCATATAAAAGGTCGGTAGACACTATATCCGATTTCGCCGGGAAGCATAGCTTAGAAATAGACTTAATTGATGATTTTAGAGAGCGCAGAGTGGACAGCGTTTGGATAGAAGATTTTTGGGGGTACATTAAAAAGCAGTGGGAAGATTTTGACTATAAGCTCACCGATGGAGAATGCTTAAGAGAAGTGAGCGAGCGAAATATTAAAGCCTTAGCAGAGGTTCTAACAAAATACATAGATAAAAATATTATTATAGGTACACATGGAACAGCACTTTCTCAAATCATACATCACTACGACAATTCATATGGCTACGACGATTTCATGGCTATGGCAAAGAAAATGCCTTGGTGCGTGAAAATGGTTTTTGATGAAGATAGATGTGTGGATATAGAAAAAGTTGATTTATATTAATCTCGCAAGAAAGGATAATAACACGATGAAATTTTTATTTTTAATAGGAAATGCGGCAGTTGGTAAAATGACAGTTGGGCAAGAACTTATGAAAATCACAGATTTAAGACTTTTTCACAACCATATGATGATAGAGCCTGTGATTGAAATTCTCGGTAGTTTTAATGGAAAAGCTACTAACAGACTTCGTGAAGTGATTTTCGAGGAATTTGCCGAAACTG
>CAYJKY010000049.1:0-13193 GCA_964370825.1 uncultured Oscillospiraceae bacterium
GGCATGAGCCAGTGGGGAGCAGAGCTGTATGCACGACAGGGATGGAGCTATAGCCAAATTTTAACACACTACTATACCGGAACAACCATAGGGTAAAATAAGGATAAAGACTAAGGGTGAAGGACTATGCGGTAAAACAGTCTTTTACCCTTAGTCCTTGTTGTATTTTATCCAACTTTTACGGAAACGGTGGGGGGTGGTTCCCACCTGTTTTTTAAAGATGTTTATAAAATAACTCACATTTTCAATCCCCACAAGGTAGGCTATCTCGTCCACCGAGAGGTTACCGGTTCGCAGCAGTTCCTTTGCTTTTGATATTCTGACAAAAAGAATATATTCGGCAGGGGTTTGACCGGTATGCTTTTTAAACAGCCGTTGCATGTGGTATTTACTTGTGGAGCAAGCAACCGAAAGACTGTCAAGGGAAAGCTTCTTGTCGTAATTTTTGCTGATATACTCTTTTAAAAAATTTACCGTCTGTGGTACAATGTTACCCTCCTGTTCGGTCGAGGATGTTATGCACAGCGCAAGAAGCTCGGTTAAAAGCAGTGATGCCTCAACATCGGTTTTTATTCCGGTGTTATCCTCGGAGTACAGCAGCAAAAGGCGATTGATCACATGCACCGCCTCGTTTAAATCTCGAAGCTGTCCAACAGGTTTTTTGCCGTTTTTTTCGTTGAATATCTCGTAATATGCCCTTGCGTTTGCACCTCTAAAATGCACCCACATTACATGCCAATTCTCCTCGGTACTGCTTGTTTCATAATACTGGAGCTCTTTACAATCAATTAAAAAAAATTCTGCGTGTCTTACAGTGTATTCGACACCTCGATACCAAAGGGTTCCTCCGCCGGACAGGGTAAGCTTTAACAAAAAGGAGGAAACCCCTTCACGCTTTGTATAATAATCCGTACCGGCGTAAAAATCACCCACCTCCTGTACATAGATGAGTTTTTTCTTTGCATTTGGGTGGGTGGAAACTATTCTCCACTTCGAGCGTTCCTGATTTAAATCAAGATTATATTCAAGCAATTCCTTCACAATAACCTCATACAGCAAGATATAAACATTTTATAGCAACATGATGCAAGATTTGTTGTTAAGTATAGCATATAATCATTTTATAGTAAAGCAATATAAGGAGGTTTGTCGACAAATGACAAGAAAAACCTTTACCATGAAAATTTTTGACGGCATGGCGGCAGAGTATAAGAAACGCCACAACGAGCTATGGCCCGAGATGCGAGCAATGATTAAGGAGCATGGTGGAAGCAACTACACCATATCCCTCGACGAGGAGAGCGGAATCCTCTACGGATATATAGAGTTAGAGGATGAGCAGCTGTGGGCAAAGTCTGCCGAAACCGACATCTGCAAAAAATGGTGGGCATACATGGCGGATATTATGTATACCAATCCGGATAACAGCCCGATTTCAAAAAATTTAAACATGGTATTTCATCTTGATTAACTATAAACAGGAGCTAAAAATGAACGAGACAAGAATTATTAAGGGGTATGAGTACGCAAAGGAGTGTTTTGCTGATCTCGGAATCGATGTTGACGTTGCCATGGATAAGGCATCGGCAATGCCGGTATCCATGCATTGCTGGCAGGGAGACGATGTAAACGGATTTGATGGCGAGGGTGGAATGTCGGGAGGCATAGCCGCAACCGGCAACTATCCGGGACGAGCCACCACACCGGGTGAGCTTAGGGAGGATGTTGTTTTTGCAAAAAGTCTTATTCCGGGGAAACTTAAGTTTAACCTTCATGCTAGCTATGCCGAAAAAAACGGTAAAAAGATCGACCGTGACGAATACACCATCGAACAGTTTTCAGCTTGGGTCGACTTTGTTAAGGAGCTTGGGATGGGTATGGATTTCAATCCCACCTATTTTGCACATCCGATGATGGATGGTGACTTTTCCCTTTCAAGTTTTGATGAAAAGACACGCAGATTTTGGATAGAGCACGGAATACGCTGTCGTGAGATAGCTGTAGAGATGGCAAAACGCATCGGTGAACCCTGTGCGATAAACTACTGGATGCCGGACGGATACAAGGACTGCTGTGCCGATACGGCAAGACGACGTGAAATTATGACTGAATCGCTAAACGCGATCTTTGCACCGGATATCGACGAGGCTCTCGCACCCTGCAGTATCGAGAGCAAGCTTTTCGGAATAGGTGTAGAGAGCTACACCGTTGCAAGTCACGAATTTTCCTACGGATATGCCGTCAAAAACAACAAGCTGTACACCCTTGATGCCGGACATTTTCACCCCACCGAGGTAATATCGTCAAAGCTTTCGGCCTGCCTACAGTTCCTTGACAAGGTACTGTTGCATGTCTCGCGCGGCGTTCGTTGGGATTCCGACCATGTGATAAGTTGGGATGACGAACTTCAACTGATCATGGACGAGATTATACACAACGGATATGAGGACAGGGTGTTTCTCGGTCTTGACTACTTTGATGCCTCGATAAACCGCATTGCTTGTTGGGCAATCGGCATACGAAATGCAAGAAAGGCTATACTCGCCTCCTACCTTGCGCCTAAAGATGCAATCCGATCTGCCGAGTACAAAGCGGACTATAGCTCGCGGTTAGCGCTACAGCAGGAGAGAAAAACTCTACCGGTGGGCGCGGTTTGGGATTATTACTGCATGAAGCAGTCGGTGCCTGTGGGTGCAGACTGGCTTCTAAAGGTCAAGGAACACGAGAAAAGCATACTATCAAAAAGAGGTTAAGTTATGTTTTTTGAAAAAAATGAACTGCTGTTAAAACAATTTTCCGACCTCTCAAAAAATGCGGGTTTGCGCGCCGATTATGTTCAGGGTGGTGGCGGAAACACCTCGGTTAAACTTGCCGACGGAATGATGGCGATAAAGGCGTCCGGTTTCTGCCTGTCAGATATCGAGCCAAAAAACGGTTATGCCGTGCTGTCCTACGAAATGCTACGAGAGTTTTATAACAGCACAGACCCTACAACCATTGAGGATGTAGAGAAAGCGGGATCCGATCAGGCTAAAAAATCCGTCTGCGAAATAGAAGGGCTTGTAAAGCTTCGACCCTCGGTGGAGGCAGGTTTTCACTCCATTTTAAATAGATTTGTACTACACTCCCACAGCGTATACGCAAACCTCGTAACATGTTCAAAGGAGTGTGTTGAGATAGCCGAAGTCGCATTTTTAGATGCCGAATACGGCTTTGCGACGGTACCCTACGTAGACCCGGGTGCAAAGCTTACCTTTGAGATGAAAATGGCGATTGATGGAGCAAGAAATAAGGATGGGACACTGCCGGAGGTTATCCTAATGCAGAACCACGGAATTGTGGTGCACCATGACGACCCAAACGTATGTACTGCGATACATGATGATGCCAATCGTCGGCTTGCAAGGACGTTTGGAATAATGTCCAACAGCTTTCCGGAGGTTTCGGTAAGAGAGATAGCGGGAGGCATGTATCTCTGCGAATCTGATTTTATACGGCTATCGCTTAAAAACACCGCTTACACAATCGACGATTTTATCAAGCGTCCGCTCTACCCTGATCAAATGGTATTTTTAAACGACTGTTTTGAATTAAATTCAAGGCACATTTGCGAGGGGAAGTGCGTAGCAAGCACAAAGACCGGAGAAATGCTGCTGCATATGGACGAAAAAAAGGCGCTCACCATAGCACAGACGGTAGCATGTGTGCTGTTTATTCTGGAAAATATCGAGACAACGGGTTATGAGCTGTCAACCATGGGCGAGGACTCCCAAAATTTCATAGCCGGCTGGGAAAGCGAAGCCTACAGAAAAAGTGTTGAATCAAAAAAAATATAACATGTTGAAGTGTTTTTTCCAAAATATAAAGGTGGCTTACGCAGTTCATATAAGAACACGTAAGCCACTTATTATTGGAATTATAAATTAGGATTCCACTGAGCCGCAGTCGCCGGAGTCGTGGCCTCCGCCGTTAGGCCCTTCACCGGGCATTGGAGGCTTTCCGCCATGACCGTGACTTCTTGCTGTTTCGTTAATCTCAAGAGTTTCAACTTCAGGTTTAATGTAATCTTTTTTCATACCAATAATCCCTTTCCTAATTCATATCGAATGTACTATAACATTATTATACCACTAAAAAAATGAAAAGCAACACATCCAACAAAAATGATACAAATTTACTTATTTTCGTCAATTATTTTTACGATTTCACTAATGCTTGCCCAATCCGCTCTGCACCGCTCCAGATACTCTTTGCCTCTTTTTGTTAAGCGATAGTATTTTCTCGGCGGACCTTTGGGCGACTCTTTTGTCAACTCCATGGAAAAACATTCGGTGTACCCGTCGGCAAGCAGACGGCGTAATATGGTGTACACCGTCTGTTCGCTTGTGTCCTCAAATGCCGAGGTGATTCTTTTCATTATCTCGTATCCATAATATTCACCCTGTGAAACCACCGTAAGGACACAGAACTCTAACACTCCTTTTTTAAGCTGTGCTATCATTTCGCCTCCTTATGATACGATAGGATACGAAAAAGAGAAGTGAAAAGCAGATTACCTTTACTACAAGCTCAAAGGTGAGATTAACTATGTATTCGCTCAAGACCTGCGGCATAAGTTCGGGCGAGGCAAGTGATCCTAAAAAATCTGCAAGCGATGTATAAAAGCTAAGAGATACTATGTTAATAAATATTAACGGCATTGCCCATAATCCGGCACGAAGCGAAAATGTTGCCGAAAGAATTGTAAGTGTCAAAAATAAAAGGTATATAACGGTTAGGACGCTAAACAAAACAAGCCCAATGTTGCTCGGTGATATTGTGTTTGCGTCAAACTTATATACCGACGTTATAAAACTAAAGATGACAAAGGTACTTATGATACCCACAAACAAACAAAAGACGGCATTGGCTACGTATAGTGCAGATAATTTGCTGTCGAACTTTGGTAGCTTACAGATGGGATACCCCATTGTAACCACCATAGCAACACCACATACGATGCTGAATATGATGTTTAGTACAAAGGTAAAGCCGTCATGAGACAGAAAAAATCCAATCGGAAAGTTAAACCCGTATTGGTATAACACAAAGGCGACAACAAGCAATATAATAACCCGTACAGCTAAAAACCTTGTCGGTTTCCCTTCGATGTTTTCACCGATTATCAACCCCACATCTCCACACCGTGCGACAAGTTCCTCCTCGTTTGTGTCTTTATTTTCGTTGAAATATCGCTCGTATTCCGAAACGATTCCATTAACCCTGTGTCGTGGCAGATAAGGCCATAAACCTAATTTAATCCGATAAATAAATTCTTTTTTTGACATGATAAAAATTCCTATATAACTGTCGCAACACAGCAAAACACTACTGTGTTATAAACAGTATACCAGACTACTGTTTATAAGTCAATAGATAATGGGTTTTTATTCTATGCCAAGTACCAAAAATGATTCCATCAAGCTTGATTCAACCTCCCAAATGCCTTCTCCGGACAGTTCGAGGTAGTGCACGCCATTTCTTTCATACAGATAATAGTCCTCAAGGATGGTGGTGCTTAGGTCGAGGGTTGCAAAGCTAATTAGGATGTAATGCGATACATCGCTTGGAGGTTCGCCGGAACTTTTTGAAACCAACTCTGTATCGGTTACCAACAGGTCGCGCACGTCATAAGCCGCAGACCTTCTGTTGGTGCTGTACAGCTCGGTTCGAGAGGCGTTGCTCGTCGTTATGTCAAAAATATCTACCGTGTAAAAGTCATCGTCTGCTGAGGTTGTTTCGAAGAGAACGTTTAACAATGAACCAAAATCCTCTGCATTTTCCAGCTCGCTAACAAATGTTGGCGATACTATGCTTTGCGCCCATTTTCTGCTATATGGTATCTCAAAATCTCCGAAAACATACACAAGTTCCTCTAAATCGTCGATAAGCGCATAGAGAACTACTGCATTCTGGTCGTAGGGTGTGAGATCCACAGCGTCGGCATAGGAGAAGTCGGCATCAAACTCTATTGTTAAGGAGGAGAATTCGCCAGGAGATACGGTGAAGCTTGTTATCGGTGCATCGTCAGAGTAGTTGAGCAGTTCCAACATCTGCTCAAGCGGTGCATCGTCGGTCAATTTTTCGATGTTATAAGGCCATAACAACAAAGGGTTTGCAGAGGGGTTTGTCGTCACCGGATTAATTGTAATTTCAGCGGCAACCGCATGTGAAGGAAAACTATCGTCCACACCACCGTGTAATGTTAAGGTGACAACATCACCCTCAACAATATCGTTAAAGGAGGTCTGTGTGTACGCATTTTCCTCGAGTTGCAATACGATGACACCATCGGAATATCCGCTCACATAGCATTGATTTCCGAGTATACTGTCCTCGTCGAGTCCTGCCACTAACAGGGTTTTATCGGGAGCATCTACATCTATAACCTTTGCTGAGACCCCCGGTGTGAGAGGCTCGGTGTATTCTATCGGCTGAGCCGAACAGGCAGAAAAAAGTAATGTTGCAGACAACGCATAAACGCAGTATATAAAACTTCTTTTAATCATAATAATACCTATAACAATACCTTCATTTTATCTTAGCCTACCATCAAAGAGGTTGGTTGTCAAGCAGAATAATTCAATTAAATATATCATCTTTATAATATTATTTGTTGCGATACCTTTTTTATTGTGTTATACTATACCTAAACGTAATAAAAACAATTTAATTACATATCATTGCATAAATTACACATTGTTTTATTCGTGTTATACACATGAAAATTATAAATACAGGTTGCACTTTATTTATAAATGGGTTAATATTACGACATATTATATATTTTTTGGGAGGAGACTGACATGAAAGATTTAGCGAAATTTAATACCGATGTGTGCTTTAAACGTGCCGGCGGCAAGGTGATTTGGCAACCGAGAATAACCTGCTGGATATCGGACAAGCTGTTTGACGATGGTAAACTGCCCGGTATATACGAAGGCATGAAAAAATCCGACATTTATCGAGAGCTCGGTTGCTCTGCACGTGCCTACGAGTTTAACGCCTCCTTTAAGCCGAAATATTCCGGCGGAATAACCTTTGAGCAGGAGGTTAACGGGGAGCACACCACCGATTATATTAACACTCCGGTCGGTAGGGTAAGCCGTACCGTTAAAACCACACCTTCAAGCTGGGCAAAGCTTGTGACAAAGGAGTGGGTTGAAAACGAGGAAGATTTAATAATCTACACCTATATCGAGCAACACACCGACTGGTATTTCGACGAGGAGTTTTACAACGAAATGCTAAAAGAATGGGGAGACCTCGGTGCACCCTGCGTGTTTATGCCACGTGTCTCGATGCAGCGACTTTATATCGACCTTATGGGTGTGGAAAATGCGGTATATGCCGTCTATGACTATGAAGAAACAATGTTGAAATATTTTGATGCACTGAGAGAGTGCCATTTTAGATTGATTGACGTGATAAACAAATCGCCGATAGAGATAATAAACTTTGGTGATAATGTGCACTCCGGTACACTCTCGCCGGAATTTTTCCAAAAATATGTGCTTAAAGAATATCAGATGCGCTGTGAAAGATTGCACAGCGCCGGAAAGTTTATCACAGCCCACTTTGATGGCGACAACAAAGGGTTGATGGAGTTTTACAAACAGACAGGCCTTGACGGAATAGAGGCTATAACCCCAATTCCTCAGGGTGATGTAACGCTTGAAGAGGTGAAAGAGCATCTCGGCGATATGACCCTGGTAGACGGTATTCCTGCGGTGTATTTCGACGAAACATTTTCTGAGGAAGTTTTAGTGGAGTGTGTACACAAAATTTTAGACCTTTTCGCGCCAAACCTGATACTCGGTATTTCGGATGAAATTTCCTCCACCGGAGACATTGAAAGAATACGATTAGTCGGAAAAATCGTGGACGAATACAACGCAAAACTCGGATAGTTATAGTAGTTCAACTTGAAAAGCAATATGTTTGAAATGCACCAACTGAAGATATTGGAATTATTTGCCAATGTATTCGGTTGGTGTTATTCCTGTGCTTTTTTTGAACCATTTGCTGAAGTAGTTGGCGTTGTCGAAGCCTAATTTTTCTGCGACCATTGCAATGTTGTAACAGCCGGAGTTGAAAAATTCCTTTGCCTTGTTTAGCCTAACCTCCTGAATATATGCATTAATAGTCATCCCTTTTTCTTTTTTAAAGGCACAGCAGAGGTAGCTATAGTTTAAAAAGCAATGTTTTGAAATTTCGGTCACCGAGAGCTCTTTGTTTTGATAGTTTTTATCTATATATTCGGTAACCTTTGAGGCGATGTCACAGCCCTTTTCCTCAAAGCTGTCCACCTCGGGCTTTTCCGGGATTAACAAATCCTCTCCCACCGCCTGCTCGCATAAAAGGGCGCTTACTCTTTTTAAAGATGTCTCAAGCTCCTCAAACTCAACCGGCTTTAGCAGATAGTCATATGCACCGAATTTTACCGCCTTTTGTGCGTACTCAAAGTCGTCGTATCCGGTCAGAAATATACATTTACATTTAACGCCCTCTCTGCTTAGTCTCTCAAGCAAATCTATTCCGTTTATACCGGGCATGTTAATGTCTAACAGAGCTACACGCGGATCCTTTTCCTTTATAAGCTCATATGCCTTGTTGCCGTTGTTTGCATCTCCAACAACCTCAAAGCCGGTGCCCTCCCAATCGAAATTTTTTCGCAACGAGCTTCTGAAATAATACTCATCATCAACAAGAATAATACTGTGCATGCAATTTAGTCCCTTTCAATTATCGTTTTGCGATGCTCTGTCTTTGTTTCTATCGGGAAGGATATAGTAACATTAGTATACCTACCTTCCTCACTATCTATCTTTATTTCCGCCTTTTCGTCGAAAAACAGATTTAACCGCCGCATAACGTTCGACATACCAAAGCTGTCACTTTGTTCTTTGCTCTGTATAGATTTATACAGAGCCTTTACTGCCTCCGCTGTCATTCCGACACCATCGTCAAACACTTCAAAGTATATCCTTTCGTTCTGCAGATACCCTACGATACACAAAATATTGCGTCGGTCGCAGGACTTTATACCGTGGTAGATTGCATTCTCCACTATCGGTTGTAGTGTTAATTTTGGAACATCATAACCGAAAACATCGGGATGAATGGAGATGGAATAATCGAAAAACTCAACATATCTCATCTGCTGAATTGTGAGGTAGTTGTTCATCATCTCATATTCCTTTTCTATAGAGATAACGTCGTTGCCGTCGCTTAGTGAAATTCTGTAAAACCGAGATAGGCTAAGTATCGACTTTTTTGCCATGTCGTACATTTTCTCATCAATAAGGCTCACATTCATTTCAAGTGCGTTATAGAGAAAATGAGGTTTCAACTGCTCATTCAATAATCGCATCTGTAACCTGCGCTTATCCTCCTGCTGTTCCTCCCCTTTTTTCATCAACTCTGCCGTGTTATCGAGTAGCCGGTTAAAGGTTAGCCCGAGGGAGGCGATTTCGTCGGTGGTGGTCGGGATATATCTTTTGTCCAGACCGTTTTCCATTCGCAGCATGGTGTTTTTAAGGTCAATTAACGGCTTTGTGATTAGTCGGGAGGTAACGAGTGCAACAACAACACCGAGAACAATCATTGCAACACAGAGTAAAATGATGGTGGATAAACGCTCAAGTATGTTTACACCAACCTCGCTGAAGGGGGAAACCATTACAAGAAAAAAGTTTGCCCGGTCGTAGATTCTTGTGGTGATGATAACAGGGTCGTTGCCACGCTCGGTTATTTCGGAGCTATCCTGTATAAAAAACGAATAAGCTATATCGCTTACGGTGAAAAAACCGGGCGTATACGCTGTATCGGTCTGCTCGGTAATGGAGCTGTGTGCGACTATTTTGGTGTTGGAATCGAGAATATAGCTGTCCTGCGAAAAGGAGAGAAGAAATTCGTTCATCTTTACTGTTTCTACATAAACTACAACATGTCCGAGTAGCTCGTTTTCTTCCCTCACCGGTATAGTGACGGCAATTACCCTTGGGATATCATCCCCCTCATTAGGGTAAAGCCTAAAGTAGTTAATCCAATACGGTTCGGTATCGGAAATTCCGGAGTTAAACGCATCAGAAAAAAATATTGAAAGCTGTCCGTTGTTGTAGTCGCTCTCGGCAACAGGCTTATTGCTTGAACTAAACAGGCTAAATCCGACAACCGCCGGAACAGCACCTACGTAGCGTGCTTTAAGCTCCCCCACCTCTTGGAAAGGGTCGTCCGACGCATTTTTTAGTATTTCCACCGTTGTGGGGTCGGAGGCAATGTTAGCTCCGTGTTGTTCCACCAAATCCAAAAACTGGTCAAGCATTATCTCCAGATGACCTATAGCGAGTGCATCTCGGCTTTGAATCTGTTCCATCAAGCTTGCCTCGGAAAACCTATAGGCTATTATAGTGATAACAACAATAGGCAAAAGCATTATGGAGATGATGCAAAAAAACACCTTTGCACGTATGGAAATATTCTTGAAAATTGGTCTCATTTATACACATCCGAATTAACACACAACATTTTTACCCTACACCCAACAAAAATGCATTTACATTTTAGCACATTAACAATAAAATGTAAACATGCTTTAGAAATTGACAGCATTAGTAATAAGACGTTTTTTTCTAAGGTAGGTAGATTTTATATTATTTAGGAGGATTTATGAAATTATCTAAGAGAATTTTGTCCTTGCTTTTAGCGGCTATGATGGTTCTTACCTTTGCAGCCTGCGGAGCACCGGCAGAAGAAGCACCGGCAGAGCAACCCACTACCGATGCACCGGCAGAGGACACAGCAGACGACGAAGAGCCTGCAGGCGATGAAAGTGATGTAATGATCAGGCTTGCATGGATCGGCGAAGGTGCTGATAAGGCCGACATGGAAGCAGCACTTCAGCCGTTTAAAGACGATACAGGCTACGGCATAGAACTTATCTACATACCTGGTAGCTGGGGCGATTACTTTACCAAAATTCAGACTATGATAGCTGGCGGTGAGCCTGTTGACGTTGCATATGTTGCAATCGAAGGCTTCCAGATGTTTATCGAGTCCGGTCTTGCACAGCCCATCACAGGATATGCCGAGGCACATGCCGACGTATATGACGCTGTTAAGAACGACATTCATCCGAACCTTCTTTCAACTCTTGAGTTTGGCGAAGAGCAGTATGCACTTCCCCGTGACTGGAACAATGTTGTTATGCACTTCAACACCGACCTTTTAGCCGAGGCAGGACTTGAAGTTCCCGGCGAGAGCTGGAGCCAACAGGATTTCCTTGACTACTGTGAAGCATTAACAAAAGAAGAAGATGGACTTAAGCAGTATGCATTTGCAATTCCGGATGGCTACTTCAGCCTTGAGGCATGGCTTTACAACTTTGACGCTCAGTACATGAACGATGAGTTCACCGAGAGCGAAATCAACTCCGCAAACGCCGTTGAAGCTTTCCAACTTCTACAGGATCTTGTACATGTTTACGGATATGCACCGATACCTGAGGAAGGCGCAAACTACATTCAGGCAATGGTTGACGGTCAGATAGCAATGCACACAGCAGGTCGTTGGCCTTCAACAACCTACTATGCAAACGAATTTGAGGCAGCAGCAGTTCAGTACCTACCCACATTCAAAACCAATCAGGTTATCACCGGTGTAGGCGGTATCTTCGTTATGGCTGATACCGAGGTTTACGAGCCTGCAGCAGCACTTTCTACCTTCATCGCAGGTCCTGTTTTCGTTGAAGATTACCTAAGCATCGGCGGTATCCCTGCTCTTGAGTCGGTTGCCGAGGCAGTAATTACACCCGATATGATTCCGATTAACGGCGAGAAGTACTACTATCCTTCAGCAGAGATAGTAAAGCCGGTTCATTCCCCCGCTTCCTATCCCGAGTGTGAGGACATTGTAATGCGTGCCCGTGCTGAAATTGTTGTAAACGGTGCAGACGTACAGGCTACATTAGACGCAGCAGCAATGGAAATGAACAGCGTATTGGCTTCCTAAGTTGTCGATGTCAAACAACTAATTTTACTACAACAGGCTTTCAATTTATTTGATAGTTCGGGGGCAAAGAAATTAATCTTCTTTGCCCCTTAAATTTTTAAAAGGGGTGATGTTCTTGAAAAAAAAATCAAACAGAGGGTATTTTGCCATAAAACGGCGTGCTGACAATATATCCGGTTATATGTTTTTGCTTCCTGCAATTATCGGCTTTGTTACCTTTATAGGTGCACCACTTATTATGACCACCGGTCTTGTCTTTTTTGACTACAACCTGATAAAACCGCTTGAGTTTGTAGGGCTTGCAAATATCGAGCGCTTCGTTTCGGATCCACTTATAAAGCAGGTTTTCACCAACACTGTTAAATTCTTCTTTATTCTTGTTCCTGTTCATGTTGTCTTAGGACTTGCACTCGCATACTTCACCTATTCGGTAACAAGATTTAAGGCGTTTTATCGTAGTGTAATCTACTTTCCTACCGTTGTTACAACGGCTTCGGTTGCCATTGTGTGGAACTATATGTTTAGTACCGACCTTGGGCTTATCAATTATTACGTTCGTATGCTCGGCGGCGAGAATATTCCATGGTTAACCGATCAAAACGTAGTTTATCTTACTATTGCGATATTCAGCTTCTGGAAATTTGTCGGTAACGCCTTCCTTTATTACTTCATAGGGTTACAAAATATACCGACAGTTTACTACGAGGCTGCAAAAATAGACGGAGCGGGATCATTTAGAACATTCTTTAAGATTACACTTCCGTTACTTACCCCCACGGTTTTCTTTGTAATTATCACAAACTGTATAGGTGTATTTCAGATCTTCGACGAACCATACCTGCTGACAGGTGGTGGTCCGGGAACTGCAACACGTTCGGTTGCATATCAGATATATGAAACTGCATTTAAACAGACAAATATCGGATACGGTGCTACAATTGCGGTTGCTCTCTTCCTTATTGTTTTAGTGATAACCATAATTCAGTTCACAGGGCAAAAGAAATGGGTTAATTACGATTATGAATAAAAAGTCTTTCGCAAGCGAAAGACTTCTGGAAATATCGCATTCGCGATATTTAATGGGTATGAGCTACCCATAGTGTTTCGCTTTGCGAAAGACTTTGGATTCGTATGACTTACAG
>CAYJKY010000049.1:13293-19821 GCA_964370825.1 uncultured Oscillospiraceae bacterium
GAGCTACCCATAGTGTTTCGCTTTGCGAAAGACTTTGGATTCGTATGACTTACAGTGTTTTACGATGCACATGCCTTTGAAAACCCCTAAAATAGTCATTTTTTGCTTGTGAATTAGCTCTTGATTTTTTACATTTGTTTTAATATTATAGTAATTTTATTTTATGGTTGACTATACGATTAATTCCTGTATAATGGATAAAGAAAGGAAACTCCAGTAGATGAACAGAATTAAATTTAAGCCGGAACAGATAATCCTACATCTTATATTAGCGGTAATGTGTTTGATTATTTTCCTTCCCTTTTTGTGGGTGTTTTCCACCTCGTTACGCCTACCAACCGACTCTTTTTCGTATCCCCCAAACTTCCTACCCACCGACTTTCAGATTCAGAACTATGTTGCGGTGTTTGAGGCGTTTCCCTTTGCAAATTTTATATTTAACAGTTTAATTGTTGCCGTTTCTGCGGTTACATTGAATACCATAGTAACCACCCTTGCGGCATTCTCCTTTGCAAGAATTAACTTTAAGTTTAAAAATATTATATTTTTGTTTTTTCTTGCCGGCGTTATGATACCCTCTCAGGCAAAGCTCATTTCCGAGTTTATTGTAATGTCAAAGGTTGGCCTTGTTGGTACACTGTTTGCACTTATTGTACCGGCGGCAATCAGCCCCATTTCCATCTTTTTTGTTCGACAGTATATGCTGACAATTCCCAACAGCTATGAGGAAGCGGCTACCATTGATGGTGCCTCTAAGCTTCAAATATATGCAATGATATTTGTACCAATGTCCCGCTCGGTTATCATCATGACCTCCATGCTTGCATTTCTCGCTTCCTGGAACAACTTTATGGGTGCTCTTATATATCTCTCTCGTTGGGAGAGCATGACGCTTCCTATCGGTCTCACCCTGCTTCAAGGTTACATGGGTGCAGGTAGTATCTCGGTTATCTTTGCCGGAGTTATTCTGTCGGTTATTATACCTACAGTGCTCTATGTATTCGGTCAGCGATATATTCTTCAAGGTTCGGCATTGTCCGGCCTTAAGAGTTAAAATAAGAATATTAAAAAGGAAACTAAGTTATGAAAGATTTTGTTTACAAGGGTGAATCCGCACGCGAAATATCATTTCCGCTTGGTGGAATAGGCACCGGTGCGGTAGGACTTGCCGGCAACGGACAGCTTATCGACATCGAGATCTATAATGCACCAAATAAAGGCAGCCATGCCGATTTTAGCCATTTTTGTATAAAGGCTGAAAAGGACGGCAAGGTTGTGGATCAGCGTGTTCTACAGGGTGATTACCTACAAAGCTTTACCGGCTCTCATGCAGGCAAAAATTTTAACTGCTACGGTTTTGGTCCGAGCAGGGCGACCATGGCAGGTATGCCAAACTTTGCAGAGTGCGAGTTTGAAGGGCGTTTCCCGATGGCGAAAATAAATCTTGCTGACAAACATTTTCCCGGCAAGGTTGCGATGGAGGCATTCAACCCCTTTATTCCTACAAATGACAAGGACTCCACCATACCGGCGGCTTTCTTTGAATTTGAGATTAAAAATGACACAGCAGATACTCTCGATTACTCGGTGGCGTTTTCACAGGCTAATATGTACTGCGATTACAGCGGAATACATACCTTTGAGGAAAAGAACGGCGTAAAAAGCATTTACATGACAAACAATGTGTATGCAAAAACCGACAAGGAATATGGCGACATCACCATCTCCACCGACTGTGATGAGGTTAGCTATCAGCAGTACTGGTTCAGAGGCAAATGGTTCGATAACCTGACCACCTTCTGGAAAAATTTTAGCGAGAGTCACCACATCAACAATCGCATATACGAAGAGCGTAGCGATGCAAAGAGAACAAATCATATTGCACGTGACATTGCAACCCTCGTTGCACATGTTAAGGTAGCGGCAGGAGAGAGCAAGAAGGTTAAATTTATCCTAAGCTGGAACATGCCAAACAACTACAACTACTGGAGTGATACAGCCGATAAAACAAGCTGGAAAAATTACTACTCCGTGTTGTTTGAAAATTCACTGGTAAGCGGACAGTATGCACTTGAGAATTATACAAGACTCTACAGTGATACAAAAACATTTACCGACACGCTGTTTTCCTCCACACTTCCTAAGGATGCGATAGATGCCGTTTCTGCAAACCTTTCTATAATTAAATCAACTACCTGTTTAAGGTTGGAGGATGGATCGCTTTACGGTTGGGAAGGCACACATTGCTGTAGCGGATGTTGTGAGGGTAGCTGCACCCATGTTTGGGCATATGCCTATGCAATCCCCTTCCTGTTCCCGAAGTTAGAGCGTAGTATGCGTGACCTTGAGTATACACAGAATATGGATGAGCACGGCGGAATGACCTTTAGGTTAATGCTACCTGTGGGTAGTGAACGCTCAAAATTCCGTCCCTGTGTAGACGGGCAGTATGCAACGGTTATGCGTGTGTACCGTGAGTTTAAAATTAGCGGCGACATAGAGTGGTTAAAGGGCATTTGGCCTGCCGTTAAGAGTAGCATCGAGTTTGCATGGTCAGCTGAAAACTATGATAAATGGGATACAGATAAAGATGGACTGATGGAGGGTCGTCAGCACCACACCCTCGATATGGAGCTGTTCGGACACAGTTCTTGGTTGAGCGGACTGTACCTTGGCGGGCTTAAGGCTGGTGCCGAGCTTGCAGAGATTGTGGGCGATGATGCAGCGGCAAAGGAATTTGCCGAGGTGTTTGAGAGCGGACGCAAAGGCTTAAACGACAAGCTGTTTAACGGCAAATACTTTATTCAGAATGTTGATCTTAAAGACAAATCTCTTCTCGAAAGATACTCAGAAGGTCTCAGCCTACAGCAGGAATCGGTGACCGATGCCTACTGGAACTACGAGGTTGACGAGATGCAGTACCAGACAGCCGATGGCTGTGCAATTGACCAGATGCTCGGTCAGTGGCATGCAGACATGATGGGTCTCGGAAGCATCTTTGACGACGAAAAGGTTGAAAAGGCACTTGCCTCAATCTATAAATACAACTTTGTCGAGGACATGAGAGAGCATGTAAACCCCTGCCGTCTCTACTGCCTAAACGACGAAAAGGGACTGCTAATTTGCTCCTACCCCGACGATGTGTACACCCCGTTTATTCCGGCACCGTATGCACAGGAAACCATGCACGGCTTTGAATATCAGGCTGCAATCCATATGATTAAACGTGGAATGGTTGAGGAAGGTATGCGTTGCGTCAAGGCGGTACGTGACAGATACGACGGAACAAAACGTAACCCGTGGAATGAGTTTGAGTGCGGAAGTAGCTATGCACGCTCCATGGCAAGCTATGCGTTGCTACTCACCTACAGTGGATTTGAGTATGATATGTACAAAAAGTGTGTAGGCTTTAAACCGATAGTGAGCGGTGATTTCAACTGCCTATGGTCGCTGGACAGCGGCTGGGGTGAGATAGTTGTCAAGGGCGACACGGTAGAGCTTAAGGTCCTATACGGCGAACTAAAACTCAACGCCTTTGCCTTCGATAAGAAGGTGAGCGCTGTAAGCTGTGATGGCAAGGACGTTGCATTTACAGCAGAAGATGGTGTCGTTAAGTTTAATGATACTATAACCGTTACAAAGTCGCTAAAACTGTAAACATAAAATGATAGGTGCCCTTTCGGACATTTAAATGATCGAAAGGGCACAACTGTGGAAAGGAAACAACAGTATATGAAAGGTAGAATTTATAAAGGTGAGAGTGCAAGGGAGATATCCTTTCCACTCGGTGGAATAGGTACAGGCTGCATAGGTCTTGCCGGTAACGGACAGATGCTAGACATGGAGATATATAACGCACCGAACAAGGGTTCTTTTGCCGATTTCAGCCATTTCTGCATCAAGGCTGAAAAGGACGGTGAGGTTGTGGATCAACGTATACTACAGGGGGACTATCCTCAGAGCCACACCGGTGCCTTTAACGGAAGGAATTTCAACTGCTACGGGTTCGGTCCTAACCGTTCTACCATGGCAGGTTTTCCAAACTTTAAGGAATGTGAGTTTGAGGGCTGTTTTCCTCTTGCAAAACTAAAGCTTGCCGACGAGCATTTTCCCGGCAAGGTAACCATGTCGGCATTTAACCCGTTTATACCTACGAACGACAAGGATTCCACCATTCCGGGTGCATTCTTTGAGTTTGAGATTAACAACGACTCGGCAGACGAGATAAGCTACTCCATAGCACTTTCACAGGCTAACATGTACTGCGACATAGCAGGCGTGCACAGTTTCGAGGAAAAGGGCGGCGTAAAAAGCGTGTACATGACAAACAATGTGCATGCAAAGACCGACAAGGAGTATGGGGATATAACCATATCTACCGACTGCGAGGAGACAAGCCATCAGCTGTACTGGTATAGGGGCAGATGGTTCGACAACCTCACAACCTTCTGGAAAAATTTTAACGAAAGTCACCATATAGTCAACAGGGTATATGATAAGGCAGACGAGGCGGCAGATGTCAATCTATCTACCCGTGACGCCGCTACCCTTGTCGCACATGTCACGGTTGCAGCGGGGGAGAGCAAAAAGGTTCGCTTTGTAATAAGCTGGAACATGCCCAACGCTTATAATTATTGGAGCGAAACTGCCGATAAATCAAGTTGGAAAAACTACTATGCGGTTCTTTTTGAAAATTCGCTTATAAGCGGTAGATACGCAGTAGAAAACTTTGAAAGACTATACAACGAGACCGAGCTGTTTACCGAAACCCTCATGTCCTCCAGCATGTCTGAAACGGCACTCGAGTCTATATCAGCAAACCTCTCCACCATTAAATCACCAACCTGCCTACGTCTTGAGGACGGTTCGCTATACGGCTGGGAGGGCAATCACTGCTGTGAGGGCTGCTGTGAGGGTAGCTGTACCCATGTGTGGTCATATACATATTCGATACCCTTCCTATTTCCGAAGTTAGAGCGTAGCATGAGGACCATTGAGTACACACACGCAATGCGTCCCGACGGCGGAATGGCATTTAGAGTTATGTTGCCGATAGGAACGGCATTAAGCGAGTTTCGCCCCTGCGTTGACGGTCAGTATGCAACGGTAATGCGTGTGCTACGTGAGTTTAAGGTCTCCGGCGATGTGGAATGGCTAAAAGAGATTTGGCCGAATGTAAAACGTACCATAGAGTATGCATGGTCACCGGAAAACGACGATAAATGGGATTTAGACAAGGATGGTTTGATGGAGGGTCGTCAGCACCACACCCTCGACATGGAGCTGTTCGGGCATAACGCATGGCTTAGCGGTCTTTATCTCGGTGGACTTAAGGCAGGTGCGGAACTTGCCGAGATACTCGGCGATACAGCGGCAAAGAAAGAGTATACCGAGATATACGAAAAGGGCGTGGTAGGTCTTAACGAAACATTGTTTAACGGCGATTACTACGCACAGATAATCGACCTTAAGGATAAATCACTGCTTGCAAAGTATGCCGATGGTGTTTCGCTCCAAAACGAGGATGTATTTGCCGCCTATTGGAACGAGGAACAGCAGGAGATAATGTATCAGATTGCCGACGGCTGTGAGCTGGATCAAACACTTGCACAGTACCATGCAAACCTGATAGGCCTTGGGGATATCTTTGATAAGGAAAAGACAAAAAAATCCCTCGAATCAATCTACAAGCTCAACTTCATCGATAACATGCGTGAACATGTAAACCCCTGCCGTCTATACTGCTTGCAGGACGAAGGTGGTCTGCTTATCTGTAACTGGCCGGAAGGCGCAAAGAAGGGCTTTATTCCTCTTCCTTATTCGGAGGAAACACAAAACGGCTACGAGTATGCCGCCGCAATTCAGATGATGCAAAACGGCATGGTTGAGGAAGGCTTGAAATGCGTTGAAGCAATCCGTAACCGTTACGACGGAGTAAAACGTAATCCATGGAATGAGTTTGAGTGTGGAAGCAACTATGCACGCTCCATGGCAACCTATGCAATGCTGCTGACATTTAGTGGATTTATCTATGATGCAGGCAAGGGTATTATCGGATTTAAACCGATAGAATGTGCCGAAGACTATCGTTTCTTCTGGTCTCTCGACAGTGGTTGGGGCGAGATTGTAGCCGACAAAAACTCTGTTGAACTTAAGGTCTTATACGGAGAACTTGCAGTAAACAGCTATATCTTAAACAATGAAAAGGAAGTTGTATCGGTGACTGTAGACGGAAAAGATGTTTCCTTCACAAGAGATGGAGTTAACATTAACCTAAACAATAAAACCTCCGTAAAACAGAGCATGTTAATTAAGTTTTAATCATATACAAACAATTCAAGGCAGCACAAAGATGGATGTTGCCTTGAATTGTTAATAAAATTAAGCGAAAAGATAAAAATTAAAGAAATACATCTTAAAAGTGAAAAAAGTATTGACATGTAATAGATAACATGCTATAATACTTAAGCATGTTAGGCTTGTGTAGCTCAGCCGGTAGAGCAGCTGATTTGTAATCAGCAGGTCGGG
>CAYJKY010000050.1:0-18643 GCA_964370825.1 uncultured Oscillospiraceae bacterium
ACAATCTACAATGAAAGGAAGTTTAGCTTATGGAGTTTAGAGAATGGCTACAAAAAGAGTGTTTTTACTGGTGTTTACTCGATGATGAACAAGTTGAGGACTACTTCTCAAAATGGTTTGATGAAGTGAAAAACGGAAAGGAGGAAAGCTCTTGAATGGTAAGATATCTTGGACAGTGACTTCATAGAACTTGGCAAAGTGCAGGAGCGTTGCGGCAAACGCCGCTTTACCCTCGCTCACGAGGTAGCCCATCAGATTTTATTTCAAATGCAGAGCGACGAAGAAAAGGCACAACTTCGCAAGATGTACTCCACGAGAAAAGCTCACACGATACGAGAGCTAAAGTCTGCCGAGGATTGGAATGAGTGGCAAGCAAATGCACGTGGGGCTTCACTCTTGATGCCACGAGCAAGCGTAACTACATTTATAGCGACATTTGAAGAAGCGGTTGACGAAAAACATTCACCGCTTGTAAATGACATTGGTTTTTATACGGACTATATCGTCGATCGCTTTTGCGAGTATTTTCATGTTTCCAAAAGCTCGGCGGTTATCCGGTTGCAACAGTTGGGCTATCTGACTGAGGGCAACACGCTCAGAAAGGCGGTGTCCTGTGTCTAAGCTATACCCACCGCTATAACCCTCTCGAAGTGCGGTATATGTTTCATCATAGTTTGTTGTAGCTACAGATATCGACACATGAAAGATGTTGCACAAAGCATCGAAAAACTTTCCGATATGGGTAAAACACAGTTTATCATCACACACGACCCGGAATTGGTCTTGGAATGTTGTGATTATTTTATTTATATGGAGAACGGTATAATTACTCGAAGTGGCAGTTGGAGTAAAGAGAACATACAATACGTTTCAGAATGTTTTGACAAAATATAGCCATAGAGCGTGGCGAAAACTTTAATAAACTAATCAAAGCAATAACTTATTAATAAAATATCACAGCGCCGAAAGGGTTTAGCGGATATTATAGTTGTTTGCACTTGTTATGATTTTACATGTTCTTTGTGGGTCGAAATTTTGTCAACCAGCTCAGCACATGTATTGCTAAGCCCGATGATATTAGCCTTAATCTCATTTTTTCTGTATTTCGAAATAACTTTATCGATAGCATCTACAGCTGACTCATCCCAAATTTTGGCTTTGTGAAAATGCAGATCAACTCTTTTACTGTCAATATTATAGTCGAAGGATTCGATAAAACTTGTGGTCGATGCAAAGAATAATTGTCCTGAAATTTTATAAGTTGCATGTTCGCTTTCATCGCATTTATGGACATGAACAGATGCCATCTTGCCGGCAAAAAACAGCGAACTTAAGATAGTTCCGGCTACTACGCCAAAGGCCAAGTTGTGAGTAAATAGCACTACGGCAACAGTGCAAAGCATGACCAATGTGTCTGTGATTGGAACCGTTTTAATGCGTTTTAATGACTTCCAGTTAAAAGTTGAAAATGAGATTACAACCATTACTGATGCTAAAGCAATAACCGGAATTTGCACTACAAACCGATTTAACAGTATAATAGAACCAAGCATAAAAACACCGGCAAGAAAAGTTGAAAGTCTACCACGCCCACCATAAGTTTGGTTGGTGATTGTCTGACCAATCATACCACATCCTGCGATACCACCGAAAACTCCAGCACCAATATTCGCAAGACCTTGACCAATACATTCACGATTTTTATTACTTGGTGTGTCTGTCATTTCGTCGACTAATTGCGCTGTTAAAAGTGATTCAACTATACCAACAAGTGCAACTGAAAGAGCGTAAGGAAAAATTATACTTAAAGTTTCGGAGTTAAACGGAACTTGTGGAAAATGAAAAGCAACGAAGGAACCCGAAATTTCGCCCATATCACCTAATGTTTTGATGTCGATTTTAAAAATCCAAACAATTAAAGAGAGAATTATTATAGCGAAAATAGGAGAAGGCACAGCCTTGGTTAGCTTCGGCAGTCCATAAATTATAGCAATTCCGATAAGCCCTAAAACTATCAATATATATGAGCCTTGGAAATGTTGTATTTGAGACTGAAACATCAAAATTCCCAGTGCATTTACAAAACCAATCATAACCGGTTTTGGAATAAACTTCATAAGATTTCCAATTTTACAAATGCCTAAAATAATTTGTATTATTCCCGTTAAAACTGTCGCAGCAAATAGATATTCTATGCCATGAGTTTGAACAAGACTTGCTAAAACAAGTGCTGTAGCACCAGCAGCGGCAGAAATTAAACCGGTTCTACCTCCGAAAATTGCTGTTATAACTGATATCATAAACGATGCAAAGACTCCAACCATAGGGTCGACTCCAGCAACAATTGAAAATCCAATTGCTTCAGGAATTAGAGCCATGCACACGACAATTCCTGCCAATAGATCGGCTCGAGCATTCCCTAACCACTCTTTTTTGAGATTTTTTAACATTAATTTCCTCTTTTGTAAATAATTTCACGAATAATAATTATAACATTTTTAAAGGCATAGTGTCAATGTTTGTATATAATTGTATACTAAATGTATGATATAATATCATATGTTAAATTAACGAAGAAAAGCTGCCGTTTTCTGAGCTTTTTATTGACACATCGACAACTAAGTGTAAAATACATTTGCAATGTACGCAATGTATGCTATACTAATATAAGTTAAAGCAAAGTGAGTTGATTGTTAGGTTTAAAGCAGAGGTTTTGTATGCAAACAATTTTAATAACAGGTGCAAGTGGATTTTTAGGCGTTAGGGCAGTGCAATATTTTAAGCAAGATTACAAAGTTTTAACGCCTACACGCGAAAAACTAAATATTACGAATGAGCGAGAAGTTGTGGATTATATCAAAGCGATAAAGCCACAATATGTTTTGCACTCAGCGGCAATTGCAGATTTAGCAGCGGCGGAAAAGGACGAAAATCTTTCAGATTTGGTAAATAGGTTATCGCCTTTATACATAGCAAAAGGCTGTAAAGAGGTAGATGCAAAACTTGTATATCTTAGCTCTGACCAGGTGTATAGTGGTAACACAGAGCGTGTAGCACTTAAAGAAGATGTTGCGCTTAACCCGCAAAATTTGTATGCAAAACAAAAAGTTGAAGCTGAAAAATTAATTGCGAATATTTTGCCAAACGCAGTGAGTTTACGTTTAACATGGATGTATGATAACCCTAAATCACCAGTTCTGCCAAACAAAGGTCTGCCAGAACTATTGCTTACTACGGCCCAAAAAGGCGAAAAATTTATTTTAAATATAAATCAGATGCGTAGTATAACATTTATAGATGATGTTATAAAAAACTTGCCAAAATGTTTTGCACTGGATGGAGGCGCATATAACTTTGGTAGCGAAAACGATTTATCTACACTTGAATTAATGCGACTTGCAGCAACGTTATTAAAACTGCCCACCAGCATGATTGAGACTTTTAAAGGTGGTAATGAAAATATATTAATAAATACCGAAAAAATAAAAGCGCAAGGTATTTTGTTGAATACAGCACAGCAAGGCTTGCGTGAGGCATTAAAATAAACTCAATATAGCAAATGCCTTTTTATCGATGATGTTTTAAACAATTCCTCGGCAAGTTTAGGTGATTAATTGATAATCTTTAATAGTTATAATCATTCGATTATTCGAAATGTTCCTGCTATATAAAACACGCTCTCTGGTTTTTGGATGCTTTTACAGCTGTTCTCTTAAAATATGTAAGAGTAAACGTCTGCTAGCATGTTTGTTTGTGGGTGCCCTGTATCGACTTACAGTGTTTGAATATCGCCACCGTTTAGCTTTAGTTTATTTCCTTGCCGACACCAACGACTATTGGTCTGCAAATGCAGACGAAATAAACAATATTTCATCTTAACATGTTTACAACATGATAGTCGTCACAGGCACAGAATGTTATGAACTAAAGGCTTTAAATCAGATGAGAGTATTTATGGCAATCTTGACATCGATAATATAAAGTAGTATAATTGCATTAATATTTTGCTATGTGTTTTACAAGTACTTGTTTGCGTAAACAGGTTACATGAAGAGAGGCAATAAAGTTATGGTGATAAGAGCGAAAACGAAGTATCTTTTTGATGTTTTTGAGCTTAGTGAGGAACAAAAAAAGAATTCCGAGCTTAATCTTACAGAAGCGGAAAATGTTGTTACCAGAATAAAATCGGCGCCGAGACGGTTGGTGCTGGAACTTACAAACGCCTGCAATCTAAACTGTATTATGTGCGGAAGAAATTCGGCGGATTTTAAGCTGACCTCGTTTGATTTGGAGTGGCTGAAAAAGTTTGAGCCGGTACTTAATAAAATTGAGGAGGTTGCACTTTTTGGTTGGGGTGAACCTACGGTACATCCCAAATTTGTAGAGTTTTTAAATTATCTTGACAGGTTTAATGTTCGTAAATATTTTTGCACTAACGGCATGTTGTTGGGTCGCCTTAAGGATGACATCTTTAAATATAACGTTGACATAATAGCAATTAGTGTTGACGGAGCTAAAGCAAGCACCAACGATAGGATACGTCGCGGTGCAAAGCTGGATAAAATTGTAACCAATCTAAAGGATATAGTAGCCGAGAAAAAGGCGAAAAATCTCGACCGACCTTACATGAACTTTGTTTTTTGTGCAATGCAATCGAATATACATGAACTACCAGATCTTGTAAAATTGGCATCAGAAATTGGTCTCGAGGAGGTAAAGGTTGTATACCTTACCGCCTTCTCAGAGGATATGATGGACGAGGTGCTGTGGAACAAGCAGGAGCTGGTAAGAAAAGTATTTTCAGAGGCAGAGGAATTGAGTATCCGGCTGGGAGTGAAACTCAAACTGCCACACATACAGGGTGAAGATGAGGCGAATAATCTTTCACACAAAACATGTTATGTTGGCTGGAGAGATTTGTTTTTAGGCTCGGACAGTTTTATAAGACCATGCATGTCAACACCGATGCATTTTCACTCCATTAACGATTTTAACAATCTTGATGAATTGTGGAATAGTGATAGATATCAAAATTTTAGGGCAGTTATTAACGAGGAGGACAGTATGCCCGCTTCATGTGCCAAATGTTATCAATCATCACATTGCAACTGGAATCAAAGACATTCTTTTATACAAATGGGTAATGATTTTGCGCCGGAATGGGAAGGTTGATGATGTATTTAGATGTTAAAGCGCCACAGATATTGTCCATGATGGATACCCTTGTAGAAGCAGTAGAGCACATTAGGGCAACAAGTATAGAGAGTTGTGGGCCGATGTTGGGGGACATGTTATTATACATAACCTCAATTACCAATTATACCGACCAAATAATGTATAAAATTACCACTCCACACAAGCTGGATGAACTTCAAAAAAATATAAAATACTCTCTCAATAATATGATATCGCTCTTTAATGGGGGAGATTTTGATGGGGTTAGATGGAGATTTGACTGTGAATTTACCGGCCTTGCATTTGTATGGCAACAACATTTAAAATTTTTTCTTGTCGATTATGTTGATAAGGATTCGCTTAGTAAATCTTTTGCCGAAGAAGCAAATTATTTACGTACGCTGAGGTGGAGCGAAAAGGTCGATCCCGACCTTGAGTTTAAGTATGACGTGAGTATTGTGGTGCTGTTTTATAATAATGCTGAGATGACAAAGCAGTGCATTGACAGCATAATCAAACACTCCAAAGGTTTTAGTTATGAACTTATTACCATAAACAATGGTAGCGACGAAGCGACTACAATATGGAGCGAGAGCCTCCCACATAAAAAAAAGGTTTATTACCGACATAATATGGGACCTACATTGGCGGCATTTAATATTTTGGATACCGCTACTTTTACTACCGAAGGCAGATATACTGCCTATGTAAGCAATGATGTTATTGTTACTAAAGACTGGCTTATAAACCTTATTACCTGCCTTGAGAGTGATCCCGAAATTGGAATGGCAGTGCCGTTGTGCAACAGCCTATCCAATGGTCAAACTATACCGGTTGATTACACAAATCTTGACGAAATGCAGAGTTTTGCCGAAGGATTTAATGTCTCTGATCCTAAGAAATGGCAGGAACGTGCACGTTTGTTTACCTTTGCAGCAGTTTTAAAGTCTTGGGTGTTTGGGACAGTTAAGGCATACACACCTTATTTTTGCTATGATATGTTTGCCGACGATGATATGAGCGTAAAGTTTAGGCGCGCAGGATATAAGCAGATGCTGTGCAGAGATACCTTTGTTCACCACTACGGCTCGGCAACGATAAAAGAAAATCAATTCACTGTCATGGATTTAGCTAGCGAACAGTTTTATAAAAAATATTCAGTAGATGGATGGCTTTCTCTTTCACTGGATTTGTTTAGTTTTCATTTTGATAATCATTTATCTCCGAAAAAGGAGGTGCGTATACTAAGTGTTAACCCGGGTTTTGGCGAGAGTACAATGGAACTTAGATATAAGCTTGGACTAATGGGTTGTGACAAGGTGCATATTGATGTATTGATTGAGGATATGCGTTATTACGAGGATGCATTAATACTCAGCGACAGTTGTGCCTCCTTTGTAGATCGCGCTTCAATTCTCGCCGACAATAGCTATGATTTCATACTGTTTTGCGGCAGGATAGAAGAATATTCGGCCGACTTTAGAACCATGCTTACTATGGCAAAAAATTATCTTGTAGAGGATGGAGTTATATTTTTGTCTATAAAAAACCCCTACTACATAGGATATGTTATAAACCTAATGGCACTTCGCCCTGCAAATTGGGAAAATCATGTAAAGGATCCATGTGTAACCAGAGCTAACAACTTTATCAGCCTTGAGGAATTGCAAAATGAGTTGCATTTTATGGGGTTGGGTAAGTTTGCTGTAGTAAAATCAGATAGCAAAATACAAGTAGAGAATTATATTGAGAATGTTACCAAACTCTTTAATGTGGATAATGTAAATGATTACAGAGAAAGAGTTTCCGGTCACGAGTATGCACTGGCGGTTAGACGGGAGAATCGGTAGAGTATGATGTCGGGGGATGTAAAGGAGAAGCTGGCTGGCAAACGATTTTTTATAACCGGACATACCGGCTTTAAAGGTTCGTGGCTGTGCTTGATGTTGGAAATGTTGGGCGCCGAAGTGTGTGGTTTTTCCAGAGAAAAAGAAGAAAAATCGCTGATAAACATAACCAAACCAAAGCTTAACACAGAGGTGTTGGCGGATATATCAAATTATCAACTCTTAAAAGATACTGTATTTAACTTTAAGCCGGATTATATTATCCACCTTGCCTCTCAAGCATATGTTGGAAAATCTATAGAAAACCCGATAGAAACCTTTGACACAAATGTTGTCGGTTTAGCAAATTTACTGAAGGTTGCCGTAGAATATGAAGAGCTTAAATCTATACTGGTTATAACAAGTGATAAATGCTATAAAAACCTGGAAAGTGATATACCATACATTGAGGACGGAATATTAGGTGCACAGGACCCGTATTCAAGCTCTAAGGCATGTCAAGAGCTATTGACGGAAAGCTTTCGCTTTACCTACTTTAACAAACTTGCTGTCGCTATTTCAACGGCACGTGCCAGCAATGTTGTTGGCTGTGCAGATTTTAATACAAGTCGGCTTGTGCCATATCTGTTGGACAGCTTCAATAATAATAAAAAGCCATGTATAAGAAATCCTGCGGCAGTGCGCCCATGGCAAAACATTTTGGATGTTTTGGGAGGATATATAACCCTTGCATATAAATCCGGTGAAGATATTGCACTTTCAGGGGCGTATAACTTCGGCCCGGGTGAGGATGGTTTTCAAAGTGTTGAGAGTTTGGCTAAAAATATGTCTAAATATTTTAATAACTCTTCTTATGGTATAGAGAACTCATCGCTTTCGAGTTTGGAGACAAAAATCTTAAAGCTTGATAGTAAAAAAGCCAAAAATATGCTTGGATGGAAACCGACATACAGCTTCGAAGAAACAATTAAAATGGCTGTTGATTTTACTCAAAAAGCTAATAACGCACAAAACATTAAGAAGATTTGTCAACAGCAGATTAATGACTATTTAAATAGATTTTAGGGGAATAGGTTTGCAGATTTTAGTTGTGGGTGCCGGCTATACCGGAAGCTGTGCTGCAAGATATCTTGCAGAAAGTGGTTTTAAGGTAACGGTTATTGATAAAAGAGCTCACATAGGTGGCAATGCCTATGATGAGTTAGATGATAACGGCGTATTGATACACAGCTATGGCCCACATATGTTTTTTACCGATGATGATGAGGTGATGAAATATGTTAAAAGGTTTTCCGAATGGGTAGAATATAAACCTTTTGCATATGCGGTTGTAGATGACAAATATCTTAGTATGCCATTTAATAACCTTGCCTTTAAATCACTTTTGGGCGAAGTAGGATATGACAGTTTTTGTAAACATATAAAGCAGCGGTATGGTGATAAAAAAATTCTCTATATCCTTGATATGATAAGGTGTGAGGATGAGGTTATTAAAGATGCTGCTTTGCTTTTGTATGAAAAGGATTTTTTGCCGTATAACATCAAGCAGTGGGGCCTAAAACCCTCCGAGATAGATTTTTCGGTTACTGCAAGAATACCGGTACGGCTTTCGGATGATTGCCAACTAAAGGACAATAAATATCAGGTGTTGCCAAAAAATGGTTTTACTGCGATGTTTAGTGAGATATTAAACCATGAAAATATCGAGCTAAAACTCAATACACCATTTGATAAACAAAAACATTATAAAGATGATACCATAGTTCTATACACCGGCATGATAGATGCGTTTTTTGATTATTGTTACGGGAAACTACCTTATAGGACATTGATGTTTAAAAAACAACACCATGATAAAACACATCTGCTAAAAGATATTGCAATATACTATCCGTCGCTAAAGCTTCCCTATACCAGACAAACCGATTATAGCTATCTGCCGAATAATAAAGATAACCCAAATACTGTGGTTATTTCAGAATATCCACAAGAATATTTGTATGGAGAAGAAATTCCGTTTTATGTAGTTTTAACCGAGCAATCTAAGTTGATGTACAATAGATATAAAAACCTTGCAAGTGGTAATAAAAATCTGTTTATAGGCGGGAGACTCGGCGACTTTAGATACTATAATATGGATGATGCCATAAAAAGAGGACTTAACCTGGGATGTGAGATAAAAAGCTATTTGGAGGCAGGAAAAAGATATGATTAATGAACCATATGAATTTGCAAAACAACTGCGAATAGAGGCGGCGAAGGTGCTGAATCGAACAAATGATTCCCATATAGGGGGCGGTTATTCCTCTGCTGATATTTTGGCTGTGCTGTATACACGGATATTGAATATCACCGCAGAAAATTTGCATGATCCAAATAGGGATGTATTTCTTTTAAGCAAAGGGCACATAGCGGCAAGCTACTATTGTGCACTGGCGCTTAAAGGAATTATACCGATGTCAGATTTAGATAAGCACTGTGTAAACGGTGAAGACTATGCCGGACACACAAGGCGCTTTGTAGTGCCGGGTGTTGAAGCCTCGGCAGGTTCTCTGGGGCACAATTTTTCGGTAGGGCTGGGGATTGCATATGCAAAGCGGCTAAAAAAACATATGGGCAATGTCTTTGTGCTTATGGGCGACGGCGAATGTAACGAAGGTTCGGTATGGGAGGCGGCAATGTTTGCACCTAGGTTTAAGCTAAACAACATCATCCCGATTGTCGATCGAAACCGGTTGCAAAGTTATGGTGGCGATGAACAGGTTTTAAATATGGGTGATATAGGCGAAAAATTTAAAGCCTTTAACTGGGAGGTTTTAGATGTGGACGGACACGATTGTGATAAACTGTACAGCGCTTTTATAACAGCTATTTCAAACGAAAAACCTACTGCAATAATTGCCCACACAATAAAAGGTAAAGGCGTCTCGTTTATGGAGGATAGGCTGGAGTGGCATTTTAAATCTCCAAATAATGATCAGCTAAAAATAGCACTGGAGGAACTTTTAGGATGAGAAAAACATTTGTTGACACCATGACAGAGCTTGCAAGAAAAGACGATAATGTGATGTTGGTTATAGGTGATACCGGTTTTTCAGTTTTTGAAGAATTTGAAAAGGAGTTTCCTGATAGGTTTGTAAATGTTGGGATTGCAGAACAAAATTTTATTGGATTTTCGGCAGGGCTTGCCGCAATGGGTATAAAGGCTTTTGCCTATAATGTGGTTTCGTTTATGACCTTAAGGTCGATGGAGCAGATACTATTAGACGTCTGCTACCAAGAAAACCCTGTGGTGTTGGTGGGTGTAGGCGGTGGTCTTGCCTATGGCGTTGCAGGCCCGACACACCACTCCTGTCAAGATATTGCCATGATGCGCTGCCTGCCGAATATGACTGTTATTTGTCCCGGTGACCCGCAGGAGATGAAGAGCGCTATGCTTGCTGCATATAAAATGAATACACCTGTATATATAAGAATAGGCAGAAGTATAGACCCACCGGTGCATACAAGGGATATCTCGGCAGAGTTTGCCGTGGGAAAATCCATAAAGATGCGAGATGGTGAGGATGTTGCCATATTTTCAACCGGCTGTATGCTAAAAGAGTGTGTGTGCCTTTGTGATGAACTAAATAAGAATGGTGTTTCGGCAAGTCTTTACAGTCACCCTACGGTAAAGCCGTTAGACGAAGATACATTGCTGGAATGTGCAAAAAAATACAAAGCGGTTTTTACGGTAGAAGAACATAGTATGATAGGTGGGTTTGGAGGTGCGGTTTGTGAGCTGTATATGGAAAACACCAACAGACCCAAAATATTTAAAGCCTTTGCTTTTCCGGATGTCTTTGCACCGGTAACCGGAACGAGAGAGTATCTGTTAGAGCTGTATAAGTTAGACCCATTAAATATCTGCGATGAGATACTCGAGCTTTTAGAGGATAAAACTGCATGAAGATTGAGGATATTTTTTTAGAGTTTAACAAAAATAATCATGAAATAACTATAGCCGAGATGAAAAGAGATATAAATCCCTACCTCGATAAAATTCTTCTCTACGGCGCAGGATCGGCCGGAATAGCCTTTTTGTACTATTTGCGAGAGGTGGGTATAGAACCGGTATATTTTGTCGATGGCAACCCTCAAAAAAAAGGTTCTGTGGTTGAGGGTGTGGAGGTTATTGCTATATCCGATATCATAAATAAAGTTGGCTCGGATGCCTTGATTATAGTTACCATAAACACCGATGGAAAAAGATACTGCAAGAGCTTTGACGAAGCACTAAGGGTAGGTGGACACACCGGTGTACACCAATCACTGCGAGAGGCAGGTTTAAGCAGGGTGATAGACTACACCTATTTTAGACGATGTTACAGCCTCTTTGTAGGCGATAAATATAATCTACCCTCCTGCTCAGACGTATTTTTGATGCAGAAACACATAAATGATATAGTTAAAGTTTTTGATTATATGGCCGATGACTTGTCTAAGGAAACATTTTGCAAAATTGTTAAGTTTAGATTGGTGGATGATAGCATCGACGTACCTACTCTTAAGCAGGATGATCAATATTTTGAGTATGATATTTATAAAAAAATTGAAAACGAAACATTTGTCGACTGTGGTGCTTTTAACGGTATTTCACTAAAAACCTTTTTAAAAAACAACCCAACAGGTTTTAACCACTACTATGCCATAGAGCCGGACAACAAGAATTATCGAGACCTAACGGAATATCTGTTGTCATTGGATAATGATATTAAGGAAAAAATAACAGTTAAAAACACAGCTCTTTACGACGAAGATACTGCTGAAATAATGCTGTACGAGCTCTCCGGTCCCGGCACCTTTATCTCGGATATAGGTAAGCTAAATTCGCCTTCAATCTCGATAGACAAGTTACTTGACGGTAAAAAAGCCACAATGATTAAGATGAATATCGAAGGTTCCGAGATGGGGGTTTTAAGGGGGGCAGAAAAAACCATTAAAAACTATGCCCCTATAGTTTCGGTGGCAGGATACCACAAAACAAGTGATTTGTGGGAAATACCGTTGTTACTGAAAAATATGAGAGATGACTACAGTATATATCTCAGGTCGTACATGAACCATATATCGTTTGTTTTTTATGCAGTACCAAGGGAGAGGAGGGCGTAATGTCCGATAACTATCTAAGGATTATGGGGGAGGATGTTGATAATATAGTCTCTTTAAATTTACCTTGGGAAAGACTTAGAAATAAAACGATTTTAGTAACAGGAGCAAGTGGGTTTATAGCGGCATATATGGTAAACACCTTTATAAAGTTAAACGATAAATATGGTTGTAACATAAGGGTGGATGCCTTGGTAAGAAATAAAGCAAAGGCAGAAAGCAGATTTTTTCATCTGCAAAATAGAAAGGAGCTAACCCTTTTAGTCCAAGATGTTGCAAGTCCGATTAAATCTGAGGCTGATATAATTATTCATGCCGCAAGCCCTGCAAATGCAAAAGAACATACAGATAAACCTGAGAATATCATTAAGGCTAATATAATAGGAACTCATAATATTATCGATTTAGCGATTAAAAATTCTGCGGAGATATTGCTGGTAAGCAGTGGGGCGGTATACGGAAATATCTCCGACAAAAAATCGGTTGGCGAAGATATAACCGAAAACAGTTTGTTTAATCCTTTTCTTCAAAAAAATCTATACGCCTTATCAAAATGTATGGGTGAGGTAATGTGTTCTATATATGCCGAAAAGCATGGGGTAAGGGTAAAAACGGTTCGACTTTTCTCGGTGTATGGTCCCGGCGATGATTTTTATTCCGGCAGATGTTTTAATGATTTTGTTTTAAGTGTTTCGCAGGGTAACCCGGTGGTTATAACCGGCGACGGTTCACAGATTAGAAATATTTGTTATGTGGCGGATGCGGTATCTGCAATGTTTACGGTGCTACTTAAAGGAGACTGCGAGCCATATAACATAGGAAGTACCGAACACAGCTCGATATCTGCCATGGCAAACGAGTTTAACGCATTACTCGGTGATAAAATCAGCTTATATCCAACAGATACCCCGACCGGTAAAGAGGATAGATACCTCCCGAATATCAAACGCCTACAGGGTTTGGGATGGATAGCCGGATATGATATGAAGTTGTGCGTAAAGAGAAGTTTAGAAAGTATTGTTTTTTGAGGTAAATAAATGAAGTGTAGAGTATGTGGAAATAATACCGAATTTAGAGAGAAACTGGTTGGTTGCGAAAAAGATGTCACAACTGTATATGATAAACCTTTAATGTCCTCACTGGTAGACATTGATGTTTATATCTGTAATAGCTGCAACCATTATCAAATTAACAATATTATTCCTCCGAAATATTATAAGAATTACCAACTTGTGGTTAATTCAGACAATGACGGTATTTGCGGAAATCATACGGAACCTATGCTAAACATTTATGACGAAAAGTTTTTAAAACTAAAAGAATATGCTAAGGATACAAGTTTAGTGATGGATGTAGGCTGTGGAGATGGTACACTACTGGTAAGATTACTAAAACATTTTGATAAGGCAACGGGAATTGAACCATCAAAAAAACAAGCACAACAAATATCTAAATTAAAAAACGAAAGAATCACCGTTATTAATGATTTTTTTAAGCCCGGTGTTTGCCCGGGCAATAGCATCCCTGCTTTAATTTGTGTATATGTTCTTGAACATTTAGAAGAGCCTGTAAAATTTGTTGAAAGTGTTTACAGTGCTCTAAAATGGGGGGGGGTCGCTTATATAGAAGTTCCAAATGGTCAAAAAATATTTGGCGATTTGCAATATTATGATATTTTTTCAGAACATATTAACTATTTTACGGCACAGAGTATGCTTAACCTTTTAAGCTCTGTAGGCTTTGAAGTTATTGAAATAAATGAAGATTTTAATGGGCAAAATTTAGCTGTATATGTAAGAAAGGCATACCCTCTGAGATTTTTTAATGATAAAATAAAAAAGGATAAAGAAACACTGCTCGGTAAAATAAATATGTATGAGACGGTATCGATATGGGGTGCAGGATGTAAATCCAAAGCATTGATTAAATTGATTTCGGGAAATAGTAGGATAAAATATATTTTTGATAGTAATGCTACTATTCACAACAAATATCTAGCCAACTCAGATATTAAAATTGCTGCACCTAATACCGAGACTGTGAATGAAAATGAGTTGATAGTTGTTTTTGCAATCAACTTTAAGAACGAGATAATAGATTCCCTAAGAAACAAATTTAATTATAAAGGCGAAATTTATTCTGTAGATGAGATGTAGTAGGAGATAAACATCAATGAATTTTATTACTAAGGCACCAATCGCCATCTACGGTGCAGGGTTTGCGGGTGTTGTTACATTTCGGTGTTTTAAAAGTTGCGGAATAACCCCTGTTTGCTTTATTGATAAAAACAAGTATGGCACTCAACTTGAGGGTATTTGTGTGATAAAGCCCGAGCAGCTTTGTGAATTTGCCTCAGGAGCTACCGTTGTTGTGTCTATGTACACAATGGGAGAGTTGTTTGCCGAGATTAAGCAGATGCTTTATCAGCTTGGTGTAAAAGAGGTTGTGCATCTATTCGAACTTAGGCAAATGCAGGATTTGATGAAAAATCAACCTTTTCCGCTTTATATCGACGAAAAATTTATCTCGGACAACCAAAATAGTTATACAAAGTTTAGAGAGTTGCTGGAGGACGAGAAGTCTAAATCCACGCTGGATGATATACTCGAATTCATTTCGCTAAATCCTAACAAAGAGATATGTTCGCTACCGATAAAAGAGCAATACCTGCCATATAAAGATGTGTATTCCCAAATTGATGATGAGATATTTGTGGATTGCGGGGCGTTTATAGGAGAGGTTTTCGAAAGTTTTTACCACATTAATAACGGCAAATACAGCGCATATATAGCCTTTGAACCCGAGGTGATAAGCTATAATAAATTAGTGGAAAACACTAAAGGTTATAACATACAAACACATAATTTAGGTTTGAGCGATAGACCGGAACGCCTGTCGTTTGAAAATATAGCAAACGCAAACGGAATAATAAGCGATAAAAAATTACCAAAAACGGAGTGTAGACCTCTTGACGATATTTTAACCGATTGCCATCCCACATTTATAAAGATTGATGTGGAGGGGTATGAAGCAAAGGTGCTAAGCGGTGCAAAATGTTTGATAAAAGAAGATATGCCGATTATTGCGATAGCGGTGTATCACAAGAAGCAGGATTTATGGCAACTGCCTTTTTGGATAAACGATAACTTTTCGGGATATAAATTTTATCTAAGGTCTTATATGAACTATATGGAAACTATCTGTTATGCGGTGCCAAAAAATCGTTTAATATAAATACAAGGAGCGTAGATGAAATATATTAACATTCAACTGGGTGAGCAAAAATTCCACCTATCTAAAATTGGCCTTGGTACCGGACGCTTTGGCACAAGGGTTTCGCCGGAGCTTGCCTTTGATATGATGAACGAGTATCTGCGGTGCGGCGGAAATATTATTGACACCGCAAGAAGCTATTCCGAATGGGTACCAAATGGACGAGGAATTAGTGAGCGAGTAATAGGGGAGTGGCTAAAAACCGTAGACAGGTCGGCAGTTAACATCGTTACCAAGGCCGGAATGAATAGGGTAGACTCGCAGCAGGTGATTGATCTTAGCCAAAAGACAATATTTCGTGAGTTTGAAGAAAGTATTACCGACCTTGCTGTAGATAAAATAGACGTTTTTTTGCTGCACAGAGACGAGAAAAATCGCAGTGTACAGGAGATAGTGCAGACAATGGACTGTCTGTATAAAACAGGCAAAATCGGAGCAATAGGGGTTGCAAATTGGTCGATAGACAGGGTTAAAGAGGCTCGTGAGTATGCAACACAAAATAATCTCACACCATTTTCGATAGTACAGACCTGGTGGTCGCTGGCAGAGTATACAGATACAATGTGGAATGATGAAAGCACAACCCACATGGATGAAAAGTCCTATCAATATATACTGCGAAATAACGGTGAAATGGTTGCAATGGGATATACTTCACAGGCAAGAGGTTTTTTCTCTAAGGCAATATCCCAGGGGCTTGATAATCTTGATGACTTTTTAAAACAGCGAGTAGTTACCGAAAAAAACCTTAAAAAATTGGATTACGTAAGTGATTACTGTAAAACTTATAACGTTGACCCATCATATGTTGTTTTGGGATATATTATTAACAACCCATTATCCGGAATTGGATTGATTAGTTGCTCGAATATGGATCAGCTAAAGATTGCGATGGATAATGCGAACAGCAATTTTAGCATAGAGAATATTAAAGAACTGGACGCAATATAAGGAGATGTTATGGAAACTGTAGCAGAATATATTTTCGATTTTTTACAAAAAAAGGGTAGCAAAAATGTATTTATGGTGTCCGGTAGCTCAGCCATGTGGCTTACCGATGCTTTAAAACGAAACGAAAAGCTATCGGTGGTTTGTAACCATCATGAACAGGCAAGCGCAATGTCAGCAGACATAGTAGGAAGGTTAACCTCGGTGCCGGGTGTAGCGCTAGTTACCATCGGCCCCGGTGCCACTAATGCAATTACCGGAGTGGCACAAAGCTATCTTGATTCTTCGCCCATGTTTATCATTTCGGGGCAGGCTTCGTCAAAGCTTTTAAAATACGAAATAGATACCGGTATTCGCCAACATGGAACGCAAAGTTTAAATCTGGAACCGATAGTTTCTTCGATAACTAAATATTTTGCAGCAATTACAGATCCAGCAGATATAAGATACTACATGGAAAGAGCATATTTTGAAGCGCTGAACGGACGTTGTGGGCCTGTTTGGATAGATGTTCCGGTGGACATTCAAAACAAAAAAGTTCCGAATGAGATGCGAGGATATACTCCGCCAATGAAAAATAACGCCACAGTAGCCTTTGAGGACATAATAGATCGCCTTGCCAAGGCACAGCGCCCACTGATTATGGCAGGTTATGGAGTGCGTAGCAGTAAAAGTGTAGAAACTTTCCGTAAATTTATAAACAAGTATAAAATTCCGGTTGTTACCTCTAGGGGTGGCATTGATGTTGTATCATCGAGTGATCTTTTTGTAGGAAGACCCGGTGGATATGGTGACCGAGCCTCTCACTTCGCAATACAACAGTCCGATTTTATGCTGATTTTAGGTAGCAGACTCTCTGTTTCGACAACAGGGTATTATCCGCAAAAGTTTGGAGAAAATGCCTACAAAATCATGGTGGACATTGATGACAAAGAGCTTGCAAAGCATGATGTTATTATAGATGAAAAACACTGCTGTGAGCTTAAATACTTTATTACTGCGCTATATGATGTCGCAGAAGCCAAAGCTCTTAAAACAAATACTGTAGAATGGGTTGCTCATTGTATGAAAATGAGAGAGCAATATCCAAATATGTTACCTAAATACAAGGAAGAAAATCCATTGAATTCCTATTATTTTACCGACATACTTTCGGATAAACTGAGGGAGGACGAGGTCATTGTAGTTGACACCGGAAGCGTATGCAACATAGTCTCCCAAAGTATACGGCTCAAGGAAAAACAGCGATACATGATATCCGGTGGGCTTTCCTGCATGGGCTTTTGGGCAGGTGCGATAGGTGCTGCTAAGGAACAGCCGCACGTTACCGCAATTACCGGTGACGGCAGTGCCCAGATGAATATACAAGAACTTGCCACAATCGAGTACAACAATCTTCCGCTTAAACTCTTTATATATAATAATAAAGGGTATCTTCTTATTCGTCACAATCAGCACAACTATATGGAGGATAGATTTTTGGGTGTAGGCCCTGACAGCGGACTAAAAACGCCGGACTTTTGTGCTCTTGCCGGTGTTTATGGGATAAAAGCAGTTAAAATATCTGCCGGGGATAATTTAGAGAAAAAACTGGATGAGGTTTATTCTTACGACGGTCCTGTAGTTTGCGAGGTGATGGTGCAGGAGTTTGGAGACATTGCCCCAAGGATAGCCTCAAAGGTTATGCCGGATGGTTCGCTTAAGGCGGCAGATTTTGATGACTTATATCCTTTTTTAGACAAAGAATAAAATATAGGGTGTTTTATTTACTAAAATTGAAAGTAGTAGCGACTATACCACTATGGTATAGCAGAATACACTAAAAACCCTCACGACTGGCAAACGTTGCGTATCTCAAACGACGTATTATTTTTAAGTTAAGTGAATACAGGAAGCGTTTCAGCAAAAATAATTTATTTATTAGGTGTTAAGGTATTGCTTTTTTTCATAAAATAGTATAAAATATATTTGCGGTATCTGTTAGGATAGGTAATTACAGATTCGTAAATACACGGAGGAGTATCGAAGCGGTCATAACGAGGCGGTCTTGAAAACCGTTTGCCGAGAGGCACGGGGGTTCGAATCCCTCCTCCTCCGCCAATAGGAACAAATCCGAACACTAAAGCCTTTGTAATAGGTGATGTGTTCGGATTTGTTATTTATTTAAGCGAATAACGAAATAAAGACAGGGTATCATCGTTTTCTTGGTGATACCCTGTCTTGTTATGTTAGGGGCAGTTTTCTTTTTCCTT
>CAYJKY010000051.1:0-18373 GCA_964370825.1 uncultured Oscillospiraceae bacterium
ATTTTATTATCTGCGACATAATGATGCCGAACATGGACGGCTTTGAGTTTGTGGAGTCTTTGCGAGATGCACAGTACGAAATGCCTGTTTTAATGCTCACCGCCAAAACATATATAGAGGATAAAAAGCGTGGCTACTCGGTAGGCTCGGACGATTATATGACGAAGCCTGTTGATGAGGAGGAGTTGCTACTAAAAATAACCGCACTCCTGCGCAGAGCGAAAATCACCAAAAGCCGGCAGATAACGGTGGGCAGTGTGCTTGTGGATTACGACAGCATGACCGTAACCGATAAAAATGAGAGTATTGAACTGCCACCAAAGGAATTTATGCTACTGTTTAAACTGCTCTCGTACCCAAACAAAATATTTACAAGATTGCAAATTATGGACGAGGTTTGGGGCATGGACACAGAAACGGACGATAATACAATAAATGTTCATGTGAATAGGCTTAGAAAAAAACTATCTCATATAAAAGAGTTTGAAATAATGACGATAAGAGGGCTTGGTTACAAGGCCGTAAAGTATGAAAACTAATTTTCATACTCTCAAATTTGTTTCTTTTCAGTGAAAACCACTGAAATTATGCCCCGCATATGACGTGGCATAACCGCAACAAATTATATAAGGAAACTATTTATCATGAATAAGAGATTTAAAAACAACTTTCAAATTATTTTCACGGTAGGCGCGCTGTTTATTGCCTTTATGTTTACCACTGTAATAACAATCTTGCTTTTAGCGGTTGTATTTGAATATGATTTGAGCGAAGCGATTGGCAGAATATTGCAACTTCCGTTTAACAGACCGGCGTTTTTGCTGTTTTTATCGGCTTTCATTATCTTGATGGCAGTAATTGCATACTGGTTTTCAAGCATACAACTTAAACCACTTAGAAGATTTCAAAAATCGATGGAAGATGTGGCAAAGGGTGATTTTTCCATACAATTAGAAACACCCAAAAATTCGCCTAATGAAATTGCCGGGCTTGTACATTCCTTTAATATAATGACAAAGGAACTTGCAAGTACCGAAATGCTTAAACAAAATTTTATCAACGACTTTTCGCATGAATTTAAAACACCGATAGCTTCCATAAACGGTTTTGCAAATATTTTGATAAAAAATAATTTGACGAATGAGCAAAAAACGGAGTATCTCTCGGTGATAGCTAATGAGTCGGCAAGGCTTGTAAGTTTATCGAAAAATATACTTTTGTTAAATAAGGTAGAAAGCCAAGATGTTTTGGTGGATACCGAGCAATACGATGTTTCAGAGCAGGTGCGCCTTTGCGTTGTTTCGCTACAAAACTTGTGGGATAAGAAAGATATTGCTTTCGATATAGATATAGATGAAGTAAGCATTAACGCAAATAAGGAACTGTTAAACCAGGTATGGCTAAACCTTATAGAAAATGCTGTTAATTTTTCGGATGAGAAAGACATAATAATTATTAAGCTGCATAAAAAATCGGATAAAGGTGTTTTCAGTATCACAAATTTCGGCAAAGCTATACCGAGCGATACGCTTGATAAAATATTTGATAAGTTTTATCAGGCGGACTCATCAAGAAGCATTAAAGGCAACGGCATAGGTCTTTCCATTGTTAAGAGAATATGTGAACTGCATGAAGGCAAGGTATCGGTTCGCAGTTCACAGGAAAATGGGACTACTTTTACTGTTGAGATTTAATAATACCCTCACAATTATTATGATAAGTGTGAGGATATTTCTTTTGATTCTCTTGCGGTTTCCAAAGGTAATATTATTTCAATTTCTCCAAAATGTTCATCATCAAAGAGAGCAACCTCAACATCCTTGCCAAACTTATCCACGATTACATCCATGAAGCGATTTTGCATTTAAGCTCAATGGTCATTAACGAACCGTCGAACATTTCAAATATTTTATTTATGTAATCTGAGGAATCAAAGTCCGGGGGAGGTGCAACCAGTCTTCATAGCTAATCCTTGCCTTGTCGATCCTGTCTATTCTAAAAGCAACTATCTTGTCGTGTTTTTGGCTGTATGCCAAGAGGTAATAGTGATCGTCCCGCCAAAAGGTGGTGTATGGGCAGACTATATATACATGCCCATTGTTCCTGTGCCGTAATTTTTACTCGGGTGTGTATTAAACCCTGAGAGGTGAGATGCTCGATAATCTATTTTAATGATACGGTAACTAAAATCTTTTTGTCCTCCATGGTGTATACTCCTTTGCCGTTCCACATCGTGACACCACGGTGCATTGCGGTGATTATGTTTTTTGCGAGCTCCTCAGATGTGGTGAAAATAATCGCCATTATTCTGATGTTTTGTGCATGGAATTTATCTACGACGATAGAGGTTACAAAAATAGTGATTACGGAGTATACCGCTATAGATACATCGAAAATCACACTGCAAATCAAGTAAAGTACCGAGTTGAAATATATAGTGAAGTGACCTACGGAAAAATTTTTGTGCTTCAATGTGAAATACATGCCTAAAATATCAGCTCCGCCCGCAGATGCACCGGCTAAAAGCACGATGCCTATGCCGGCACCTGCAACGACACCGCCAATAAGTCCTGCTGTCAGGGTGTCTTCTATTATCGGTGTTGTCGGTGGTGTTAAAAATGTAAATAGTAATGTCTGTAAACCTAAGCTGTAAAAAGTTTTGATTAGAAAACTCTTTGAAATGCTCCTATAAGCGAGAACAAAAAGCGGAATATTAAAAAAAGTTTAAAACGCCCGCAATCTCAATATCAATAGGGATTTCAAGTAACAAAATGTCTTCCAAAATGGACTGGATAACCTGTGCCGTACCAAGCACTCCGCCGTTATAAATGTATGCCGGCAATATAAAATATGTGGTGCTAAAACATAGTAATGCAGAGCCTAAAGTTACAAGGAGATAATTTTTCACCGTGTTCAAATTAGTTGTCCCTCACTTTGCCGAAAAATACATAATTACCGGCACATACTTTTGTTATACTATCGTCTATGATGATTGTCGTCTTTGTCGGGGTCATTATCTCATATCTTACCTCGTTACCCACGACTTCCCAAGAACTTTTTACTTCTCCTTGCCTTGTGTTAATAGAAACCGAGAGCCACCCGAGACGTTTGTCGGGGTGTGGGTTTACGGTTATTTCTTCAAAACCCGCTTTGGTCGTTTTTATACCGCCGGCTACTTCGTAAATCCAGTCTAACACAGCACCATATGCGTAATGGTTAAAGGAATTCATCTCGGCATCCCAAAACGAACTGTCCTCCATTATTCCGTCCCAATGTTCCCAAATAGTTGTTGCGCCTTTCGTTATCGGATATAGCCATGACGGAAATTCTTCTCGGAGCAATAAATCGTATGCAAGTTTTGAATGTCCGTATTTACTCAAAGCGTGCAGAATATACGGCGTTCCGACAAACCCCGTCTGCAATTTTTTGCCGTCGGCTATTACTTTTTCTGCTAATTTATCGGCGGTTTCTTTGCCGTTCACAGCTAAATCAAACACAATCGTCAAGGCATATTCCGTTTGGGTTTGACATCCACTGAATGTTTGCATGAACGCTTTTTTAATATTGTCATGAAGTCGTTCATACAAAGTCATGTCCTTATTCAAAACTTTTCCCGACTTAACGAATAGCCCTACGGAATACACATAAAATGCAGAGGCGATAAAATCCTCTCTTGATGAGCCTTTGTAACTTCCGACAGGTGCGTCAAGCCCCAACCAGTCTCCGAAGTGCGTACCGCCTGTCCATAAAAATTCGTTTTTTGTGCTTGTCGTGATGAAATCTATGTATTTTTTCATGCAGTCGAATTGATTTTCAAGCACTTCGACATCACCGTAAGTTTCATACATTTGCCACGGTATTATTACGGCGGCATCGTCCCATGCGGCACTTCCCGAGCCGAACGCAGTGTTCGGGACAATGTGAGAAATCGCACCGTTTTCGAGCTGGTCTGCGGACATGTCTTTCAACCATTTTTTGAAAAATTTTAACACATTGTAGTTATAGCTTGCCGTTTTGCAGAAAACCTGGGCATCTCCTGTCCAACCGAGGCGCTCGTTGCGTTGCGGACAGTCGGTGGGTATGTCTAAAAAGTTACATTTTTGACCCCAGAAAGCGTTGCTGATGAGCTTGTTTAACATCGCGTGACCGCTCGCCAAAGAGCCCGTTTTTTCAAAATCAGAATGTACTACAACAGCCGTAAAATCACAAATTTCAAGAGGCATAGGGTATTTATCGAGTCTAATATATCTAAAACCGAAAAAAGTCATTCTCGGTTTTAATATTTTTTTACCACCGTCACAAATATAGTGAAGTTTCGCCTTTGCCGTTCGATAATTTTCGGTGTAAAAATTGCCGTCACTGTCTAAAACCTCTGCGTGAGAAATAAGGATTTCATCACCGTAATCGGTGTTTGTCTTTATTTCGACATACCCCGTTATTTCTTGACCGAAATCAATTACCGTCTCACCTCTCAGTGTTTTTATTATCTTTTTCGGTTTTATTCGCTCGTGCTCCGTTATGTCCTCGCCCTCTTGTAAGATCAAGTTATCAAGAGGACGATTTATGACATTAACTGGAAAAACTTCGCTTGTTTCTGCCGTATAATCGACCTTTTCGCCGTCATATATTTCGCTAAAACGGATATTCGACTCTGTACAAAACCAGTTTTCATCGGTGTATATCACTGTATCATCAAAGCCGACAGCGGCAATAACCGCTGTCGGGATATCTTTGCACTTTTCTTTACTCTGACCTGATAAGGGGCTACGATACCACCCTTTCCCTACAGTTATGACGATTTGGTTTTGCTCTTTAAGAGTGACGAAGTATTTTTGATATTGATGACGTGTTTTATACGATGTCCAACCGGGAGCAAGCACATTTTTGCCGACTCGTTCACCGTTTAGATACATGTCGTAAACACCGATGGCAGTGACTTCTACCACGGCATTTGTGCCGTCTGTCGCCGTGAAATCTTTTTTGAACTCATAGCATACATCTTCGGATGTTACTACGGGTGTTATCCATTTAGCCGATTTGATCATCTTCGCCACTCTCCGATTTTATTTCTGCTGTTCTATCGCCGCAGGCAGTGCGTTTGCTTTTTTTATCATCTCGTAAGTTTCTTTTGAGAATTTAGGGCTTCTGTCATAATTGAAAAGTCCGTTTTGCTCCTGTTCGATGTCGGTGAGTTGTGTGTAGCAAAAACCACAAACACGAGGGTTGTCCAAAAGAACTTTTGTCAATCCGTAGTAACGCTCTGCAAATTCCTGTTCCGTCTGTGGATTATCTCCATAACCCCAACCGTCGTCACCCTCTTTTAAATCAGGATTCCAGAAAGTTCCACCGTATTCGCTTATCCAGTATGGTTGCCCATAATATTTATGTCCTGCTAAAACCCTGTTGTTGAGCGGATTGTGGAAGTATTCTTCGTCCTCTAACATCAAATCAAGCTTTTCTTTTAATTTTTGAGGGTCTTGCTCATACTCGTGTACATCGAACATATCCGTCTTGTAATGAAATCCGCCGGCGGCATCGACCACCGGTCTTGTGCTGTCAAATAATTTAGTCGCCTCATAAACAATCGGTTGTATAAGCGGATCTAAATCTTTGCTCCAATACGACTCGTTAAACGGCATCCAACCTATTATGCACGGGTGGTTGTAGTCACGCTGCAGAGTCTCAAGCCACTCCGGCAAAAAATTTTTTAATCCCTCGCCCGTGTTCATAAAATTGTTGTTTGCATACTCGCCCCAACATAAGTAGCCGAGTTTATCAGCCCAGTATAGCGTGCGTTCCTCAAAAACCCTTTGGTGCATTCTTCCGCCGTTAAAACCGAGTGACTTTGAAAGCAGAATGTCACGCTTTAAATCCTCGTCGCTCGGAGATGTGTATATCCCGTCGGGGAAAAACCCTTGATCTAAAATTGTCCGCATATAGGTGATTTTGCCATTTATATACAGCCCATCACTGCCCAGCTCTACCGACCTCATGCCGAAATAGCCCGATATTTTATCCGTGACTTCTCCGTTGCTAATAAGTTCGATGGTTAAGTCGTACAGATTTGGTGTGTCCACATTCCAAAGATGAAGTTCCGAAAGCTTTACAACAGCTACCGTGTTGTTTTCGTAACACTCGCCACCCATGACACTCGCCGTCTCGTGTCCGACTTCCTTACCGTCATAAAATGCTGTGATTTTAATTTCACTCGTTTCCTTTTTTCCGTTTGTGAACACTTTTACCGAGATTTTGCTGTCAGCCACGTGTGGAGTTACCAAATATCGAGTAATGTAATGTTTCGGTACAAATTCAAGCCAAACGGTTTGCCATATACCGGTAGTGCGTGTGTAAGAGCACATTTGAGACTGATAAATCTTTGACTGTTTGCCGTATGGCTGGTTTTCGCTCCTCACATCGTCATACGAATACAGAGTTAATTCATTCTCGCCCGCGATTAAATAGTCTGTAATATCAAAAGTGAAAGAGGAATAACCGCCCCTATGCTCTCCGCAAAGCTTTTTGTTTACCCAAAGCTTACATTCATAATCGACTGCTCCGAAATGGATTAAAACTTTACCGGTTAGCTGTTCGCCTGTCAGAGTTATTCTTTTTCTGTACCATACGGCAGGTATAAAGTCGGTGTGCTCTATCCCCGACAGTTTGCTCTCGGGGCAAAACGGCACGGTTATATTTAACGGAAAAGCCTCATCGCCACATTCTTGCCACTTGCGCTCGACTCCGCTGACGCCGAAATCAAACGCAAAATTCCATGTTCCATTCAGATTTTCAAAGCTTTGTTCACCTCGACACATTTGAGGCCTCGGGTATTCATTTTTTATTTTGTTGCTCATATACTAAACCTTTCTGTTAACCTTTCAGTGCGCCTATCATTATGCCCTTGACAAAATGTCTTTGTATAAAGGGATATATGCATAGGACAGGAACTGAAGCTACTATAATAACACCATATTTTATTGTTTCTGCAAGTCGTCTCTTTTCTTCCGCCTCTGCTAAGTCGAGACCGAACATATCGAGATCAACTTGGTTTTGGATTAATATGTCTCTCAAAAATATTTGCAAGGGATATTTGTCGGAGTCGAACAAATATATTAAAGCACTGAAATAGCTGTTCCAGTGACCTACGCCGTAGTAGAGAGAAATAACGGCGATAATCGGTGCGGACAGTGGTAGAACTATTCTGAAAAGGAATTGAGCCGTATTAGCACCGTCAAGGTCTGCCGCTTCTTTCAGCGATTCAGGTATACTATTTTGGAAATAAGTACGGGTAATAATGACGTTATAAACAGAAATAGCACCCGGGATAACCATAGCCCAGATAGTGTCGAGCATATTCAAGCCGTCTACCACTAAATATGTGGGGATAAGTCCACCGCTGAAATACATCGTAAACACGAACATACCCATCAAAAAGTTTCTCGGCACGAAATCTTTTCTTGATAGCGGATATGCAGCACAAATCGTCAACGTGACGTTAATCAGAGTACCCACTACCGTGTAAAGAATTGTGTTTCTGTAGCCTATCCATATTTCTTCATAGGCTAAAATCTCTTTGTATCCGTCGAAATTCAAACCCACAGGTAACAGCACTACATCACCGTTCCATACAGCAGAGGGGTTGCTTATCGATGCACTTAAAACGAATATAAGCGGCCATGTGAAAACCACAAATAATATCGACATTCCGACAATGTTATATGTATCAAAAATTCTATCGGGTAGACATTGGCGGATTTTGTTTTTTTTGTTTAACGGTTTATTAGTATTATTCACAATTTCCTCCTTACCACAATGATGTAGAAGTCAGTTTTTTTGTTATTTTATTCACACTGACCAATAAAATCACGTTTATTACTGAATTAAACAGTCCGACAGCGGTCGAATAGCCGTAATCGGCATCAAGTAAACCGACCCTGTAAACATACGTTGAAATAACGTCTGAAGCCGTCATATTTAGCGGATTTTGTAGTAAGAATATTTTTTCAAATCCGACAGACATAATACCACCGAACTGGAGAACGAGTAGAATGATCATTGTCGGTGCTATTGTTGGTAAATCAATGTGGAGTATTCTTTTGATTTTTGTTGCACCGTCTATGACGGCGGCTTCGTGCATTTCCTGGTCAACACCTGCCAAAGCTGCTATGTAAATGATGGAGCTAAAACCCATTCCCTGCCAAACGCCCGACCAGACATAAATTGATTTAAAATACTCGGGAACAGACAAAAACGGTACGGAATCAAAACCGAGTGACATGAGTAATTGATTAATTATTCCGGTTTCTGGTGTTAAGAATATCGTTATCATGCCGCACATTACGACCGTAGAAATAAAGTTCGGAGCATACGACACCATCTGCAAAGTCTTGCGCATCCGTATACCCGGCAGATAGTTTAAAAACAGGGCGAAAATAATCGGTATAGGAAAGCCCACTAAAATACCGTAAATACTGATGCCTATGGTGTTTTGCAGTAATGTCCAAAATCTGAAACTGTCGAAAAATCTTTCGAAATGTTCAAAACCTATCCACTCGCTACCGAAAAATCCTGCGCTGGGCGAAAAATCTTTAAAGGCTAATTGAATACCGTAAAGTGGTACATAAGCAAAGGTGATAAAATAAATTACAACAGGAAGCATTAATATGTATAGAATATAATTCTTTTTCATATCAGCAAACAGGCGTTTAAAGTACGGCTGTTTTTTGCTTTTCGCATGATTAAGCGTTTTTGTCATTTCCCCATTACCTCATAATAATTATGAGGGCATTGTGTTAACCACAATGCCCTCACAGTAAAAAGTTATTGGCTAACTTCGTCGTATGCTTTGTTATAAATTGCCATCATTTCTTCTAAGCCCATCTGGTTCAAAGTATCTACATAGTTGTCCCAAGTGCTTTCAATGTCTGCATTCCCTGTGACTATTTCAGCCATATATTGGTCTAAATAAGGATCGATATCGGCTTTTATGCTCGCTATCGTTGAGTTATCGTCGGGGGATATTTTGAGTGTCGCCGTAGGTTCTGCGGCTATTTCCATCATAGAGAGACGTTCTTCGTTAATCTTTGCCTCGTTTGCGTCTGCTACATTCATCCACCAGAGTTCAGGCTGAATACCTGTCTGTGTACCCGAACCTTGAATAGCAGCGTTCGCACGAACTTCGCCGATGCTCTCGTAATCGCCCATAATCCATTCCCATGAACCGTCGTCGTTGATTTTATAAGACTCGTCTTCAACGCCCATCCATGCAAGTCTTCCGCCCTCTTCAGAGTACCACATATCTGCCCATGCCATGGCTATTTCAGGGTTTTCGCAAATATCAGTGATAGCATAAGCTGTGGTCGATATACCGGTAGTTGCAGGATAAACACCCTCGTCAAATGCCATTAACATCGGGAAATCAGGATCTCTTTCACGACCTACCGTCAAGAATGCACCGTAATCGAAAAATACACCGATAGTGTCTTCCGATGCACCTATCGCACGGAGCTGTTCGCCTGATTGTGTAAAGGCATTTGCATCCAATAAGCCCTCAGAATAAAGTTGCTCAAAAAAGATAAGCATTTCTTTGTATTCTTCCATAGCCGGAACATACTCAAGTTCGCCGCTGATGTCCGTCGTTTTGTAAGAGGGGTTGTATTCAATACCGAAATACGGAATAAAGTTGCTGAGTGGGAAATAGTCTCCGACAGCAAAGGGGATTTCGTCCATTGTGCCGTTGCCATTAGGGTCATCGTTTTTGAAAGCTGTCAGTACAGCATGAAATTCATCTATGCTCGTCGGTTGTTCCATGTCAAGTGTGTCAAGCCATGCTTGATTGATAAAAAGAGGAATAGCGGCAGGGTCGGAACGTCCCATCATGTGCGGCAGTGTATAAATATGGCCGTCGGGATATGTTATCTCCGTCTCGATAAGTGGTCTTTCCGCCATAAGTGCGCTCAAATTCGGTGCATAATCGGCGATTAGGTTTTCAAGCTCAATGTAGATACCCTCTTCACCGTATTTTGCCGGGTCGGGAACATACTTGAAGAATACTTCGGGGTAACGACCGCTGTTGAGCATCAAGTTTGTTTTTTCCTCTAAGTCTGCGCTGAGGTACGACTCAACTTCAAACTTTACGTTTGTTAGTTCTTCCATTTTTTTCATAGCCATCGTGTCTTCAACCGCCACGGGACCGTTCGAGTGCATTGTGGAAAGTGCTGTTATTGTAATTTGCTCCTCTAAAGGAAAGGTGATTTCCATCTTTTCCTCTGTTGGTTGGTCTGTGCTCGCAGTGGAATCGGATGTTGCTGGTGTGCCTGTGTCTCCCTCCGAAGAGGTTGTTGTGTCGGTGCTACATCCGTACATAAATACAGAAAGTAAGAGTGCGCCGACAAGTGCCATTGCTATGATTTTTCTCGACTTCATAATGATCCTCCACATTTTTCGGTACAAACAAACTTTACGGTTTGTACACTTAATCGATAGCTACAATTGAAAAATGATTTGTAGTATCTTCCGACAACTTTATTATAGTTGGACTTTTGTTTTCTTTCAAGGCGTAAGATTTTTTTCTTTTATTTCACAGTTTGAACGCAAAATAATAAAGAAAAGCTAGTATTTTTATACATTTTTGCTGTATGATACAATAATTAAATATTAGTTTTAATAATTGCACCATGGTAATTGTACGATATCATTAATGAGATATCTTGACATAATTTTATAGCTATGTTAATGTTTAATTATCGATATTATATAGAGGAAACGAGGAACGTTAAGTTGAAGAAAGTTATACGCTCAACATTATTTAAAAATATAGTTTTCTATATAATATTCTTGTCGATAGCCATTGTTGGTATGTACACAATAATATATTTTTACTTCGGTAGGCAATACTCGACTATGTACAATGAACAGGTGGCGGACCAGACAGAGGTTTTGGCACTTAATACCTCTGACATGTTTTTAGATATTCAATCTACCTGTAATCAATTTAATTCCGATGCCGAATTAATTGTGTCACGATATGACAATCGCAATTACTCAAATTATGTAATCGTCGATGAAATACGAAAAATAGCCAAAACAGACGAGCTTGTCAAAGATATTATTTTGATTGATTACAGAAACGATAGCGTATATACTTCTCATTATTACTGTAAACTCGATGAGATGAATAATTTAGAGATAAAAGACACGCAGGGCTCGGTGAGCATTCCTACCTCATACGTTACATCTTTTGACACCCATAACGAACTTGCGTATTTTACAAGTGATGACTCGGAAATGCTGCTTTTCACACCTGAACAAAGTTCGTTAAACAACAAAATGTTAGTGGTGATAGAAAAAAAGACACTTGAGGATTATATCGAACAGGAAGTTTCCGGTGGCATAGGCTCTATCACTCTTAAAACAGAGAATAATGTTGATATTGTAACCCAAACTCACAGCATAGCGAATGAATACAGCAAAACATATATAGCCGAAACTGATTACGCAAATCTTTATTATGAAATAAGCTATAATGAAAATTATCTCACCGATGTTATAGACGAGGTGTTTGTCACTGCTTATTTTTTTGTGGGTATCATTGCTGTTTTGGGCATAATTTTCGCTGTGATATCCGTGCGCATAAATTATTCACCTATTTATAGTTTGACAAAACGTTTGACCGACAACAAAGATTTTTTAAAAGACGATATTTTAGAACTCAACAATGTTTTTGAAAAAGAAAAAAGGACCGCTGAGCTTTTATCAAACCGTGTTAGTATCTATAAAAAAATGATAATCGACAGCATAAAAAATTCGGACGTTTTTTCTAAAGAGAGTGCAATGTTGCCAAACGATTTTGACGACAAATTTTTTAATAATTCAAACCCCGTAATCGTAGTTATGCGAATATTTTTCACTCAAACAAACTCAAAAGACGATATTAACACTTCGCTTTTCACACTCACCAATAACATAGAAGTCTCAACATATGCACTCGAAAGTAACGAAGAGAGCTCAGTCTATATTTTGACATGGGATGAAATGCAAAAAAATGTCGATAGCAACTTGCAAAAATTGCTCAAATCAATAATTTCCGAATATAATTGCAAAATTGCTATGAGCGATTATTCAAGCAATCCCATTGACATTACAAAATTATACTACAACGCAAACACAGCCGCAACTTTTTTATCCGACACTTTACCGCTTATCGGATATGATAATATAACCGAGTCGTCGTCACTTCAATCAGCATCAATAAAAGACGACACGAGAATTATCTTCGATAAATTTTCGACAGCAATAGCTCAACTTAATTTTAACGAAGCTAAAACCACGTTATTATCATTGTTTGACTCTATCGACTCACACATAAAATCCGAGGTGATAATAAGAGTAATACTTACGGATATTACGGTAGTTTTAGGCTCTGTAATCAATAATTACGGTGTGAAAAATAAAAATTGTAACGACTTGTTTTCAAAAACCTTGGTGCTTTGTCGCAACATAAAATACCTGAATGACAAAACTGCCATTCAGGATAGTTTGATTAGTTTATTGACCCTGGTGCTTGACGAAGTGTCGAAAATGCCCATTCAATCCGTACATATCGAAAAGTTCATAAAAGATAATTGTTTCGATGCGAATTTTTCTATTGCTATACTCGCTGATGAATTTTTTATCAGTGTTGCATATATGAGCTTTTTGTTCAAAAAACAATTCAACAAGAACTTTTCAGATTATCTGTGGAATTTGCGATACGAAAAAGCAATACAACTGCTCGCCGAAACGGAATACTCAATAGACGAAATAAGTCAAATGGTCGGATACACAAAAGCTTCGAGTTTTAGACGAAAATTTAAAGAAGAAACAGGATTTACTCCGTCACAATACCGAAGCGACCGGCATTTAGCCGAATAAATCTATTTTAACGAATTCGGTACACATAACGGCTCTTTCGTCATCCACTTGCCACAAGTAAAGTCGGGTACGGTTACCGGCTGGCTTCCGAGCGCTATAGATTCTGCGGATAAAATAGAAATAACAATCCAACTTGCCATGTCATAGACATCTATATCCATCGGTGTGTTGTTTTCGAGACTGTCGAAAAATGCTATGAACTGCAACCAATCCATTCCGCCGTGACCGCCTTTGATGCCGTCGTTTAAAAATTTATCCCACATCGGGTGCTCGTAATCTTTTTGGTATTCTTCGACATTGTTGTACTGCTCTTTCCACACAAAATCGTATTTATTATGTACACCGTCAATGAAAAGTGAGTTGTTGTCCTCCATGAAAAGTGCTTTTGTGCCGTGAATTGTAAAGTTTCTCGAGTACGCGCGAGGCAATGTCGTGTCCAAAGTGAGTTTTATCGTTTCACCATTGGCACATTTAATGAGGGTAGTCACGATATCACCTTGATTAAACACGGTATTCATAAGCACGTCATCATCGCTCTTTTTCTCTTTAACATATTCGTGCAACCCCACAGATTTAGACGACATAGAGGTCAACGTCATAAACCTGTTGCCACGGTTAATATTGAGGATTTGCGCAATAGGTCCGAGCTCATGGGTTGGGTAGTTGTCGCAATTTAACTTTTTGTAATTATCCAATCTATAATGACGGTTTTCTTCTCCGAAGATGACCTCTTCTCGCAAATCGTGTGCGTATGCACCGTCACAGTGTATTACGATGATTAAACAGTTTGCTGTTAGCAGAGATTAGGTCAACACCATTTTCATTGTGGTGGATATACTCGGCATGATCGGGCAACGGCTTTTCAAGTATCACTTGACCGAGCAGAGTGGCTATTGTCATTTTAACTTGGTTCGGATTTGCGATGCCGCAGATAGTGCTTGCATTGCCTTGTCCATCAAAATCAATGACAAGAGTTTTCTTTTCCGCTTTTGCAAGTAGATAGCCGAGTGTTGTTGCCGTGGTACTTTTGCCCGTTCCTCCTTTTTCGTTGATTATCGCTATTACTTTTGCCATAATTGCTTTCAATCTCCTTTCAATCTTGAATTTTGGGTAATTGGGGGGTGAAATGGGTTTAGGGTATAAAAAAATAGGACTAAATCGGTATAATCGCTGTGTTTTCAGTGATTATCTAATTTAGTCCTATTATAGCATCATCATATACTAATGCGTTTTACGGCCGTATTGTTTTATGAGCGCCTGGAAATCTTTGTTTTCTATAGCGACATTGGCAAAGTATTTTGAAAATCTCCACATACCATAGAAAAAGTTGCAAACATTGCATTTTTTACCGCCATACGTTTCTCCGTTCGAATTAAAGCTGTATCGAAGCAGTTTGTAATATGCGGCGGCTCGTTTAATATCCTTTTCTTTCGAATTAGTTATTAACAGTTCCTTTACCTCTTTTGCCGTTAAGGGGTCAAACATAATTTCTGCCATTTTAAGTTCTCTACATAAATCTTCATCGGTAAACTCCTTTTTGTTGATGAATTTTTTATATTGGTCGAACTCATCATGGTTCGTAGCAAAGCACCCCACTGCTTACTACAAATCGATTGGCGGAAAGATATGCCGTTTCACGCTCGGCTATGAGTAGAATAGTAAAGAAATTCAGCGAACTATCATACATAAAATCGGTTGCCTTCCCCGGACGAACCGACACCGTAATATATTTGCAAAATTATCTATCAACCATGTTTAACATCTCGGATGTTGCAGTTGATAAAGAGGAGGTTGCTTTGGCACTTAACATAAAAATCAATACCGCAGATACAGATACAATTCTGATCGAAACCACGATTGATGATGAACAGATTATCATCCCGAATAATAAAATTAGCGTCCCATTTTCGTACCTAAGCCCCCAAGAACCGCAATTTACCGATGATGTCATTGAATCGGTACGTAAACATTGCCGAGACGTTTCCAGGCGAACATTTTATCGCTATCGAAACGACGCAATCAACCACCTTTCTTCTGTTTTGTGGGGGTATACAAGCCATGAGTGTATGGATTTGGTGGATTTGTTTGCAGTGGAGGGTGAAAAATAAGGCACAGGAATGAAAATAATTTTAAACCTATATTTACTTTCACACAACTTTGGAGTGTATTAGTTGTGTGAAAGTAGGTGTCTTGATGAATTATGATTACTTGATAATATTTTAAAAGCTGGTAATGGCGTTATAGTTACCTCACAGGTTGTTGAGGTAGGTGTGTCTAAAACAACTTTGACCCATTATGCCAAAAATAACAATCTTGCAAAGATAGTTCACGGAATTTATTTCTGTGATGACTACTTGAAAGACCAATATTACATCTTTAGTCTTCGATACAAAAATATGATTTTTTCGCATAAAACCACCCTTTATCTTCTTGGCCTATCGGACAGAGAGCCGACGATCTTGAACGTTACGGCAAAAGATAAATATAATTGCACAAGTATAAAAAACAGGGTGCGAAAATATATCGCATTAGAAAAGAGCTGTTTGAGATTGGATAAAACACCTATGGGAAATGAAGTATCGGTTTATGATGCTAACACAGTGTACACTACCTCAATGACGCAATTTATGTCATCTATAGTCTGAAAATCGCCACCCCATAAGGCTCTATTTCCGCTATACCTGTATACAACTTATCTTGAAGTAGATTGTTAAGTTCCCTTTTTATTTTTAATTTCTTTGCAGTGCCGCTGTAGTTTAAAATAAACAAAAATTCGTTTTCATTGTCTGCTCTAATTGCGAGTTCGCACTCCTTCGGTAGGGCTATAATATCGTTACAGGGAGAGAGTAAGTTATTTTGTTTTAATATCTCGATTGCAAGTTGCTCGGTAAATACACCGCCAAAATACAGCGTTTTACCTTCTCCGAGATTGTTTTCCACCGCCGCGACCTCGCCGCCATAGTAGCCGCCTTCGAAACGACCGAGCGCTTCGCCACCCTCATTCGGTGACAATATGTCGTGAAATAGCGGTGTTTTAAAGTTTTTGCCATAAATATTCACCGTCGGTGTCTCATGTTCCTTTACCAGCATGGTAAAATCGGTCACCCGAACGGCGCAGAGATTCTCTGCAAACCCCGGCATGGGGCGCATGGGGCATCTGCCGTATTCGTCTTTATATCCGGTGCGAGCACCCATGATAAGTATTCCACCCTGTTTTACATACTCCGTCAGTCTGTCCGCCACCGCTTGTGTGAGTATTGCAGCGTGGGGATATATCAGCATTTTATACCGTGAGAGATCACCCACGGCGGTTACATCACGCATCTGCAGAACATCCATCGGCGTATGTGAAAAGGTTGCCGCCTTGAACCATTCAATCTCGCTGTGCTTGGTGAGTGGGCCGTGCCATTTATCAAACTCGCCATCCCACTCGTTGTCATAGTCACGAATCAGCGCAACTTCTGCCTTGTATTTTGTTTTAGGCAGGTGTTCTAACTTTTGAAGGTCGCTGTTTATCTGTTTTAGCTCCTCGATACGACGGTTTGGGATATTAGAATAGTCGTTAAGTCCATGCCAGTATATCTCAGTGCCATAGCCACAGGTACGCCAGCGGAAATAGCTGACAAAATCAGCTCCGTGACAGACCGACTGAAACGTCCATAGACGCATCTGACCCGGCCTCGGGCTTGCCGCCATCATACGGTTGACCCATCCGTTTGCTCCCGCCTGTTGCTCCATAATGCCAAAATTCGGGCAAACAGAGCGAACTTTTGTGAGTTGATAGCTCCACTTCCTGTCCTTTAAAACATCGCCCAAAGCGTTGCTTTTCCCCTCTGCGGAGTAGGCAAAGTTCGGATAGCTGTCGTAGGTGAAAAAATCGAGCGCAACGTCGGTCATCTCGTGGCTGTCGAGATGTGAAAACATGCCGTTTGTTGTGATAAATTGATGTTTTGATATAATCGAACGCAGTATGTCGTGTTGCAGTTTACAGTATTTGATACAGCTGTCGGAAAAAAAGCGCTTTTCGTCCAGTGCTAAATGCGGATTCGATGTGTTGCCGCAACCGTTTGGGCGGGTTAGGTGTATCTGTTCCCAGTCGGTATATTCCTGACTCCAGAAATTCGTTCCCCATGCCTCGTTAAGTCGATTTAGGGTTTCATATTTGTTATTTAAAAATACTCGAAATGCCGCATGATCACATTCCGAATAAAACTCGTCCGTCTCGCAGTTAAGCTCGTTGTCTATCTGCCAACCGATAATGCACTCATGCTCGCCGTAGTGTTTTGCAAGCTGTGTGACAATTTTTTTTGTGAATTCGTTATATACTGATGAGTTGTAGTTGTAATGACGGCGCATACCATGCCTCATGAGGGTGCCGTCCATCCTTGCATTTAGCACCTCGGGGTAGCCCTCCGTCAACCATGCCGGCGGTGTGGCGGTCGGTGTACAGAATACAACCTTTATGTCGTGCTGTTTTACAAGCTCGAGAAATTCATCGAAGAGCTCGAAATGATAATCCCCCTGTGACGGCTCAAATAAATTCCAGGCGAATTCCGCTATGCGAACAATCTTTATGCCGCACTCTTCCATGCGGGACAGATCATCGTCCCACAGAGTTTTATCCCAATGTTCGGGATAGTAGCAGACACCGAGTGTCATTTGTTCAAAATCAATACTCTTCATGATGCCCTTTCTATAACATGCTTAATCCATTGTTATCGCAGGTTACCTCAAAATCGTGCAAGCCCTTGTCCATCGAAAATTGATTGATTCTAAGAGGCTTTTGCACAGTATAGGGGAATGACTTTAACTCGCCATTTTCCAGTGCGGCAAGCAGTCCTATGCGGTTACAGTGTCTTGTTGCAATCCCTCGCATATATTCTTTTATATGCCGCTCACTCTCGGTGAGGTTATAGGTCTCATTTTTGTCGCATCGCAGGTTGAAAAGCAGTTCCTTGCCACCGTTTGCGATATAGATATATTTGTAATCGCCCTCTCTTATCATAATTTTAAACTTAAATGTTCCCGGCAGGAAATATACTCCGGCAAGGTATTCCCTTTTTTCTCCCTCCAGAAAGTCAATTCCGTCACGTCGGTCAACATCGCCTGCCGCCGAGGTGGCTAAAGCGAATAGATCGGTTAGACTGACAAGTTCGTCATTTTTTGTGCCGGCTTTAAGACGATTGGGTAGACTAACAAGAAACGGAACACGCGTGGATGCCTCAAAAAAGTTGCCCTTTTGAAATGCGTGGTGATCACCCGTCATGTCGCCGTGGTCGGCAAAAAAAGCTATGAGGGTGTTGTCGTCCTCACCACTTGCCTCCACCGCATCTAATATTCGTCCGATACAGTCGTCTATATAAGTTATCTCGCCATAATAGCGTGAACGTAGGGCACGGATATGACTGTTGCTCATGTCGTTCGCCCAGATGGCGTGTGCGTCGAACGGTATCATCTCATCGGT
>CAYJKY010000052.1:0-17816 GCA_964370825.1 uncultured Oscillospiraceae bacterium
TTCCACAGTAAAAACCGACCAACCAACCCCTGTTAGTTGTATCGGCGAAACATTAGGCAAAGTCGACGTATCCGTCGTAGCCAGAGGGAGAGCGGGAATTACTTAACCTACAAAAGAGTAAATTCGTTCAATTCCTTTGTGCCGTCCATACGCTCTTTGCAAAGTATGTCCTATCGCCGTTCTGTGAAAATGAAAATATAGATAAAATAACATCATTTCACAGCCGCAATTGATATTATACAACAAAAACAATTAAAATGCAAGTACTTTTTAAAAAAAGTTTATATTTATCTTAAAAGTTTTACGGTTAATGTTTTTGCATACTTTCATCGTAAAATTTAAAGGTATTCTTTCCGGCTTTTTTTGACGAGTACATTGCGACATCAGCCTTATCAAAAAGCTTACTAAATGAGTTGCCATCCTTAGGAACAAACGACACCCCGACACTTGTGGATACAGTTACACCGGGTTTATTTTCAATATAGTATGTCTTTTTTAGCGAACTGCAAACCTTATGCGCTTTATTGGTAACTATATCTATATCAATCGTTTCCTTTAAATAGACGACAAACTCATCTCCACCTATACGGCCAATCAAATCCTCATCACGAAATATCTCACCAAGTTTTGTGTTTACTTCACACAGCACCTTATCACCATAACTATGACCAAAGCTGTCATTAACCCCTTTAAAGTTATCAAGATCAATCATCAACAGTGCACCAATACCACCGCTATTGATATGTTCATCGACAAGTTTTTCTATTGTAACCTTGTTATACGCACCTACCAGCGGGTCTCGCTCCGATTTATTTTTAAGCTCTATTGCATGAATTTTTTCCTCGTGAATATCCTCAATAATTACTATTGCCACAAGCTGACCGGTAAGCTTATTCATTTCAAGATTTATGGTAGCCCTGTGCCACCTGTATACCTGTTCCGAATTCAATAGCCTGTATTCAACATCTAACTCGATGTCACCTCGATCATAGCTTTTTACAAAATATCCCGCCTCGGCCTTTTCATAAAGACCTGCTTTATCCTTGCTGTAGACAGACGATTGTGTTGTTGATAAAATGTGTTCAGAAAAAGAGGTTCCTATCATCTCCTCTTTTGTTACCCCATTTGATGCGTAAAATAAAATCGTATCGTCTGAACAATTCACCTCGATTATTCTATCGGAATTACTTAACATTGCCTTTCGGTACATATTTTCCCTTGCAAGTCGATTTTGCATCTTTTCTTTGTTTGCGTCAATGAGTTCAAAACCAACCAACATAAATACGCCGGTATAAAGCATAACCATCCAACCCACCCCGGTTGCAATCTGCTGTATAGGCATAGTTGTCGAGGTGTAATTATGTTGGTATACTATCCCGTTAATTATTAGCCTGATTGAAGCTATTGTTGAAATGGTCATGAACAAGGACATCCTCTGCATGTCTTGATTCATCATCTTAAAGTATCTGTCAGGTATGATGAAAAAAAGTGAAATAACAAACAAGCAACAAATTACAGAGGTAATCGTTAAGGAATTCCAATACATTGTGTCAGAGTTCATCATCATTGCAATGTCGCCGCCGGTTACAATCTGATAAATAGAAACAACTATATTTCTAATAGCCATTACGTGTATCGGCAATGCAAGAGCACATGAAATAATAACTGCAAAGTTAGCCTTAAAAAGGAAAAACATGTCGACAACAAAAACAAAACAGACCAGCATATAAACAACCGGTGTGTGGTCTGCATAATTTGCCAATAAATATGTTACCACAACAACATTAACTGCCGAGACAACCTTAACAAAATGATGGTTAACACGGTAATCAATGATTTTAGACGCAAGTGTAAACATCAAATTGTTTTGTATAAAAAAGCTTATGCAAAACAGTATTGTCGCAAAATAATTAGGCATAAAATTCCTTACGTTGTTAATTCAAGGCTTCTATAGAAACAACATCATAGCCTTGGTCTTCAATAGTACTTTGGATTAGTTTAGCATCTGCATCCGCAAACATCCGCACCTCTCCGGTATTTAAATCAATCTCAACCTCCGAGATGTTCGAAAGGGTTAAGAGTGCATTTTTAACTGCGTTTTCGCAATGGGAACAGCTCATTCCCTCTACCATTAGTTTATATTTCATCTGTAAACTCCTTTTAGAACGGTTTAAAATTTCTTAATCTTAGTGCATTTGTAAGCACCGATACCGAGGATAGGCTCATTGCTGCTGCGGCAAACATTGGATTTAACAGCGGCCCGCCAAAGATATACAATAAACCTGCCGCCAGCGGTATTCCTGCAACATTATATGCAAATGCCCAAAACAAATTTTGACGTATGTTCCTCATGGTTTTTTTAGATAGCTTTACCGCCGTGGCTACGCCCATAAGGTCGTTGTTTATCAGAACTATATCCGCACTTTCCATCGCAATGTCGGTACCGCTTCCTACCGCAAATCCAATATCGGCCTGCGCAAGAGCCGGTGCATCGTTAATACCGTCTCCGACCATTCCGACCTTTCGACCTAAGTCCTGTAACTTTTTAATCTCATCGGCCTTATCCTTTGGCAAAACTCCGGCTATTACATCATCAATCCCTACCGTACGTGCTATTGATTTTGCTGTATTGTGATTATCACCCGTTATCATCACAACCTTTATTCCCAACCCCTTCAGCCTGTCAACAGCATCTCGGCTTGTTTTTTTGACCGTATCGGCAACCGCAATAATGCCTATGGCTTTTCCGTCGGCGGCGACATACATCGGAGTCCTTCCTTCAGCGGATAGCTCTGCACCTCTTTGGGTCATACTCTCATCGAAAATGTTATGTTTTTGCATCAACCTTTCATTTCCTATAACCAACAATTTTTCGGCTACCTCCGCCTCTACGCCAAAACCTGTTAATGCGTTAAATTCCCGAGGTAACGATAGCCCCAGACCCTTTTCCTTTGCATGTTTCACAATTGCTTCGCCGAGTGGGTGCTCACTACCTGTTTCCGCCGATGCCGCAAGTGCAAGCAGTTCGTCATCCGAATATTTACCTAACGGAATAATTTCGGTTACATCCGGCTTTCCCTCGGTTACCGTTCCGGTTTTATCAAGAACAACAACGTCCAGCAGATGTGTAGCTTCTAGTGCCTCGCCACTTTTTATCAGCATACCGTTTTCAGCTGCCTTTCCTGTCGACACGATTATAGCAGTCGGCGTAGCAAGACCGAGAGCACAAGGGCAGGCGATAACCAAAACAGAGATAAAAATTGTTATCGCAAAGGATACCGGTTGTCCGGCAACAAGCCATGCTACAGCAGCTATGATTGCTATTGCAATTACGGTAGGAACAAAATATCCGGATACCGTATCGGCAATCTTTGCAATAGGAGCCTTGCTTCCCTGAGCCTGCTCAACAAAACTAATTATGCGGGATATTGTGGTATCCTCTCCTACACCGGTGGCCCGAACGGTAAGCATCCCATTTCGATTCATTGTAGCAGCAAAGACACTGCTTTCGACTGATTTGTCAACCGGAAGGCTTTCGCCGGTAAGCATGGATTCATCCACAGAGGAGCTACCCTCAATTACCACACCGTCTACAGGAACTGCAGAGCCGGGCTTTACAATCAGGATATCATCGATTACAACATTTTCAATCGGAACCTCAATTTCCTTTCCATCCCTTATGACAAAGGCTGATTTCGGTGCAAGATCCATAAGCTTTTTAATTGAATCACCCGTCCTGCTTTTTGAGCGTGACTCAAGAAATTTCCCAAGGGTTACCAATGCTATTATAACCGCAGCGGACTCAAAATATAAATTATGCGCCGCATGTATATTTCCCTGCATAATAAGGTAGGTTGAATATATACTATACAAAAAAGCCGCCGAGGTACCAACAGCAATAAGGCTGTCCATGTTAGGTGATCGATTAAATAGGGATTTAAAACCCACCTTATAAAAACTTAAACCGGATATCATAACCGGAACTGTCAGTACAAGCTGAATTAACGCAAAAGATATTCCATCATCCGGTGTTACAAAACTTGGCAGAAAAACCCCATTAAACCCGATCATGGGAGCCATAGCAATATACAACAGCGGTGTAGCAAAAAGCAAGGCTATAATCAGCCTAACCTTTAATGCCGTAAGTGCCTTTCTCTTTTTCCTTTCACGCTCTTCCTTTTTCTGGGTGAGATCAAACCAACCAAACCCCAGCTTCTCCACCGTCTGCTTTACTATTTCGTCAACCTCTGTTTCTGTTGAATAGCTTAAAACCTCGGTCGTAAGATTAACCCCGGCAAAATCCACACCCTCGATACGAGAAATCATCTTTTCTATTCTATTGCTACAGGATGCACATGTCATTCCGGTTATTCCAAGCCTATATATCATTGTATCCCCTAATTGTCCTTTTTAGAGTGAATCAAGCCAAACTGTGACCGCAGTTTCTTTTTTCAAATCCTTTGAGGTGAAATTTTTCTGTGTTATCACCTTAGAGCTGTTTAGCTTTTCAGCTACCGAGTTTAACGATTTTGCACCGGCAAGTCCTGCACTGGTCGAAAATAGCACAACCTCTTTACCACTTAATATGCCTTGATTAAACACAGAATTGAGAGGAGCTGCGTAACCAAATGCCCAGATAGGTGTTCCGAGGTAAACCCGCTCGCAGTCTGAAAGATTCGGTAGTGGCTTTATTTCCGGTGCTATTCCTTTTTTTGTATCAACAACACCCTTGGAAAATGCCGTTTTTGAAGTGTATGCCACTATAGGCTCTATTGCAACTGCATCACAACCTCGTACCTCGGCTATTCTATCTGCCACAGATGCAGTGACCCCTGACATAGAATAGTACAATACCACCTCTTTCATAATAACCTCCAACCTATTTATATATTTATTTTACATCATGCATTTATTTTAGTCAAGCTTTTTGAAATCGATAACTATTATTATTTACATAATGTTCTTTTGGATAGCTATTGACAAAAATCAAAATAGTGCTATTGTATATATAGTAGATCAACTTGAAAAACAATATGTTTTTCAAATTTTGCAATTTCACACAAAGTGTGAAAAAACGTTATATCTTTTTTCAAGTTGATTGATTATATAGAAGGTTTTATCCGAAAACACCAAGGAAAAATTGATGCGGATTTCTTTTTTCAGCAGCGATACAATACTTAAAAATACCGAAGTAAATGGTGAAATACCTTCAACGCGCAACATACTCGGCACAGTTGCAAAAATTGCATGGCCCAGTACTGTTGAGTCTTTTTTTGTTGCACTTGTTGCTCTTATCGACACCATAATGGTTAGCGGACTCGGAGAAAGCGCAGTTGCGGCTGTAGGTCTTACAACACAACCAAAATTTATAGGCCTTGCTTTCTTTATGTCGGTTTGTGTTTCCGTGAGTGCAATCGTTGCAAGACGTCGCGGCGAGGATAATCCGACAGCTGCAAACAAAACGCTCTATAATGCGCTTGGAATTAACTTAATTGCAACAGCGGTCGTCAGCGTGGCATTTTTCTTTCTGTCCGGTCCTATTTTAAAGTTTGTGGGGAGCAACGCCGACACGCATGACGATGCAGAGGTATATCTAAAGATTACAATGTGTGCAATAATATTTCAGGTTGTGTCTCTTACAATAAATGCCGCACAGCGTGGCAGCGGAAACACCAAAGTTGTAATGCGAAGTAACCTTGTTTCTAATGCTGTAAACTTACTTTTTAACTTTCTGCTAATACACGGAAATCTTGGCTTTCCGGCACTTGGGGTTGCAGGTGCCGCAATTGCTACAGTTCTCGGAACGATAGCAGCAATGATCATGTCGATAATATCGGTTCTTCCCGGCAAGGGTTTTGTTAGCATATATAGCCTTAAATTCTTCAACTTTGACCGCTCAATATTAGCCTCTATATATAAAGTAGGCAGTTCTTCGCTGGTAGAGCAGGGATTTTTAAGATTTGGTTTTTTATTATTTTCTATTTTCGCGGCGAGCCTTGGAACAATAGCCTTTGCGGCACATCAGATCGGGATGAACATAATGTCGCTATCATTTTCCTTTGCCGACGGACTATCTATCGCCGCAGTTAGCCTTGTCGGAAGAAGCCTTGGGCAGGGACGCCCCTATCTTGCCAAACTCTACGGTGCAATGTGCCAACGTATTGGCTTTGTAATCTCACTTATACTTGCAATTATTTATTTTTTCTTCGGAACAAACATATACGGCCTTTTCTCGGACAGGTCGGACGTATTAGAGTATGGAGCGGTAATAACCAATTTAATATCATTCATTGTATTTATGCAGATAGCCCAGCTTATATATATGAGTAGCCTTCGCGGAGCGGGTGATACAAAATTCACCGCATATGCCTCCTTTATATCGGTAGGCGTAATACGCCCCATATCTACATACATATTAGGTTTTGTCGTAGGATGGGGTTTGATAGGTCTGTGGGTAGGTGTGCTGATAGACCAAACACTCAGAGTAGTTCTTTCCTCTGCACGCTTCAAGCAAGGCAAATGGGTCAATTTAAAGCTGTAGTTGAGAAATTCAAGCTTGTTTTTTTGGTAATTGTTACAAACTATATTTTCATAGTTATTTTTCTGTAATATCTTCAGCAAAGCCCTCTATTTAAGCCATTTCGCAGCACAGCATCTACGTTTATGTATCGCTTACCGCCTATCAAAACCAACAAAATAGCCAAATATTGTATCTTTTAATTGTCATAATCACCAACCGCATTATCAATAGTATTACATTGCGTAAAAAGCTATTTACTTCGTTGATGTCTCATGTTATTATATGTTCATGGTAAAGGCAGGAGGCCTTTCCATAAACGTATTAAAACAATACGTAACGTAACTAACAACATTATATGAGGTATTATTATGAAAAAATTAGCAACATTGGCATTAGCCGCAATACTTGCACTTTCCTTAGTAGCATGTACAGACGACGCCACAACTTCCGAGACTACCGATACACCTGCAACATCCGAAGTTACAGATGCTGCAACCGATGATTCTGCAGATGATGACGCTACAGACGAGACAGTAGATGGCGACGACGCAGATGAGACAACAGAGGACAGCTCTGAAGCTACAGAGGATAACTCCGAAGCTACAGAGGACAGCTCCGAGGCAACAGAAGATGAAACTACTACCGATTCTGAAGTAACCTCTGAAGCTACAGACTCCGAGGCAACAACTGATGAGGAAGCAACTGATTCTGACGAAGTAGCCGACGACGAAGAAGTTACCGAGTAAGTTATTTAATGCATGCTGAATAAGCAAAAAATCAAATAATAAAGCTGGTAATTACGGCTAACTATAAAGCAAAAAACTGCCACTATCAAAACTTGATAGTGGCAGTTTTACTTTGTGTAGATCATAGTTGTAATCTTGCGGCTTACATAATTCATCATAAAGAATGTGAAATCACCTAATACCACACCCTTTTATTCATATACTTTTTTTTTATTGTAGTATACTGCGATAGCCGTTGCAACTGCAAATCCTATCGCCACAAAAACAAACGGCATAAGTGGAGATTGATTATATAAAAGTCCTGCAGAAAATGCACCGATAATTCCACCGAAAGACTTCATTGCATTGTAAATACCCATAACTAAATTGCTATCATGTTTTTTTGCATTGTTGGCAATAATGCTTTGTAATACCGGCATGCTGATGCCGTTAAATGCAAAAAGTAAAATATTAAAGGATATAAACGGTATTAAATCATTAAATATAATCGCCAACACCATATTTACTGTACACATCAGCAGTATGATTATATTAGATACCCTCACCTTAGTTTTTCTAATTATCCAAAGGCACAAGGTAGAGTTTGCAACGAGTGTAATAATTCCCATTGCCCCCTTAATTACTCCGTTATAGCTTGATGGAAAACCAAATCTATCCCGCAGGTAGTAGTTAAAGGTTTGATCAAATGCGGTAAACGACATATTTTGCAATGCGCTCATCAGCAACAAGGTTATTAAGGTAACCGTTAAAAGCTGTCTTCCCGCAATAAATGATGATAACGGATTTGCTTCCTTTATAAGAGAGGTTATTTTTATACTCGTCTTATCAATCTTGCAGTCATCCTTGCATACAAATAAAAATAATACACCACATAATATGATCATTACCGCTTGTATCCAAACGGCAAGGTATGCATCATTTGAGCCGATAACTCCACCAACCAGATACCCAAAAGCACTGAAAACGGATTGTATTGTCGCACTTACGGTAAGATTGTAGCCACGTTCTATGTCATCCCGAGAGGTGTTAATAATATAGGTTAGTAAGCTAACAAAAACTCCACCTGTAAACACACCGGAAAACATTCTAACCAGAATAAACTGCCATTCTTCCACAGACAATGCGAACAGCATCTGCCCTATGCCATATCCGATGCAACAGATTAATAGCGACATTTTGCTTGAGATATATCCGTTTATTTTCCCCCAAAAAGGCGAAAACAAGAAATTCATTAACATCATTGCCGCAAGCGCATATCCGAACATATAACTTCCAAGGTTAAGATCGGTAAAAATTGTAGGTGTTACCGGATGTGTCAGGTTTGCAGCTAACTGAAGTAAGGCAGAAACGACCATGAAAGAAAGCATATTTTTATGATTATTCAAGTTAAGCCCTCACAAATTCATCTGCCAAAAAGAAATCATATAACTACGCGCACTGCATATTATTTGTTAAAGTGTTCCAACAATATTATTTAGATACAAGGGCAGCCTTATCGCTAAATACCCTATAATTATAATAACCATAGAAATTCCGATGTTTTTCAAATACTTAATTCTGCTTATGCTTACAACTTTTAGAATTGCACAGATATAAACTATACTAATTGCAACAAAACTTACGGTCCAAATTGCTAGACCTATATAAATATTTCCGAGGATATAGCCGATAAACAGTCCAGTAGCTATACCTATTATTTGTGATGTAGCAGACATCATAGAAAAATTTTGCTTTTGCAGTGTGACGGTTATTCCTTGCAACGACATGGTTACAAACCAGAAAAATGCGTAAACCGCAAGTATACGAACCATGTTACCCGCCATGATCCACCCGTCTCCTAAAAAGATCGCCATAATTATATCACCTAATGAAATTATTAATATAATCGGCAATATCGCAAGACGCATAGAAAGTATGATGCTTTTATATGTAAACGCACCAATGTCTTTCCCTTCGCGCCGCATTTCAGACGTTTTAGAGAGAAACACTCGACCTATTGCACTTCCAATGGCATTGACAGGTATATTCACCACCCGCCAGGTAATTGAATATTGCCCCAATATTTCCGCCCCGAAAAGTGGTTTTATAAGAAGCCCCGGAAACTGTGCTTTCACCTGAGCTAATACGTCAGTAGGAAATTGGTACATCACAAACCGTTTGTTTCGGTTTATCACTTCCTTGATGTCCGAAAATTTTAATGTTATCGGTATTGGTTTCTGCCTGTGCATCAGATGAAGTAGTGTTCCTATCTGGCCTGTAAGCCATCCAATATAATATCCATATTCTACAAAGCCGATAAATCCAAATGCAATCGATACTACGCCAAATAACGTAGTATTAATTACAGGGTTTTTCATCAACACCTTGAAGTTACCCTGTCTGTTATGTATGAAGCTGTACACCTGTATCGATTTCACGGTATAGGTTGCGATAAAAATAAACGGTATAACAAAAAAGGTTGGCAGACTTACACTCTCTACATTAATAACACCAAAATACACATAGGATACAACCGCAGTAACTATGCTTGTAAAAGAAACTATTGTTATCACGGTGCGTAAAGTTTGTTTTAAGTGCTCCTCCTTTTCAATCATTATGGACTGTTGCAGCCCGATATCAGCAAATGCTGCAGCAATTGTAGATATAATTGTCAGAAAGGTCCACTCCCCTATTATTTTATCACCATAAAGTCTTGTACATATTGGGAGCGTGATGATTGAAATAAGTTGTCCAAAAATTGTTCCACCGGAAATACGCGCCATGTTTTTTATCATGCTGGAGGACTTAATTTTATCAAGTTGTCTTTTTAAATAACTCATATTCCCTTTTTAATGTGTCTAATCTGTCAAGCAACACGATTGTAATATCTATATTATGAGTTTCTATTACGACGAATAAAGATAATAAATATCGACACACACAATATAAATATTGCGGCTATTGAAATTACCATCGATATAATAGCACTGTTTTGATGGTAATCATTTTGCTGTGAGAGGAGTTCGCTGTCCGGAATCTCTAACACGGCAATGGAGTGATCATTTCCCGGCAAGGAAAATTGGTTCCCTTCTACATCATAAAACAAAAAGGTAAAACTAATATTTTCAGTAACCCCTTCCTCTTCAAACGAATATGATTCGGCAATAGAAAGCTGTTGATCCGCAGAAAGCGAGCCTAACACATACTCTTGAAGTATTACAGTCTCACCATCCTTTTCAGTTTCTACCCTCATAATGAGTTCTGTAATATCAATCTGTCCCGCATTTCTGCAATAACCACCTATAGGCATAGGTGTGTTCACATATACCGAGGTAGGAACATCAACCTGCACATAAAAACTAGATGAACCAAACACAGGCAGATATAAAAGACTGTAGTCGTTATGTGTCGAATCATATGCACCTTTATATTGCATGTGAATTTGAAGTTCAAAAACTTGAGGTGTGTCGGCAGAAATATTGAAAGATTTCTCAACATTTACAATTTCGCCTGGTTCAATCATCGGAACAAAAACAGTATTTGTTTCACCAAATATCGGATATAGGCCGCTTTCGTCGGTGCCAAACGTCATTGTCAGGTTGTTTGCGCTAAAGTTCAGGCTGGTATTTTGTATGGTGAATCTAATTTTCACCTGCTGCTCTGCTACAAGCTCGCCCTCAATAACGTCATATTCCAAAATAACGAGTTCAGATATGTCCGGCACAAGTTCGTCAACTCCGGACGGTGCATCTAAGTTATCATCAGCATTTACAATGAAGGAAAAAGCGAAAAACATTACAGCATAAAAGAAAATGCTTATCAACAACATTTTTTTTGACAAAGTCATTTATCGTTTCCTCCCGTTAGATATATTGTTCTTACTTTTCAAGGTCATATCACCTTTTTGCCACTGTTTTTGCCTTGCATCCGTCGCCTTGCTGTTTTTATACTTTTGATCGATGAAGTAGCTATGTGATTTATTCATACGTTTATACGAAACATTATCCATACGGTTTAACACTATTCCGAGGATATTGGCACCGCCATCCTCAAGTAGGGACTTAGTTTGACGAATATTGTTTACGGTTGTATGATCCCATCTCGCAACAATAACAGTATCATCACTAAGCCCACCTATAAGGGTTGAATCAACAGCTGCGAGCGGTGAAGGTGCATCGATAATAATAAAGTCGTATTTATGCCGCAACAGATTGAGTAACACATCCATCTGTGCCGACCCAAAAAGATTTATTGGGTTGATGGCTGGTTTACCGGCAGAAAGGTAGTGTAATCGCTCATGATTCGTAAGTAGAAACAAATCTTCCATTGTGTTAATGTTTCCGCTCAGACATTCGCTAAGGCCCTGCTCTGATTCATTTAGTCTCTTATACTTCGATTCCTTACGCATATCTGCATCGATAAGAATAGTTTGCCATCCGGCCGATGCAGCTGAAATCGCAAGATTAATTGCAATTGAGGTTGTTCCTACAGCCGGTTCACAACCACACACCAAAAAAACCTTACTATTATTTTTTTGCTTTTGTTGATACATTTTCACAACTACACGGTCAATCGCGCTGTCAAGCACCGGCGAGTTGAGACTATATATATCCTTTTTGCTGTTTAACATCTAACTTGATCTCCTTAAATCTATTCAATACGCATTTTTCAGCGTTTTTTAAGCCTATCGTTTTCTACTTCTTTAAATTCCGGAATAGCACCGAGTATCTCCAATTCTCCATCTATAGTTGCTGCCCCTAAAGAATGAACCTTGGTTGAAAAAATATCTGCCAAAATCCAAAAAGCACTTAGAAAAACAAACATTATTGCCGTGGCCAAAAATCTCATTGTCCATTGCTGAACATTTCCGTTTTGCACAAGATAGTAATCCTCTGCAACGTCCAAAACATGAATATTGTTTTGACCGGTAATGGCGGAAATTTCTGTAACAAAAGATGTTGCCACAGCATTTGCAGCAGCTACTGCGATATTCGGTTGAACATTTGTTACGGTAATTCTTAAAACAGAGGAGTCTTCAAGCGAGGAAACACCCACACTTCCGCTAAGCGATTCACCGGTTATCTGATCATCGCCAATCATATCCGCTGCATGATTTAGCACCTTTAAGCTTGTGATAACATCAGAGTACTCCTCCAATGCGGCATTTGAAATAAATGCCTCTTGGAGGTCATAGCCACCGCCTGCTGTAGTGTAAACACTGGAATACGCTTGATATATATCGGTAGCCGGTCCGCTTGTCATAAACATTGCAACAAAAAACATTAAAAGCGATATTAACACAGTGATGAACAGGTTTCGCTTCCACACCTGAAAACACCTGATTAAATCAATACTTAGTTGCGGTTGGTATTCTTTTTCCATATTTTATGCCTTTCTAACAATAATATCTTATTTATCTTTTTGTCTTTCAGAAATCGTCGCTTCAATTTTTTTAACAATCTCCGGCGATTCCTCAATATCAAATTTTCTTGCAAACAAACAGTTTGTATCCATCAACATATCAAAGTCTTCTAATGTATAGGTGTACGGTTGTCCACGTATCCAATCTATCTTACGCAGTCCCATATCTTCGGGAGTTTCATTATAATTTGTATATACCTTCTCGGAAAAATGCGAATTAAAAACCAAGGTTTGTAGAGCCACCTCATCACTATACCTTGAGAGCTTACATCTTTTTTCAATCCAGCCACGGTTAGATAAAATATAGGAGACTAATTCGTGAGTTATACTACACCAGTTTGCACCCTTATATATTCTAAAAGGTTCATCTTTTAACCTGTTAACCTTAAAAAGTTTTTGCAATGACAACAGAATTATATCTGCAACAAAAAGCCCACCCGGATATATGCTTCGATGATTGCGACCATATATCTCCTGAAAGAAATAATAATACTTTAATCTATCCACAAAAGCTTCTTCATGCTCTGCAAGATGAACATATTCCGTTCCTGCATTGTCTACGAAAAATTGATGTATCTCATCCTGAGTTTTTATAGGCAAATCAATTCCCGACAAAAGATGATAGTAACCATATTCAGATTTTGAATGAGAGTCCTCCCACAACATCATCTGGCATTCAAGCTGAGAATAACCTGCCCAGGTTACCGACATACGCTGAGTAAAAAATACATTGCTGTTTTTTATATTTGAAAGTAGCCAATCCTTGTCGAGTTCAGGCGACTTTTTGTCCCAATGAATATATATATCGTTACGCTTGTCATCAATCAACTGTAAAAGTATCTTAAGATGCTCAGGTTTATTGTGGGCCATTATTAAATATGCGTGTTTTCTATGTTCATTCAAATCATTAACCTCCTAACTGATTTATCATGGGATATCATAAGTGCGCCTTTCTAATCTTGTGGAATATATACACAAAAAACTTTATAAAGAAAATGTTATTTGTTTTTGCAATGGAATTAAACACCTTTGATTTAATGTTTAGTGGTTTTGAATACAACGACTTTATTATGAGCGGGTGTTGTAACCACTCTTTTAACTTCATATCGGATTTAGGACTTTTTATTCCATATTCCTTTACAATGATACCGGTATATTGCCTAAACATAGTAGATAATGTCGAATCTAACGTTTCTCTATCGTACCCGTTTAAGAAAGAGCGATCAAAAAATGATACAAGAGTTACAAACAGCGTGATACAATTCTCCATGTAATCCTCTCGATACCTCCTGCTCAAAGAACCTTCGACCGGATCAAGAAAGTATACAGATCTGTTTATACAGCATACCTTGTCAATATTTTCAAGATATTGAAGTGTAAACAAAAGGTCCTCACCAAGCGATAGTTCCTCTATAAACCTACCCATCTTGCTACGAATAAAAAGCTTGCAGAATGGAGTATTAATTAGGTTGGCAGTATAAAGAGTCATTACGCCCTCGGGATAATCCTTCCACCTATTGTAACACACATCTTTTTCTATCATATGAGATTCCTGTCCGATTATGGTATATCCGGCAATTACAAGCTCGGCATCATTTCTTTCTATTTCGGACAAAAGCACACTACAGATATCACTCTCTACATAATCATCGGAATCCACCAGCAAAACATACTTTCCTTTTGCCCTGTCTATCCCATAGTTGCGTGCGGCGGACACCCCATTATTTTCAGTGTGGAACACCCTTACCTTCGCGTCATCATGGCAATATAAGTCACATATTTCGCCGGACCCATCCGTCGAACCATCATCTACTATAATTAACTCGTACTGTGACATATCCTGTTGCAATATGCTATCAATGCAACGCTTGATAGTTTTTTTTGAGTTGTAAACCGGAACTATTATTGAGATTAATATTTCCATATGTCTTCCCTATCATAATATATTTTTCACTTCGGTATAACATTGAATGAATTAACGACTCTATAAAATAATTATTTTTTCAGATATTTAGATCTCATTCGTTTTAGCTTTGCTCCAATTCGATTTGTAAGTGTGTATCCACCGTATTTTCTTATAGTTTTTGCAGATCCTAATTCAATATAATCCTTCCAAAAATCGTGATATAAAGGTGGTGCGCTATGTGTTTCATTCATGCTTGGTTGTCTTTCAGCAATCTGTGGAATGGTACACTCTCTTTTTTCGATGTCGACAAGATTTGATAAGGCATCTGACCCTTTTTGTGAGTTTACGACAATACCAGAAACACCGGTGCCGTCGAAAAGATCAGGAAACACCTTCTCAACACCCCAAAAATCCGCCAAGGTAAAATCCCCTACACGCTCACAACTTGTATAGTTGCATTTAAAACAAGATGGTCTAAGGCAAAAATGATCATAAAAAATCTTGGTGTAAACATTAGTATAATTCGGCTTAGAAGGACTATCCTCAAGATAATATGCTTGCAGATGACTTTGCCAAGAACAATCTTTGTTTTTAGGTCTAAAATCGAATTTGATGATTTTCCCACCCTTTAATTTCTCATAAAGCTTTACAAAGTCACTGTAAAACATTGGGCTGGGAACACCGTGACAAACAACATCAGCAGTAGTTAACAATTTAGTATCAACATTTGTCGCATCGAGATAACCCAAGAGTCCACCCACCTGACATGGAGTTCCGCTAAACAACACCGGCTGTCCTTTTTGGAGATCATCACGAACCATGACGAAGGTGTTGCTCAAATCACTTTGCGTGTATTTCGAACCTTTAAGCAGCTGTAATCCCTTCTCATCCTCTATTCGAATATGTTTCACCTTAAGATTTTCATCAAATGCAGCGCCATATATACTGTAACCCTGTTGCAAAAATTTTTCCGACACCGATGCAAAAATTCCACCCGATCGACTTTCCATGCGTTTTTTCAGATCCATCCTTCTTGCAGCATATGCTGTTTGCTGTTCCTTCTTTTTCACTACATTAGTATATACGCAATATTTTTCACATTTTTTGCAGTCAATACATTTTAATCCATCAATAACCGGATACAAAAACCCTTGTTCATCCGGCTCCATGGATATCGCATTACACGGACAAATATGTTCACATGCCGTGCATCCGTAGCAGTGCTCCTTCTTACTGTAAACCTGTATCACTATTTTTGTTTCCCTCTGTTTTTTGTTTCGTTTTCCCTGCTGCCGTATTGTATATTTTCTCCAGATAATCTAATGACCGATTTCGTTCACATTCAATAACACTATCAATACTCTGAAAATCAATTTCAGCGTCTATATTAAACACACCATTAGACATCACTCTATCCGATATATTAAAAAGATTAATTAATGTTTCAAACCTGTGGTTCGCATGATTTTTTTCGGTATGCATCTCAATTGCGACCTGTTTATGTAAAATCAAAGAAAATGCCGTCGCATGAAAAGAATTTGTAAGTACATATCGTGCATTTAATAATAAACCCAAAAATTCCCTCGGACCTGCATCCTGTTCGTAGGACATGTTTTTACGGCGCTTTAATCCGGTCGGTATATGCACAATTTTAGCTCCTGTTTCCTGCGACAACCTAACCGCATAATCCATAAGAGCATTTGAGCTTCTCATTGTATATATCAATATGTAGTTGTCATGTTTCGGGGCAATTGCTAATTTTTCCCAAACATCTCTCCTGTGCAAAAAAACCGGATCGACATGGGCCTCTACCGGCTTGTCCAAAATCTGTGATAAGGTTGAAGCGTCCTGTGTTTCACGGATTGAAAGAAAGTTAAAACCTGACAAATATCCCATCATTTCACTAGATATCATATCTACATCAAGTGCACCAAAGCTTGCAGCATATGAATATTTTTTATTACAATCAGATACAAAGCTAAGCAGATAGTTATAGTCGCTGAAAATAATTATAGGACAAAAGACCTGATCACTTCCGACGACAAAAAAATCATATTCATTTTCCATCATTTTTTCATCGGAGTTAAGTTTAAATGTCTTTTCTCCTATGTGTTTCATTTCCTCGTTAAAAATCCGAAAGTTTTTAATACGATTTCGATATAAAATCCTATTTATCACATACTTCACAGAAGTCTTAATCAACTTTTTGCCGGAGCTTTTATCTACTTTGAGCCCAAACAAATCCATATCAGAAATATAATTCACAACCTCACACGGAACGATTCTTTCAAAATTCGATTTCAGAGCATAGGCTTGAAGAGCCGCTCCATAGTTTATAGCTCTGTGAAAGGTTATTATTCCTGCTTTCATTAAATTACTCCGTCATAATTAATTCGTATTGTTAAGTTAAATGAAAATTGAGACACAAACCATTTTGTGATAAAATGTTTCTGCTACAAACCACAAATCACAAAAGGAAGTGTCTCAATGCAGAAAATTATATCAGTAAAATGTCCTAAATGCAACAATAATCAAAACTTTTCTAAATATGGCAAGGATAAAAATGGTTTTCAAAAGTATCAATGCCATGTGTGCAAACACCAATTTGCACCGGATAATCCACCCAAAGCAGTTATGAAAAAATATCCTCCCTGCCCTTTATGCGGAAAAGCTTCGTTTTTACATCACGATTATCGTGATTATCAAAACTTTCGCTGTTGTGATAAAAAGTGTAATCACTCGTTTTATTCACCTAAAGCGACAGCTGCTCTGCCACCCTCGGTATCCAACCTGTTCGGAAAGTCCGATCTCAAACGAATGAGATTTCCACCTTTTATCATTGTCACTGTTCTATACCAATTCTTTATCGGAAAAAGTTCTACTCGAAATATATCATTTATCTTAAATCAACTTTACAACATCAAGGTTTCTCATGTCACAATTGCTGACTGGTGCAAGAAGTTCGCACCTTTATTCGATAACATTTCTAAGAAACTAATCTCCACTATGGATTTCAACTCCGATGAATGGCACGCTGATGAGACTGTGGTTAAAATCAACGGCAAGAAGCATTACATTTGGTTCATCATTGACAGCGAGACTCGTTTTGTGTTAGGGTTTCATTTATCACCACACCGTGACTCTCCTCAGGCTCATGCACTCTTTAATCATGTTAAATCTTTAGGTAAGCCAGCATCTATTGTCAGTGACCGTTACAGTGCCTACAAAGTGCCTTCTAAATGTT
>CAYJKY010000053.1:0-17779 GCA_964370825.1 uncultured Oscillospiraceae bacterium
TGTCAAAACCCGTAGCAACTACAATGGCACCATATTTTTCTGTAATAATTTCATCCTGTTGCTCAAAGTCTACAGAGCCTGCCTGACATACCTTTTGACATAGTCCGCATTTTCCGGTCTTAAACTTGATACATGCATTTGTGTCGATAACCGGCACGTTGGGAATAGCCTGTGCAAAAGGTGTGTAGATTGCCGAACGATTATCAAGCCCTTTGTTAAACTCGCTCGGAGTTTTCTTTGAGGGACACTTTTCCTGACAGAGTCCGCATCCGGTACAGCTCTTCATGTCTACATATCTGGCTTTTTTTCTGATGTCAACAGTGAAATCGCCTACAAATCCTGCAACCGCCTCAATCTCACTATAGGTGTGTATCGTGATATTTTCATGTGCAGCCGCATCCACCATCTTCGGTGTTAAAATACATGCCGAACAGTCAAGTGTCGGGAACGTCTTGTCCACCTGTGACATTCTTCCGCCGATACTTGGGGTTTTCTCAACAATATCCACCTTATAACCTGCCTCTGCGATATCAAGAGCCGATTGAATTCCAGCAATTCCGCCTCCTATTACAAGAGCACGCTTTGTAACAGCACTCTCGCCAGCTTGTAACGGTACATTCAAGCACACTTTTGCAATTGCAGCTCTTGCAAGAATCAACGCTTTTTCTGTGCCCTGCTCCTTATCTTTGTGAATCCAGGAACAATGTTCACGGATATTTGCAATTTCCACCATATAAGGATTGATACCGGCTTTTTCCGCCGCTTTTCTAAAGGTTGTTTCGTGCATACGAGGTGAACATGCGCACACTACAATTCCCGTCAGGTTCATTTCCTTTGCGACATCAAAAATCTTTAATTGTCCTGCTTCCGAGCACATATACTGATATTCTTCCGCATGAACAACATTGGGTTCGAATTTCACCATTTCCGTAACTTTTACCACATCCACAGTAGAGGCAATATTAGTTCCGCAATGACATACAAACACTCCTATTCTTTGCATTATTATAACCATTCCTTTCTCTCGGAAGTTTGGAAAATCATTTTCAAGATTTACCTCCTGTATCTTCTAAACACACTCATTAAGAGCTGTTGTGGCACATCATCATCTAATAGCTCCGGAATATCTTCCGGTTTCAAATAATTTGCTCCGTTTTGTCTCACAACAATTTGCCTTGCTGCATCAACCAATCTCCCGGGTTTCACATCCCTTGGACATCGTTCTATACATGCAAAGCACGATAAGCATTTCCACAAAGATTCGCAATTTCCGAGCGTTTCGATATCTCCCTTTACCACATAAGTCACAAATTGATGTGGTTTGATATCCATTTCGTTAAAAACGGGACATGTTGCAGAACATTTTCCGCACTTCATGCATTTTTGTGGATTTGCGCCGCTGATTTCGTTAACGATTTTTGAGTTATTATTGCCATGACTCATTAGTTTTCTAGCTCCTCTTTTACTCCCAAAGCTTCTGCGAGAAGTTCTGTAATATAGGAAACGCTGAGACATTTTTCGCCCTTTGACTTATTTAAATTATACAGACATAGTGGACATGCCGTAATCAATGTCTCTGCCCCAAAACCTGTTGCAGACTCTACTATTTTATCACACATATCTTCGGCCAAACCTTGCTCTTTTAAAGAAATATATCCACCGCAACATTCGTTCCTGTATGGATATACCACGGGTGTGGCACCGATAGCTCGAATAAACTCTTCCATAATTGTTGGATTTTCTGCATCATCAAACTGAAGAATTTCGCTTGGTCTGAGCAAAAGACATCCGTAATAGGCGCCAATCTTTCTTCCTTTTAAAGGGTTTACCACCTTTTTCTTTAGCTCATCAAAACCTATTCGATCTCTTAGCACCTCAAGAAAATGCAACACCTGCGTCTCCCCTTGGTATGCTTCATCCAACTCCATATAATTATTGGCACGAGTGCGGATATCCTCGACATTCTTCATATCGTCATTTACGCGCTTCATCACATGATGACAGGCTGAACATAGTGTCACTAATTCCTGTTCTTTTTCCTTTGCATCATTAAGCACGCGAACGGAAGATAATTTTGAGGCTATCTCATCCGTACCAAGGGGATAAACTCCCCCACAACATTGCCAATTTTCAATTTCTTCTAACTCAAACCCAAGCGCTTTTGCTGATATTCGTGCATAAGAATCTAATTCTTTTGCCTTCGATTTCAGCGTGCATCCCGGGTAGTAACTATACCTCATGCGTCCCTCCAAAATTTACCAAACATCTCGCAATAACAGTCATATGTTATATTGCAGTATGCACATTACAACTTAATCTAATTCTATTTCTTTAATAACGGCTTTTAGCGCATCACCACTCTTGCGGAGCTTACCAATCTCTTCTTCCGTTAATTTAACAGGAACTTTCCCCTCTATACCATTAGGGCCTACCAGGGTCAACATGCTAAGACACACGTCATCTACACCATATTCTCCATGCATCATAGTGGAGACTGTAGAGATAGAGCCCTGTGAGCCTGCCAACATATTACATAGCTTTACAACCGAGGAGGAAACTGCATAGTATGTTGCACCTTTGTTTGCGATAATCTGTCCACCGGATTTTTGCACGTATGCTAAGATTTCTTCCTTATCTATAGGCGGAATATCTTTTCCCTCTTCTACCATCATGTCTCTGTAAGCATCGATATTTGCACTACCGATATCTGCACATGACCATGGTATAAAGGAGGTGTCACCATGTTCTCCGTAGACATATGCGTGAATGTTCTTTTGTGCCACATTTAATCTCTCCGATAAACCATGGCGAAGTCTGGCAGTGTCAAGTATTGTGCCCGAACCTATAATCTGTTTCTCAGGTATTCCCGAAATTTTGGTAAAGACATAAGTCATAATATCTACCGGGTTACTTACGATTATGTATTTAGCATTAGGAGCATATTTTACGATATTGGGGGTAATCTGCTTTAGAATATCAACGTTTGTCTTTGTTAGCTCTATTCTTGTTTGTCCGGGTTTGCGAGCAACTCCTGATGTGATGATTACTATATCAGAACCCGCAGCATCTTCATATTCTCCGGCTATAATAGATATGGGATCACGGAAACAAGTGCCTTGTGCAATATCGAGAACTTCGCCTGTTACTTTGTCCTTGTTGATATCGAGCAAAACAATCTCTGAGGCGATATCCGTGTTGGACAAATTGTATGCAATCGTCGATCCCACGCTGCCTGCTCCAATAATAGTGATTTTTCTTCTCATTGTAACTCCTTAATTTTTTTCTTATATTTTATTATCAACTAACTTAAGCTGAAAAAACAACGCAAATTATGTTTGTGAAAAAAATATCAAACTTTCCGTATGCTTATAATACTACATTGTGAAAAAATTATCAAGTACTTTTTTAAAAATTTTTACTAATGTTTTTTTGGGACGAAGAAATAGCTGCGATATCAAGCGCAAACAAGTATAGAATATACATTTATTTTCCTCGGTTAAAGTAAACGTTCCTATCTACAATGGAAATTTATATTAACAGAATCGATTAAATTCACATTTTTCATTCATAACCTAATTGCCGTTTAGTAATAATATCATCAGATGTCAAGGGCGCTAAAATTTAGCAAACCATTACAGTTTAGAAAATCTACAGTAGAAACTTTCAAGCTGTAAAAGAAGTAATTATCCGCGGGTGTCGCAGGTCTGCCTCCGAGATTGCTGTGAGGTCTGTTTCCATTATATAATATTTTACCATCATTTTGTTAAAATTCTGTTTAAATAATGTTTGTGAACAGCTATATTTCTAAAAATAAAGCCGCTATTTTACTAAAACCGTAAACTTTACTCGCTATTTTAAATCTCCTTTTTGTTAGTTTAAGTCTGATATTAAAATTGCAACACCATATAAATCGGTAATAATCAGTTTTTATAGGAAAACAAAGAGCAAGGATTTTAAGGTATTAACCCTAAAAATCTTGCCCTTACGAGGTTATATTAAACTAATACTGTACTGCTTTTTCTCTTCAAGTAGCGCCTTAAAATCTTCTACACTCATAGGTTTTGCAAAATAGTATCCTTGTGCATAGTCACATCCTACGCCTTGTAACCACAGTGCTTGGGCAGCAGTCTCAACACCCTCGGCTACAACTTTCATATTAAGGTGTTTTGCCATATTAATGACATCTTTAACAACTATAGTGCTGTTACCGCCTTGATCTTTTAGGTCAAAAAACGCTTTGTCGAGTTTGAGTATATCCGCTTCTACTGCCGAAAGCCTGTTCAATGAGGAAACACCGGCTCCAAAGTCATCAATCGAAATTGAAAATCCAAGTTCCTTAAACCTCTTAACTGTTGAAAGGAATACCTCGGTGTTGGCTTCCACTGCACTCTCGGTCAGCTCAAGCTCTATCATACCCGCATCCACTTCATAGGTGGCAAGTGTATCAGCTACACGGCTTACAATATAATCGGAAAGCACCGTATGTGCCGATAGGTTTACCGAAATACGTGGTATCTCCATCTTATAACAGTTTTCCTTTATGCACTTGCAAACTTCTTTCAGCACAAACAAATCCAAATGTGAGATAAACCCGTTTTCCTCAAAGACAGGAATAAACTCATCGGGATATATTTTTTCTCCGAGCTTTGGAGTCCAACGAACAAGTGCTTCAGCACCGCCAAGTTTTAATGTTTTAAAGTCAATTTTCGGCTGATACTCAACGGTAAACTCATTGTCTTTGAGGGCCTGTTCCATCCTGAAAGTAATGTTAATTTTGTTTTCGTACTGCTTACGCATTTTATCATCAAAGGTGACAAATGTCGTTTTGTGCCTAGACTTACCCTCCAATCTTGCATTGTCAGCCTGTCCCATAAGTGCCGTCACTTTTGCCTTAATATCGTCAACAATCACATTTCCGAACGAGAGGGATACTTTATACTTCTCATTTATGTTATCCTCTATTGCGGGTAAAATATCGGTGTTGTATATTTGACGTATCACACCGCCCTCGTCAACACGTCGGAATATTAAAAACTGGTCTGCAGTTCTTCTGCTTACAACAGCATCTGTTCCCTCAAAGGCTTTCTTTAGTGCATTCGCTATTGCTATTATAATTGTTGTACCTCTATCAGTGCTAAAGTGTGTGTTAATGGTTTTAAACATATCAATGTCGAATGATATCAGCTCATATTCACCCGGTCTTGCCTTTTCGATAAGCTCTTCTGTAGTCACTCTAAACTTGTTTAGTGTCATCAGTCCGGTCATTGGGTCGGTGTTATATGATTTGAGCAGGGCCTCCTTTTTCTCGATCTGCCCCTTATAGTATAATGCTATAAACCCTGCAACGATGATGAAAAGGCTTAATGCAAAATAATACCAATTTTCCATGGCAAATTCCAAAAAACCGGGTTCTAGGTCAGGTAAAGCTTTATTGGAATTGGTTTCAATTATTGCGGTGTACTCTTGCTCTGAAATGCGGTCGGTCATAACATTGAATATCGGAATGTATTCATCAGCAATATTGTAGTTTATAAAAAACTTCATTGGAGCTACGGTGTCTGTGTGTATTGTAGAGGTATTTACATCATCAAAGTATATTTCGGTATATGTAACTGCACTCTCGGTGCAAAAGATCATATCTAAGTTCCCTGCTGCTAAATCATCAAGCAACTCATGCCAGTTGTTGTAGAAAACAAACTCAACTTCCGTATTAACTGTGAGAAATGCATTAAAATCAATAGTCTGGTATGGGAGTGAACCTATTTTAGGCGATTGTCCTACTATTTCATGAAGTGCAGTAGTGTCTAATCGATCATTATTTGTTATTGAATACATCGGGATTTCATGAAATGTTTCAGTTGGAGTATAATGCTCATACACACTTTCGCCTTCACCGTATAAGGTCAGCAAAATATCAAATTTTTCGTGTGTTCCCTCTTCATCTTCAAGGCTGTATGGGTGGTAATTTACTTCAAAATCATAAAGTTCGGCAAACCCATTTAATATATCCACCATGGCGCCGTCAGCCTCGCCTTGCTCATTTGTATAAGAAATCGGTGAAAAACCTGTTACGTAACCGACCTCGAGTGGTCTTTGCCGTAGTGTTTCAATTTCTCCTTGCGTAAGCCCACGGTGGGCTATTTCAATATTATCCGAGAGATATTTTCCCTCAAGTTCCATGAAAAAGTTACCCTCTGTGTGGATAACATCCAAATAATGGGCATCTATAACCTCCATCAACTCAGCATTTTCAAAACTTGAAATTAAGTATAGATTGTAAACACCAAGATTTAATATGTTATTCAAATCATATGAGTTTGGGTCTTCGGAGTAGGTTATAAATAAATCTGCCTCCTGTGCCATGTATGTTTCTGTTTCACCATAGATGTATTCAACAGAAATATTATTGCGTTCACAAAAAATATCAAGATTTTCGACACCGATGTTTTCATCATACACAGCTACGGTTTTTCCGTTAACAGCGTTAACATCCGCATATGTAATACTCATATCTTCTGACATAAGAGCAATGTATGTTTTGGTGTAAGGATTTTCGGAATAAAGTACCTTTTCTCGTCTTTCATCATTTCGAGTATTAAAGCCACCGACATCGACGTAACCACTTTCTACCGCTTCAATCATGCTGTCGGCAATGGGCACAAATTCAAAAGTCAAACCACTAAGCTCAGAGATTTTTTCAAACACTTCATAGCCGTAACCTTTGTTGTTTAAGCTATTAATGTCAACAACCATATCATTAAATGTAGAGTAATACCCCACTCTTATTGGCTTACTAAAGTCAAAAGGGGCTACATCAACATTTGTGTTTTCATCCTCACTTAAAACCGTACTGCTATCTTCGGTGGCAAATACCGTCACAAAAGGTAACATCACTATTACCATACTAGTTACAATTAAAGTAATCAACAGCTTTTTCATCTTCATCGTTAGTGCCTCTATTGCAATTGTTTTTGGCTATAATTATTGTAAATTATAAACACACTGACTAAAATTGCGGAATCGCCCCCTTGGCGCAAGTCACTATATGTTGTGAATTATTGTATCACTTTTTGTCGAAAAAGTCAACACTAAAAATGTTTTTTATATGTAACTTTGCACAAAGTTAAATGGGCTAAGCCAGACGGCGTTGTTAAAATAGCAACCGCATACTAACAAGCGTGCAAAGGTTATCGCCCCCGTGTTGGCGGTTAATCGGCAACGCTTTCTATATTTCGGGAGTAGATAAAACATCCTTTGCCTCTTGTTTATTTAATTTATTGTGCCACACCATTAATTAAATATCTACTACTTTCACACGGAAAGCACCGTAATCAATGTCCATTGTGTCTAAAATGCAGCGTGAATTATCAGAGGGCTCACAAATAATTGTCATAGTTGCCGATATCACATCTTTTGAGGAGGCGGTCAATATTATTTCACCGCTTTCGAAAACACCTTCAACTATCACTATCGCCTTGCCGGCATAAAGTTTTCTTTTGGACGCCTTGTCATGTTCGTGACTTAACGGATTTCCGTTACCCACCCCTTTGATGGTTCCTGCACCGGAAACAGCAAATTCCACCTCTATTTCCGAGTCGCTGACAATATTACCGTTTTTGTCGCATACCTCCACCGTTACAACAGCACTGTCGTCACAATCTGCCAACAATGTTTTCTTTTGTGTCGTTAGTCTCAATTCATATTCTATGCCAGAGGTGACTGATTTTTCGTGGAGGACTTTCTCTCCATTACTGTAACCGTAAGCCTCAATAGTCCCCTTTTCATACGGCACCTTCCACTCGAGATGGCAAAACTTATCCAACGGTTTTTTACCAAGTGATCTTCCGTTTAGCACGAGCTCAACCTCCTCACAGTTGCCAAACGCCCATACCGATATTTCTGTCCCCTCTTGCTCAGGTAGATTCCAGCTTGGGAAAATATGCAAAACATCTTCATCGCACCACCAAGCCTTTACATAATATGCCCAATCCTTGAAAAATCCGCAATAGTCGATAATCCCATAGCTTGAAACCACCTGGGGATATTGGTATGGAAAAACCTCACCTCGATAATCCATTCCTGTCCACAAAAATGCACCGAGCATATAGTTTTTCTCGAAATGTTCCTTGATTGAAAGCTCCGGATTGAAGCTCCACACAGGTGTAAAATCACCATAGCAGGTTAGTAATCCCTCGTTTGCTTTATTCGCCCACACCCCTTTCTCTATGCCGTCTTCAGAGAGTGGCGGTCTTGTCAAGCTGTCCATTTTGTAACCGCGAACCGAGGCTATGCCGGTGCTCTCGGTGCTTATAAAACAGCATGTGGGGTGTCTTTCGTTCAGCCAAGTCATGCAGGGATCATATCTATTGGTTATATAATTAACCCCATGAACCGGTAGATGCAAACCGTCAGCCTCGATAAAATCTACGTTTTTGTTAATATTTGCATTTATCGCATACAGATAATCACGTGAATCATCGTATTTTTTGCCAATGGCCTGCATTTTTGAAAATATATTTGTGCCTATTCGGTTGTGCTGAATGTTCATCTCCTCGTTACCCATCGAAAAGAAAACAACGCTCGGGTGGTTGCGGTCTCTTTTTATAAGATTTATGTAGTCCTCCATCATCTCTCTTGATGTTCCGGGCAGCCGTGTCTCATCAATAACAAGAAATCCGAACTCATCACATATATCCAGAAAAAGCGGCGAAGGGGGATTATGGGCACAGCGATATGCATTGCATCCCATTTCGATAAGACTTTCCACCTTATATTTCATGAGGGAATAGTTGAGCGCAACACCTACTCCCGCAAAATCATCATGTCCGCAAACACCTTTCATAAATATTTCGTTACCGTTGAGAAGCATACCTTTATCGGGGGAATATTCTATTTTTCTTACGCCGAATTTCTCGGTCACGACATCCTCATTACCTTCTGAGGTGACGGCGACCTGTGCGCTGTACAAATTTGGTTCCTTTACATCCCAAAGCTGCACTTTGCTTAGCTTAACGGTGCATTTTTCGGTTGCAGATGATAATGCCGATACAAATACATTTCCGGCACACCTTGCAACCTCAGCGCCGTTTTTGTCGCTAATTTTAATATCATATTCGGCGGTAACATCATCAAATCTATTGCTGTCGACCTCAACCTCTATATCGAGATCGCAACTTCTGTCTGCAAGATTGATATTATATGGTTTAACAAAAACACCGTTGTCGGACACTCTGATGCTCGGGGTTGCGATTAGGTGCACATCTCGGTAGATACCGCCGCCCTCATACCACCAGCCCTCAGAAGCTCTCGCATCGGCACAGACGGCAACAGTGTTCGTGCCGTTTTTGTCCAGCACCTCGGTAAGTTCGTAGCAAAAGCCCATGTAACCGCCGAGATGCCTTCCCATAAAATGCCCGTTACACCACACCTGACTGTCTCGAAAAACAGCGTCAAACTTAATGAAAATGCGTTTATCTTTAATCTCGGTAGGAAGTTTGAAAGTTTTACGATACCATGAAATATTCTTTCTCAGTGAACCGACATTCGGCGAGACATCTGGGGTAAACTCACAACGTTCAATAACGAAATCATGCGGTATTTTCACCGGTATCCAGTCACTGTCATCAAGATTCTTTATCGCTACTCCGTTATTACCCGCCTTTAGCCATTGCGGTTCATCATACGCACCGGAACCGACAACGTCATAGTTTTTCTTGTTAACATCCCCTTCATGAAATCGCCATCCGTGGTTAAAATTGTATGTTCTAATCATATCTATCACTTCCCTTTAAATACGCTGTCGGTTTTTATTAAAATGCGTTGTCGGAATCGTCTTTCCCCCGATCTTTTTCGAACTCGTTTTCCACCGGACTTGCTACAAGTTTGTCGGCAAAAGGAATAGTTACGTCAAATTCTGCGGTTGCAGACTTCAACCCCTCACCACTGACAGTTAACGTTATTACCCCTGTTTTGCGCTTTGTCCTAAGTATTGCAAGTGCAAGTCCGTTAAACAGTTTACGGTGTGGTTCCATGTCGTTTTCCATAGACATGGGATCACCGTTACCGCAGCCCAAAAACTCACCTTCACCACTCACTGCAAAATTAATCTCGTTATCGGCGTTGGGGCAGTGCGTGCCGTCTTTATCCAACACATCTACCTTTACAAATATATTATCCTCGCCATTTGCAATATATTCACGCGGTTGTACTACCTCAAGTCGTATTTCGTATGGCTCGCCTGCTGTTTTGTTGGTCATTTTTGTAACCTCTTTACCACCGTTATAGCCTATTGCGGTTATCTCGCCCTTGACATACGGTATAAAATATTTAACAACATCACGGTGTGGTGTCTCGGTGCGCCCCTGTGAGACGCCGTTCACGAACAGCTCGATTTCCTCCGTATTCGCAACCACCTCAACCTGCACCTCGCCTATATCGTCATTAAACGTCCAGTGCGGATACAGATGAACACAGGGTTCGCCCGCCCATTTTACACGGTAATGATGACCGGCATCCTTCATAAATCCACACAAGTCTATTACACCGAAGCGTGACACAACGCTCGGCCATGCCATGGGGGTTATCTCACCACGATAGTCAAAGCCTGTCCAGATAAAATATCCGGCTACATAATCGGGGTCGGTTGCCTCCATGGTTTCGAGCGGAGAAGAACCCCAGGTCGGGTAGCTTTCACTGTATGCACTGACGTTATATTCGCGTTTCGGATTGCTCCATATCATATAGTTCAATGAACGTTCGCTAAATTTATCCCTGCCGACTTCCTCGGGTCGCGGAAAATATTGCCCCCTTGTAGTCAAGGTCGAGGCATTTTCTGCGCCTATCATAAATCTATCCGGATATTTGTTGTGGATATATTCATAGTAATGGAAGTTCCGCTGGCAGTTATAGTTAAAACCGAACACATCCATATGCAGACCGTTTTCCTCATGATAATCTGTGAGTTCTTTCCAGTCGCAGTTGTTCGCATATATACACGGCCTGGTGGAGTCCAGTTTATGTGCAACCCGCAACATATGATTAACTATTTTAACACCGGGTTTTGTGCCGTGTACCGCCATCTCCTCGTTACCTATCGACCACAAAAATACGCTCGGGTGGTTTCTGTCGCGTTTTATTAAATCGGTCATCTGCTCGAGGTGCTCTTTTGAGGAGCTCATCATGCGGACCTCGTCCATTACAAGCAAACCAAAATCATCGCAAGCCTCCAATATATAGGGGGAGGGTGGGTTGTGTGAGGAGCGGTAACCGTTGCACCCCCACTGTTTTAGCAAAAAGATTTTGTGGCGGATGACCGATCGTGACATTGCACCTCCGACACCTGCAAAATCATCGTGAACGCAAACACCCTTGATTTTTATCTGCCTGCCGTTAAGAATAACGCCTTTATCGGGTGAATATTCTATGTGGCGAACGCCGAATTTTTGTTCAACAACGTCAATCACCTTTTCCCCGCACAGCACCGAGAGGTTGGCGATGTATTGATTGGTGTTGTCGATATCCCATAGTGCTACATCGTCAAGCATGCAGTCAAGTGCCACGGTCGTATCGCTGTATTCACCGATATCAAAATCACGAGTAATATTTTTAACGGTCATACCGTGCGGATCGCAAATTTCCACTTTAACGGTTATTGTTCCTGATACGGTAGATTCATTTTCAAGTTCGACACTAATTGCAAGCTCAGCCGATTTCATGTCGGTAGTCGAGTTTATGAAAACACCGTTTTGCTTTATCTTTAATGTATCGGATATGATAAGTCTAACATCACGATATATACCTACGGCTTCATACCACCAACCCTCAAAAATAGTCCCGTCGGCTTTTACGGCAACGGCGTTATTCTCACCATAGTTAATGAAGTCCGACACATCGTAGCTAAATCCGGTGTAACCGCTGAGGTGTCTTCCTACAAACGCACCGTTGACATAGACCTCACTGTCCCGAAATACACCGTCAAACTCAATTACTATGCTTTTGCCGTCATGCTCGACATCGACAAAAAACTCCTTTCGATACCAGCCTATACCGGTCGAGAGAAAGCCCTGCGGTCCCGGTATTTCGGGGTCGTAAACACATCTGTCGTGGCGCAAATCATGTGGTATCTGCACCGTTTTCCACTCATGTAGGTTATATCCGACTCTTGCAATCCCGTTGTTAAGCGCTTTCATAAAAGACGGGTTTTCAAAATGGTCGTGAACCGACTTGAAATTGGGGCTTTTTATGTCTCCGTCATGAAATTGCCAGTCAAAATTCATGTTATATACTTGTCGCATGCACTATCTCCTTACTAGTTGTGGCGGATACCCCGACAAAAAACCGTTCGATACCCGCCACCTATTACATTAAATTAAGTCTACCAGTTTGACCAAACATTGTCAACATAACATTTGTGATATCTCACCCTGTTCTATTTCGAAGGTGAAGGTGAGATTTAACTAGGCAACGAAAGCAAGTAGTTGTAAATTAAATAATATGATATATTGAAAATGATAAGAGAAAAGTAATAAGCTATTATAAAATTAAAGTAAGTTTAAGGTTTATAAGATATACTCTAAAGCATAGCAGAAGCTACAACAACTAAATCGGAGGATTATTTTATGAAAAAAATCATTACGCTCTCATTAGTGTTAGTTATATGTGCAAGCCTTGCAGCGTGTCAAAATGAAGACAGTGAAATTTCTACCAGCGACTCAAATCTAACAAATGAAAATCAGACAACTGATAACAATATCACAGAAGGAGAAGAACCAAGCGGACCGCCTCCGGGCGGAGATGCAGAAGGATCCGGACCGCCTCCGGGTGATTCACAAGCTGTGACGAGCACTTTCACAGTTGAAGAAGCTGAGGCAATAGAAGCTGACCTTGTAGCAGCTGTTGGATATGAAGCAGCCGTTGATGGATATCCTATTGTTGATACAAATCAGACTACATTTTTCTCAAACGATGCTATTATTGATGAGCCTTCTGAAGGGGATGCCTTCTACGGTCAAGACGCACAATTTGTAGGCAACGCTCCAAGCTACACAGACAATGGTGATGGTACTGTTTCTGATAATGTAACCGGACTTATGTGGACACAAGATCCGGGAGAAAAAGTAACATGGCCTGAGGCAGTTGAACTACTTGAAGAATTAAACAAAAGCAATTACTTAGGTTACTCTGACTGGAGAATTCCAACAATGAAAGAACTTTATTCTTTAGTTGACTTTTCAGGGAGCACAGGAACCAGCTCATCTACATCCACACCATATATTGACACAAATTACTTCGTTTTCGAATATGGTGACGCTGCCGGTGAATCAAGGTTCATAGATTCACAAATCTTAACTTCTACAATTTATGGTTCAACTACTTTAAGTGGAAATACAACCGTATTTGGATATAACTTCGCTGACGGACGTATAAAAGGCTATGAAATTGATAAAGATTTCTACTGCTACCTTGTTCGTGGAAATACAAGTTATGGTGAAAACCTATTTGTAGATAACAGTGATAATACAATTACAGATGAGGCGACTTCGCTAATGTGGTCACAATATGACTCAGGTTATTATGAAGGATATACTGATGAAAATGGCGGTGGTGCAATGACTTGGGAAGATGCATTAGCTTGGGTACAAGAAAAAAACGATGAAAATTTCTTAGGTTACTCTGATTGGAGATTGCCGGATATTAAAGAACTTCAAAGTTTAGTTGACTATGAGCAATCGCTTGCTGTTACCGGAACCGCTGCTATTGATAGTTTGTTTTACTGCACACCCATTACAAACTATGTAGGTGAAGATGACTATGCATACTATTGGTCTGGAACGACTCACGATGATTTAAGTGCATCTTCAACTGAATATGGTGCAGCTTCTTATATGGTTTTCGGTAATGCCCTTGGTGAAATGGATGGAGAAACAGTTGATGCACATGGTGCAGGTTCTCAAAAAAGCGACCCAAAAACAGGAAGTGCAGAGGATTATCCTGTTTCTGACTCAAATGCTCCACAAGGCGATGAACAACGTGTATTTAACATGGTAAGATTAGTTCGTGATGCTGACTAAACTTAATTTTAAATATCAACCGATACATTTAAATGTTAACATCCTTAACATGATCTCAAAGTTACTGAAACACTAAAGCCCTATCATAAATTGTGTTGTATCACGAAAAAATCAGCCAACTTCTGTAACCCACAATGGAGTCGCTAATCTAGATACCGCTGAAATAAAGCAGATAAATCCTATTTACAATTTTAAAGCTTGTGATTAAAAGTTTACGTGCTGATTATTATAATACTTTGATATTATAATTGTTATCATTTTGCTACGATGATGTCAAGCTAAAACAAAAAATATTTGGAACAAATAAGAAAACCCGATAAATCACCATACTTATGATGATTTATCGGGTTTTGATTATGCGCCAAATGGATCTTTATATGCCCACTTGATTTGGATATTGGTTGAGTTTAATACAATAACTTCATCAATTAATTTTAGCATTATTTCTTCTGATATTTTCGAAATATTATCGAATTGCGAAAAGAAAGTTAGAAAAGCAGCATCTGCCGTTTCCTTGTTTATCAAGTTATTTATCTTTTCATTTAAAAAATTCATTTCGTTTTCTATAGATGCCCTCTGACTTTCAATCAGTGCGCTTTGAGATTTAAAACTTTCATCTGAAATTTTTCCATCAAAGTTATCATTTAATAAATCTTGCAGTCGCTTAGACCATTTCAAACTATCTTTATGTTGTTTATCATAATTTGATTTTAACAGTTTAATTTTGGCATTAAGTGGTTCAGCTTCAAGAATAGCTTTAGTATCTATCATTGATTTTAAATAGATTTGGCAAGAAGAAATAATAATTTTATCTAACTTATCTTTTGTAGCTTTGATACTATTGCACTCAGTTTCTTCAATAAACTTGCTTGATGGGCAATAATATTGTGGAAGTTCACTTTTAGTTTTAATCAATTTACGATTACAATGACCACATCTAATATTTAATGTCGATGTTGATTTATGTTTATGCGTTCTTGATTTTTTGTTTTTATTCGAATATTTCATATTTACTGCATAAAAAGTTTCTTTATCAATTATAGCTTCATGATTATTTTCTATAATCACCCAATCTTTTCTATCAGTAAATGTAGGTGAGTTTGTTCCTACTGTCTGTCTGTAGCTTTTGTTAAAGATGTAATCACCAGTATATGTTTGATTTTTAAGTATACAGTAAACTGATGATGATGTCCAAATAGTATTTCTATCTATTTTTTTTGCATTTGGTGTAATTTGATTTTTATATACTTTAGGTGCAACAATGTTCATTGCATTTAAACATTGAGCAATTTCAGTTGTATTTTTACCATTTAAAGCTTCGTTGAAAATCCACTTAATTACTTCGGACACATTATCATCAACTACTATTTTTCTTCTATTGTTTTTTTCTTTTCTGTATCCATACGGCGTGCTTCCTGACATATATTGACCCTCATGAGCATATCTTGTCATTGCGCTTTTGATTTTAATTGATAGTTCTTTTGAATAAATATCAGCAAAAACACTTTTGAAAGCAGGCATTAAACTTCCGACATCATTAGTGTTAATGCTATCATATTCATCAGATATTGCAATAAATCTTACATTTAAAAAAGGAAAGATTTTTTCTAAATAGTTACCAACCTCAATATAGTTTCTACCGAAGCGTGAAATATCTTTTACGATAACACAATTTATTTTTCCATTTTTAGCATCATCAAGCATTTTAGCAACTTTTGGTCTGTTGAAATTAGTTCCTGTAAAGCCATCGTCACAATATATCGTTCGAGATGAGTGCTGAAATTCACTTTTGCTATCTATATAGTCATTTATCATTGCATATTGAGTTTTAATGCTATTGCTTTCATCTATGTAACCACGATCCTTCATAGAAAGTCTTAAATAAATGCCTATTTTATATTTGTCCATTTATCATCACCTCATATTCTATTGATTTAGAAAGTAGTTTACTATATTCATCTTTGTATCTAAACACTATCTCTATTTGCTTTGGATTGTAAATAATAACTTTCTCAATTAAAAGTTTAACTATATCATTTGTCAATTCTTCTGTTTCTAAAAAGCTTTCAAATAGTTTTATCCAATTTGGCTTTTGAGCTAAGTTTTCATCTTCTTTATTTGTAAGATAGATACTATCTATCTCTTGCTGAAAACCCGCAATGTCATTATCATAAATTTGGCTGAAATGCAGATAATCACTCTCATTTAGATTGCCACACAAATAATTTTCAAGCAACTTCTTTTTTTGTGCATTCTTTTGAATAATGCCATCGTTGTATCCATTTAGAATACCTTTTCTTGTTTGAGATACAGCAACAAATTCTTTGCTTTTAAAATACTCTAATAATTTTTCGGATGTAGTTAATGCCTGTTTCACATGCTCTATCAATATCGACTTAACTGTGGCGATGATTTTATCTTGATGAACTCTTTTAAAGTCATTACACGGATCTTTGTGTTGAAACTTGAATTGCTTTTTCCAGCAGGTATAGTAGTAGTAAATTTTGTTTTCATCTCGTACTATTTGCCTATTTGAATAAAGTTTAGAACCACAATGACCACAATACAGAACACCTTGAAGTACATTATATGCGTATCCTAAACTTGATACCTCTGGGCAGTGGCATAAAGTTACCCCTTCAAAGGCTTTGAGTGATATGCTGATTGAAGCATTCAGCGAGGACATTAAACCTGATTAACTCAATATTGCCTATGAAAATTGCGGTTGTAAAAAAACTAGAATTGATTTATCGACTTTCATGCAAACAAAAAAACAGCTAACCGATTCCCAAAAAATCAGTTAGCTGTTTTTATCTTTTATAATTTATGTTGCCATTTTGTTGCCAAAGGCGGTGTGAAAACCGCCGGGACCCGCATGGTTACTGGGTTTCCCCGCTTCAAAATGTCATTCCCACTCGCTAAGTTTTATTCAATTTTAGATACTTTTGTATCGTTTTTGTGATGTTTCCCTTGCTCTTTTACCTTTATTATACCCTGTTTTTGCAGGAAGTCAAGTTTTTAGTATCATGGTAGTATCATAGACGATCTTACCACAGGACGATACGCATAGTCTCCTGCTGAACGATAACATTAGTCTTTCAAACATCCCAAAGGAATTACAAAGACGCCGTCATTTCTTTGGTAGGCTAACTCTCCACCTGTCAGAATCATCAGAAAAGATGGTTCTTTCATTTTATCGGTGTTAATTTTATCTCTCAATTTGAGCAAATGCTCAGCCGCTTCATCAATCTGTTTTGAGCCGAGCTTGACTTCGACAGCAGCCCAATGACCGTCATGTAAAGCAATAACGGAGTCGCATTCAAGTCCGCTCGAATCTCTGTAGTGAAATATTTGCCCATCGATGGCATCTGCATACACTTTCAAATCCCTTGTACATAAGGATTCAAATAGAAATCCAAAATAATTGAAATCATCAAGAAGCCTCTCGGGTGTTAATCTCATAACTGCTGTGGCGATCGACGGGTCTACAAACTGCCTTTTGGGTGAAGTCCGTATTGCAGATTTCGAGCGAAGCGCTGGATTCCATGCCGGCACATTGTCGGTTACGAAAATTCTATCTAAAGCAGATAAATACTGGCTGATACTTTTTTCTGACAGACTATCCCCAGCATCACCCTCTGCAATGTCATCGTGCAGGGTTTTGATTGTGGCAAGTGTCGAAACATTCCGTGCCAAAGAGCGAAGAAGCG
>CAYJKY010000054.1:0-17481 GCA_964370825.1 uncultured Oscillospiraceae bacterium
GCTTTTTCTCCTTTTATTTTTTCTTCCTGTCCAATATCTATTGTACTCCTACACAACCTCAATAAAATTCACTTAAAACATTTGTTGCGTTATTGTCACTTTTGTGGTAAAATAGTATGACTGTATTTTAGGAACAACTATAAAATGGAAACACAAAAGCATATACGTAATTTTAGCATAATAGCCCATATTGACCACGGAAAATCCACGCTTGCCGACCGTATTTTGGAAAAAACCAGTGCGGTGGAGCAGCGGTTGATGGAAAACCAGCTGCTGGACAACATGGACATAGAGAGGGAGCGTGGTATTACCATCAAGGCTCGTGCCGTCACGGTCGACTATAAAGCGTCCGACGGTGAGATGTATGAGCTTAACCTCATAGACACGCCGGGACATGTAGACTTTAACTACGAGGTCAGCCGTAGCCTTGCCGCCTGCGAGGGTGCAATTTTAGTTGTAGACTCCTCACAGGGTGTCGAGGCTCAAACACTTGCCAACACCTACCTTGCGGTGGAGAGCGGTCTTGAAATCGTGCCTATAATAAATAAAATCGACCTACCCAGCGCCGACCCGGAGAGGGTTGCACATGAGGTGGAGGAGATTATCGGAATCCCCTGTCTCGAAGCCCCAAGGGTTTCGGCAAAACTCGGGGTTGGAATTGAGGATGTTTTAGAGGCGGTTGTTCGGGATGTTCCGCCACCCTCCGGCGATATCAACGCACCCTTTAGGGCACTAATTTTCGACAGCGTTTATGACAGCTATAAAGGCGTTATTGTTTATATTCGTGTTGTGGACGGCAGTGTTTCGGTGGGTGACTCCATAAAAATGTTCCGCTCCGGCACCGAGTATATTGTAACCGAGCTGGGACACAACGGAGCGATATCCATGACCCCGACCGGCAAACTACACGCCGGACAGGTGGGATACCTTTGTGCCTCCATCAAAAATGTTCGTGACACCCGTGTGGGCGACACGGTAATGCTTGCCGAGAACTCCGCCGAAACGCCACTGCCCGGCTACCGACCCGTAGTGCCGATGGTATACTGCGGTATTTACCCCTCCGACGGAAGCAAGTATAACGACCTTCGTGAGGCTCTTGACCGTCTTTTACTAAACGATGCCTCCCTCTCCTTTGTGCCTGAAACCTCGGTTGCTCTCGGCTTTGGCTTTAGATGCGGATTTTTGGGACTGCTACATCTCGAGGTTGTAATCGAGCGTTTAGAGCGTGAGTTTATGATGGATTTAGTCACCACCGCACCCTCGGTTGAGTACAAACTCACCCTTACCGACGGCACGGTAATGATGATAGACAACCCCACAAACTACCCCGAGGTGACCAAAATCGCCTCCAGCGAAGAGCCCTTTGTAAATGCACATGTCTACACACCTACCGACTATGTGGGCGCACTGATGGATCTGTGTCAGGATCGCCGCGGAGTGTTTAAGGACATGAAATATATCGACCCCACCCGTGTAGACCTTCACTATCTATTACCTCTCGGCGAGATTGTTTACGACTTTTTCGACACCATAAAAAGCCGTAGCCGTGGCTATGCGAGCTATGAATACGAGCTTTGCGGATACGAAAAATCAAAGCTTTGCCGCCTTGACATAATGCTCAACAGCGAGATTGTGGACGCATTTTCCCTGATAGTTCATGCCGACAAGGCATATGAGCGTGGCCGCAAAATCGCCGAAAAACTTAAAGAAAGTATACCCCGCCAGATGTTCGAGGTGCCTATTCAGGCAGCAATCGGCGGAAAAATCATCGCACGTGAAACGGTAAGCGCCATGCGAAAAGACGTGCTTGCAAAATGTTACGGTGGTGATATCACCCGTAAAAAGAAGCTACTTGAGAAGCAGAAAGAGGGTAAAAAGAAGATGCGCCAGCTGGGCAGTGTAGAGGTTCCGAGTGAGGCCTTCACCGCCGTGTTAAAGCTTGATTAATCTCGGCTGAAAGGAACTGTTTTTAAATGGATATAGCCTTCATACTTGCACAGCAGATTATTGTAATGTTTCTGCTTATGGGCATTGGCGTTTTTTTAGACAAAAAAAAGATGTTGAGTCAGGATGCGGTGGCACAGATTACAAACGTCCTGCTCAACGTTGTTGTTTCCTGTGTCATGATAAACTCATTTCAGGCAGATTCATCGCCCGAGCTTTCCCGCAATTTCGCCTATAGTCTTGCTCTATCTGCTACCGCGATGTTTTTGGGCATAGTAATATCCACCCTTATTTTTAAAGGCAAAACACTCCGTACCAAGCTATGTATAATGGGCGCCGCATACTCTAACAGCGGATTTATGGCATTTCCGCTACTTCATGCCACCTTTGGAGAACTCGGTATTTTTTACGGCACCGCTTATGTGGCGGTTTTCAACTTCTCGCTCTGGTCGCACGGTGTATCGGTTATGTCGAACGACGAAAAACCATCATTTAAAGCCCGTGTCGTTTCCATTGCAAAAGCTCCGGTGGTAATATCAATATTTATAGGGCTTGCAACCTACTTTTTAAACATAAAATTTCCGCCGATAATAGGCGATGTTCTGGGATATGTCGCGGACCTAAACACACCACTCGCCATGATTATAATCGGGGTGTTTGTTTCGAGATGCAACTTTAAAGGTATGTTTGATGACCTGATAATCCTGCCGGTGGTCGCCGTTAAGCTGTTGCTTGTACCGCTTGTAACCATCGGACTTTTCATGGTAGCAACCCGTTTTGTCGAGCTAAACGAAACCATGCTACTCTCGGTGCTGGTATGCAGTGCCGCATGTACCGCAAGCACGGTTGTGCTGTTTGCAAAAAGGTTTGATCGAAATGTAGATTTTGCCGTCAAGATGGTAACCCTCAGCACCCTATGCTGTGTGGTAACCATTCCGCTTATCACGGCTTTTTCAAGGGTAGTGCTGTAATATAGTAGTTCAACTGCACACTCTGTGTGCATCCAACATCAAAGCGATAACGACATATCGCTATGCTATTGAAGTTGATTGATTATATTAGCACCTCTTTATCATCTTATCTTACTTTGAAATGCCACAGCCTTGCCGATGATTTTCACATCGCCGGCCTCACCTTCCTTGATTACAATGTCGTTATAGGCTGAATTATCGGGGCGAAGTATAACCATATCGCCGTATCTGAAATATCTCTTTAAAATGACATTGTCATCCCTAAGCACGGCGGCTATTTCGCCCTGTTCGACCGAATTTTGTCTGCGGATAAACACAACATCACCGTCGCGTATAAAGGCGCCTGCCATGCTGTCCCCCTTAACCCTTATCGCAAAATCCGCCCTGAGTTCGCCCTTTATCTTAACATAATGGTCAAACTCCTCCTCTGCAAAGACAGGCTCACCACAAGCTATTCGCTCTAAAAGCGGTAGTTTTTTTTTGCTTATCGGAAAAAAATCATCCTGCATTATCGGGTGTTGCGTTTTTTCTTCCCATCCCATGAGAAATGCCGGCGTAACCTCTAAAACATCGGCAAGCATTTCCACCTTGTCGGATGGTATGTTGGATATCACCCCTGTCTCGTAACGATGCACCGTTTGCCTACTGGTTTTTAGCCGCTTTGCCACATCCTCTAAGGTGTAGCCGAGTTCAATCCTCTTTCCCCTTATATTGTTTCCTATAGACATCCTATACCTCCATACTGTATACATGTCGTTATCTGTACTTTGCACAGTATCATTATACCATATTTCACCTAATATGCAACTTTTTTTAAAAATATTTTCTCTAAATCACTTGACATGTGACTTAGATTGTTGTATCATTGGTTACATATTAGGTGACGCAAAGGAGGTAAAAGCTATGGTAAACACGGCCAAACTCAGGGTTGCAATCAAACAAAAAAACATGACCGACGACATGGTTGCAACCGCAATAGGTATTTCAAGCACTGTGTTTAAAAAGAAAATGACAAGAGGCAGTTTTGGAAGTCGGGAGATAGAATCTATGCAACAACTGCTGAAACTAAAAAATCCCAGCGAGATATTTTTTGCGAATTTTGTCACTTAATAGGTGACAAATGTAGAAAAAAGTCGAACTACGTAAAAGGAAGGAAAATAAAATGTCGATGTATACATATGATGAAAAAACAATCGAAAATGATACCCGAGAATTGCTAAGAGAGCTTAGAATGCTCGACTCAAGAGAGATTAGTGACGGAGCAAACAGGGCGATGACAATGTCTATAAGCTCGGAAAAGGAGATAATATACAAGGACAGGCTGTTTCTCGCAAAGCGAAGGGGCGATCCGATTATGTTGCGAATAATTGCCGATGCCAACTGCGCATACTGTCGCAGGCTGATAAACCTCAGCTGGACATGTTGCCCGTACTGCTCGAACGGAAAAATATCTGCCGACGAGGTAACACCCTCGCCGACAAGATAGAGCGAGGGTGGCTCGATGGGATGTTACATAGGCGGCTGTGGGCTAGACAATCCGCCCTGCAACGGCTGCAGATATTGGGTCGAACCACGACCTCTTTGCCCTATTCGGGTGCAGGACAGGGAGGTATCGAATGGCAAGACATAAAAAGCGCGGAATAGATTATTTTCCGTTGGATGTATCCCTTAACAACCGATTTCAGCTTATCGAGGCACGGTTCGGCCACGAGGGGTTCACCCTACTTATTAAGCTTTATCAGCATATCTATGCCGGCGAAGGCTATTATTGCGGTTGGGATGAGGAGAGCTCTATTTTGTTCTGCCATAAAAACGGCTTCGACATAAATACCGCCGAGCAGATTTTGACGGAGGCATTAGAAAAGAAGATTTTCGATAAAAACCTCTATCTAAAACATAAGGTGTTAACCTCTGTCGGTATTCAAAAGCGTTATTTTGAGGTGGTAAAGCGTCGCAAGGAGTTATCCGTTTGCAACGATTATCTGCTTATCGATAACACCGCGACTGATAATGCATACGATTTTGAGGAAAATGTTTGCAAAATCGAAGAAGATGCATACAATTTCGAAGAAAATGTTTGCATTATTGAACAAAGTAAAGTAAAGGAAAGTAAAGAAGATAAAAGGAAAGTAAAGAAAAGCAAAGAAGATACTGTGGGAGTTTTTTCGGAAGGATTTCCGAGTAAAAAAAATATTCCGAGCCTTGAGGAGGTTGTAAAGTTCTGTAAGGAGCGCAAAAGCACCGTATCCCCCAAGGCATTTTATGATTACTTTACCGCAGGAAACTGGATAGACAGCCGTGGCAGCCCTGTTATAAACTGGAAACAAAAGCTAATAACATGGGAGACAAAGGATAAGCCGTATGGGGCAGTAGAGCCCGATACGGGTAAGGCTGACGCAATGAAAAACCTGTCGGTTCCGATATTTATTCAGAAGGAAAGAAAGGGGTAACTGCTGTGAAGGATTATTATTTCATCGATTTATTGGCAGAGCTTCTCGGCAGTATGCCGGCACGGGAGATGTCACGAAAAACAGGATTATCAAGAGAAAAGGTCAGAAGAATTGCAGGTTCCAACTCCTTTGTGTTGGACTGGAAGTTACTCTCGGCACTAAACGTTCTGGGTTACAGGATTACACTCATAAAAATCAAGGAAAAAGATCGAACATTATAGCTGAAAACAATTGCTCCACACACAGATGGCTGTTTGTGGTCAATTTCCTGCTCCCCTTTTAATCCTTAACAAAATCGGGTTTTGTAGGTATAGTCAATCAACTTGTAAAGCTATATATTGTGTTAGGCTTGTTCCCGCCTTTGAGGAAAGAGTGCTCCGACCTCGCTCTGCCAATCGGTCAGATATTTCAACAGTTCCTCAACCTTTTGAGGTTGCTTGTACACAAGGTTGTCTCTTTCGGATTTGTCTTTCACAAGGTTGTACAGCTCGCACCGTGAATCCTCAAAATACTGTATCAACTTATAATCGCCGTAGCGTACAGCTGCGCCCGGCTGTCCGCCCTGATTGCCGTAGTGCGGATAGTGCCAGAATATAGGACGCGTGTTTTGACCCTCCATCTTCAAGCTGGGAGCAAAGCTCACTCCGTCTATGTTCTCCTGCTCTGCCGATACGCCGGCAAGCTCTAATACCGTCGAGAATATGTCGGGGGTAGTCACCGGCATTTCACAGACACTGCCGGGGTTTATCATGTTGTTGCATTGGATTAACAGCGGAACACGAAGCCCACCTTCCTTTGTCCAGCCCTTGCCCTCAGACAACGGGAGATTACAGGTTGGCGAACCTTCGGCAGTGGCAAGCCCACCGTTATCGGAGGAAAAAACAATTAACGTGTTGTCCAGCTCACCGGACTCCTTAATCGCCTCGATTAACCTCCCGACATTCTGATCTAAATTGTATATCAGTGCCGCATAACAGGGGTCGGATTGGATAAATCTTCTCCTTACCCTTTTGCCCTTCTTGTCGTCGGTTAAAAACTCCTCACCCTCTGTAAACGGGTCGAACTTATCAAGCCCCATATCCGCTGCTTTTTTTGTGAAATATGCAATGTCCTCCTCCTTTGCCTGTATAGGAGTATGAACAGCATAGTGCCACATGTTTAGATAAAACGGCTTACCGTCGCTGTTTTTTATAAGGTTAATCGCCTCGTCGGTAATTCTGTCGCTTAAAAAGTCGCCGTCTGCACCCTCTGTAAGTGTCTCAATACCCCACGGGCTGAAATAACCCTGCGGAGGCTGTCCGTTATGTGCACCGGCAATATTCACATCAAATCCGACACGGTCGGGATAATACTCCCTACCGCCGAGATGCCATTTGCCTACATGCCAGCAGTTATAGCCTACATCCTTTAGGTAGTGGGCGAGTGTCCTCTCCCCGTCCGGTAGGTGCTTAATATACGGTGCATCTATAAGTCGACCTTTTAGCGGATGACCGACACCGGACATGTCAATCCAGTCGGTAACGCCAAGTTTCGCCGGGTATTTACCGGTCAACAGGCTTCCTCTGCTGGGTGAACAAACGGGACAGGCGGCGTACCCATCGGTAAATGTCATTCCATTTTTCCCAATGCTGTCGATGTTCGGTGTTTCATAAAAATCGCTACCCATACAGGACAAATCCTTGTAGCCCATGTCATCGATATAAATTATAACTACATTCGGCTTTTTGTTCATCTTAATTACTCCTCAAAATGTGCAAATTTTTTCAACCTCTGCGAGTGTTTTCCCACCGAGCAAAGCTGACCTCCGCCCCACACGTCTTCGCCTTTACCATCGTACTGCGGGTCGGAATGCAACACAAACCATTCCTCCATGCGATTTCTGAGGCTTAGAATGTTTTCCTCGTACGCCTTGTCGTTAATCAAATTATACATCTCATCCGGATCGTTGTAAAGATTAAAATATTCATTTTCGCCGTACGGATATCGAATAACAAGCTTTTCGGTCAAGGTTCTTATCATTCTGGTAGGCCCGTACTCATCAAAAACAACTATCGGCTGATCCGACTCATCAGCCCGATTTAGCAGTGCCGGTAAAAAACTTTTGCCCGGAAGTTTACCACCTTGGCCGTCAACCTCTAAAAGTTCGGCTATTGTAGGGAATATGTCGAGTGCGCTCGTCATCCTATCGGTAGCTACACCCTGTGGTATCACACCCTTGTAGGAGGCAATAAACGGAACCTTTACAGCCGTGTCATACATATTCAGCGGAAAGGTGCCGTTCCCCTTTCCCCAAACACCATGATGTCCCATGCTCATGCCGTTATCGGAGGTAAAAATAATCAAGGTGTTTTCCGTTTCTCCGAGCTCCTCTATTTTATCGATAATCTTACCTATTCCTTCATCCATTGCCGATATGGCGGCAAAGTAGCCGATCAGGTTTTCATGGCGCTTATCGGTGCCGTATACGGGGCCTGTTTTAAGGTTGGGGTGATCAGGCATGTCGGGAACAGACTCAAAGCTGCAATCCTTATAGTAATCTATCCATTTCTTTGGGTGGTTTTCCTCACTCCAGGGCGAGTGTGGCGCGGTGTATCCTACCTGAAGATAGAAAGGGTTTTCCTGTTTCGTTGCATCCGAAAGATAGGTCAGCGCCCTATCGGTTATAAGGTCGGTTATGTATCGCCCGTGTTCCACCGTTATTTTACCGTCCTCAACCATGTCGGAATGATAATATGCACTTCCACCCCTGCCGATGGTGTACCAATCCGTAAATCCTTTTTGCGGGGTTAAGCTGTCACCGAGATGCCATTTTCCGCTAAGCATACAGCGGTAACCGGAGCTACTCAACAGCTCGGTATAGCATTGATGCTCCTTCATGTATTCGATGGGCATATGTTCTGACGAATAAAAGCCCCCATCCTTCTCTCCCACCATCTCCATCGCCTTATCACGGTCGACATTGCCGCCACGAATCCAGTCGTGCACGCCGTGTGCAGATGGGATTTTTCCGGACAAGATGCTCGCCCTTGCAGGCGAACAAACCGGAGAGGCACAAAAAAAGTTATTAAACATCATTCCGTTTTTCGCCAGTCTATTAAGGTTAGGGGTGTGTAGCTCGTTACTGCCCGCACAGTTCATCGCCCAATGACCCTGATCGTCTGACAGTATAAAAACTATGTTTGGTTTTTTCATCTTCACCTTTCAATGAAGTGGACGGAGGAAATATCCCCGTCCACTTCATGTTTATTTATGTTGCTTAGCCCTGTTGTGCGTTGTAAACGTTAGTTAGTTCAGCAAGTAGTTCTGTACCACCCTGTGAGTACCAATCTTCAACAAGCTGATCATATCCTTCCTGAACACCTACGGTGCCGGATAGCATATCAACAAACGCCTGTAGATAAATGTCGTTTAACGAGCCGAGAACCTCTGCCTCGAGAGCGGTTGTCTGCTTAATAAGTGCAGGAACCTGTGCCTCTGATGCAAGCTCTACAGATTCTAAAGCCCTGTCTCTGTCCGGCTCAGACTCCGGAAGATAGCTGCTCTCTAAAGGCCAGTATAGCGAGCCCCATGCGATGGGATGTGCCCAGCCGTTGTCTGCAAATGCATCTACCTGTCTTTCTTCCTCGTTAAATACTATGGTGTCGCCGTCCATTGAGTAGTGTAGACCCTCAATGCCGAGACGAAGAAGATCTGTACCCTCATCGGATATCATAAAGTCGATAAACGAAACTGCCTTTTCCGGATACTCGGTTGTAATTCCTACCGCAGTAAACATACCGGTTTTGCCCTGCTTTGCAAGGCCAAAGCTTCCATCCTCACCGGCAGGTGGTAGGCCGTACTCAATGAAGCCGTCTGCATTAAGGCTTTGTAGATTTCCTTCATGTCTTGAAACATGTCTAAACAGTGCCGGTGCAAATGCTCCTGCCTTGCCTTGATAGAACTTTTCCTCGGTAAGAGGTGTGTCATTTAGCATAAGCTCCTGATCGATATAGCCTGCATCCCACAGTCCTTTGATGTATTCCATTGCCGGAACAAATCCGTCATATTCAAAGAAGGCTTTTACATTGCCGTCGTCACCAAGCTGATAATCGGAATACTCAGCACCGAATGCAAAGAACACGAAATCGAATGGTGTTGACGAACCCGAGGGCTTAGTTGCTGTAAAACCGTAGGTATCGGCTGTGCCGTTGCCGTCAGGGTCATCCTCGGTAAACGCCCTTAAAACTTCTGTAAATTCATCTATGGTTGTGGGATATTCAAGTCCGAGTGCGTCAAGCCAATCGCCACGCATTGTGATTAAAGCGTTAGCCTTGTCATACTGTGTGATAAAAGGTGCGCCGTAGAAGTTGCCATCCTCTGCAACAGTCCAGGCATAATCAACCTCTACCCAGTCTTTAAGTGCCGGATTTGAGCCTAAATAGTCGTTAAGCGGTAGTAGCATGTCATCTTCAATCCACTGCTGAGTTGCAGAGGAACCATACTGTCCGGTAACAACATCCGGTAGGTCACCCGATGCCATAACAACGTTAACACGTTCAACATTTCCCTCCGGAACAACATCAACGGTTAGGTCAATGCCGAGTCTTGAGTTTATTTCGGCAATAACCCTGTCACCCTCTACGATAGGTTTTGCGCCTGCATCACCGGTGGTAAGCCATTGAATGGGTGCTATCTCGCCGGAATCGGCCTCTGTGTCGTCGGTTGTGGCATCCGGTGCAGCTTCACCTTCCGACACGGTGCTCTCCTGTTCAGCTGCACAGCCGGCAAAGCTGAAAAGAACCATACAGGCGAGAAGTGCTGCCAATAATCTTTTTTTCATAACTTAATTCTCCTCTTGTTACTTATATTGCCTACCCTTTAACTGCTCCTACCATTACACCTTTTGTAAAGTATTTTTGGAAAAAGGGATAAACACACATTATAGGAATAACCGCCAACATGACAGCCGCCATCTTCATCGGCTCGCCAAGCAAAAACATACTTTCGCCTCCGCTTGAATACGCCGCATCACTTTCAAACAACATGGAGCGCAGGAAAAGTTGTAGCGGCCATTTCTCCCATGAGGTTACATACATAATTGCGCTAAAGAAGTCGTTCCATCTCTCCACCGCATAGAAAAGTGCTATTGTGGCGAGTGCCGGCTTTGATACCGGAAGAACTATCTTAAACAAAACACCAATCTCGGTGCATCCGTCCAGCATAGCGGATTCTTCCAGCTCCTTCGGAATACCGGTAAAAAAGTTTCTCATAATAATCAGGTTGTAGGTCGATAGCGCCATCGGTAACATCATCGCCCAGATAGAATCGATAAGATTTAGGTCTGATACCACGATATAGGTTGGTATTATTCCTCCGGTAAACATCATGGTAAAAACCGCGAGAAACATAAAAACACGCTGTCCTTTAAGCTCTTTTTTAGAGAGCACATACGCAGCCATTACGGTGATAACCATGCTGATTGCAGTACCTACCACGGTGATAATAATAGAGTTGAGGTAGGATGTCCATAGCCTTTCGTTGGTGAGCATAAACTCATATGCCGCAAACGACCATTCCGACGGCCAAAGGTGTATATTTGTAGAAAGATAGGATTGCAACGAGCTGAAGGATATTACAAAGGAATCCCAAAAAGGATATATTGTGGTAATAGCTATCAAGAGTAAAATGGTAACGTTGGCAACATCAAATATCTTGCTACCGAGGCTTTTCTTAATCTTGTTGTTCATTAGTAAACACCCTCCTCTCCGAGCATTCTTGAAAATTTATTTGCCAGCACGATGAGAATGAAATTGATTATCGATTTAAAAAGACCTACTGCGGTTGCTAACTCAAACTTACCCTCCTCGAGACCTATTCTATACACATAGGTGTCTATAATATCGGCTGTACGATACACACCGGGGTGGTACAGTACGAATACCTGTTCAAATCCTGCCTGCATTAAGCCGCCTATCCTCAGGATAAGCACTACAACTATGATAGGGGTGATGGAGGGCAGCGTAATATGTAAAAGCTGTTTCCACCGGCTTGCCCCGTCAACCGTTGCCGCTTCGTATAGCTGAGGGTCAATTCCCGCAAGTGCCGCAAGATAGATGATGGTGTTCCAACCAAAGGTTTTCCATATCATTGAAACTACGAGGGTTGGCACAAAAAACTCCTCGTCGGTCAAAAAGCCGATAGGCTCAAAGCCCAGCATCTTTATTATACCGTTTACAACGCCGTTTTCCATCGACAGAATGTTAACCATAATACCGCCAAGAATAATCCAAGAGATAAAATGAGGAACATATATTGCCGTTTGGATGGTGCGTTTAAGCCTCATACTGCGTAGCTCGTTAAGCATTAAAGCAATAATAATAGGAAACGGAAATCCCCAAAAAAGTCTGATAAGGCTGATAGAGATTGTATTCCAGGTTACCTCAAAAAATTTATCAAGCCCGAAAAGTTGCTCAAAATGCTCAAACCCAACCCACGGACTATCCATTATTCCAAGAAGCGGTTTAAAGTCCTTAAAGGCAATTACTATACCGTACATAGGCATGTAATGAAACAGTACGTAATAAACAATTGCGGGCACTAACATTAAATACATATATTTGTGTTTCCATATGTACTTAAAAAAGTCGTTAGCCTTAGATGTTTTTTCCACAGTTCCCTCCCTCTGATTAAACTCTGTTTATATTGTACTCGTTAAAATCGAAAAAGTCATTGCAAAAAATCAACAACAAGCATTTTTAATGTGTATTGGTACAGTTTCGCCAAATCATAGTGAGTAAATTTGTGCAAAATGCGAACAAAGTTGTTGTTTTATTGAAATGTGTTTAAATTGTGCTATTCTGTTTCTTTACAAAATAAATAAAATGTGTTATGATTTTTGACAGAAGGTGGGGTAGAATTATGTTCACAAGTAAGGTTATATCCTCCAGACACTTTAAAACACTTTTTTTAATTATGAATGCTAGCTCGATAGCACTTATAGTTATCTTTTTAACGGTCTACTTTAATCAAAAGATACAGGATTATGAAGAATACCTAAATAACACCACACAGACAATCACCACAGATATACAGGCGACATTGCAATCGGTTGAGACAACTGCGGCAATAATCAGCTCCACTGCATCGGTAGAAAATCTTATGAGCCTTGAAAATCCAAGCTGGGTCGAATATTACTCGTTGGTTAACGGAATATCCTCAACATTAGAATTTGCAAGCTTTCATTCTACCTCTATATTTATAAACGAGCAACAGCGGGTGTATGTTTCAAAATACGGAATGAGCAGCTATGACGAATTTTTTAACCAAACCCTACTAAACGAGGTCAAGGAGGCAGAATACACCAGTAAGTGGTTTGGTTTTTATGATATCAGATATCCTGTTTCCGTAAGCTCGGTAGAAAATGTTGTCAGCTATATAAGAAAGGCACCGCTATACAACCAGAGCAGATACGGATATGTAACAATAGAGCTACCCATGGAGGCGCTTCAAAACATCGTTAAGCTGGTCGATGTAAACCCCTACATCAATGTAACCGTAGATTTTATATCACAAAACATATACAGCTCAAATGAGGCTTACTCCGATACACCACAGCTAATGTCGGCAATGTACACCTCGCCCGAAAATGAGCTTTTCGTAGAAAGCTCCATTTCCTATGCCGTTATCAGCCACGAACTGCTTATCATCCTACCCTATTTAATTTTAATGATAGTTATACTTTTCGCAGCAAGCTTTGGAATTTCGCATTTATACAGCTTTTTCATGATAAAACCCATGAATGCAATATTAGACAATAATATAAACAAGATAACCTACAACGACTCGGACGAATTTCATCGGTTAAATACACTTTTTGAAAGCCTTGAGGTACAGCTGTGCGAAAACAAGGCGATACTTGAAAAAAACAAGCCTAATGTAAAGGAACGCATAATTGCCGAGATACTCACGAGTAATATCAAGATGAACGAACCTCTTGATTACAACTCGCTCGGAATAGAGTTCCCTTATAAGCGCTACAGCGTCGTGCTGTTTTACATTAAGGATATCAACACAATAGATAACTTTGCTCGCAGAATGAGGATTAAGGTGCTACTTGCAGAAAAATCCTGCGAGATTTTTTCATCACTCGGAAATGCATATTATGCATACACCGATGATGACATTATCTCAATACTTATAAATTCCGACAGTTTTTGTAACCATGAACAACAGCTGCTCGACTGTTGCCACAAGGTTTCTGCCGACATTGAAAATGTAGAAATTGCGGACCGAGCATTCTCTAACCTGACCTTCTCGATTGTTCTATGTTCCAAAGAAAACCCTATTCCAAACAAGGCGTGGTTGCAGGCAAAACACAACCTTCTACTCGCCGATAGCAGTGACATACCGGTCGATTACCAATCCTCAACGCCTTCCATGGTCGACCGCAGGTTAATACGAGAGCTTAACACTGCCATTATCAACAAAAACAAAACGGCAATATGCAAGATAGTAAATGAAGTTCGTACTATCCATTTTAACGAAAACAGCTTAGAGGATCAGGAAAAAATAATTATCAGATACATGATAGAGACGGCGACAATGTCGTTGGATATGGATGTTAAGGTTAACACCCCTCTACTTGCAACCCATCTGAGAAGTGTAACCGCCTCAACCAGTTCACAGGGAATTATCGAGGTGTTTTCAGACTATTTATGTGCTCTAATCTGCACAAGTCAAAGCGTTTCAGGCGATACAATGTGCTACATAGAGCGGGCGGCAGAATACATCAAACAAAACTACTCTACCAACATCACCGTCAATCAAATAGCCGAGCACGTAAACATTCACTCGGTTTATCTCAACAAGCTGTTCAAAATAACAACCGGTGCAACGCTGACAGAATATGTCAATTCATATAGAATAACACAGGCAAAAAAACTTATGACCGACACAGACGAAACCATCAATTCAATCAGCACAATGGTAGGCTACAACGACACAAGAAGCTTTATCAGATTTTTCAAAAAATACAACGGTGTAACACCCGGTGAGTATAGAAAAAATATAAATCGAGACGTTTAGCATTTTGCCGTTCCGGCCATGCCTCGAGGCAAAACACATCCGGCTATAGACAAACCAACACGACCTAACGGTTATGAACCTTAAAAAGTTCCCGTTAGGTCGTGTTGTGTCTACCGGCGTGACGTTGGATCCAATTTAGTGAGATTGGTTCGGCGTTATTTGTTTGTTAGCACTCACATTGTTGGTTAGCTTTGGTTATGAGCATCCGTACGCCCTATAGTCTTAACGTTTTCTGTTTCAGCTTAAACCTTTGCAGATATATCAATGCTTTTAACCTACACCATGTATCCCATCGCCCTAATCTGCTCGTCCGAAAGTCCCGAGGCTCTGAGCCTTGCTACATATGTTGCGTTTCCGTCCGACAGGTTGCCGAGGGTGCTCATTGCTATCGAGACAATCGCCGGGTCTACACCGGGAGTGTTTGCAAGCTCCATCAGGTTTACGCTTGTTTGATTTTCAAAATCCATAATCTGTGACATTAAATTTGTCTCGTTGGCCGCCTTGAGATTTGCCGCCTCGTTCAGTACATCGCCCTTGTTTCTGTTAAAGGTGTCGGCAATCTGGCTGATGGAATTTTCGTACTGGCTGTTAATTCCCATCAACGATGTTTCGGACATACCGCCGCCGCCTGCTGCAAGGGCAACCTGCGGCAGTGTATTCATCGCCTTTTCACGACTGACATAGGACTGCCGTTGCTGAGCCACCCTATCCTCATCCATCTGCCCTATCGCATACTCGGCGTTTCTGTCTATTGCGGCGTTTGCGGCAGCTGCCTGCTCTGCCATTCGCTTCTCGGCAAGCTGTTGCTGTTGCAAAAGCATCCCGATAAGTGCACTCGCCTTATCGTTCGAGGTGGACGTTGAGGAGCTACTTTTGCCACCGTAGCTGTAGCCTGAATTAGTTGGCGTTGCTGTTGTTGTATTTTTATCCTGCGATGTGATGACAAAATTTTGTCCGTATTTGCTCTGCTCAGGGCTGTACGGATCAAGCCCTAATGCGTTTGCGTGTGATTGAGGAATGTAAACCGAACTCATAATATCTTCCTTTCTATTAACTTAATCTATGCCCTTTTCGTTCATCTTATCCTTTATCTGCTTGATTATCTTCCCTAAAAAATCCGGTATCGGAACCCCTCCGCGGTGCAGATTTTCAAGTATGGAAATTAACTCGTTGAGTATCATCCAGACACACACAATTCCCGAAATAAGGTTACCACTAAAAAAATCCCCCTGTACGCCGACTAACGGCAACCCCTGTGTAATAAGTACATCCATTATCACCGCAACAACAATAACAAACAGATACTGAATTTTCTTAAACACGCCATGTATACCAACACTACTCTCTAACTCTCCGTTTATTGCCGCGGCAGTGACACCGGTAATCCAGTCAAACACTATTGCAGAAACCGTTAAAACAAGCATTACCGCAATATCTGTGAGTGGAGATAAAACACTTCCGAGCCCTATCGATACCATAATAATTATCCCTTTCATATTGTTCACACATCCTCCCTTTTATATTATTTCTCCTTAATGTAAATATTTTCCAAATCATCGATATGCTTCCTTATTTTTCCAATAAAATCGAAAAATGTCTGCTCAAATGCGTCAATTTCACCGGTTAACGTTCCTATCGAACTACCCTCGTTAATCTCGTTTGCCTTTTCTGCAATATAGGTAAATTTTTCCTGCAAATATGGTCCCGGGCAAGCCGTAGCGGAATACTGTTTATGCATCGTAAGATTAACAAAAGGTATAAGCGCTCCGAGGTTATTTCTTTTTGCAATATCGGCAACAAGTGCAATAGCACTGTTTAGGCTGTCGTTTGAAATCTCCCAGTTCGGAGCGCCGGTGCTGTTGGCGATCTCGATGGTAACCGCCCGACAGTTCGCCTCCCAGTTTCCGTTAGTCCAGGCGATGTCACCCTCCGAAACATAACAGGCGATATCGTTGCCATTAATCCCGTAATGCGAAGAACCGTCTCTCTGTGGATTTTGCCACATATCTGCCAGCTCCTCTACCGACATAAAGCCCGCCATGTGGTGCAGAGTAATTTCGCGAATGTCGGAATACTTTGCCCTACCCGGTGTAAAGTTACTCGAATCTGCCGGCAGAACCTGTTTTGCTAATTCTGATATAGCCATTCATTCTCCTTTCATTAATCTGTAATGGTAACCTTTGCCTCGTCAAGTCCCGTCCTGTTCGGAAATGCCGCAAGAGTTCCCTCGTCGATTACTGTGTTGCCTACAAAATTTACAATAAGCTCCGGTTGTGCCGTCCAGAAGGCGTATAAATAGTTTCCGGCAAATCCGGTTGTTGTTATCTCGTTGTTTTCAACGTTAAGCGTTGCACCCTCGACTACTGAACCACCTGTGGATTGAACTATGGTGTTAGCACCTCCGTCAGAATTAGGTGCCATTATAGTATTATTTGAATTATTAATAACACCTATATAAGAGTGGTTAAAGTATCTGAAATAGGTTGAACCGACAGCATTCATTGTTAACCTGTTTTCAAGAGCATTTATTGTGTTTCGGAACAGTTCTTGAATATCGCCGGTACACTTAACGACGTTATTAGTGGCTATAGTAACCTCAAATAGCGTTTGAGCTACCCCTCCTTGAATGTTTACTGTATTGGAGGCAACCTCAAACTGAGGTCCTGAGAATATAACGGGTGTTTGACGAACATTCGAGTTGTCTACATTTACAATGTTGTTGTTAAATCGGCAGGTGGATGTCAAATCCGTGTGCTCTCGAAGCACAACATATCCGGCAATATCGACATCATCGGGATTTTCGCCCTTACCTCTTTTATGGTTGAAAATGTTATCTTCAATGTAAACAGACTCTGAACTAACAGGGGATATCCTTATAATCGCATATGTGTTATCGCCTGTAACAACATTGTTTCTAAAGTAAATGTTTTTTGCACTTGCTACGGCATAGTCTAAGATAACAACGTTAAACACGCTTGACGATATGAGCCCATCCGGTGATACAATTTCGTTGTCCTCAACATAAATGTTTTCTAAAATCGCATTGGGCATAC
>CAYJKY010000055.1:0-17102 GCA_964370825.1 uncultured Oscillospiraceae bacterium
TGGCGGAGAAGGTGGGATTCGAACCCACGTGCCCGTGAAGGCAACCGCATTTCGAGTGCGGCTCGTTATGACCACTTCGATACTTCTCCAGGTATCTTAAATCGGTTTTCCAATAAACTAAGCGAACATTAATCAATCTGTAAATTTTTGAGATAAATGAGAGTAAACCGTGGACCTTAGTGTAATGCTGTGTAGATGAATGTTCAAGTTGTTTTATATTGTGCCCATGTGGGAGATTTCTTCCTGTATTATACCTTAAAGATTCAATAAATGCAACCCTAAATTAACAAATATAATTTGAAAATTTAATAAAATACACATTGCGGCAAGAAAAGATTTTATTGCCGCAAAAAATGTAACATGATCTTGAAAGAAATTAAGTGCTTTTATTATTTTAGTTGTCTGAATGAGAACAACAAATTGATTTACGCTTTTGGGGAATAATTTTCTTGATTAGACTTTTTAAAACTAAAGCTCCAAATATTACTGCAACCACAATCATATAAAACGGTATCTCGTGCTCGTGTGAGTTCTCAATAATGTTTGTGATGCCACTATATCCTGAGATATCAATAATATAGTCTAGTGCGAACCCGAAGAGTATAGAGCACACGGCAGCACAAGCCAAATATATCGCAAGAACTTTTTTTCCTAAGGTTTTTCCGAGTATAGCTAAAGACGCAATATTTGTTACCGGCCCAGCAAATAAAAACACAAACGCAGCACCCGGTGAAATTCCTTTTACCATAAGCGAAAGTGCTATGGGAATTGATGCTGTTGAACAAATGTACATGGGTATTCCAATTACAAGCATTACTAACATACTTAAAAGCGGATTTGAAAAGCTTGACAGCCACTCCTGTGGAACAAATGTGCTGATAAGGGCGGCTATAAGCAAGCCTATTACAAAATGAACTGCTATTTCATCTAAAAACTCCCCAAATGCATATGTGAAAACACTTTTTATTTTTACTACAAGTGTCGATTTGGTTTCAATTGTAGATTCATGCGAACAATCGCATGCAGAAACCTCAGGCGCAGAGTCATTCTCGTGAGAGCAATCACAACTTGTTTTCGAACCTGAATAATCTGTCTTATCATTTTTGCATAGAATGTTTGTGACAACTCCCGAAACAATTCCCGAGATAAATGCAGCTACAGCCCTATATACGGCAAATAATGGCCCCATAAGTCCGTAGGAGGCGATGATGCTGTCCACACCCGTCTGTGGAGTTGAAGTTAAAAAACTGACAACCGCACCTTTCGAAGCACCGCTTTTTCCTAAATACATTGCTGTTGGAACAACGCCGCAGGAGCAAAGAGGAAGAGGTACACCTAGCACAGATGCTTTCACAACCGAGGAGGTTGACTTCTTTCCTATGTGCTTGAGGATAGCGTCCTTATTTACAAATGCGTGCAATATGCCTGTAAAAAGCAAGCCTATTACAATGTAAAACGACATATCAACAAATAGTTCCCAAAGATTGTGTAAATACTCCATATTATCCCCCTGATTTATGGTTTAGATGGCTGATTCCGATGTTTAAAATATCTTGGATATGCTCATCGTCTAAGCTGTAATAAATGTTGTTTTTATCTTTTCTGATTTTTACAATGTTGTTTAGTTTTAGTAGTTTAAGTTGATTTGAAACTCTTGGCTGTGAAACCTCGAGCAAAATTGCTAAATCCTTTACGCATATTTCGTTGTGCAGCATAGCAAGCAAAATTTTTATTCGAATAGGTTCGCTGAATGTTTTAAAGAAAAATGATAAATTTTCCGTAACTTCCTCATTTGATATCAACTCTATTACCTTTTCTGGTGTTTTACAACATAAATCACTCATATACAAACCTCGTTAATAATTATATAATTATATAATGATATAGTTATATAATATACTATAACCTAATGCTTGTCAAGTGCTTTTAACATATTATTTATAATTTTGAATGTATGTGAAACGAAAAATCTTGACTTTTTTGACTTATTGATGTAGTATTGAAATTAAGTTAGCATCTGCTAACTTACAATGTGATAATGAAGTCTAACTATGAGCGAGGTAGTGATAATATATTGGACTTCAACCGGAAATACTGAAATAATGGCTAATAAAATATTTGAAGGAGCAAAGGAGTCATGCAATGATACAAATATTTTTACTTGTGCTGATTTTGATGTTTCAACGGTAAAGGATTATGATGCTGTTATTTTAGGCTGCCCCGCTTGTGGTAGCGAGGAGCTTGATGATAATGTATTTATGCCTATGTTTGAAAGTATTAAAGAAGATTTAGCCGGCAAAAAGGTAGGTCTGCTCGGCTCATACGGTTGGGGCGGGGGAGACTATATGTTCACTTTTAAAGAGGAATGTGAAAATAGCGGTATATCGGTAATAGGAGATCCTATACTCGCAGAAAACACACCGGATACAGAAGCTTTAGAGCTCTGTATAAATTTTGGGCAAACATTATAACGAAAGAGTATGCTGAACAATGCTTTGGTAAATAGTCTGTTTTTCGTCTAACCAGCGGAATTTCCTTTTGTTTGCTCGAAAGAGTTTGTAGATTTTACAGACAAATGCGAAGTGTTAAAACCTTGCAATTTTTTGCAGAGCATGGTGATGAGGATTACCTTGCAAAATGGAAAACGGGCGAGAAAACATTGGAAATAATCCTTTGCTTGGTTGGGGGTTACATAGAATAATAAATCAAACAAACGGCGGAGTTTTCTGCCATTTTTATCATGGGCGAAAATAGAAAGACAAATTATAGATGAGGTGGGTAGCACGAAAGACTATCTTTGTATCAAATGTTGCCTACACTGCAAAATTAGATGATTAAGTTGACAAATTGCTTGACTGTTTTATTTATATATGTATAATTATATTGAGTTTCTACTTGATGATGAAAAACAAATGGAGAGTTGTTATATGGTTGTCCCCATGAAAAAATTAATTATTCGAGCCATTATATTTACTTTGGTTATGGCTGTTATTATTAGCATTATGCAATCTCCGAATACTGTGAGTGCGGCAGAGGAAAGCAATGTAACATTTCCCGAGTTAGCAGGGAAAAAAGTTTCCATTTTAGGTGACTCTCTCACCTCCTACAGAGGAACAGCCTCCAACGGCACCCAAAGCACTGATCACACCAGCAAGTTTAATTACTACATCGGCACATATCCGAACGAGAGGAGCGGTGTTACATCTATAAATCAAATGTTTTATGGAAAGTTTTTTGAAGAAAATGATATGGAATTGTACGTGAATAATTCCATCGGTGGAACCGGAGTTACTATTAACTACACACCGGTACTTAATGAGAATATAACCTTTTTAGGTGGCACAGAAAGTCAAAACAGAATTTTAGGACTTTGGGATTACGATGCAAACGGCGATAGAGTGGATCCTGATATTATTATTGTATCCGGCTCGGGTAACGACTTTGACCTTGCTCCTTTAGGTGATTGGGACGGCGACATAGAGGCACTTGATGCGACAAGCCATCCCGCTACATTTAAGGCAGCCTATGCAGTACTATTGAAACGGTTGCAGGCAGAATATCCAAACGCTGATATTTGGTGTATAACACTACAGTCATTTTCTGATGTGATATCTAATCCTGCAACTCAATATCCTGATAAAAATGAATTCGGTGACACACTGCTGACATATAATCAAGGGATAAGGGATGTTGCAAAAGCTTATGGAGCTTATGTGCTTGACCTGGAAATTGCCGTTACTCCTGAGCAATACCAAACGCATAAATATGATAATATTCACCCTAACTTACTTGGCCATGAGGCTATGTATGAGCAGATGGTGAAAGATTTTTCCAAAGTATACACAGCAGTAGAAAAAAATCCGGATGCCGTTATTTCATCACTCGAAATAACAAAAGCACCCGATAAAATCGAGTACTTTCGAGGGGATGATTTTGATTCTACAGGTATGGTTGTTCGGGCAATCTATAGCGATGCCACAACAAACGAAAATTTTACCGAATATAGAATAGTGAGCGGAACTGATCTTAAAGTTGAAGATACACAGGTTACGATTATGGCGAATGATAGCAATATCAGCACTACTCAAGCGATTACGGTAAAGGAGAAACCGACTCAAACGCTCGGTGATGTGAACTATGATGGAAAAGTTGACGTTGACGACATAGTAACGGTTGTTACAAACGGCATATACAATTCAAACGTTTCAACAGGCCATGTCGCAGACATAAACATGGATAATAAAGTGAATTTTTTAGACATTTCATTATTAAGAAATATCGTCAAAAGTTCTTGAAAATTCTTTTCTCATGCTATCAACTGCGCGTAGAAGATATCCTTTTGTTATGTAATAATTAGTGGGCGAATCATGTTCCTTTGCTACAACATGCAAAACAAAATTAATGCTGTTCTTTTGCCTGTAACTTTTTACATGCGTAGTAGACATTGGTTGCACTTACAACATAGGTGTCGAGCTTTTGGTAGTTGTGGTTAATACACTCGAAAACTCCGGTGCTATTAAAATAATTTACGGCGTCTTTTAAAGTATTGGCGGCAAGTTTTTCATCGTATTCCACCAATGCATCATAAAACCAACCGGTTGCTGTAGCCCAAAAAGCACCGTTTTGATATTCCTCTTCCTTTACTTCTATAAAGGTTTTATCCCAGTAAACCCCTTTCGGCAGATGTCTTATTTGTCCATGCATTACTATATCGTTGTAATTATCCGAAAGCCATTTTGCAATGGCTTCTTTTTGTGCTTTCGGCATGGGGAAATTTGTCGAAACAGCATAGCAGGATGCCCAAATATCGGTCCTTCTGCAATCCTCGGTAGCCGCAAGCAGCATTCCGTTTTCGGTAGAAAATATATCTAAAAAACTGTTTTCAATGAGTTCGCACCAATTAATGTATTTAGTGTTGTCGAACTCATATTTTTCGAGAAGTTTTCCCAATATTCTCAGTGCACGATATACTATCAATGTCTCGATGGATAGATACCCTGTTTTACATATGGTGTCGGTAAAGCCGTATGGAGAATGTGGCTCTTTGGGGTTGTTGTAGACTATTCCATTTTCACCTACCGGTATTATATCCATGCCTTTGCACAGCGTATCCTTATATCGTATGAAGAAATCCTTCGCCTTCTCATCCTCTACACAGCTTAGATAACAGTCGACGGCGATGATAATAAATGGAGCGGTGTCAAGGTTTCGTTTAGCCGGAAAATTTCTATCGCCTGCAGTGTACCACACCTCACCGTTTGCGTCCACCCTGTCGGGAATCCAACCATCAGTGTCGGCGTGATCAAGTAGATATTTTATACAATCCTCGGCATCCAGAATAGGGAATAGGTCACCGGAGTACTCAAGCATGTATGCTAAATCTCTTGTCCAGAGTGCATTATAGCTTGCCTTTCCGTCCGGAGTGTATATGTTTATTCCGGTTGTTGTTTTTGCGATAGACCCTTTAAGTATCCTGTCGGTAATCTTTTTAATACGACAAAAATCCATTTTTCTTCCTCTTCCAGCAATGTTGTTTATATGTTTCCGTGAAGACCACCTATGTTTGAGAATCCCTCTTTAGCTTCAAACTCTACAATCGGCTTTGTGTTTCCGACCTCGGCAACAGGTGCATTTGTAGGTTTAGCCCATTTTACGGCATTTGAGATAACCTTTTGAATTTCGGTGTTATGGTATACCGGGAAAGCCTCATGACCCGGTCTGAAGTAAAATATTTTGCCCTTGCCTCTGCGCCAGGTACAGCCACTTCGAAATATCTCTCCACCCTCAAACCAGCTGATAAAAACCTGTTCGTCCGGTGTCGGAATAGCAAATGGTTCGCCGTACATCTCCTCGTGCTCGATTATAATCTTTTCGTTAACTCCGTCTACAATCGGATGTGAATAGTCAATAACCCACAATATTTCTTTTTCTGCCGCCTCTCTCCATTTTAAGATATGACTGTCGGTGCCGAGCAGTTTGCGAAATATCTTAGATCCGTGCCCCGAATGTAGTACGATAAGCCCCATTCCGTTTTGCACCCTGTTGTACACACGATCAACAATCTCATTTTCAACCATATCATGTCTCATATGTCCCCACCATATCAGAACATCGGTACTATCCAGTACCTCCTGTGTCAAACCGTGTTCCTCCTGTGCTAAGGTAGCCGTTTTTACGTTCATACCGTCTGTTGTTAAAAAGTCCGCAATACATCCATGTATTCCCTTGGGATATATTTCTGCGATCTCCTTAAATGTCACCTCGTGATAGTATTCGTTCCAAACCGTTACATTGATACTCATAATCTCTCCTTTATAAGTTTACCCATCTTTTTTCTTCGGCTGATTGCAAAACTGCATCTACAACATGCTGATTTCTCATACCATCGTATACATTCGCCGGCAGTTCATCTGAACAGTTGTTAAGTATGTCTGCAAAGCATTGCATCTGTTCAGTGTTGTATTCTGCGGGTATGTTGATTTGCGTGAACACATGCGATTTAGCCGCAATACTGCCCTCGCATACCTCTATGGTGTCTAATCCGCTGTCATTGTCATCCAACTTATACACGAGTGCACCTTTGCTACCGTACACCTCAAGCCTTTGATAGTTGCCTCTGCCAAAGGCAAAGCGTGTTATTGAAAATGTTGCCGAGGTGCTACCCTCCATCTCTGCCATATAGTTGCAAAAATCATCTACATCAACATCTCCCTCACCACTACCATCTAAAAATTTTCTTTTTTTAATAATAGTACCTGTCTGTGAAACGACCGAAAGATATTCCTTGTCGGTAATAAACCTGACAAGATCCAATGCATGACAGCCTAAATCGCCCAAAGCGCCTGAGCCGGTTTTAGCTTTTTCCAATCTCCATATAAGCGGAACCTCATTATTAGGCATTGCCCAGGATTGAAAATATTGCGAGTTAATATGGTATATATCGCCCAAAAATCCACTTGCAATTAAATCCTTGGCATATCTCGCGGCGGCCTTAAATCTGTAGGAAAAGCAGATCATATTTTTGACATCGTTTTTTATAGTCAGGTCATAAAGCAGGTCAGCTTCATTTTTGTTCAACGTAATGGGTTTTTCTAATGCAAACGGTTTTTTTGCCTCTGCCGCCGCCATGGCTATACTAAAGTGTGCATCGTTTGGAGTGCAGATATCCACTGCATCCACATCATCACAGGAGATTAAGTCTTCATAATTTATAAAACAACGCGATTCATCAATGTTGAATTTTTTTGCTGTCTGCCTCAGTTTTTCTTCGTCTGTGTCACACAGTGCGACTAATTCTAAATCCGGACTCTTTATTATTCCGACACTATGTATTGCATTAAAAATCCCGCCTAATCCTATCACACCTATACGAATTTTTTTCATTGCCATGCTCCTTTCTCGAAAAGTGGTATTAATCTATAAAAGTTTTTCTCTTAAAGCTTTCCCATCTGTAGTGACAAACAGAGGTATAATCTCTAACGGTGTATCACAGTTTACCCACTGCCCGCCGGCATATTCTCTGCCGCTCTGAACTTCTATCCAAGACTTCCCATTAGGAAGGTACACATCCATACTTGTCTGACCTGCCTTTGTAACCGGCGAGACCAATATTTCATCTCCAAACATAAACTGCTCATTTATATCCCATACCTTTTCATCTTTTGGGAATGCATAATAAAGCGGTCGGATAATTGGCGTTCCATCCTCATGAGATTTGTTCATAAGTGCCCTTGTATAGTCTCTAAGATTATTTCTTACCTCTATGTAGTGCTTCATTATCTGATAATTATCCTCGCCGTATGACCAGATTTCGTTGTCGGCGCCGCTGGAACATCTACCGCCTCCCACATCACTCATGGGTGGTTTGACGGGCTGTCTTACTCCGTGTAAACGCATGACGGGACAAAATGTTCCATACTGAAACCAACGTATTAATAGCTCCTTGAAGGCGGAATCGTTTATGTTTCCATCATGAAAGCCACCAATGTCGGTTGTCCACCACGGAATACCGGACATGGCCATTTGCAGTCCGCAAACTATCTGGATTTTGAAGGATTCCCATGTTGAAGCGATGTCGCCGGACCAGACAAGAGCACCATATTTTTGACTCCCTGCCCAGGCACAGCGCACCAAGTTAACCGCATTCTCACCTTCGGATTTTAAACCTTCAAAAAATGTTTTTGTGTAATACACCGGGTACTCATTCCCGACCTCTGCCGCCGAACCCTTATGGTATCTGTAGTTTTCAAAGTCGTAGCTCGAAAACTCCGGTTCGGCAACGTCTAACCAGAAATCTGTAATTCCGTATGAAATATAGTTTTTCTTTATCTTTTCCCACATGTATTTTGATGCATCGGGATTTGTTACGTCGGTAAAGGAGGTGGGGTCTATCATGAGCATGTTTACCTTTACGCCGTTTTCCGAACGTATCAGATACCCCTTGTCCTTCATCTCTTTATAGTTTTCTGAATGAATTGAAACGGTCGGCCATATCGAAACCATCACCTTAGTTCCCATATCGGTGAGTTCCTCTACCATCGCCTTAGGATCTGGCCAGTAGGTAGAGTCAAATGCCCAAGTACCCTCTAAAGTCCAGTGGAAAAAGTCGATAACAATTACATCAAGCGGTACTCCACGTCTATGATATTCACGTGCTACACTTAACAATTCCTCTTGGGTCTGGTATCTCAGCTTACACTGCCAAAAACCCAAACCATGCTCCGGCATTACAGGTGGCTTGCCGGTAACATTCATGTAGTTTTGAAGAATTTCGGACGGAGAATCACCCACTGATATCCAAAAATCCATCTGTTTTGTGCAGCTCGCCTCCCATTCGGTGATGTTTTTGGCAAATGTTGCTCTACCTACCGATGGATTATTCCAGAAAAAACCATAGTTTAAATTGGAATACATAAAGGGAATTGTGGCCTGCGAATTCCTCTGTGCAAGCTCTAAAGAGCTACCTTTTAGATCATATATTCCGTTCTGATACTGCCCCATACCATAAATTTTCTCGTGAGGGTTAGAGTCGAACTTCATGCTTGCATAAAAATTGCTTCCGGATATTCCCTTGAGTTGCCTTGAAGGAATGTTTAAAATGGTGTGCATAAAACTTTGATATTCTGCAAGAAGCACCTCATCTTTCAAATTTTTTATTATAAGTTTGCCTTCTTCATTTAGCACCACCTTTATCTTTCCGTTGACAAGGGTAGCACCGTCTGATACAACCTTGTCCTCAGCATTAGCCTTTTGCTCCGAAGAAATTTCTTCGTTTTTTGCAAGCATTATCTTAGGTATAATCTCATCCTGTTTGATCAATGCCCAGTCTTCGTCGGTAAAATCGTTGAGTTTTGTTACCCTGATTCGGACACTGTTTTCTCCATACGCCTCGATAAGTACCTTCTCGCCATCATACATTCTTAAAAGCTTGTTGTTTTCTATGGATATCACCGCTATTACCCCCCTAACGTAAATTATATTGTTAATTATAATTTACAGTATATTTCCACATATATATAGTGTGAAAATTATGATATTTGGTGTGTTAATTTTGACTTTTTTTGTTTTTATATAACAATACATTGAAAACAAGCTGTGATACAAGTAGAAGGGCGGGGAAGTAGACTGTAAAATGCATCTAAATTATGTCAATCGAAGGTCGTGATTATCTTACGATAATCGTTTGCCGACATATTCATGGTATTCTTAAATATCTTATTAAAATACCTGAAATTGGTGTAGCCAACCTCTAAGGCGATTTCGTGTATTTTCATGTTGGTGTTTTTTAGCAATCTTTTTGCCTCGCCCATTCTTTTTTCGGTTAACAGCTGGGTAAAGTTTTTTCCGGTCTGCTCTTTTATAAGCCGACTGATGTAGGAGGAGTTTCTACCGAGGGCTATTCCTGCCTCCATTAAACCGATATTATTGCCGTAGTTTAAGTTTATGTAATCATTTATGCTTTTTATAAGTGAATTAGCTTTTTCTTTTTTTGCCTCCTTTACGGCTTTGCAGATGGAACGTATCCATTTCCTTACATTTTCGGCTTCCTGCTGCACTTTGCTCTCCTCCAAACCTAATAAATCAGGTTCCTTGATTTGATCTAAAAAGGTGTAGTTGGTATCGTAAATCATAAATCTTAGATTTGCGATAATCAATGCAAGCGTATTGGTATACTGCTTTGTACTTTTATTTTGTAGGCCGGACAGTATCAATTCGAGGCTGTTAAGCGCATCGGTGCTGTCGGCTCGCCGTATCGCCGAAATTATATCCTGTATATGTAAATCAATTTGATATAGATTGGAGTTATCGTGTAGCATATCATTATAAAAAAGCAGATTTTCGCTTTCGCTGTGAAAAAGCGTATTAAGGCATTCAGAGGTGTGCTTTCTGAGAATAGAAAGTTTTTGGATGTCCGTCTCCACCTCGCTGATTCCAACATTAACGCCTGTAAAATAATTTTTATTCACGTCGTAACATAGAGATTTAAATTCTTTTAGTAGCTTTTCGGCATCAACAAAATCATTATCCTCTTTAACCTCCCATACATAAAAAACAATGTTTCCAAATGAAAATGTAATACTGTTATCGAAACGCCTGATTAAATAATCTTCAATATACTTTGTGCAAAAGTGTTCGCTTTTCAACCGGTTATCATCGATGGAACCGTTGCTTTGAATTGCAATTAATCTAAATTTAGTAAGCTCGATACCGAAATACGAAAACCCTGTATCTATGTTTTGGTTTGGTGAAATGTTAAACAGATAATTTTCAAATATTTTTTTAATGGCTGATGCGGAGTTAGTATCAAAGTAATCCTTAAAGGTCTTATATAGTTGATTGCTTTTATTATGTGCACTTAGTTTATCAACACTTTTCTTAATTGCGGTGATAAGGGTTTTATCATCTATCGGTTTTAGCAGATATGTAAAAACTTCGCTGTTGATAGAGCTTTTAACATATTCATAATCGAAATAGCCTGTAAGGAGTATAACCGGTTTAAAGTCATATTTCTCATGCACATGTTCTAAAAGCTCAAGCCCCGATCTTTGCGGCATCTTTATGTCGGTAACAATAACGTCGGGGTTATTGTTTTCTAAAATTTCAATCGCCTCATCTACGTTATGTGCCTTATAAATGTCGGAGACACTTAAATCGGAATTTCCGACTATAGAGATGATTTTTTCTAAAATGATCTTCTCGTCGTCAACTATTAGTAGCTTCATTCGTTTTCATCTCCTAACATTTTCGGAATTCTGATTTTTATATGGGTGCCTGATTTTTCAGATTTTAATATTATCATGCCGTAATCGTCGCCGTACAATAATTTTAGTCTACTTTGAACATTGATTAAACCTATGCTTTGCTTGTAATCCTCTGTGATTTTTGACTTATCGAGTGTATTGTTGACCACCTCACATATATTTTCCGGAATACCCTCACCGTTATCCTTTATCTCAAATATTAGGCAGTCATCCTCTTCATGCCCCGTTAAAGCGACCATTCCGGTTCTTTTTAGGTCTGCAATTCCGTGAACAATGCTGTTTTCAAGTAATGGCTGTATAATAAGTTTGGGCATTTGATAGCCATACATAGAGGAAGGCACCTCGTTTAAAAATATCAATCTATCTTGATACCGCATCTTTTGTATAAACATGTACTGCTCAATAAGCTCTATTGTTCCTTTGACAGTTGTTATTTCCTTGCCTTTGATAGAAATTCGCATTATACTTCCTAATGCGGTAACTGTTTTTTGTGTATCTTCCTTTCGATTTAATTCAATTAAGCTGTAGATACAGTCTAAGGTGTTATATAAAAAATGTGGATTTATTTGAGCCTGTAATGTTTTAAGTTCGGCATTGCTCAGTGCCAGTTCGTTGTTTTTAAGCGCCATTTCATTTGAGTGAATGGTGTTTATTAGGTTATTTATTCTTAGCAACATTTCGTTATAAACTAAGGATAGCTCCTTAAATTCGTCGTTGCTGTCGACATGAATAAGCACATCTTCTCCGATGTTATTTGTCTGATTAATTTTGTGAATAAAATGTTTAAACTGCCTTGATATGGAGTTAGAGATGATTATTATTGTAATAAGGATAACGATGAAAATGATGGTGAAAAATAACAGCTGAGTCCTAAAGGCTTCGGTTGCACTTTGGTAAAGAGTATTTTCATTTGTGATGCCCATTATGTCCCACAAACCGTAACCGGAGTTGTGGGTGATAACCCTGTATTTGTTGCTGCCTATATCGAAGTAATTATCCACCGGAGCAATACTGTTAATATTCTGTTCGGGGATAGGTGAATTATTAAAGATAACAGTGTCGCCATCTCGAACAATTAAATAGGTTAAATCCTGCTCGTCAGAAGTGTTAATGTTCTGATCTAAAAATGATATGCTGAAATCCACAAGTATCGTCCCCAACTTTTCATCTGTCAAAGGATCTAAAATCGCACGAGAGATGGTTACCACGTTTTCATTTAGCTTTTCGTATGTTAAAACAATATCTCCGACATATGAGTCTGTAGTGGGCTCTATGTGGTTTATCCTATCATAAAAATCGTCTGAGGTCACCCTTCCGTCCATCCTCCACAGATGATATTCACCATCCAGGCTCTTAACACAAATTGCCAGCACATTTTTATCATTGTTGATGATAAGGTCGTACATATATGTTAATAAATCAAGGTTTATTGCATCCTTTTCCTGCGGAGTAAGTATCGTACTATCGATTAATATTTTTTCCTGAAAGTCTTCGTTAAAAATCAGGTTGTCTGTTTCTTGGTGTATCTGAGCCAGATATGTATCAATGAGCAAGCTGTGTTGCTTTAGATTGATATCTGCCTGATTGTAGGTGTACTCAATCATTATTTGATATGAGGCAAGGTATGATATTAACATAAAGACAAAAAAGCTTCCCACAATTGTAGGAATCAATGTAATTAAAAGCTTTGCCCTAATTGTTTCCTGTTTTTTGTATATTCTTTTGACAAATTTAATCATTAGGTGACACTCAAACGTATATTGTTTATTATGAAATTAGTATAACATGTTTTAACTTTTAAATCAATATTATATGTTTGATACAAAAAAGTCAAAATAAGTGCACCAAATATCATAAATTTGACACTATGACATTGTAGAAAAATGATGTAAAATACAGATAAAGGATTCACACATTTATTAAACGGAGGATTTATTTATGTTGAAGCGAAAAATTTTAGCAACTTTATTTGCCGCTGTGATACTGTGCGTAACAATTACGTCCTGTGCACCGGCTACAACAGAGAGTGAGGTCGATGCGCCTGATGCCGGTGATACCGGAACCGAAGCACCGGCAGACACAGGCGACACTGACGAAGACGCAGAACTTGAGATCTGGGTTTATGGTTGGGAAAAGGCAAGTGCTGACAAGGTTGCTGAGGATGCAATTACATACGGTGAGGACAATGGTCTCAATATTACGGTTACACCTGTAGCGGTTGATTCCTACTCAACAAAAATTCAGGCAACTTTAGCGGGCGGCACCAATCCGGACCTTGCATTTGTTGATGCCGGAGTTCAGAGTGTACAGCTTGCATCAAAGGATAAACTACTTATCCTGAACGACTACGGTGTAGAGGAATACAAAGATAAATTTTACGATTCCGTTTGGAATACAATGGTTTATCAGGACGAAGTTCACGGTCTGAGGATTACCTCAAACAACTTAGCACTGTTCTACAACAAGGAGTTGTTTGATAATGCAGGCCTTGACTACCCGACAGCAGATTGGACTTGGGACGACCTGAGAGCGGCCGCAAGCGAGCTGACCGATCTTGATGCAAATGTATATGGTTTAGACCTTCCCATTTACACCGATGCAGGCGGTTACTGCTGGACATGGATGCCCTTCTTGTGGCAAGCCGGTGCCGACTTCTTAAATGAGGATAGAACTGAAGCTGTATTTAACAGTGCCGAGGGCGTAAAGGCTTTAGAGTTCTGGAAGACTATGGCATACGAAGATCAGAGCGTTCCGCTACAGGCAGCAGCAACAGGTGTTGACAGGTTTACATCCGGCGGTGTTGCAATGTCCATAAACGGTCCTTGGATGTTGAACCCCTACGTAGCAGATCCTGAGTTTAAGGATAACTTTGGTATCGTTCCGATGCCGGCAGACGTAGAAGAGGCTACAGTAGTTGGTGGTGAAGGCGTTGTTATTTTTAACAGCACTGAGTACCCGCAGGAAGCTTACGACTACTTAGTACACTTAACCGTTTCTGACTTTGCACAAACTTTCTGGGAAAATTGGATTACAATTCCTCCGCAACCTGAGTTTAAAGACTTCTATGCCGATAACTCAGAGTTTGGTGAGTATATCCAGGTGTTCTCCGATCAGATGGCTGATTCGAAAACAAGACCTTTCACTCCTACATGGCCACAAATCGAGGACACAATGGGTGTTGACCTACAGTCCTACATGTTCGATCAGAACGACGATGCACAGGCTACACTTGACAAAGCTGCAGAAAATGTAAATAAGCTTTTAGTAGAATAATATAGTGTTTTCTGTAAGGCGGCTTTATTGCAATAAAGTCGCCTTACATTTTATAAAGAAAACACCGGTTTAGAAGGAGAATTATATGGCTTCAGTTAAAGCTAAGGGTCATTTCGGTAAGATACAAAAGCGTAGAAACTTTTGGGGTTATGCGTTTATATTGCCGAATTTTCTTGGTTTTTTTACCTTTACCCTAATCCCGATTTTAATGGCATTGGTATTTAGTTTTACAAACTATGATGTAATATCTACAATGGAGTTTGTCGGAATAGAAAACTACGTGAATTTATTTTCGGATGAGCAGTTTATCGTTGCATTGAGAAATACTTTATACTATGCATTACTAGTTGTTCCGGCAGGTGTGGTATTGGCATTGCTTTTGGCGCTGCTGATGAATCGAAAAATTAGAGGAATTGCCGTATTTAGAACCTTTATTTTTATTCCTGTTATCACCTCGATGGTTGCAGTGTCATTGGTTTGGAGTATGTTGTACGATACTAATGCCGGACTGCTTAACATAATGCTTGAAGCTTTAGGGCTTCCCACAGTAGGTTGGTTGACCGACCCAAGCATGGCGATGATATCGATAGCCATAATGTCAGTTTGGAAAGGACTCGGATATAATATGACCATCTTCCTTGCTGCGTTGCAAGGAGTTCCGAAAGATTTATATGAAGCAGCCACAATCGATGGTGCGGGAGGTGTAAAACAGTTCTTATACATTACCATACCGATGATAGGGCCAACTTCATATTTTGTAATACTGATGTCGTTAATCGGCTCATTTCAGGCTTTTGACCAGATTCAAATCATGACTGATGGTGGACCTATTAACTCCACAAAAACGATAGCAATGTATCTGTACCAGTATGGCTTTGATTATTACCAGATGGGCTATGCCTGTGCCGCAGCTTATGTTTTGTTTGTATTGGTGTTTGCCGTTTCGGTTATACAAAACCGTGGATCGCGCAAGTGGATGGATTGATAGGAGGTTTTGATATGAATGATACAACTAATATATTACTTGAGGCCAAAAAGGCAAAAAAGCAAAAAACGCTAATAACAAACATAATTTTCTATGTTGTTTTATTTATCATAGCCGCAGCAATGATTGTTCCATTTTTGTGGATGCTTTCCACATCCTTAAAGGAACAATACGACGCGGTTAAGATCCCACCGGTATGGGTTCCTATTCCCCCGCAATTTGAAAACTATATTAAGCTTTTTACCGAGCAACCAATGCTTAGTTTCATGCTTAACACATTAAAGATAGTGTTTTTTGTTGTTCTCGGGCAGCTGTTTTTCAGTAGCCTTGCAGCCTACTCGTTTGCAAGAATTCGCTTTACCGGAAGAAACATTCTGTTTTTCTTCTACATCGGAACCTTGATGATACCCGGGCAGGTGACCATGATACCCATATACCTAATGTTTGCGAATGTAGGTCTAACAGATACGCATTATGCCCTTATACTTCCGGCGCTGTTCTCGGCTTTTGGTGTTTTCCTGCTGAGACAGTTCTTTATGACACTGCCGAAGGAGTTGGAGGAAGCCGCAGAGATTGACGGCTGTAATCCCTTTACTACGTATCTACGCATCATGTTACCGTTGGTTATTCCGGCAATGCTCACGTTAGGAGTGTTTACCCTAATGAACACATGGAATGACTATTTAGGACCGTTGATCTATCTGACCACCCCCGAAAAATTTACCATGACTCTTGGTATTTCATTCTTTAGGGGAATATACACAACCCAGTGGAACCTGGTTATGGCAGGGTCGGTTTTATCGGTGATTCCGATTTTAGCCGCATACCTCATTGCGCAAAAATACTTTACACAAGGCATCGCGTTTAGTGGAATGAAAGGTTAAAATTAATGATTTAAGCGTAATGTTCATTAAGTATTGAAAGGGGCTGTCGCAATAAGGCACCTCCAAAAAACAAAACGAGCACCCTAAAAAAGGGTAGCTCGTTTTGTCGTTTCATAAAACAGATAATGATGCAACGTTCAAGCGATTAAAATATGACCATATTAAAAATGGACAACTTAAACCTACGTACAATGTTTAGAACATCAAACCAAGCAACTATGAAATGTAGAAGAAGAAAAAGTATCGTGATAACATTTACCGTGCTGATAACTTTCTCTATGCTGAGTTAGGTGACTTTTACATTTGTCCTAACGGCAAAAAGTTGAATTATACTTACGATAAAATTTTCTATAAGAACATTATTACAAGTACTACAACTATTATAACAGCGGCTGCCAATAAAAATATTCTTCTACGTCTATTGTTTACAGGCTCTTTCATGATTACTTTTCAAAAGCTCCACAATTTCATCCTTTAGAGTAGTGCATTGTTTTAGCACCTCTTTAAAATCGCCTGTGTTTTTTCCAAATCCAAACATTGTTTTATCCCCTATCATTTTTGTTTTTATTTATTAAAGTGACTATATAGTTTACCACTAAAATATAATGTTGTTTTATGTTTTGTGATGTTAAAAAATCATCATCACAAGCCCGATTAATGCGAAAATTGGCAATAATATTGTAAAGCATCCCATTCTCA
>CAYJKY010000056.1:0-16673 GCA_964370825.1 uncultured Oscillospiraceae bacterium
TGGCCGATGGCACAGGATGTGCTGGATAAGATTATTACAAACTATGAGATTGCAGATACGGAAAAACTTCCTATCTGCCAAGATACGGGAATGGCATGTGTGTTTCTTGAAATCGGACAGGATGTTCACATTGTGGGAGATTTGCTGGAAGATGCAATAAATGAAGGAGTACGCAGGGGATATGACAAGGGGTTCTTGCGTAAATCCGTCGTGGCAGATCCGATCAGACGCGGCAACACAGGTGATAACACACCTGCGATGATCTATACGGAAATCGTAGCAGGTGATAAGATCAAAATTACAGTAGGTCCAAAAGGATTTGGCAGTGAAAACATGAGTGCAATTCGTATGTTTAAGCCTTCTGCAGGTTTGCAGGGAATAAAGGATTTTATATTAGAGACGGTGGAACTTGCAGGTCCAAACCCCTGTCCGCCCATGGTGGTTGGAGTGGGAATAGGAGGGACGTTTGACAAAGCGGCTCTATTAGCAAAAAAAGCACTCATGCGCTCTATCGACTCACAAAACAACGATCCGTATTATGCCGATTTAGAGATTGAGATGCTGGAAAAGGTCAATGCACTGGGTATTGGACCGCAAGGGTTTGGCGGAAAGACCACTGCAATCGGACTTAACATCGAAACGCTTCCAACTCACATAGCGGGTATGCCCTGCGCAATTAATATTAACTGCCATGTAACTCGGCATAAATCGGAGGTAATATAGTATGGAAAAGCACATTAATTTACCGTTGACAGAGGAGATAGCAAAAACTTTAAAAGCAGGAGACACGGTATATCTTTCGGGTGAAATATATACCTCTCGTGATGCAGGGCACAAGCGTATGTGTGAAGCTCTTGCAAAAGGAGAGCAGTTGCCCTTTGATCCCACAGATGCAACAATATATTATGTGGGACCGACACCTGCAAAGCCGGGACAGGTGATCGGGTCGGCAGGCCCTACGACAAGCGGACGGATGGATGCATATGCACCAACCATGATGAGCGTGGGTGCCAGGGGAATGATCGGAAAAGGTGCAAGGTTGCCGGAGGTTGTGGACGCCATGAAAAAGTATACAGGAGTATATTTTGGCGCAATAGGCGGGGCAGGCGCTTTACTTGCACGTTGTATTAAAAAGTCTGAATTAATCGCATACGAAGATTTGGGCGCAGAAGCCCTCAGAAGGTTGACTATAGAGGAAATGCCGTTAGTAGTAATAATTGACTCAGAGGGTGAAAACCTATATGTAACGGGAAAAAATGACTATTTAGCGACAAAAAAATAATCGTTGTACGTGCATTTTGAGCAGGGAACCGGAAAAGGAGTATTGAATGGAAATATATATCGGCACATTGGCTCAATCTTTGTTTACCGTATTATTTTTTGTATTTTTAGTTGCAAGTGCGGGATATTTGATTGGGGGGATATCCGTTAAGGGGATCTCTCTTGGAACTGCAGGAGTGCTGATAGCCGCTTTAATATTTGGAATTATTGCTAATGATGTAGGTTCTTTTAGTATCGGAGAGATAACAATTGATCTTTATAGCGATGCAATTAAAAGCTCATATGGATTAATTTCAAGTATAGGAACGGCGTTGTTTGTAACGGCAGTTGGCCTTATAGCCGGACCTAAATTTTTTAGAAATCTAAATAAAAGCATGTTGGCATACAGTCTGATGGGGATTATTGTAATCTTAACAGGAGTCGGAGCGGCTATATTGATTATGAAAATTACAGGAATATCCTCATCACTTGCGATAGGTCTTTTGACAGGTGCACTCACGAGCACACCGGGACTGTCGGCTGCTAAAGATGCCGCAACCGATCCGGAAGCCGTAACGGCGGGATATGGAATTGCATACTTGTTTGGAATTCTTGGAGTGGTGCTTTTTGTTCAGATTGTGCCAAAAATCTTAAAAGTGGATATCGAAAAGGAGAAGGCGTCCTTTATTTCAGCTGGATCAGCGAGTGCAGGCGAAGTGAATAAAAACCTTAAAAAGATAGATTCGCTCGATTTCTTTCCCTTTGTGCTTACCATCATAGTCGGCATGATGATTGGAGCAATAACCATACCGGGAATAGATTTTTCGCTTGGAACTTCAGGGGGAACTTTAATAGCGGGGCTCATTATCGGTCATTTTGGGCAGATAGGCATTATCGATATGAGCATAAGTAAAAATACGCTTAATTTCTTTAGAGAGTTAGGTCTGGTTTTGTTTTTAGTGGGTGCAGGAATTCCTGCGGGAATCAACTTTGTCACCTATGTAAAACCTGCGTACTTTGTTTATGGTGCGATACTCACTTTAGCTCCGATGTTGCTTGGATTTGTGCTCGGAAAGTATGTGTTTAAGTTGAGCATCTTTAATAACTTGGGATCACTAACAGGAGGGATGACCAGTACGCCTGCACTGGGAACGTTAATCTCGGTAGCAAAGACAGACGAAGTGGCGGCGGCGTATGCGGCAACCTATCCTCTGGCTCTGGTTATAATTGTGCTAGCATCCAAGTTTGTTGTTTCTATAGCGTAAAATTTATTGTACCTCGTGAACTGTTCACGCAAAGGATGCAGGGGACGGAAAAGCTACACCTCCTATAATAAAACTGAATATTAAGTATCTAAGAGGAATGATTGCTTTATGCAATGTAAAATCGATTAATCCAATTATCGTGCTATTATGAGCGTAGATGTCCGTCATCAGTCGGGTGGTGGATATTTACGCTTTTTGGTTTACACCGAGAGAGTAAATGGGAACGACAAAAAATGTAAAATCTTCCACTTATGATTAGGTGTTAAATAATAAGTTATCCGGGTGTTGACAAGGTGATGAATAATACTTATACTAAGTCTATATGACCTGATGAATTAAGAGGAGTTTATGGGGGGAATACTTGTATTTTTATCTGTTTTTTCAATATCTCTATTATTAATAAAAATAAAAAAAGATATTAAATTAGCATACGCATTATTAACATCATTTTGCTTACATATTCTGCTTTCATATATTTTTGTGTATTTATTTGGAAGCTATCAAATAGCGCCATACCTTATAGTGTTTATACCTGTTTTAGCTTTCTTTTATTTTTTATTTGAAAGGAAAACATTAGCTTCTGTTTTAAAAAGTGATAAAATAATATTTGTTTTATATATAATATTTTCAATAATACTTTTAATCATTTTACATAATCAATACTTGTGGTATTCCGATGAGGCGACGTTTTGGGCAAGGGCTGTCAAGGAGCTACACACATTGGAAAGTAGCTATTTTTCTCCTTTTTCAAATATGAATCATAGAGATTATTACCCTGCGCTTATACCTTTGCAGTATGTGTATACAAAAATTTTCGGGTATACACAAAGTACCTTGTATTATATAAATGCTTTGAGTATATTAACTTCGCTGTTAGCGATAGTACAAACTTTTAAAAACAAAACTTTGTTTAAGGGTGTAGCATTTATCTCGCTTTCTGTTATATGCCTATCGGTAGGCTATCCGACATTGTCTATAAATAGCTTATTAATAGATGTCCAATTAGCTGTTTTATTTGTAACTGCATTAATTGTTTTATTTTTAAGTGATAGAAAGGGTGGGTATTTATATCCCGTTGCAGCTGTATCATTTCTAATTATTTTCTTAAAATCATTTACAGGCTTAATGTTTTGCGCAATAATACTGATTGCTATTCTGTTTTCTAAAATAATATTAAAAACAGATATACCTAAAAAATTTATATGTATTTGCTTTGCCATTGCAATTTTATTTCAAAGTAGCTGGTCGATGTACTATGCACTGGGGAGTAATAATCATGCATATGAAAAGGCTGTTATGCAAAATGAGATTTTCAGTAGCGGTGTGGAAGTACCACAAGCATCATTGGGGATTTCAAACTTAATTTTTACAAATCCGCGTACAGCTTCTATTGCAAATACTTTAAGTGGCAATGCGGATATGAGCTCTATTTCTTTAGTCAGCGACTCATTAGATATTTTATTTTTCCAAAAGCTGCAAAATGCCAATACAAGTGCATTCATTGTAACGGCTTGTTTGCTGATTCTTTTAGCTGTGTTTTGTGTTTATAATAGAAAGCACAAATACGTTCTATCATTTTTTGTATTCTGCTTAGCATCATGTTTAGTGTATTTTGCAGGAATAATGTTTACATACCTTATACAGCCTGAAATAATTTCTTCACTTTTAAGATATTATGGGGTGGTTATAGTAGTGTTAATAATTACGCTATTCAAATTTTCCTTTGATACTGACGCTCCTTTTAAAACAATACATAAAGTGATTGCTTTAACCTTTTTATGCTGTATTGTTTTTAACCCGATACAGCTGGTCAATAATATAATATCACCTGCGGAAAATGATAACTTTAAGGTGCACGAAGAAATAAAAGAGGATATGTCGCAATATTTAAAAAGAGATGAAAACACTTTACTCATATATGGAGTAGAAGATAATGCTCTTGGCGCTAATTTATCTATATCTACATCTGCGGAGTGCGAATATTTTTTAAGTGAATATAAGACAAGCATACTTTTTAGAAATGAGTCGAGCCATGATACGAGCATAGATCTGGATTTTTTAAATTATCATACGCAAAATACAATGTCTACAAGAATAGTGATGAACTTTTTAACACAGGAATATATTGGTATAGTATCTGAGCAAATAAATATTGATCCTACCACGAAAATGCCTTGGGTGTTTGAAGTAGAAAATGTGAATGGAGAAATTCAATATACCTTATTAGGATAACTTTAATGAATTACAGAGATGGTAGGATTGAAGAATGTATAAAACAAGATGTGAAACCTACATGGACTTTTGTGTATGAAAGGAGCATAGGCATAATATGAAAAAAACAATTGCGGTTTTAATACCTGCATATCAAGCAAATGAGGCGCTAATAGACCTTGTTGCAAAATTAGTAAAAAATGAGATTGATGTAGTAATAGTGAATGATGGAAGCGATAAGGATTGCGATTGGGTTTTTAGAGACTTGGAGACAATGAACTGTACAGTTCTATATCATAAAGAAAACAAGGGTAAAGGCGCTGCGCTAAAAACAGGGCTATCATATTTAAAAGAAAATGGATATACAGCTTGCCTTACTGCTGATGCTGATGGACAGCACAGCTATAAAGATGTTTTAAACCTTATTGATGAATTCTCTAAAAATCCTAATAGTTTAATTTTAGGCTCAAGAAACGTAAATCATATGCCATTTAAATCTAATATAGGAAACAGCATAACTCGATTTTTATTTAAAGTACTTTATAACATATCATTAAAGGATACACAAACAGGCTTAAGAGTGATTCCTTTTAATGATAAATTTGAAGGGCTTATAAACCTACAAGGTGATAGATATGAATATGAAACTAATATGCTAATAAAGGCGAACAGCTTTTTTTCAAAAATTATTGAGGTTGATATCGATACAATTTACATAGATGATAACAAGCGTTCATCTTTTAAACCGATAGTTGATGGAATGAAAATCTACAAGCTTCTATTTTCGCAATTGCCTCTTTTTTTGGTTGCGTCACTATCCTCGTTTGTAGTTGACTTTGCGTTATTTTCTCTTTTGTTTTTTGGGTTTGCACAATCTTCTTTTCTTGCTACTATTGTAGCGAGGTTGATAAGCGCTTTTTTTAACTATAATTTTAATAAAAGAATTGTTTTTAAAAGCGTGAGTAAGAAATACACCTTGCTGAGTTACACAGGTTTAGCGGTAGCCATACTTTCAATTAACAGCATACTAATGTTGCTACTGGTGGATACTTTGAGTTTTTCGGCCATACCAACTAAAATCATTATTGATTTAAGCTTATATATTTTAAACTTTTTTGTGCAATCTAAACTTGCAAATAATACAAAAGATAAAAAATAAGCATTGTGCAAAATATCATGCAAGATCACTTTTAATATTATTGCCGAAGGTGGACGATAGCGGAAGAGATGGCTAATTACAATTACAATGCAGGTAGGGGAAATGACGCATTTAATCCTGCATTGCACTCTTAAGATGCCGAGATGCAGAAATTAATCCTTAGGATTAATTTCGTGGCAAATCAACAATTATTAAAATTTAAAACGTCCCACAAGCGTTTTAAGGGTGTTTGCCTGGTTCGAAAGCTCGTGGCTTGTTGCGGCGCTTTCCTCTGCGGTAGCCGTGTTAGATTGAACAACAGAGGAAATTTGACTGATTCCCATGTTAATCTGTTTTGTTGATTCCGCCTGATCTGCAATCGCCGAAGTAATGCGGTTTACAAGTCCGCTCAACTCGGTGGCATTTTCACCCACGGCGGCAATTGAATCAGAGGTTTGGGAGGCGATTGCATTACCATTTTTTACCACGGCAATGGTTTCTTCAATCAGAAGTGTTGTGCTTTTTGCAGATTCCGCCGATTTAGCCGCCAGACTACGAACCTCGTCTGCTACAACTGCAAAACCTTTTCCCGAAGCACCGGCACGTGCGGCCTCAACCGCGGCATTTAGCGCCAATATATTTGTTTGGAAGGCTATGTCATCGATGGCCTTAACGATGTTGCTGATTTTTGTAGCCTTATCGTTAATACCCTGCATGGCGGTGAGCATGTGAGTCATCTGTTCATTACTTTGAGCAAGTGCAAGCTGCGATTTTTCGTTAGAGTTGCTTGCCTCCTGAGCATCCCTTTCGGTCTGCTCTATCTTCTCGGTTATTAGCTCTATTGTAGCGGCAAGCTCCTCAACAGCAGAAGACTGCTCGGTTGCACCCTGTGCTAAAACCTGTGCCCCGTCTGCAACCTGAGCGCTTCCAAGACTCACCTGTGCCGTTGCGTTGTTAATTTGTTCCATTGTGGTAGATAAGCTGTCTGCAATTTTCACAACAGAAGCGTGTAGCGAACTATAATCACCGATATATGCATCGCTATTTTCAATATCAATATTTAGCTCTCCGTTCGCCATTTTTGAAAGCGAGCTATCCAAATCAAAAATAATTTCAGAGAGGTTGGTGATTATTGCTTCTGTGGATTGTGAAAGTTGGTGCGTTTCATCCTTAGACTTTACCGTCGGAACAGGAGATGTTAAATCACCTTTTGCCAGCGCATTTAGCCGGTTTACGCATGTAACAATGGGGTTTCCGATAGAGGAGCTGGTGTAAATTGCAAGGGCAAAACCGAGCGCAATCATAATAACGCCAACAATTGCAATAACAATAATCGAATCGAATGCAGCCTGCAATAGCTCACTTTCGGTGGAGGTAACCGCAACGCTCCAACCGTTTGTACCGGGAATAGGTGCATACGCCTGATATTCACTAACTCCATTATAGTCGTATGACCCTACCCCTGATTCGCCCTTAATCATCTGTTGTTCGATTGCCGCAAGATCTGCAAGCGATGCATCGGTTTGAGCCTGCTGTATTGCATTTTCCTGTGAAAGCACTACAGAATAATCGTTATACGCAATGGTTGTTCCGTTACCGTCCAGGATATATGCACTGCCTGAATCGCCGATACCGATGTTTTCTACCAAGTTTTGCAAAACAAATGTATCACAATAAAAATACAAAACACCTATAAGCTGATCGTTGTTTACAACAGGTGCGGATACCGCTATATATGCATCTGTTGCATCATCAGAAATATATGGTTCAGAAAAGTAGGCGCCGCCTTCCTTTGCACCTGTATAAAACGAACTAGTCGAAAAATCCTCTCCTGTAAATATATCCACGCCGTCAGCATCAAGCATACTGCCGCTTCTCATATAATATGTTTGAATCTTTTCATTGATAAGGTCTTGCTTTTCCCCTTTCGAGGATTCCGAGGATACAAGAATTTCATTCGATGCTATTTCGCCTACCGCAACAGTATAGTTTGCTATAGTATTGCTGGCGGTTTGTGCTGCAATAGTAGCAGTTTCCTGTAAGGTTGCTTTTGTAGTTTCGATTGAGGCATCAAGCGTTGAGCTAACAGATATAGTGCTCAAAACTACAGTTGTAATTAATATTGAAGATAAAATTGCCAATGTTATCTTGTTTCTGATTTTCGTCATATTTCTTCCTTTGTTTGCAAAATATTCTTCTAAAATATACATCGTACCTGTTTCATTATAGTATATTAAAGGCAACATTTCAACATTTTTTTTATCTTTACAACAAGTGTTGACATAAAGTTGCTATTTTATTTAGTGTTATATACTTAAAGCTCGCAAAGTGCGCTGTCGAAATTAGAAATTCGCTCATCTACTGTTAATATTCGTAGCGGTTTAAAACAATTTTTTTCAGATATGTTGTGTTGATGTTTTTTAGCTGTACCGGATTTCATCTCACTCTGCATATGCTATTAGATGTTTATAGATTTAATTATTTTACCCGGTATAAGTATCCGCTCGATGGATGAATCGTTACTCTCTATCTGATTAATAAGTAGGTTGGCCGCCGCCTCACCTATCTTTTTACTCGGCTGCTTTAGGTAGGTAAATTCATTTTGCTCAAGGTGTTTTATCGGGTTATCAAGCGTTCCCACGCTGATGTTGCGATTTAATGCATTTACTGCGTGTTGAGCGTTTAGCGCTGCGTCGGGGTTATAGGTTATCACGGCATCTATCGAGTGGTGTATCTCCAAAAACCTCATTATTTCGGCGACCTCATCGTCCTGATTATTGATATAACCTATCAGCGGAGAGTGGTTGCCGAGCAACGACATCTTTTCTACAAAGCCGTTCTGTCTGTCCATGATGCCGGTAGAATTTTGATAGGTGTTACCGATATATGCGATGCTTTTTTTGCCGTTTTCTATAAGACAATCCACAAGCTGGCTAATTGCATTTCGGTGGTCGGTGCTTACCATAGAGGTGAGTATGCCTTTAAATGTACGGTTTATGGTCACGATTTTATATCCGTCTATAACAGTTTTTAACAGCTCATTGCTGTAGTACATATCCATGGTCGGAATAATTAAAAAGCCGCACACATCGACGCCTTTAAGGGTTTCTATCGCCTCTGCCTCGTAATCTGAACGATTGTTAGTGTACTTGACAAACACATCATAACCGCGCTCCCTCGCACGGTTGATAAACGAGATGCAAACATCAGAATCATGTCCGGTTGCCGGCCTATCGTAGATAAAGCCTAGTCGTTTTACAGCAATATGATTTTCTCCCTGAGGCGTAGTTGTCGTTGAGTATGCAGATTTTACTGTATTTGTCTCCGACTTAGCGGATATCCTGTCTTGAATATATGTTCCGGAACCCACCCTTCTCGTTACATATTTCTCCTGCATCAACATATTGATTGCACGCTGTGCTGTTATCCTGCTACAGCTGTATTTTATGGCTAACTGCTTTTCGGATGGAAGCTTATCACCGGATTTGTAATCACCGGAGTTTATCCTCACGAGAAGATCATGGTATATAATTTGGTAAAGCGGATTTTTTATATCTGACATTATTCACCTATATTTTGATTGCGGAATGGTATGGTGCAATTCAATTATAACATTTTAAAATGATATGTCAACATTATAGTCATATTTTGTTGACTTTAAAATTCTTATGTGGTAATATATTCAATATTATAGACAATAGATATATTAGACGGATAATGTACTATATTTTTGTATATTGTCACATCATGTTGATATGTCATATAATTGGCATGTGTCATAAATATGTATTGTTTAAAATAAACGTTGTTAAAGTAAACATTGTTTTAACAACTGTGGAGAATGTAAGGAGGAACACTATGAAAAGACTATTGGCATTACTCTTGGCATTGACGATGCTTCTCGGCGCATGTTCATCTGCTCCTGCAGAGGGCGGTGATGCGACAGGCGGAGGCGATGCGACGACTACCGAACCGTCAGATGACGGTGGCGACGATGCTTCCGGAGAACCACGTGAGATTACCATCGCACGCCAGGATACCGGCGTTGACAACGTTTCCTTTAACGACGGACTTGCCATTTATGAGGAGATGGAAGCGAGACTAAACCTTGAAATCACCTGGGAAGTTTTACCCGGTGACCAGTACACAACAAATGCACAGACCCGCCTTGCCTCGGGACAAAACCTTGCAGATATCATGCAACTTCCCGGCTCCATAACCGACGCAGTTAAATATGCTGATCAGGGCATGATAATTAAGCTTAACGAGCTTATTGATGCCGACGAGGATATGACAAACTTCTTAAACGAGTACCCCGAAATAAGATCAGGAATAACCACACCGGACGGCAACATTTACTTTATTGCTAACTACCTGTTGGACGCACCTAACGGACGTGGTATGTTGATAAGACAGGACTGGTTAGATCAACTTGGACTTGATATGCCTGTTACCACCGACGATTGGTACAACACTCTAATCGCCTTCCGTGACAACTCTCAGGAGCTCACCGGAACCGACAACATAGTACCGTTTGGTGGAACACTCGGCGGAGTCATGCCCGGTAACCCGAGATTCTTCTACACAGGTTTCGGCCTTACAGCACAGCAGTCTGACGAGATATACTATTATATCGACGACAGCGGAAACATTGTATACGATGCAATGAGAGACGAGTTTAAAGATTATCTTGAATTTGCGAACATGCTTTTCACAGAAGGTTTGATGGATCCGATGTTCGGAGCCGGACAGAGCCAAATAAACGACCTTGTTAACCAAAATCTGGTTGCATCCATCGTTAACAACCCGGGCGATGCCGACAACTATAATAACAGTGTTGTTGCAGCAGGAGCCGAGAGTGCAGCATATACCTTCGCATTCCCACCTGTAGATGCAGAGGGCGACATTAACTGGGCATCGCTACCCACAGTTCGTGGAACACACTTTATGGGCATCACCAAGGATGCAGAGGATCCAACCCTTGCTATGGAGGTTTTAAGCTACCTATGGGCAAGCGAAGAGGGTACAATGCTTAATATGTTCGGTATCGAGGGTGAGCACTGGAACTATGTTGACGGCGTTCCGACCTTCACCGACGAGATGTTAAACGACCCGCAGTACAACATCATCCTTATGCTTCGCAGAATAGGTTCTTTCCTATTCATGGACATTCAGACAAGAGACTTTAACATCGCTCGTGGTGTTGGCGAGTACAAAAAAGGTCTCAACCTAATTCTTGAAAACGAGGATAGCCTTGCAACAACCCTACCGGTATTTATCCCGACAGCTGATGAGAGCGAGCAGATTCAGGATGTATGGCCGGATGTTAAGAGCTACATCGATGAGATGACACTTAAGTTCATCATGGGCGACGAGCCTATCGAGAACTTCGATTCCTTCCGCGATACACTCGAGGGCATGGGAATTAACGACCTAACAGCAGTATATCAGGGTATGTACGACAGATACCTTGCCGGCTAAAACCTTTATTAAATGCCCTGTTGGATTTCTAACAGGGCATTTATTTATTTAAGGAGGATACTTTGAAGAAAAAAGATCGTTTTATAAAGGCTTTTCAAAGGGATAAGCTGTTATGGGTTATGCTTATTCTGCCGATTAGCTACTTTGTGATATTTCACTACATACCTATGGCCGGTATTACAATGTCCTTTGTGGACTACAACCCCAACTTAGGGGTTTTCGGCAGTGAATTTGTGGGGCTGAAATATTTTGAACAATTCTTCTCTAACCCCGATGCATGGCTTATTATCTTTAACACCTTTTATCTCAGTTTCTTAACCTTGATATTTGGTTTTCCCGCACCGATTATTATTGCACTGCTACTTAACGAATGTCAGACTGCAAGGTTTAAAAAGACTATACAAACAATAACCTATATGCCCAACTTCATCTCGGTTGTTGTTATCGTAGGTATGCTTGTGAATTTTTTCAACCCTACAAACGGTGTTGTAAATACCTTTTTAAATATGTTTGGATTGGAATCCATTAACTTTATGGGTGAACCGGAATGGTTCAGACCGCTATATGTCGGTTCCAATATCTGGCAGTTTGCCGGCTGGACTTCAATAATCTACCTTTCGGCACTCTCGGCAATAGACCCCTCGCTTTACGAGGCGGCAAAGGTGGACGGAGCATCGAGGTTGAAACAGCTGTTAAGGATAACCCTTCCCCAACTTTTACCGACCATAACCATCATGTTCATCATCAGGATGGGTACTCTCATGACCATCGGTTTTGAGAAGATTAACCTTATGTATTCACCGGCGCTTTATGACGTTGCAGATGTTATCTCCACCTATGTGTACCGCAGAGGTATACTAAACGCCGAGTTCTCATTCGGCACCGCCGTAGGTCTTTTAAACTCTGTTGTTAACACGGTTCTGCTGGTGTCGGTTAACTGGCTAAGCAAAAAAACATCCGAAAACAGTCTGTGGTAAAAAGGGGATTATAGATGAAAAAATTAAAAAGAATGACGGGTGAGGATGTCGTCTTTACCGTAGTAATATATGTTTTGTTGTTGCTAATAGCCGTTATCTGTGTTTATCCGCTAATCTATGTTACCAGCATGTCAATAAGTGACTCTGTACAGATTGCGGCACAGCCTGTGTTGTTGCTCCCAAGAGGTTTTTCGCTTGGTGCTTTTGAGATGCTTTTTGCCGACCAAAATATCTGGCGTCACTACGGCAATACCATCTTTTATACCGCACTCGGAACCTTTATCAACGTTTCACTCACAATACTGCTTGCCTACCCGCTTTCCATAAAAACCTTTGCAGGTCGCAAGCCGATAACCATGTTTGTTACCTTTACCATGCTGTTCAGCGGTGGTATGATTCCATCCTACATGCTGGTAAACTCGCTCGGACTTTACAACACCATGTGGGCACTGATTCTACCTACCGCAATTTCGGTATTTAACACCATTATAGCAAGAACCTTCTTTGCCGCACTACCGGAGTCACTTGCTGAGTCGGCAAAGATAGACGGTGCAAACGACTTTACCGTACTGCTTAGAATTATTCTTCCGGTCTCAAAGGCTGTTATTGCTACTCAGATTATCTACTACGCTGTTGCACACTGGAACAGCTATCTACCCGCACTGCTCTACATGTCGGATTCTAAACTACATCCGTTGCAGATGTTTTTAGTTCGCATACTTATTAACAATGACCCTGCACTGCTCGCCGGAATGGAAACCGGTGTTGACCGTCTGTTCATGGGTAATCAGCTAAAGTATAGCTGCATTGTTATCGCAACACTACCCATCCTTTGCGTATACCCCTTCTTCCAGAAACATTTCACACAGGGCGTAATGATGGGTTCGATGAAAGGATAATAAGATTAAAGGAGTACTGTTATGACTTCAAGGGAAAGAATAGATGCTGTATTGAACAAACAGCAGGTCGACAGGATACCGTTCTGGCCAAAGATTACACCGACCTATTTAAAATTTCAGGACGAGAAGTGGCAGGACAAATCCATAGACGATATTCACAACTATATAGGCTCGGAGTATTTTGCCTACGTGTGGATGGAGGCAGTTCCAAAGTCGCCTGCCAATATCTCGACATCAAAAACACAAAAAGGTGACACCGCTGTTACCGAATATGTTGTGGATGGCGAAACCCTTATTTATGAGGAGCTGACCTCGGAGGAGGTGGGGGACTCCCACCCGACGCACCATCCGGTCAACACGGTGGAGGAGGTAGTGCTTATGACTAAGTATTACGACAACCTTGATTTCACCGTCACCGATGAAGAGGTTAAACGCCACAATGATGTGCTCAAAAACAACCCCGACAAGGCATTTCTCTTTTCCATGCCGGCATCACCGATAATGCAGCTGGTACAGTATACAATGGGAATAGAAAATTACTCCTATCTCTACTGCGATTATCCCGACGAGGTGGATGCACTTACCGAGGCAATACACCGCTCAAACCTACGTTTTCACGAGCTTGCCTGTAGCGTTTCGGATGCCGAGTATATCCTACAAGTAGAGAATACCTCTACCACACTGATTAGCCCGGATATGTTTAAGAAATACTGTGTTCGTCATCTTAGTGAGTACAGCGAAATAATTACACGAAGCGGTAAAAAACAGGTTCTGCATATGTGCGGACATCTTAAACTTCTGCTACCCGACATAGCAAAAATACCGGCGATAGCGATGGAGGCTTTTACATCGCCTTCCACCGGCAACACCTATCTCGCCGACGGATATAAGCAACTTCCGGGTAAATCCATAATCGGCGGCTCCTGCGCATCTACCTGGGCACTTAACGACCCAAAACAGATAGCAGATAGAATTTTGGATGACATTAAAAAAGCAGGTGGTCCTAAAAACCTTTTCCTCTCCTCCGGTGGCGTTATACCGTTTACCGCAACGCCTGAAATAATACGGGAGACGTGGGATTTAATCAAGACAGAGCTTTACGGAAGTACTCTGCGTCAATAAACCAAAACATTGAAAGGATATTATGAGTAAAAAGCCAAATATAATCTGGGTAATGTCGGATCAGCATCGTGGTCAGGCACTCGGAATTAACGGAGACCCCAACCTCAGCACACCAAATCTTGATAGGATGGCGATTACCGGGGTTAACTTCACATCGGCTGTAGGTGGTTTCCCCCTTTGTTGCCCCTACCGCGGGGCGATGATTACCGGCAAATATCCGCACAAATGCGTGCCGGGTCATGAATATCGACTCGACCCTAAGATGACCACCATAGCCGATATCTATAACGACAACGGCTATGACACCTGCTACATAGGCAAATGGCATCTGGACGGATTTCACGAATCTACCGGCGAGCGCGCCGCCCTGCATATTGTGCCACCGGATGCAAGAGGTAGATTTAAGCACTGGACAGGCTATGAAAACAACAACAGCCAGTGGGATTGTTGGGTGCACGGAGGAGAGGGCAATGATGCCTTCCACTACCGCTTAGACGGATACGAGACCGACAAGCTCACCGACCTTATGATAGACTACATCGACACCAAAAACAGTGATGACGAGGAGCCGTTCTTTGCCGTTCTTTCGGTACAGCCACCTCACAACCCTTACGTTGCACCGGAAGAATATATGCAAAACCACACCCCCGGAACGGTTGAGCTGAGAGAAAACGTGCCGAATATCCCCTCTGTAGAGAAGGTTGCAAGACAGCATCTGTCCGGCTACTACGCCATGATAGAAAATCTCGATCATAACATCGGAAGGCTTATAAAGACGCTGGAGAAGAACGACCTCCTGTTCAACACACATATCCTGTTTTTCAGTGACCACGGTGACATGAACGGAAGTCACGGGCAGTTCCATAAAACCTCACCCTTTGAAGAGTCACTAAAGGTGCCGTTTATCATCTCGGGCGAGAAGCCAATGCATTATGATAAACGTGACTGCGGAGACATACCGAATGTGCCGATTAACCATGTGGACATAGCACCTACCAGTCTCGGCCTGTGCGATATCGATGTACCGGACTGGATGGAGGGTACCGACTACTCCTATCTGAGAAGAAGAGATAGAAAAAAACCGGAAAATGTTCCAAACAGTGCATATATTCAGTCGGTAATCCCGACAGGGCATGGGCACTCGGTAGATAAACCCTGGCGTGGTGTTGTTACGACCGATGGATATAAATATGTTTGTCTTGAAAATACTCCGTGGTTGATGTATAATCTAAATGAGGACCCCTACGAGTTTGCAAACATGGCACATAATACACTTTACAGGGATAAGATGGTGGAGCTTAACAACGAGGTTAAACGTTGGGTAGAGGTCACCGGAGATGAGTTTGCGGTTCCGGATGTAAAGCCGGTTCGTTAGCTTATTAGTGGTTAGCGGTTGGTAGGTGGTGGTCGATAGTTTCGGAGGATATTATGCAAAATATTATTATTAAAAACGAGTTTTTGACCGTTGAAATTTCGCCTATCGGTGCCGAGCTTCAGAGCATTAAAACCGCTCTTGGAAGGGAACTGCTGTGGCAGGGTAATCCGGAGTTTTGGTCGGGACGTTCCACAAACCTGTTCCCCTTTATCGGTAGACTCTTTGAGGGACGTTACACACACAACGGCAACAGCTACCCCATGGAGATACATGGCTTTGCAAAAAACGCAAACTTTTCTGTTGACAGCCAAGATGAAACCGAGGCGACATTTAGCATAACCGACGATGAAAAAAGTCGTACAATGTATCCATTTAGCTTTTGTTTCGGTATAAAATATACCCTCACTGCAAAAAAGCTTTCGGTAGTTTACAGCGTTGAAAACAAATCGGACGAGACCATGTACTACGGCGTGGGCGGTCACCCCGGATTTAACCTTCCGCTTGCCGACGGTCTTGATTTTTCTGATTACTATATTGAGATGAATGCCGATAAGGTGTACCGAAGCACCACAACCGATAACAAGCTGATGAGTGGTGACAAGGTTGTATACCCCGAGCTTGCAGACAATAAAATCAAGTTAAAGCATGAGTTGTTTGACGACGATGCATTTATTCTCTGTGAAACATCGGGAAGTATATGCCTAAAAAGCGATAAGGACGAAGGTTACATAAAGGTGGACTACCCCGATATGAAGCACTGTGCCTTCTGGCACGCGGTAGGAAAAGAGGCTCCCTATGTCTGTGTAGAACCTTGGACGGGAGTCCCAGGAAGGGACAACATCGTGGAAGAACTCTCCAAGTTTCCCGATATGATATCCTCAGCACCGGGAGAGGTAAAGAATTTTTGCATAGACTATGAATTTGTTGTAAAATAGCGATTAAAAG
>CAYJKY010000057.1:0-16636 GCA_964370825.1 uncultured Oscillospiraceae bacterium
CTATGCTATTGGGTTGAAAAACGTTGTAGCGTTTTTCAAGTTGATTGATTATATAGCCATTAAACTTAAAGAGGAGTAATATAATAATGTCAGGAGTTGCAATTAAAAAGACAAGAGAGGATGCAATATTCGATATTGTAAACACCGTTGTCTGTATACTTATATTTATGATAGTAGTCTATCCGCTTTTATATGTACTGAGTGCATCAATTTCCGACCCCTATGCGGTGCTTCAGGGTAGAATGTTTTTATGGCCGGTGGATGTAAGCCTTGATTCCTATGTTAAGGTTTTCGAAAATCCGGACGTAATCACCGGCTATATAAATTCGCTGATACTGGTGGTTGTCGGAACCTCTATAAACTTTATCCTAACCTTTTTCGGTGCGTATGCACTTTCCCGTAAAGACCTTTACGGCAGAACCGCAATAACCATGCTGTTTGCATTTACCATGTTCTTTAGCGGTGGTATGATTCCAACCTATCTTGTTGTTCAGGACGTAGGGCTTTTAGACACCATGTGGAGCATGATTATCCCAACAGCAGTTTCCATGTACAATCTTATAGTTATGCGTACCTACTTCCAAAACTCGATATCCGATTCGCTTATCGAGGCTGCCGAGATTGACGGATCTTCTAACTGGACAATAATGTTTAAGATAGTAATGCCACTCTCAAAATCCATCATTGCGGTTATCTGTCTGTTTTACGGTGTTGCACACTGGAATCAGTACTTCCAGGCTCTGCTCTACCTAAGCTCGGAGGAAAAATATCCGCTACAGATGATTCTGCGTGAGATACTTCTGCTGTCTCAGGTTCAGGATCTCGTGGACACACAGGGCTTTGAGGATCAGCTAATGCAGGGCGAGGGAATTAAGTACGCACTTATCATTGTTGCGTCTGCACCGGTTATGATAGCCTACCCGTTCATCCAAAAGCACTTTGTTAAGGGTGTTATGCTGGGAGCCATCAAAGGCTAACCCACGCATTTACATAAATAACCAAGAAAAAAGAATTAATTAGGAGGAAAATTTTTGATGAAAAGCACAAGAATTAAGGCGCTTCTGCTTGCAGCACTGATGGCAACATCGGTAATGCTATCCGCCTGTGGTGGTGACACACCGGCAGAGGACACAGCAGGTGACACAGCCGGAACAACATCCGAGGCCGGCGATGCCGCAACAGAGGATCCCAACTTTAACGAGACCGGTTATCCCATCGTTAACGAGATGATAACACTCACCGGTTTCGGTAACCAGAATGTTACTCATAAGGACTGGAACGAGCTCTATGCCTTTACCGAGTATGAAAAATTGTCAAACATCCACATCGACTGGACATTAGCCCCTAACGAGGGTTACACCGAGCGTAAGAATGTTCTGCTTGCCGGTGGCGAGTATCCGGACATCTTCTACCGTGGTAATCTTACCGTTGCCGACCAGCTAAACAACGGCACTAATGGACTGCTTATTCCGCTCAACGACCTAATTGCCGACTATGCACCGAACCTTCAGGCAAGATATGTTGATTATCCTGACCTTGAAAAAATCATAACCATGCCGGACGGCAACATCTACTCTCTTCCGACAAAATCTGCTGTCGATGCAGGTGTTTCGCAGTATCAGTGGATTAACACGGTGTGGCTGGACAATGTAGGCAAGGAGATGCCGACAACCACCGAGGAGCTTAAGGATGTTTTAATGGCGTTTAAGACAGAGGATGCCAACGGCGACGGTGATCCGAACAACGAGTTCCCGCTTACCGACCGTAATAGTGGTGCATCATTGTTTAATGCTCTTTATGCCGCTTTCGGTTTGGGAAATCTTGGTGTTAACGGAATGACTACATACATGGATCTTGGTGAGGATGGTGCGATTCGCAGCTTTGTGACCACCGACGAGTATAAAGAGTTGGTAACCTACCTTGCCGACCTATACGCAAACGGACTTATCGACCCGGAAACCTTTACACAGGATATCCCAACCTTTACAGCAAAGGGTGAACAGAACCTAATCGGTGCCTTCTTTAACAACAACTCGCCCGAGATCATCGGTGCGGCACATACCGACGACTACCAGGCAATGCCTGCACTTGAAAGCCCGAGCGGCGAGGCTGTATTTAACTACACAGGTCCTCTTGCTGCAAGCGGTGCATTTGCAATCTCCAACACCAACCCCTACCCACGTGAGAGTATGCGCTGGATAGACTACTACTACGGTGAGGAAGGCTCACTTCTCATGTGGCTTGGTGAAGAGGGTGTTACCTATATCGATAACGGCGACGGAACCTACGACATCACCGAACTTATTACCAACAACCCGGATGGGCTGAATATTCCACAGTCTATGGGTCAGTACGCACTCGGCTTTGCAGGCGGTGCTTGCCCGGTATACTGCTTTGAATCTTATGAGGAAGCAAGACTTCCCGAGGCAACATTTACCGCCTACGACGTTGTTAAGGACGACATTCAGTTAGCAGAATCCATCGTGTTCCTTTACACCGTTGAGGAGCAGAACCGTCTTAACGCTCTTACCGCTGACGTTGTAACCTACATCGAGGAGATGAGGGTTGCCTTCGTAACCGGTAGATCCTCCATCGAGGACGGCTGGGATGAGTATGTAGAGACTCTTGAGAATATGGGTATGCAGGAGTACATCGACATCCACCAGGCATCCTACGACCGCTGGATAGCATAATTTAACATCAAGTTAATATATGGGGTTTGCGTATTCGGCTAAACCATACAATAACCCCATAAAATGTAGGGCAAGGGCTCTACTTCAAATTAATAGTGAAAAGTGAAGAGTTATGGACAATTTTTTACAAAAAATTACCAATTAAAATTAATATGTAATGCTTTTTCGCAAGAAAAAATTACCATGATTTTTATTAAACACTATTAATTTGGAGTAGGGCTCTTGTCTTATATAAAATAATTATAAAACAGAAAGGAAAAGGAAAATGAAGTTCAAAAAGTTGACCGCAATGTTACTTGCGCTTGCTATCGGTTCATCGCTAATTCTCTCGGCATGCAGCGAACCGGCAGAGGGCACAGATGATCCTGCACCCTCCGAAACTACATCCGAGGCAGGCGAAGATGCTACATCAGAGGAGGATTCAAACTTTAACGAGACAGGTTATCCCATTGTTAACGAGATGATAACACTTACCGGTTTTGGAAATCAGAATGTTACTCATAAGGACTGGAGCGAGCTCTATGCCTTTACCGAGTATGAGAAAATGTCAAACATCCACATCGACTGGACATTAGCTCCTAACGAGGGATACACCGAGAGAAAAAATGTTCTGCTTGCCGGTGGTGAGTATCCGGACATCTTCTATCGTGCAAACCTGACCGTTGCTGATCAGCTTAACAATGGCTCTAACGGACTTTTTGTTACGCTTAATGATCTTATCGATGATTACGCACCAAATCTTCAGGCGAGATATGAGGATTATCCGGAACTTGAAAAGGAAATAACAATGCCGGACGGCAATATTTATACCCTGCCCACAAAATCTAACACCCCTGAGGGAAGATCACAGAAAAACTGGATTAACGCACGTTGGTTGGACAATTTGGGATTAGAAATGCCTAATACCGCCGAGGAGCTCAAGGATGTGTTTACAGCATTTAAGGAGCAGGATGCAAACGGAAACGGCGACCCGAATGATGAGTTCCCATACTCCGACCGTGTACAGGGTAATGCACTTTTCTATGGTCTTTATGCAACCTTTGGCATGGGCAACCTCGGAACAAATGGATTTACAACCTTTACCGATGTAGGAGATGATGGAAACATTCGCAGCTTTGCAGTAAGTGAAGATTTCAAGGCACTACTTTACTATCTTGAGGATCTTTATGCAAACGGATTAATCGACCCCGAAACCTTCACACAGGATATTCCTGCATTTACCGCAAAGGGTGAGCAGGATCGTATCGGTGCTTTCTTTAACAACGGCTCTCCGGAAATTATCGGTGCCGTGAATGATGAGTTTTTTGATGCAATGCTTCCACTCGAAAATGATGAGGGTGAGCGGGTGTTCAACCACACAGGTCCGCTTGCCGCTAGCGGTGCATTCGCAATATCCTCTTCAAATCCTTATCCCCGTGAGAGTATGCGCTGGATAGACTACTACTACGGTGAGGAAGGATCACTGCTGATGTGGCTCGGTGAAGAAGGTGTTTCTTATGTAGATAACGGCGATGGTACATATGATTTAACCGAACTTATCTCGGCTAATCCCGAGGGGCTTAATGTTCCTCAATCCATGGGTCAATTTGCACTCGGCTTTGCAGGCGGTGGTTGCCCGGTATATGTTTTCGAGGAGTATGAGGAGGCAAGACTTTTACCGATAGTTTTCGAGTCGCATGAGGTTATCGCACCCTACATTCAACTCGATACCGCAATAACCTACCTCTACACCATAGAGGAGCAGAACCGTCTTAACGCACTTACCGCCGACATAATCACCTATATCAACGAGATGAAGGTTGCATTCGTAACCGGAAGATCCTCTATAGATGACGGCTGGGACGAGTATGTTGAAACGCTTGAAGGCATGGGACTGCAGGAGTATGTAGACATTCACCAGGCATCCTACGATCGTTGGACGGCATAATTTGATAGACTAATGACTAAAGGTGAAAGGTGAAAGACTAAGGGTGAAGTTTTTTTACATAGTCTTTCATCCGTAGCCGTTAGTCTTTAATTTATGTCAAAAGCATTAAGGACATATTATTATGACAAAAAAAGAATTGCTGAAAAAAACACTTAATCTTGAAAATGTGGGCGGACATGTGCCGACCTTTGAAATTTCTATGTTTTTGACCTTAGAGGCGGTCGGAAAGGTGCACCCGAAACACCGCAACTATTCACAGTGGAACCAGACAAGCCCGACCGAAAAAAACCTGATTATGAAGGATATGGCTGAGACCTATATCCTAACCGCCGAAAAGTTTGACTACAGCGCAATATTTGTAAACTACTCCTTTGAGGATTTAAACGATCAGATAGAGTTTTTAAGAATCATAAAGGAACTCTCTAACGGCGAGTATATGCTGCTAATGCATGGCGGAGCTACCTACGGAATACCGGACGGTTCTTCCATGGAGGAGTTTTGTTACCTGCTTGTCGATGAGCCGGAGAGGATGCTTGCCGAGGCACAACAAAAGGTTGATAATGCCACTGCCCGTGCCGAAAAACTGTTGCAAGGAAGCCATCTTGACGGCTTTATACATGCCGTTGATTATGCATTTAATACAGGGCCTTTTATGAGCCTTGGAATGTTTGATGAATTTGTAACACCATATTTAATTAAGATTATCAAAAACTACAAGGATATGGGTTATAACACCATTGCACATACCGATGGAAATATTATGCCGTTAATGGATAGGATCGTTGAGGCGGCACCACAGGGGTTGCAGTCCATCGACCCACAGGGCGGCATGGACATCGCCGAGGTAAAAAGGTTGTACGGTGACAAGCTCTGCCTAATGGGTAACGTAAACTGCGGGCTTATGCAGACCGGAACCGATGAGGAGGTTGTCGAATCGGCAAGATATGCGTTAAAGCACGGAATGTCGGACGGTAAGGGATACATTTTCTCCACATCCAACACTGTTTATACCGGAATGGAACTCTCGCGATATCAGCTTATCTGGGATATCTGGAAAAAGGAAGGGATATATTCGTAATGAAGGATAATATTATATTTATCACCACCGACCAACAGCGTTTTGACACGTTACAGGCACTCGGAAACGGTTCGATATTTACCCCACACCTTAACTATCTTATGAGCGAGGGGGTAACATTTACAAGGTTTTATGCCGATTGTCCTTTATGTGTACCGTCACGGCTTACAATAATGACGGGAAAAAAGAGTTATGAGGCAGAGATAACCGAAAATGTAGAGGGTATGAATGCCCTGCATGAATTAACACTTCAAAAAAAGACACTACCCGCAAGGTTAACCGATAACGGCTATCAGACCAAAGCAATGGGCAAGATGCATTTTTTTCCGCCGAGGGCGAACTATGGGTTCGAGCATATGGAGCTGTCTCTCGACTATATGCGTATGCATGAAAAACATAGCGAGACGGTACGACCGAGAGCACATGGAATAGGGGAGTGCCTTGCCGTACCGGTTATCTCCACCGTGGATACAAAAAACAGCATTACAAACTGGACGACCGAACGTTCGATAGATTTCCTCGAAACGAGAGATCCACTTCGTCCCTTCTTTATCTGGACAAGCTTTACCAAACCGCACCCACCCTACGACCCCTGTAAAGATTTTTGGGATTTATACGATGGTATCGACATGCCAAAGCCGGTGTACGGTGACTGGTCAGAGGATATCAACAACGCACCCCAAGGATTTTTAAAGGGTGGATACATAAACAACGACATGTATATACAGTCACCCGCACAGGTAAACAATATCAGAAGGGCATATTATGCCTGCATAACACAGATAGACTATTCGTTGGGGATGTTGTTCGGTGCAATGAGGGAGAATGAGCTGTTTGAAAATACATGGGTTGTGTTTACCTCGGATCACGGTGACATGCTCGGAGACCATCACATGACGCAAAAGAGCATGTATTTTGAGGGTTGTTCGCATGTTCCGATGATAATAATGCCACCGCAACGTGCCGAGTTCCGACATCTTCGCAACACCATATGCGATAAACATGCTGAGATGGCAGACATCTACCCTACACTGCTTGCCATGGCCGGAATTGACACCACCAGTGATGGAAATACCGGTGTAAATCTACTACAGGATTTTGAGGGTGAGCGATTGTTCTACGGTGTGACCGGATCTGACCAGTTCTGTGTGATGCAAAATAAAATTAAGCTTGTGTACTCCCGAACCGGCAACCACTATCTGCTGTTTGATCTAAATAACGACCCGATGGAGCAGAAAAACTTGACCGAGGACGAAGGGTATGCTAAGATATACACCGAGCTAAAACTACAGCTACTTTGCAAGGTGAAGGAGTATAACTCCGAGGTTTTAGAGGGTGATGAGTTTATCACACTCCCTGCACCAAAGTTCCCCGGAGATGTAAACAGACGTTGGTTTGGCTTTCATTACAAGGATTATATCACAAGGGACACCTACCACTAAGGAGTTATTATGAAACGACCTAATATTATACTTTTCACCGTTGATGACCTCAACTACAACTCACTTGGCTACACCGGCTGTACGGTGAGGGACATATCGCCAAACCTCGACAAGCTTGCCTCCGAGAGCATCTATTTTAAGAATGCTCATGTATCCATTGCGGTTTGCCAGCCCTCCCGTTCGGTACTGTTTACCGGGAAACACCCGCATCGAAACGGTGCTACGGCATTTAATGCAATATCACCGGATATCACCACCCTCACACAGCTCACCCGAGGCGAGGGATACCACAACGGCATTTTAAGTAAGGTTAACCACCTTCAGCCGGAGCAGCAGTTCTGTTGGGACTACATTGCAAGGCTGTTTGACGAGGAGCAAAAACAAGCGGCTACCGCCGAGAATTATGACCTTGGTAGGCGTCCTAAATCCTTTTATGAGCACACCGACAGGTTCATAAAACAGGCAAAGGCGGAGGGAAAACCGTTTCTCTTGATGGCAAACTCCAACGACCCACACCGACCATTTGTCGGCAGTGACGACGAGCAAAGAATTTTCGGCTTTAACACCGAGTGTTCCAGAACCTACACCGCCGAGGAGACCGAGACTGTGCCGGGCTTTTTGCCTGATTTACCTGATGTGAGAAAGGAACTTGCCGAGTACTACAGCAGTGTTCATCGCGCCGACGAGAGCGTGGGTGAGCTGATGCGTGCCGTGGAGGAAAACGGCGTACGTGAGGATACCGTCATCTTCTTTTTAAGCGACAACGGAATGGCGTTTCCCTATGCAAAAACAAACTGCTACCTAACCAGTACAAGGACACCCCTCATAGTAAGCTGGCCGGGGAAAATAAAGGCGGGTGTAAACGAGAACATGGTTTCCGGCATCGACTTTATGCCGACCGTTTTGGATTTAATATCCGCAGACATACCAAACGACCTCGATGGCGAATCATACAAAGATGTTCTTTTAGGTAGCGATGATATAAACTACAAGCGTGTATTCACCACCTTTAACCAGACAAGCGGTAAAAGGAACTTCCCGATGCGATGTGTGATGGATAACGAATTTGGCTATATATTTAACGCATGGTCGGACGGTGAGTGCATGTTCCACAACGAGTCTATGGGGATGGGCATCACCTATCCTGCAATGAAGGCGGCAGCGGTTAACGACTCCAAGATTGCCGATAGGGTTAACCACTATGTTTACCGTTGCAAGGAGGAGTTATACGACCTAAAAAATGACCCCGACGCACTCTGCAACCTTGCCGATAAGCCGGAGTATAAACAGGCACTCGACCAAAAGAGGAAGGAACTTTTAGATTATAGCAAAAACACGAATGATTTCGTATACGAGAATATTGTAAAACAACTAAAGGAGATTGGCTATAATGCATGATTTAATCAAGGCATATCGTTTTGAAGGTCCCTCGGCGATACCGATAAAGATGTCGGTAGAGCTGACCTGTTGGGATTACTACGACAATAAAGAGCTGTTAGCGGTAATAAAAAAACACCCCTATATCTTCCCTGATTATGAGGCGATAGAAAGGGATTCGAAGGATAAAAACTATCCCCCCTGGAAACGCAAGGGAATACCCTACACCGACTCCTGGGGCTGTGAGTGGCTTGCAGAGATTGACGGCTGGACGGGAATTGTACAAAAACCCTCCATGGACAGCTGGGATAAGCTTGAAGGTTTTATTCCACCCTCCTATGAAACGCAAAACGGCTGGGGTGTGCAGGACTGGGGGGCGTTTGAAAAAAACATAAAGGCGACAAAGGCAAAAGGGTTGCCGGTTTCTGCCGGACTTCGCCACGGGCACTGTTTTTTGACCCTCTCCTACATGAGGGGCTTTGAAAATCTGATGTTCGACATGGCGGACGAGGACGAAAACCTCGATAAACTGCTTGCAATGATAGAGAAATTTGACCTCGATTTTGTAAATAAAGTTTTAAGTTACGACGAGGTGGATATCGTGCATTACCCTGAGGATCTCGGCTCTCAAACCAACAGCATGGTTTCACCACAGCATTTTAAAAGGTATATTAAGCCACTCTACACCAACGTTATGCGACCCACTAAGGAAAAAGGAAAGTTAGTGCATATGCACTCGGATGGATATATCCTAAACCTTATGGACGATATCATCGACTGCGGTGTCGACATTATAAACCTACAGGATTTGGTAAACGGCATAGACAACATTAAAAAGGAGCTTAAGGGCAGGATCGCAATCGACCTTGACATCGACCGACAGAGCGTTGTGCCAATGGGAACCCCAAAGGATATCGACGATCTGATAAAGGAGGCAGTGACAAAGCTCTGGGCGCCGGAGGGCGGTCTTTCTCTGCTTCATGCACTTGAACCGCCAACACCGATTGAAAACATCGACGCACTTTTCACAGCACTCACAAAATACAGTCAATACAAGGGATAAGTATAGTCAACTAACTTAAAAACCACCACATCTTGGTGGCAGAAATTCCGTCTCTCAAAATTGTCATAATGACAATTTGTTGTCGTCAATCGGAATGCACAAAGCATTCCTCAATCCTCCGCCTTGACAGGCGGAATTTCTGCTCGCCAATCTGTAGCGTTTTTCAAATTAATTGACTATACAATTAATACATATAGGAGAATAAACAGCATGAGAATTCTATTCGTAGACATCGACACATTAAGACCGGACCATTTAGGTTGCTACGGTTACGCACGTAACACCAGCCCCTGCATGGACTCCATCGCAAAAGAGGGTACAATTTTTGAGAATTACTACACCCCCACAGCCCCATGCCTGCCGTCACGTGCCTCGCTTGTGACAGGATTACATGGCATTCACAACGGCATTGTAGGACACGGTGGCACAGCAGCCGATGTAAGACTACAGGGTGAGAGCAGACACTTTAGAGACACGGTAAGTGAAAACAATCTGTTCAAGGTGTTCCGCAAGGCAGGCTACCACACAGCCTCGATAAGTACATTTGCCGAGCGTCACAGTGCTTGGTGGTTTAATGCCGGATTTAACGAGTGTTACAATATGGGCAAGGGTGGCATGGAGAGTGCCGAGGAGGTAACACCGATAGCGTTAAAATGGCTGGACGATAACGCCGACAAGGATAACTGGTTCCTACACTATCACATCTGGGATCCACACACACCCTACCGTGCACCTGCCGAGTTCGGTAACCCCTTTGAAAATGAACCTCTGCCACACAACTGGATAGACGAGGCAACCTTTGCCGAGCACTATAACGACAAGACAGGCCCTCACGGCGCACGTGAGATTAACATGTGGAATGACAACACAAGCCCACTCTACCCACGTCATCCCGGTTCGCTCGAAAATCTTGACGACGTTAAGGACTTCATGGACGGATATGACTGCGGCGTAAGATATGCCGACGACAATTTAGCACAGCTGATAAAGGTTCTTAAAGACAAGGGAATCTATGACGACACCGCCATAATAATAACCTCGGATCACGGCGAAAACCTCGGTGAACTCGGAATTTACGGCGAACATGCAACCGCCGACCATCCCTGCTGTCACATACCGATGATTATCAAATGGCCGGGAATGGCAGAAAATCACCGTGACAGCGGCCTACATGTAAACGTAGACCTCGTTCCGACCATGGCAGACATCCTAAAGGTAGAGCCACATAAGGACTGGGACGGAAAAAGCTACGCCAAGGTGCTTACCGATAAGCAGGATGCCTCCTACGAGAGCGTCGTGTTAAACCAGTGTGCTCACGTGGTACAGCGCAGTGCCCGTTTCGACGACTATCTCTACATCCGCACTGTACACGGTGGCGGTCATGTATTTGACGACGAGATGCTGTTCAACCTAAAGGACGATCCCTACCAGACCAAAAATCTCGCAAAGGAGCTACCGGGCATCGTTGCCGAGGGCGCAAAACATATCCTCGACTGGGAATACGACATGATGAAGAAAAACAAGACGGATGTCGATCCGATGTGGACGGTAATGCGTGAAGGCGGTCCGGAGCACGGACGCGGTCGCTACGAGGAGTTCTATGAGAGACTAATAGCAACCGGAAGACCCGCAAACGCAGAAATATTTAAGGCAAAATATAATCTTGATGTTTAGTTAACGAGCATTTACAATATCTGACGGATGTGATGAGTCAATCACATCCGTTTTTATATATGCAGTAGTTCAGGTTAAATGATTATAATTTTATCACAATTTCATATTATAATGTTTGCAATTTAATAGTAAAAGGAGTTTTTTAATGGATATAAATGATGTGAATTTTAACCGACGTGTACATATGGATTTTCATACTCCGGATTTTGTTTGGGAACATGCTATGCAAAGGTTTAATGCTAAGGAGTATGTGAAGATATTGAAGGAGGCTAACCTAAACTCGCTTGTATCCTTTGTGAAATGTCACCATGGTTACCACTACAGCAAAACCGATATCGGTGTCAGACACCCCTCACTTCCGGAGGCGACCGACATGTTCGGCGAGATTTTAGCCGAGTGTCACGACAACGACATCAAGGTTATGGCGTACTACTCTATCGGGTGGCTCACACCTGTTCAAAAGTATCGTCCCGAATGGATGGAGCGTGGGCAAAACGGTGAGATGTTGGACACTCAGGGTAACCCGAAAAGCGGTCCCTGGGCGAATGTTTGCTTAAACTCGCCCTACCTAAAGGAGATGGTGCTGCCTGAGCTTACCGAGCTTATAAATGGTTATGACATTGACGCTCTTTGGCTAGATATAATCGAGTGCAACCCCTGTCACTGCGAACACTGTAAGGAAAAATATCGTCTTCAATTTTCAAAGGAGCTTCCGGAGAATAACGAGGAGCTTCGTGACTTTGTGGTGCAGACTAAATATGACTTCATATCGGCGGTACGGGACCTGTTGAAATCACTTAAGCCGGAGGTTCCGCTTACCTACAATACCTCGGGACGTGATAAAAAATTGGTCGAACTTGTGGACTTTAACAGTATAGAAACACATCCCGGTGCACCGGGTGATAGTGATGCATGGACAAGGGGACTGCTGACCTACAAATATCTACAGGCATTTAAAAAACCGTGGGAGAGCTGTACCAGTCGATTTATACATGGTTGGGGCGGATGGGACGATCAACCGCAGGCAAACATGACAGCAGTTACCTCACGTATTCTTGCGCACGGTGGCATGATTAATCTTGGTGATCAGGCGTATCCGGACGGTACTATCGATGCCGCACTGTATAAAAAGATAACCGGAGTTTTGGCTAACATCAAGGAGCGGGATGGATATGCAATGGGTCACAAAAGCTATAAGCATGTTGCCCTGTTGGCAGGCGATTTTGATATTTACGGTGCAAATTGCGATAACTATGTAGGTGCTGTAAAGACACTGACGCTGGGACATATCCCGTTCGATTTGCTGTTTTCTGAAAATACCGAGGATTATGAAGGCTACGGATGCATCGTTGTGCCCGAGCTTGAAAGCCTGTCGGACGATGTTTTAAACGCTCTTGAAAAATATGCAGAAAAGGGCGGCAACCTGCTCATTGTCGGAAGATATGATTGCGAGGAGCAATTAAAAGATCTGTGTGGCTTCGAGGGTGTTGAAGAAAATGAATATTCCATCGGCTACATGAAGATGGAAAAGGATTTTGTGCAGGGGATAAGGGAATCTGCATTAATGGTGCCCATGCCGGTGTATTCCATCAACGCCAAGCAGGGAACAAAGTCGGTTGCAGAGCACATTCACCCGGTAATCGAGCCGAACTATCAGGACTTTATGATATTCAGACATCCAAGATTCTCACCACCCAAGGACAGCACCGGAAAACCGGCATTTATTGTAAATGAAGTTGGTGAGGGAAAGGTTGCATACTGCCCGTCAAGACTGTTCTCGGCATATAACAGGGACTGTCAGTGGTATCTTCGTGACATATTAGGAAATGTTATGAGATATATCATGGGCGAGGGGGCCTTGAAGATAACCGCACCGAAAACGGTAGAGGTTAACATGACCTGTTTCGGCGATGATGTATACCTTCATCTTATCAACTATGTGGTGCAAAACGAGACAAATCATGTCGAGGAGGTTATACCGGCATACGATATAAAGGTGGAGCTATCAAAAGCGCTGTCTGAAAAGATAACCGCCGCAACGCTGTTGCCGGAGGGGAATTCGCTACCGATAATAAAATCCGAAGAAAACTATTTTATCGAGATAGAGCGGTTGGACGTGTACAGCATTGTAAAGTTGTCATAACATCATATAGCTTTATGTTGAATTAACCGTGAAAATGTGGTAGAATGTCTATGGTTATTAACACATAAGGACAATGATGGAAAAAGCCGTTACCTACAATTTGAAGTTTGGATTAATACAGGGTTTTTATTATTCTGCAATCTGTGTTTCCTTTTCTTATTTTATCCCATATTTTATCCATCTTGGGATGGATGATTTAACAATAGGCATAGTTAATTCGGTGATGATGGCATCAACCTTTTTTGCACAGCCTTTAATCGGAGTTATTTCCTCACGCCTCAAAAGTGTTAAACCACTGCTTGCGGTACTGATATCTGTATCTGCCATCGCCGTATTGCTGCTTCGTACCGGCACACAATCCATGTTTACCACGGTAGCAAGTGTGATTATTATTGCCGCCTGCTTTCGAGGGCTCGGCGGAATTGTTGATGTATGGTCGGTGAGAATTACCATGGCCGGAGTTCGCCTAAACTATGGGTTCACCAGGGGAATGGGCTCGCTTTTTTACTCCATTACCGCAATTAGCTTCGGATATCTGTTAAACCATTTTGAGATAACTGTAATCAGCTATGCGTTTGTGTTGTTTTGTATGCTGACACTAGTGGCAGTGATGTTGATAAAGGAGCCAGCCGAGCGGGCTGTAGCTTTGCCGACAAAAAGGAAACAAAACTACAATATCATCTACAAAAACCCGCAATATATGGCGTTTTTGATTGCTGCATTTCTTGTAAATATCGGTGCCAACACAGCCTTTAACTTTCTTCCTACATTGATGTATTATAACGGAGCCGATAGCTCTGTTCTCGGTATAACATTGTTCGTGTCTGCTATGTTCGAGATACCTGCAATGCTATGTGCAAACTACATAAAAAAATATATCAGCATTCCAACCCTAATGAAGATATGCTTTGCCGCCTATTTTGTGAAGGTGTTGTTGACCGCCGCCGCACCAACCTCCGGTTTAATAATTGCGGCACAGACTCTTCAGCTTTTAGGAGGAGGCATACAGTTTACCTTTACCGTGCAGTATTTAGCAAAGATAGTGAAGTCGGAGGAGCTTTTTTATGCTCAAACTACCCTAAACGCCTGGACGGTAAGCGCCTCCGGAATACTCGGCGGAATTTGTGCCGGTTACATAATCACTGCGTTTGGAGTCGTTGGTATGTACTACCTTGCGCTTATCCCGATAGCTCTCGGCGTATTGCTGTTTGTTGTTGCCGATGCTGCATTTAAAAGAAAAAGGGTTGTCGAAACCTAAGTAAGGCGATACTGGTTATATAGCTTACAACTGTATAGTAGTTCAACTTGAAAAACAATACGTTTTTCAAAATCAAGCGTTGCTTGATTTTAGTGCATGAAATGCACATGAACTACTTCAAAATCTTCAAGTGCACACTTTGTGTGCAACCAATAGCAAAGCGATAACGACATATCGCTTTGCTATTGGTTTGAAAAACGCTGTAGCGTTTTTCAAGTTGATTGATTATAAATGAGAGCAATGTCGGACGGCAACACCTCTTTAAAGAAATGTAGATTAAGTCGAAAAGCAAACACCCCATAAACGATGAAGTGTCGTTTGTGGGGTGTTTGAATATTATAGTCATTCAACTTAAAAAACACTACATCTTCCCGACAGAAACTTTGCGTCATTTTTCAAGTTGAACTACTTTATTTGTACATTGCCATGTATTCGCCGTGGGCATCCATAAGTTCGTCACACATCTTTACGATGTCGTCGAGGGAAAGCTCTGCGGCTGTGTGTGGGTCTAACATTGCCGCACGGTAAACATCCTCACGTTTTTTGGAGACTGCCGCCTCGATGGTCATAAGCTGGCAGTTTACGTTTGTCATATTTAAACCGGCGAGCTGGACGGGAAGTTTGCCGAGCGGTTGCGGAGTAATGCCGTTTTTGTCCACGATACATTTAACCTCAACACAAGCATCCGAAACGATGTTATCGATTAGGCCGTTGTTCATCACATTTCCGCCGATTTCGTATGGCACTCCGGTTACCATTGCTTCCATAATATAGGAGGCATACTCAAGGCTTCTTGTGTGTGTGACCTCACCGTTTTCGAGAATTTGCTCCTTCTGTGCTTCCCATTTTTCTATCTGATTAACACAGCGACGCGGATACTCGTCGAGCGGGATGTTGTACCAGTCGATTAGCTCGGGGTAGTTTGATTTGATGAAATAGGGGTTGTACTCGGCGTTGTGCTCGCTGGATTCGGTGCAGTAGTGACCAAATTGTTTTATGTATTCATAGCGAACCATGTCGCCATGTTTCTCGGTAAGATTTTTATAGGCGGCTCTCTTTTTAATCTCGGGATAGAGATCGTTTCCATCCTTATCCTTAATCTCTAGTAGCCAACCCATGTGGTTAATTCCGGCGATAAGGTCGCTGTGTCCCTCAACCTTATCCTCCATTCCGAGGGCTTTGAGCAGATGCTCGGAACAGACCTGCACGCTGTGGCAAAGGCCTACTGTTTTAACCTTGGTGTATCTCTGCATATATCCTGAGAGTATGGACATGGGGTTGGTGTAGTTTAAAAGCCATGCATCGGGGCACACCTCCTCTATATCATCGGCAAAGCCCTGCATAACAGGAATGGTGCGCAGACCTCTCATTACGCCGCCAATTCCGAGTGTGTCGGATATTGTCTGACGTAGGCCGTATTTTTTCGGGATTTCAAAGTCGATTGCGGTGCAGGGGATATATCCACCTACCTGTATAGCATTAACGACAAAGCTTGCATCCTTTAACGCTGCCTTGCGGTTTTCGACTCCGCAATATTTTTCGATGATTGAACGTCCTTCATTTACATTTTTGTTTATGGCACTAAGTATAATGTAGGATTCCTCAAGACGCTTTTCGTCGATGTCGTAAAGCGCAATAGTCGCCTCTCTGAGTGCCGGTGTACACATACAGTCGCCGAGCACATTCCGTGCAAAAACGGTGCTTCCTGCCCCTAAAAATGTGATTTTCATAAATCTCCTTTTGACACTTCTATACAATCTATACAGTTAGGAAACAATAGATTTTCGGATTATTTCTTAACAGCTAAGGTTAGTATATCACCAAATTTTGTAAAAGGCAATATATCATTTGATAAAAACAATAATAAATATTCAAGGCACCGAATAAACGGTGCCTTGAATCAAAGTGTCAAAAAACCAGCAAACCCCATGAAATGTCAAATTCGGTGACATGTGCGGCGAATTTGACCTTCAACAAATGG
>CAYJKY010000058.1:0-16249 GCA_964370825.1 uncultured Oscillospiraceae bacterium
AAACACAGTGTTTTAGGTGGTTTTTGAGATAGAATACGCAAAATGAGCATAATCTTCATAAAAACAAACTGTACAAAGTAAAACGGTCACTATCCAAAAAATGATAGTGACCGTTTGTTTCTGCTTTATGCAAATTTTTTGTAGTGGAATATACCTTGATAAACTCCTTGTCGGAATTAATCTTATTCCTCTACGGCTGTGTCCGATGCAACTTCTGTGGCAGCTGCTTCTTCGGCTACCGGAGCTGCTTCTTCTGATGCCGGTGCGGCTTCGGATTTCTCCTCGGCTATTTCCGGTACCGGTATCAATGCCTTAATGGAAAGGCTGATACGTTTTTTAACAGAGTCAAGTTCGGTGATTACAACATCTACCATCTCGCCTATCTGAAGTGCGTCGGCAACACGGTCGACACGCTCGTGTGATATCTCGGATATGTGAACAAGTCCATCAATACCGGGAAGAACCTGTACGAATGCTCCGAATTTTGTGAGTGACACAACGGGACCGGTAAAGCGGTCGCCGAGGTTGAAACTGCCGGAGAGACGTGTCCAAGGATTGTCCTCTTCCTTACGATAGCCAAGGCTTATCTTTTTGGAGAGCGGATCTAACTCTTTAACATAAACGTCGATAACCTCATCAACCTTCAGTATATCGCTGGGATGTTTGATTCTTGACCAGGACAGCTCGGAGATGTGAACAAGTCCGTCCACTCCGCCGATGTCTACGAATGCACCGTAGCTTGCAAGGCTCTTAACGGTACCCTTATAGAAGTCGCCGACCTTTGCCTTGCTCCAGAACTCATCACGCGCCTTGTTTGCGATCTCTGCGAGAACCGCACGAACAGAACCGATTACACGGTTGCCGTTAGCCTCAAGAATTTTAAGCTGTACATTTGTCTTAACCAGTGCCGCAAAATCTTCGCCACGACGAAGTGTAGCCTGTGATGCCGGGATAAACACCTTAGTGCCCTTTACTATACCGACAAGACCGCCCTTAACAACATCGCTGATATATGCTTCAACGGTAGAACCATCCTCTGCTGCCTGCAGAATTAGGCTGTTACCCTCACGGGCTTCAAGACGCTTTTTCGAGAGTAATGCTATACCCTCAAGATCGTTTACCTGAATTACCATAAGCTCCATTTCATCGCCTTTTTTAACGATGTCATGCGGCTTAAGTGAAAGATCGTCGGTCAATTCGTCAAGCGGAACAAACCCGGTGTGCTTGGTACCGATGTCGACGGTAATCTCGGTCGGTGCTATACCTGTGACCACTCCTTTCAGTACTTTGCCACGGAAGATCGGTATGAAAGATGCATTTAACATCTCCTCAAATGTCATTCCGTCCTCGATTACGGGTGCTTGCTTTTCCAATTGTTCGTTCATTAGTTTGATAACCTCCTCAATAATATGCGACGGCGTAGACGCGCCGGCAGAGATGCCTATCTCGACTACATTTGCAAGATCAATACCTTTAAGCTCATTCGCTGTCTCTACCCACAAGGTTCGGGTATGCTTCGATGCAACCTTATATAGCTTTTCGGTGTTGGAGGAGTTCCTCCCACCCACAACTATAAAAAGGTCACACTCTACGGCAAGCTGTTCTGCTTCGGTCTGTCTTTGGCAAGTCGCATTACATATTGTATCAAATATTAAAGCATTTGTATATAGTTTTTTTATAAACTCTATTGATTTATGCCAATTTTGTTGCAAAAATGTGGTTTGAGAGGCTAAAAGTAGTGGAAAATCCGTCGAAATGCCCAATAGTTTATGTCGTAAATCGTCAATATTCTCAAAAATTATTGCACCTTCGCCGTAGTGGCTGACTATCCCTTGCACCTCGGGGTGGTTTTTATCACCGGCAAAAAGAAACAATCGCCCTTCATCTTTCGCTTTTTCAGCAAGCAAAGCAATCCTCCTCACATACTTGCAGGTAGCATCGTGGTAGGGAAGTTTCATAACGTCAAGGCGTTCGTAACACTGTTTGGTTACTCCGTGAGAGCGTATTATAAGCTCGTATCCGCTCGGCAAATCCTCCGGCTTGGATATCTCAACAAGTCCTCGCTCTGCCATCATACGTGTCCATTGTGGGTTGTGCATGAGAGGGCCGAGGGTTGCGACCTTTTTCCCTTTTTCCATCAGGCTTTCGGTCATCTTAACCGCATTTGAAATGCCAAAACAAAAACCGGCGCTTTTAGCAAGTCTAATTCCCATTGCTGAGCTCCGTCATACTTTTTTGCAGTAATTTTTTAGCCTCACGCAATGTCGATTTGTTGTTAGCATCGAGGGCAAGCATTTCCGGCGTTAACGGCTCGCCGTATTTTATGTAAACCTTGCCAAAAAATTTAAGCTTTCCACCGCTGTAGGATATGTTGCAGGGCAGTATGGTTGCCTCGGTTGTAGCGGCAATAACGATAGCGCCGGACTTAATCGGCAACAACTCACCCGTTTTACTTCGGGTTCCCTCCGGAAACAGCAGTAGCGGGCGACCGTCTCTAAGCTCGTTTTGCATGTCCTCGATGACCTTCATGTCACCCCTGCCACGTTCTACCGGAACAACACCCACACTTCTAAAAAACCAGTTTGCTACCGGGTTGCGAAATAATTCAGCCTTGCCCATTATCATCAATTTTCTGCGTCCGTACCGCTGTAGTGCAAAAAATATCGGGTCAAACACATGTACATGGTTGGGGCAGATTATATACCTGCTACCCTCCAATCTATTAAGGGTCTCCTTACCGGCTACCTTTACCCTAAAGGCAATAAAAAATATGGCGTAGACAACCGTTACCGCAATCGCATATACCATTATCTTTTTCCCTCAATCAATTTTATTACGTCCGAAACCGTCTGCTCAAAGGTAAATGTAGTGCTGTTGTACATCACCGCATCCTCTGCCGGCTTAAGCGGTGCCGTCGCACGGTTGCTATCCTGCTCGTCTCTCGCCAAAACGTCTCTATAAACATCGTCGAAGGATACAATTTCGCCCTTTTCTTTGAGCTGTTTTACCCTACGTCTCGCACGCTCGTCGGCATCGGCGGTTAAAAATATCTTTAGCTCCGCATTTGGAAGGATAACCGTTCCTATGTCTCGGCCGTCCATAATAACATCGTTGCTGTTCGCAATATCCCGTTGTAGGTTAAGCAAAAATTCCCGAACTCTCGGATATCTCGAAACATCGGATGCCGCCATGGATGCCTGCTCTGTTCTGATAAAGCCGGATACATCCTGTGAGTTTACCAGTACCAGCTGTTCCCCGTCACGGTAGCACAGCTCCACCGAAAGACCGTTTAAAAGACGGCAGACCGACTCCTCATCTTTAGCATCAACATTGTTTTGTATTGCATGGTATCCTATTGCTCGGTAGAGAGCGCCGGTGTCGACATAGATAAAGCCGAGCTGTTTTGCTATCTGCCTTGCAACGGAACTTTTTCCCGCTCCGGAAGGTCCGTCTATTGCTATCTGCATATTAAATCTCCATCTTAATAAATCGATTCTGCCGCCGCATTTGCAGTGCAGAAGGCTATATGTAGGTTAAATCCGCCGGTGACCGCCGAGAGATCCAGAACCTCACCGACTATGTATAATCCGCTCACCAATTTTGACTCCATGGTTTTGGGTGACAACTCGGAAAGTTTTATGCCACCCTCGGTTATTACCGCATGTCGCAGCCCATCGGTTCCGCTTATCTCGATTTTAAAATCCTTGAGTAGGCTCAGAAGCTTTAAACGCTCCTCACGGGTCAATCGGTTTGCCTGTTTTGAGATATCCACGCCCCAGCGCTCCAACATTATCGGAATAAGTTTTTTGGGCAAAAGCGCGTCCAGCGAGTGTTTGACAGTTTTTGCACCGAGAGAGGATATGTCACCGTCTATTCTATCAGATAATTTTTTTTCGTCAAGTGCTGGTTTAAAATCTATCGAAATATATGCCGATTTAAAATTGGCAGGAAGCTCACAGCTTGCCGAGAGTATTAACGGGCCGGACAGCCCGAAATGGGTGAAAAGCATCTCGCCCTGCTCTTTGAAACAAAGCTTACCTTCGACATAAAGCGAGGCGCTTACATTTTTCAGCGAAAGCCCCATGACCGACGGACAGCATTTGTCGGGCGAGCGCAGAGGCACTAGCGACGGTCGACAGGGTTCAATCCCATGCCCGAGACGTTTTAGCATTCTGTATCCGTCTCCGGTGCTTCCGGTTCCGGGGTAGGACAACCCACCGGTAGCAACAATAACCGCATCCGCGGTCAACTTTTTGCCGTTTGTAAGCTCGACACCGGTTACAACACCACCCTCGACGGATATTTTTTTCACCTCGCATTCATAGCGAATATCCGCCCTCTCGGCTAGTTTTAGCAGTAATTTCAGAACATCCTTCGAGCTGTCCGACACCGGAAAAACCCTTGCTCCACGCTCGGTTTTAATAGGCAATCCCTGATCGACAAGGTTTTCCATTAAAAGTCTCGGAGGTAGACGAAAAAGCGAGGAATACAGAAATTTTTCTCCTCGCTTTACATTTTTTAGAAAATCGTCAGGGGTGCAATCGTTGGTGATGTTGCATCGTCCCTTTCCGGTAATCAACAGCTTTCTGCCTGCCGAGGGCATCTTTTCAAGCACCGTCACCTCGTGGAAGTTTTCGACAAGCTTTCCTGCCGCAAATAGCCCTGCCGCACCGGCACCTATAACAATAACCTTAGAAATATTAATATCCTTTCAAATTAGATGACTTTATTTAATAAGCTCGGCGGCACCAACTATGCCGAAATTGTTTTTTAGCTCAGCAAACCTAAACTCAACCGGTTGGGTGGTGTGGTTAAAACCGTCGAATACCTTGCGTGCCCTACCGAAAAGCAGGTCGCCGAAATTCACCAGCCCGCCTCCAAACACAAAGGTGTCTATGTTGAGAAGCTGATAGATGTTAAACGCACCCACACCAAGATAGAACGCCGCTTGATCTATTACGGCGGTTGCCAGCTCGTCGCCCCTCTCACAGGCGTCATGAAGCGCATAGTTGTTTATGTTGTCGAGATCCATCTCGGTTTTATATTTTTCGGACAGAATTTTTACATGTTGCGGATAAAACAGTCCACCGATATATGACATAAAACAGCCGTTGTTGTTACAACCGCACATTACCCCCTCATTTGGGGTTATCAGCATATGCCCGCTCTCGCCGGCAAAGCCGTTGCTACCTCTAAAAAGCTCGTTGTTAATAATAATTCCGCTACCAAACCCTGTGCTTGCCGAGCAATAAACAAGATGTTTCTTCCCCCGTCCTGCACCGTAGCGATGCTCGGCAAGGGCGGCACAGTTGGAGTCATTTTCAAGCACAATTTGGGTGTCTAATCTGCCCTTTACATAGTCTCTCATGGCAAAGTTGTTTAACCTCGGCAGTGCCGTGGTCATGCAGATTACCCCTTCTTCAAAAAGAATGTAGGACGGCATACAGATGCCCACGCCGGACAGATCCTCTAACCGTAGGTCATGAGCCTTTAATATCTCCCCGATATTATCTATTATAACGTCGGAAAATTCTTCGCCGTTTAATTCGCGTGAGGACGGGTGGCTGTGCTCATATATCAGCTCATCATTATCGTTACGAAAAAGTCCGTACGCAACCTTTGTTCCCCCAACATCGACACCAATTCTGTAATTTTTCACACTCTACCTCCAAATAATTATACCACCCTACAGCCAATGCCGCAGTCGGTGAACTCCCTTGCGTAATTCTCGAGTTGTTCAGGATAAAGTTGGTTTACCCCGACAAAATCATAGCCGAATGAAAGTGTCTCATACTTTTTTTCGCCAAGCTGGTGAAACGGCAGTAAATCGACATTATTAACGCCAAGTTTAACCGCTAGCTCGGCAAGTTTTTTTGCATCATCAAGAGAAAAGTTAAAGGTCGGGATTACCGGTATTCTCACCGTGACCTCGATACCCTGTTTAAGAGCATGTGCAAGGTTTGTTAATATAACCTTGTTGTCTACTCCGGTTAACTGTTTATGTTTTTCGCCGTCATGGTGCTTAAGGTCGAAAAGAAGAAGATCAACCTTTTTAATAAACTCGGCAAATATATCTGCTGTAGCATAGCCGGTGGTTTCTGCCGCAACATGTATCCCCTGTTTTCTTGCCTCCTCTGCAAGCAGTCCGGCAAACTCCGCCTGCTGCAAAACCTCTCCGCCGGTAAGGGTTATTCCTCCGCCGGAGCGGTCGTAAAAAGGTTTGTCTTTAATGATTTCAGACATCACCTCATCCACCGGGTATAATTTACCGCGGTAGGCATCATCCTCCATATCACCTGTGAGCTTATTAAACCTGTTTTGAGACTCCGGATTGGAGCACCAGCCACAGCGAAGCGGACAGCCCTTAAAGAAAACGGCAGTGCGTATTCCGGGTCCGTCATGTAGGCTGAATTTCTGTAGGTTAAAAATCAGTCCCTTTGGCATAGCATTATATGGTTTGTTCGGTGCGCTCGATAATATCGTCCTGCGTTTTTTTGGAGAGGACGTTAAAAAATGCACTGTAGCCGGCAACCCTTACGATAAGGTTGCGATGTTTTTCCGGATTTTTCTGTGCGTCGATAAGCGTCTCACGGGAGACAACATTGTATTGAACGTGGTAACCCTTTAAAACGTCAAAGAAGGTCTGCAACAATAGGATAAGTTTTTGCTTGTTTTCCTCCCTTTCAAGCAGTACGGGATTAACCTTTTGATTTAACAGCACACCGCCGGTTATATACTGTGTCGGTAATTTTGAAACCGATTTAAACACAGCGGTAGGTCCTTTTGTATCCATGTTATGTGCGGGTGAGCATCCCTCAGAAAGCGGTTCGCCGTAATATCTTCCGTCCGGTGTTGCCGGCGTACTGTTTCCCTGCCCAACATTTGCCGAAATTGAGGAGGTGCCTGCATACCTGATTCCGCCTATCGGTCCACGGTTATATCTGGTGTTGGGATATTTTTTAATCTCCTCGATGTAGATGTTATATGCATCCACCACAAGGCTGTCGACATAATCATCGTCGTTGCCGTATTTTGGCGCTTCGTTTATCAGCCGTTCACGTATGAGAGCCGCCTCATCCCCTTCAAAGTTTGCACATAGTGCCTCCCAAAGTTTTGGGGCCTCAATCACCTTTTGCTCAAACACTAACTTTTTAACCGCCGCAAGCGAGTCGGCAAGGTTAGCAATACCGACCTGCAGTCCGCTGATGTAGTCGTAAACCGCACCGCCCTCTTTAAGGGTGAGTCCCCTGTCGATACAGTCGTCGCACAGTGCCGAACATAGTATATCCGGAACCTCTTTTTCTAACACAATGTCACAGCAGTTTTCAATGGTTACGCTGTGCCGTGTGAGTTCCTTAATCACGACACTCCATGCCTTAAACAGCTGGTCGTATTCGGTCATATCCTTAAAATGTCCCGTTCTTTCGGTAAGCTGTTTACCGCTTTTAATGTCTGCACCGTCGTTCATGGCGATTAAAAGCGATTTTGGGAAGTTTAAAAAACTCATGCCGGTACATCTATACCCCCATTTGCCGGGAACCGCCGTCTCCACACAGCCTATTGCGCTGTAGTTATAGGCATCCTCTTCCTTGACACCCCAGTCGATGAAGGAGGGGATGATGATTTCGTCGTTGTTAAAGGCAGGCATACCGAAACCGAGCTTTACCACCTCGAGGGCGGTATTCATAAAGTCGGGATTGAGGTTGCTGTGGTATCTCACCGTCAGGTTCGGCTGAGGCAGTCTCACCTGCGCCACACTTTTGAGTATTAAATAGCTTAATCGATTTACCGCATCCTTTTTATCGACCGTCTGCCCACCCACCGTGACGTTTTGATACAGCGGTGAGCCGGCACTGAACTGGGTATGCGTCCAGGAGCGTATCTTGTTTATAGTGTAGGTTTTAAGCCATAGATTGCTCAACAGCTCGGTAGCATTATCCTCGGTTATCAGCCCATCCGATAAATCCTTTTCGAGGTAGGGATAAAGGTATTGATCCATCCTACCGTAGGACAGCGAATGTCCGTTGGACTCTATCTGCAATATAAGATGAACTAGCCAGAGCGACTGCAACGCCTCGTAAAAATTCTCGGCAGGGTGATAGGGTACCTTGTTTAGGGTTGCAGACATGATCAACAACTCTTCACGGCGCTTGCCCTCGGCTGTTTTCGCAAGCTGTTCGGCAAGGTCTGCATATCTTTTCGCAAATCCTTTTATCGCCTCGATAACTATTAGAATTGATTTATAAAAATGGTATTTTTCTATGTTTTCAAAGCGACCTAAATCAAGCTCTTCCATTGCCTTTTGAGTTCGCATTTCGTAGCTTTTTAGCCCCTCTTTTAACACACGGTCATACTGCACCGCAACATGGGCATCACCGGAGGTTAGGTTTCCCTCTGCCTTAATAATTCCGAGGTCATAAAAAACCTTGCTGTCCTCCGGGATATATGAAAGCCCCTTATCAAGCACCGTGTTGTTGATCCAAAACGGATGTATATCCCTAAGCTGTTGCTTTTTTTCCTCGGTGATATAGAATACGTCGCCGTCTCTCTTTTCGTACTCGTCCAGCTCGTTAACAACCCAGTGCATCGCATACTCGGGAAATATCGGTGCCGCCCTGTTTTGAGATGCCTGATTTCCGGCAAGCAGGGTTTCATCTTCGATAAATATCGACATGTTTTCTAAAATATTTTTAAGCATGTACGCCCTTTTAAGCTTTACAGGCAGGGCGGCATGTTGCTTATAGCTCTCGGTGGTAAGCACTGCCCTTTCGACACATATCTGAGGAATGGCGGTCAAAAGCTCCTCTCTGAGCTGTTGCATTCTTTCGGTAAGCTCACCGAAAATGGGATGGGTAGACATGATGTTTCTCCGTTTTATATGTGATTTATTGTATGTTTTATCCTATAAAATTACTGTAGCCATACAGTTAAATTTTAGTTGAATTTCGTGAAATTATTGTGAAAAATCAACCGCAGTCATTGTGAATTCGGTTGACATTTATATCGTTATTTTATATAATGATTTTCAAGCAAAGCACCTTATTTATACGCTTTTTTACAGAAAGGAAGAATAACAATGAAGGTTGCGATTATAGGTTGCGGAACCATAGCAAACGCTGCACACATTCCCTCTTATATCAACAACAGTGAGGCAGAGATAAAATATTTCTGTGACATTAAGATTGATAGGGCAGAGGAATGTGTAAAAAAGTACGGTTGCGGACAGGCTATTGAGGATTATCACGACATACTGAAGGACGATGAGATTGAGGCGGTGTCGGTATGCACACCAAACAATGTTCATTCTGTTATAAGTATCGATTGTTTAAAGGCTGGCAAGAATGTTCTCTGCGAAAAACCGGCGGCAAGGACATACGAGGAAGCCCTGCTGATGCAAAAGGCACAGCATGAAACCGGCAAAATCCTAAACATAGGCGTTGTTAACAGGTTTAACGACAGTGTAAATAAAATTAAGGAGTACATCGAGGGCGGTAAGCTCGGCGAGGTTCATCATGTATATGTAAGTTTTAGGGCTCACCGCTCCATTCCCGGTCTCGGTGGTGCGTTTACCGACAAATCCATAGCCGGAGGCGGTGCGCTTATCGACTGGGGTGTGCATTACCTTGACATAGTAATGTACTGCTGTGGTGACCCTGCAATCAAAACCGTTACCGGTGAGGCATTTTGCAAGCTTGGAAAGGACATGAAGGGGTACGTATATAACAAGATGTGGGCAGGCCCTCCGACCTATGACGGGGTTTACGATGTGGACGATTCGGTGACAGGAATGATCAGAACAGACGGGCCGGTAATAACCTTTAACGGTGCCTGGGCACAGAACATAGGCATCGCCGATACCTACATAGACTTTATGGGCGACAAGGGTGGAATTAGGTTGCAGTACGGAAAGGAATTCACGGTTTACACGGTGGAAAACGGTTCGCTTATCGAGTATACACCGCAGTTTAAGATGACGGATCATTTCCAAAACGAGATTGATGCCTTTGTCGGCTGTGTAAAATCGGGCGAAAAGTTAGCATCGCATATCGATGTTGCTATCCTTACCTCGCAGATTTTGCAGGCGATATACGATTCCTCCGAGCAACACCGGGAAATTACTTTTTAGTGGGGTTTAAAAAAATCTTGATTATTTTCATGGTTTGTGGTAAACTAATCCCAAGCTAATACATGAAAATAAAGGAGAAAACTATGCCACATGTAATTAACGATAGCTGCGTAAGCTGCGGTGCCTGTGAGGGCGAATGTCCGGTATCTGCAATCGCAATGGGAACCGATCACTACGAGATTTCCGACGATTGCATAGACTGCGGAGCCTGCAAGGACGTATGTCCAACCGAGGCAATATCCGGTTAATAATAAAGGGTGCTTCCGCTTCTGTCGGGCGCACCTTTTATTATTTACGATAGTTAGTTGCAACCCGGCATAAATTTTGCATGACAAAGGAAACACTTAACAACGGTACCGTTGTATATATTGATGATGTGCACCGCTTTGGAACCGATGCGATGCTGTTGTCGCATTTTTGCGGACTTAAGCGACTTGAGTCCGCTTTAGATCTGTGTAGCGGTTGCGGAATTATACCGCTACGCTTTATAGATGCCGGTGCTCGTGGCAGGATAACGGCACTAGAGCTTCAACCCGAGGCGGCAGAGCTTATAAAAAGGGCAAAGGCTGAACAGAATATAGAAAATTTAGAGGTGGAATGTAGGGATTTAAACGGATACCGAACCGACAGGCTGTACGATTTAGTGAGCTGTAACCCTCCCTATTTCGACAGCGGTGAAAAAGCATCGTCGAGCAAAAGGGCGACAAACCGCCACGAATCTGAGGGCATGTTAGAGGCGGTTATTGCTACTGCGTCGGCGGTTTTAAAGGACAGAGGAAGGCTATGCATCTGCCATCGCCCCTCACGACTTGCCGATATTTTTTATTTAATGAAAAAACACAACATAGAGCCTAAACGCCTCAGGTTGGTACGACCGAAATCCGGCAGAACACCGTATCTCGCACTTGTTGATGGGCGAAAATATGGCGGTGTAGGTCTGAACCTCCTACCGGATTTGGTTGTGGAAAATCGAAGCGGAGAGCATTCTGCCGAGATGATGGAGATATACGGTAATACAAAGAGGGCGAACAATGGCTGAGATATTAAAGGGGCTTTATGTGGTGGCAACACCGATAGGAAACCTTAAAGACATAACGATAAGGGCGGCAGAAACGCTTGCAGATGTGGATTTTATTGCGGCGGAGGATACCCGTGTAACCGCAAAGCTGTTAAACCATCTCAACATTAAAAAGGGTATGATAGCATATCACGCACACAATCTTAAAAGCGCCGATGCGATATTAGACCGAATAGAAGCAGGCGAGAGCTGCGCCCTGTGTACCGATGCCGGAACGCCGGCAATTTCCGATCCCGGCGAGCTTATAGTAAAGGCGGCACACGAGCGAGGCATAGCAGTGATAGCGGTGCCGGGCGCATCTGCTGTTGTTTCGGCACTTTCCATATCCGGTATGCAGAGCGGGAGATTTTGCTTTGAGGGTTTTCTTTCGACCGCCTCCAAGGCAAGAAGAGAGCACCTCGAAAGCCTTATAAACGAGAAGCGCACCATGATTTTTTACGAGGCGCCCCACAAGCTTTTACGAACACTAAAGGATTTTCGTGATACCTTTAAAGAGCGCAACATCTGTATAGCTCACGAGCTTACAAAGATACATGAATACTGCCTTCATTTTACCCTTGATGAGGCGGTGGAATACTATACGAACAACAACCCCAAAGGCGAGTTTGTTCTTATCCTCTCCGGCAAAAGCGAGGAGAGTGTTATACCGTTTGAGCTTGCCGTCGAACAGCTGTTATCGGCTGTAGATGAGGGAAAAAGTCTTTCGGCGGCGGCAAAAGAGATTGCCGAATTGACAGGATATTCAAGGTCAAAGCTATATAATGAGGCTTTAAAAACAAGGTAGATAGGGGAATATGGATTTATTAAAAAAATACGGAGTAAGCGAATATTTTAAAAGTCTTTGTGTGATGTACCCCGACCTACACCTTGCAAGGGTGACCGGTCAACACAAAGGATTATACAAAATTGTTACGGGCAACCTCGAGCTTAGTGCCGAAATTTCAGGCAGGTTTCGACATGAAACAACCGATATGATCGGCTATCCTACCGTCGGTGATTTTGTTATGGTTACGGCAGACGAAACGGGAGGCAGTGCCGTTATCCATAATGTTTTAGAGAGAAAAAGTATTTTTTTACGAACAGCGGTCGGAACTAAAGGGCAGGCGCAACCCATCGCCGCAAATATCGATACAATTTTTATCTGCATGTCTTTAAACGAAAATTTTAACCTCAGTAGGTTAGAACGATATCTCGGAATAGCATGGGACAGCGGCGCAACACCGGTAATTATTTTAACAAAATCCGACCTGTGCGAAGATTTAAAGGGGCGTATAGAGGAGGTGGAGCGGATTTCCTCTTATGCCGATATAATTACCCTGTCAATATTTGATGAGGATATAGAAAAAAAGTTGTCAGGGCATATTAATAAGGGTAAAACCATCACCTTTGTAGGCTCGTCCGGGGTGGGGAAATCAACCTTAATCAACAAACTTTTAGGGGACGAAAAGCTTGCCACCGCCGACATAGGGAAGGGCGGAAAGGGAAGGCACACAACAACAGGCAGAGAGATGTTTTTATCACAATATGGCGATGTGTTGATAGACACTCCCGGAATGCGTGAACTTGGCGCACAGGGTGTGGATTTATCCATGACCTTTGACGACATAGAGGAGCTTGCAGCCTATTGCAAATACACCGATTGCTCCCATTCAACCGAAAAGGGATGCGCAGTACTGCAGGCGATAGAGGAAGGCAGGCTGGAAAAAAGACGGTATGAAAACTACCTAAAGCTAAAAAAAGAGGTAGGCTACGAAGGTTTGAGCAGCAGAGAAATCGAAGAAAAAAAGTTTGTAAAATTCGGAGGAGTTAAAAAAATGCGTAAGATAGGCAATGAAATTAGAAAGAACAAACATAGGTAGAGATGGTATAAATGACATACAGAGATAATTTTGTTGCAATTTTGAAACGACAAAAATATGATTTTGTTCCTGTCGATTACAGCCTGTGTCCGGATTTACAGAATAAATACGGCGAGCGCATCAGGGATTTTATGCGTAAAAATCACATAAAACTTGGGCTGATAAACTCAAAAGGTGCGAGATACAGCGAGATTGACAGCGATACCTATAGAAAATATTTTGCCCCGCCACTTAAGGACGGTGCCGAGATAGATGTGTTTGGTGTAGGGCATGAGCCGGGCAGTGAGGCGGCGGTTCATATGACCTATATGAGAAATCCGTTAGAGCATATGCAGACGCTTGAGGAGTTAGCAGCTTACCCTTATCCCTATATAGTAGATGACGAGGATTATTTAAATAGTGTTAAGGCGGAAAATGCCGAACATCGTGCGAGGGACTACATTATAATCGGTAACATGCAGTGCACCGTTTGGGAGCGTGCATGGTATATGCGAAGCATGGAACGCCTTATGATGGATATGCTATGCGAGGAGGAACTGGCGGAGTTTATACTAAATTATGTCACCGACCTTGCCATGAAACAGGTGGAGTTTTATGTTAATGTAGGTTGCGACTGTCTTTTCCTCGGTGATGACATAGGTATGCAATATACCACCCTAATGAGCGAAGAATTATATGTGCGGTGGCTTAAACCCCGACTTAAAAGGGTAATCGATTATGCAAAATCATTAAACCCCGATGTAATAATTTTTTACCATTCCTGTGGATATGTGGAACCATTTATAGATCATCTCGTCGATGCGGGTGTTGAGGTGCTTAATCCGGTACAGCCGGAATGCATGGACTTTGAGAGCATCTATAAAAAATACGCAGACAGACTATCTTTTCACGGCACCATTGGCACCCAGACAACAATGCCCTTCGGCACGGCGGAGGATGTGAAAAAGGCAGTGTATGACCATCTTGATATATGTGGAGAAAACGGTGGGCTTATCCCATGCCCCACACATCTGCTGGAGCCGGAAGTCCCACCCGAAAACATAGAGGCGTACCTCTTAGCCTGTAAGGAATACGGCTCGATCCGGAGCAAGGATAAAACGTAGCGTTGCATCCCTCTTTGTTTCTACCGGTAAGCAGCTGCAAATCTATTGTTTTATTACAGGAGAGGTTTTAGAGTTTATTGATGTATAAACCTGTTTGTTTAATGCAGTTTCATAGCTCTGTGCGTTCCGACAAAATACCGATGCAAACACCGAAATTATTAGCACAAACATGCCGCTTGCAAAGGTGATAATAAAGGGAGACAAGCTTGCAGAGTCAAACAATCTACCATATATAATCTGACCGATCGGATCTGCAAAACCGGCTAAAATAATCACACAGGACATTATTTTGCCGAGCATGTCAGGCGGGGTTATTCTCTGTATGAAGGAATACATTAATATATTTATTATGGCTGTCGTGACGGTAAGCATTAATATTGTGACACAGAGCAAAACAAAAGCACCTATGCCGCTCACAAATCGTAGGGATGTTCCCATAACAATCAGTGCAACTCCCGAGCCGATAAATAATCGGCCACAGCTGTTAAACGGGAATTTTTTCGGAACAATAAATACTATAGTGCCGGCAATAAATGTGCCAACCCCTGCCACGGCACTGCTTATACCGTAGTAGTGAGACGGTAAGTTTAGATAGATGTTAACAATATACGGTAGCCCGATTGTCAATATCGGTGTAACGCACAGCCCGGCAAGTGCGACACAGCATAAAAAGAAAAACAAATGCCGATTTTCTTTAGCCAAAAATGAGATGCTCTGCGCTAAGGTGAAGTCCTTTTTTTCGTGTGCGACAGAAGCCGATCGAGCCGTTTTGGGGATAACCATAAAGCACTCTATTATTGCGCATACAACAAATATTGTGCCGCCTGTATACAGAATTAGGTCGATCGGAAGAAATCCGTAAAGAAATCCGGCCAATATCGGACCTACAATTCTTGATACTGAGTTAACCTGCGAGGTAATTGAGTTCGCCTTAACAAGATATTCCCTATCCACCAGATACACCAAGGAGGAGCTCACGCAGGGGGAGTACATAGATTGTATTACCGAAAACAGAAATTTGGTTACGGCTATTATAAGAACCACATTATACTCTAAACCTGTCATTGCTATGGCAAAAATTAGTGCGGCGGTTATAAAATCAAGGGTAACCATTATCTTTTTTTTAGATACCTTATCGGCAAGTATTCCGCCTATCGGACCCGCTATCGCCCAAGGTATCGCAGAAATCGCAGTTATTATTCCAAAAATTGTCGCCGAACCTGTGGTGTCGAGCAGGTAAAGGGTGAGCGAAAAACTAACTATCGAATTGCCGACTATTGATATTACCTGTCCAAACACTAATATCAGAAAGTGTATTGAGTATGGTTTTCTTTGTTGCATAAACAAACCTCTTGACGGTTGATTTTTTATTTCGACTATAGTATAATACAGGTATAACAAGAATACAACAGTCAATTTATATATAATTGTATAATATTATACACATGTCGATAAATTGTCCTGAAAAAGATTTTTAGTAGGTGATAATATGCCCAATAAAAGAACAGCTAAAACCGAAAGAGAGATAAAACAGGCGTTTCTTTCGCTGTTAGAGCAAAAGCCGATAGAAAAAATCAGGGTCAGCGAAATAGTATCGACGGCCGAGATAAGCAGGGCCACCTTTTACCTGCACTTTGATGATATATACAGCCTGTATGGTAGTATAAGGGATGAGATGCTAATAGAGCTTGGCGAAATACTGATAGGAAGTTCAAAGGAGTGTATCGAAACCAAGATAGGACTTAGCGTAAATTATCTCGAACAAAACAAAAAATTGTTAGAGCTTATGATAAATAACGGTGAAATGTTAAAGCCGTTACACGACGGCGCACTAAACATTTTGCTGAACGAATTTTACCCTGATGGCATTACAGCATACGGAATAGTTGAGGTTAATTTTGTGGTGTGGGGACTTTTGGGAAGCTACAACGATTGGGTTGCCGGTAAACTCGATGTCACCAAGGAGGAGTTGGTAGCTTTTGTGAATAATATTATCGGAAGGTTTGTTGTGCGATAAGGAATCATCGCTGTCAATAACAACTACGTTGCTTTGACACCATCGCTGTCAATAACAACTACGTTG
>CAYJKY010000059.1:0-15207 GCA_964370825.1 uncultured Oscillospiraceae bacterium
GGTTTACCACTTAGGAGGGGTTTATTATATCCATTTAACTAAGAGGGCATATTCAGTTTATTGTTCCCAAGAGATATTAGTCAAAACTATTACTTACAAGGCGAAATAATCAACCTTGAAATGTATTATACAACATTAGAACATATTATGCAACATTTTTCTGAATTTCTTTTCTGAACCTTCTGTTTTTTATACGATTATTATTGACCTTATTCTTTTATACATTTATAATAAGAAAAAATAGTGGAGTTGTTTTATGAACACAGGATTAACCTCGGTTACCTTTCGAAATAAATCTGCAGCTGAAATAGTTGAATGTGCAAAAAAGGCAAATTTGTGCGGCATTGAGTGGGGTGGTGATATACATGTTCCACCAGGTGACTTGATACAGGCAGAGTATGTTGCAAACCTTACCGAAAGTTCAGGCCTTGAGGTGCTTTCCTATGGTTCGTATTTTCGTGCTGGAAGCTGTGACGATTTCACCGATATTTTAGCAACCGCCGTGACATTAAATGCGCCTATAATAAGAATATGGGCCGGCTGTATTTCTCCCTATAAAATATCCGACAATGAGTTTGTTCGATTAGTAAACACTATTAAAACTGCTTGTCTGCTCGCAAAGGAAAAAAACATTACCGTTGCGCTTGAATATCATCGCGGTAGCATGACCGAAACTACAGACGGTGCACTTAGGTTGATTAATGCCGTAGGCTGTGATAACTTAAAAACCTACTGGCAGCCTAACCCCGAAATATCTCACATGGAACATCTATCAGAAATTGATATGCTACTGCCGTGGATTGTCGGGTATCATGTTTTCTATTGGAAGGAGGACTCAACAAGACTCTCTTTGAGTGAAGGTTTTGATGAGTGGAAAGAGTATCTTCAAAAGGGAAAATCTGCAAACCCCAATTTGTTGATTGAATTTGTAAAGAAGGATAACTCTAAACATTTTTATGAAGACGCCAAGGCGTTAATTAAACTAAACGAGGAGTGCAGATGAACGAGATAAAAAAAGCTGTTTTTCTATGTGACGGAAATAATATTTTTAATGTGTTTGATGAAAATACTCTTAAGGTAATTCGTACCCGCTTTGAGATTTCGGATGAGGTTATCACCTATAATTCCATGGAGCAAAACCGAGAAATATTAGCTGATGCGGAATATATTTTCAGCAGTTGGGGAATGCCATCACTGACCATTGAAGAGATAAAAGAGTTTCTGCCAAACCTAAAAGCTGTGTTTTATGGAGCAGGTACCGTTAAATCCTTTGCAAAACCATTTTTCGATGCCGATGTTAGGGTGTTTAGCTCATGGGGTGCAAACGCAATTCCGGTTGCTGAATTTACCGTAGCTCAAATTTTACTTGCAAGCAAGGGAGTTCTACAGCAACTGTCCATATATCGTGAGCAGGGACACTATTCAGCCGCTGAATATTCATCAAGCTTTCCCGGTAACTACAATACAAAGGTAGGGCTGCTTGGATTTGGTATGATTGGTAGACATGTTGCTACACTACTTAAAAACTTTTCATTAGATTTGCTTGTGTATGACCCATATGTCTCGGATGAGGTGATGTCGTCATACGTTGTTAAAAAATCCGAACTAAGCCACATTTTCTCGGAATGTCAGGTAATTTCAAATCACACAGCAAACATTGCCGAAAATATTGGAATGTTTAACTACGAATTGTTTTCAAAAATGCTACCCAATGCAACATTTATTAATACCGGTCGTGGTGCACAGGTTAATGAGGAGGACCTTGTAAATGCAATGATAGCCTGTCCTAACCGCACCGCAATTTTGGATGTTACCTTTCCAGAACCTCCAAAACCGGACAGCAGACTACTTAACTGCCCTAACATATTCATAACACCTCATGTCGCAGGGAGCATGTGCAATGAGCTTGCACGTATGGGATTATTTATGCAACAGGAGGCCTTCAACCTTCTGGACGGCAAAAAAACTGTGTATGAGGTTGTAGAGAAAATGCTTGAACGCATGGCTTAGCCAAAGCCACAGAGATTAGTAGATATTCTTATTCTCTCTGTAGCCCTTCCAAACATTTTCAAAAAAATCATCTTCTGTCGGAATTGGTCGCACGTTTCGTCGGCTAAAAGTGCAACCAATATCGCGGTATTCAACCTCTTGTACTATATCGCAATATTTTTCATCAATAACACATCGAAAATAATCGGGTAGTTTTTCATGGGGAAGCTCACCCAACAAGTCGGTGTACAACGAACTGCCTCTACTCTTTCCGCCATGAAGAATATAATCTTTCATGCTACATAGGTAGGTATACTGAGATATTAATATGTCACGCAGTCTGAATGCAAGGGGTATTTCTTTTTCATTTCTGAGCTTTACAACCGACTCAAAGTTATCGATCAGCAACTTAACCCGTATTGATGCATCCTCGATTAATTCATAATTTCGAATCGCACCACCTACCCTACTCATAATCTGCGTATACTCGGCTATAAGCTCACCGACGTTTCCTGTCTTCGTATACTTAAAATTATTAATAGTTTTTAAAAGTGTACTAAATGCATTTACCATATCATCGCTGTTAACAGTAATTTCCTTTTGTGTTTGATTTGCAATGTATTGCGCTATCCTTATTCCGCCAACCTGACCTGCATTAAGCGCGCTTCCACCGGGCCGATATACACCATGGGTAGCTGCTACCTCTCCTACCGCAAATATACCCTTTATATTTGTCTGCCACCACATATCTGTTGATAGACCACCATTGTTGTGCTGGGCACACAGGGCGATTTCAAGCATCTCCTTTGATAGGTCTATCCCCTTTTCTTTGTAAAACTCCACAGCGGGCATGTTTAATCTTTCAAGCCGTTCGTAAGGGGTACCGAAACAGCTATCTGCCGCTAAAAGATAATCCTTAGACTCCGCCGATAGCATTTCAAAATTAATATCTTCAAGTTTTGAATTGTTGCAAAAGTCAAGAAATACACGCCTGCCCTTGCTACATTCAACAAAAACTATTGCATCGATAATCGAACTACCATCAGATATTTTCCTAACATCAAAGGGCCACTGATACCCTTTTAAAAAAACACGAGATAACATCTCATGTCTATCATTAAAACAATCCTCTAAAAACTCTCGCTCGTCATTGCCGCTTTGATCTGTTGAGACAAAACGTGGTAGAACCTGCATATAGCTTCCACTCACGTTCCACCTCGGTCGCAATGATGCTAATCCATATTGCCACTCTGTAAGGTTCTTCCCCTTCACACCTGCTTCGAATGCAATTCCGGAGGAACCGTAATGTCCGTAGGGGTATACACTTTGCGCGTAAATCCCACCCGGTCCGCCGGTTGCATAAACTATGTTTTTGCAGCTAAAGCAGACAAATCGACCATGAGTTTTAGCATCATTATTAAGATTAAGGCAGATAACTCCATAGGCAACGCCATTCTTTACTAGCAGTTTTATCACCTGAAGTTTATCAAATATTCTTATTCCATTCTTCTTTACCGAAGTTTCGAGCTTTTCGGTCATAACCTTGCTGGTGTATGGACCTACTCCGGTTGCCCTGCGTTTAGGATCATGATCGGTTTTATATCCTACATACTCTCCATATCTGCTTTTGGGAAACGGTACACCAAGGTGCACCAGATTAAAAAAACTCTCGGTCGACAGTGCCGCCTCACACAGTGCAATATCTCCGTCGACACACCCGCCCTCAAAAAGTGTCTCGGCCATCTCGGACACGCTATCCGGTATTCCCCCTGAAAGTGTTAACTTATAATACGTTTGCTTATCACTACCGGTATTTCGGCTGGTACCAAGCATGATATTTTCTGTAACCACGACAATATCCTTTTGACCTTCGGAGTATAGCCTGTCGGCAACATTAAAGCCGGCAGCCCCGCTACCCACTATTACGGTGTTGACCGAATAAACCTCAACCTCGTTATCGTCGATTAAAATGATATCCTTTTTCATCCTAAATACCTCTGCAATCTGCAACTACATTACCTACTTGCATGTTCTGCCGCCTCTCTGAATAACGGAAGGTAAACCTCGCCGTCACGAATAACACAACCTGTTTTCCCGTGGTCTCTCATTATCTGTGTACACTTTGAACAGGTAACACAACATCGCCCCGACAACATACCTTCCCCGCTTAAAATGTCGGCTGCCGCTTCGGGATAGGCAAACCCCATACGTCCAAACCCCATAAATTTACAGCTACCGGTTTGCAAATTATATTCACCCGCATATGGTGCAAACTGTCTAAGCCAGCTGTACCCGTTACCCACAACCGGAATATCTCCTGCAACAAGCTGAACCGTTCGAGTAAAATCAAACAACCTTTTAATACTAACAAGCTGATTTTCCTCCGGAATAGGTATCCCTTTACTAGATGTGTCAAAAGGTCTTGTAACCTGAGGATAAATATAATATGGGTTGCCGGCAGAATTTGAAAGAAGGTCTACCGAAGCATCACAAAGCATTTTAACAAATCTTTTGGGTTCGACATCATCGAAATTCCACATATCATCCCTGCCGACACCAAACCCGTATGGGTAGGGATGAGCGTCAAAGACATTAAATCTGCATGCAATAATAAAGTCTCTGCCAACAGCCTCTCGTACACCTTTTATAATGTCTAGTATTAATCTTGTCCGATTTTCAAAACTTCCTCCGTATCTACCTTTTCTGACATGTCCTGCAAGCATTTCACTTAGCAGATATCTGTGACAACATTTAATATCCACTCCGTCAAAACCCGCCTCCTTTGCAAGTAGTGCGGATTTTATGTATTTCTGCGGAAGTGTATCGAGATAATCATCGGTAACAATTGCAGATTCATCTGCAACACCTACACGTGGATCTAATATCGGATCGTTCTGTATTATCAACGGTTTATTAGTGTCGTCGTATGGTCTGCTGTATCTTCCGGAATGTGTTAGCTGTAGAATGTTTATAGGATTATGTGATGAGCCATTTTTCTCGTTAGCAATGTGCTTCACCCTTTTTAACAACTCTTTAAACTGCTTAACATTATCATCGGTAAGCATCATCTGTAACGGATTTGCCTTACCTTCTATAACTACTGCACATGCCTCCCACCATATCAGGCCGGCACCGCCTGCAAGAAAACGAGTATACCTTCTCTCTACAAGCTCGCTCGGGCTTCCGTCGGGGTTAGAGTCACAGCCCTCCATCGGAAGGATTGCAATAGCGTTGGGTGCTGTCAACGAACCAACCTTAACCGATTCTCTCAACAGCTTTATCTCCTCCTCAAAACCGATTTGAAGATTAAGTTCTGTTAATTTACTCTTCAATTCTTCAAGGTTTTTGAAATCAAATTTTTCATGCAATGACATAGCCATCTCCTATCATAATCTTTTAATGTGAAATCCACCGTCAACATCGATAAAGTTTCCTGTTGTATATAAAAAACTATCCGAACACAGACATACAACAGCATTTGCCACATCCTCAGCTGTCCCCCATCTTTTTATAGGAAATATGCCATCCTCAATAAGCTTATCATATTTTTCGGTTACGGTTGAAGTCATGTCTGTTTTTATTATACCGGGGCGGATTTCATTCACATATATCGCCTCACCGGCAAGCCTGTCGGCAAATAATGTTGTTAACATTGCCATAGATGCCTTTGAAATGCAATACTCAGCACGATTTACCGAGCTTACAACAGCCGAACAGGAGGAAATATTGATTATGTCACCTCTTTTTTTGCCGATTAACGGTTGACTTATCATCTGTTTTGCCACGAGCGACGTTAAAAACATAGTTCCCTTTACATTTATTACGTTGACATAATCAAAACTCTCCTCGGTCATATCAAGGATATCTGACCTTACCTTCGGAGCTACTCCTGCATTATTGACAAGTAGGTGTATACCTCCGTGACTCTTTACGGTTTCTGTGACAATTCTTTTGCGATCTTCATCCACAGCTATGTTTGCCTGTATGTAAGAAAAATTTATACCCATGTCTGACAAGTCCGCCAAAGCCTCACCACACTGCTCCTCCGGCCTTGTTCCTACTGCAACGATAATATAGCCGCTTAAACCAAGTGCCTTTGCCGTTGCAAATCCAATTCCACGGCTTGCTCCTGTCACTAATGCAATTTTATTCATATTCACCTCTGTGTTATTTTCGTTACATTGAATAAAATTATATAACAATCTTGTACATATTTCAAGTTAAAATGTGCAACTGATTTGCACAATATGTAGATTTTGATATAAGCTATATAAAATGTTTGACATTATTGATATTTTATAGTATATTTAATACATATTTTTATTTAAAATGTGTGTAAATTGTGTAGAGGTGAAGGTGAAGGTTAAACTTACTGGATTTGAAATATTTTCGATGGTTTTAGGTGCTGTAATTGGCATGGGTTCCTTCACTCTCCCCGGGACAAAATTTTTATCGCAAGCCGGAGTAATAAACACCACCATAGGACTTTTTGTCGGCACGATATTTATGATAGTGGTTGAGCGAAGCTATCGATACATGATGAGTCAAAAAATTCACTCCGGGGGTGAATTTTCTTATGTGTTAAAGTTTTTAGGCAAAAAACACGCCTTTGTAGTAGGTTGGTTTTTATTTTTGGCATACATGACACTGATACCGCTTAATGCGTTGGCGTTCCCCATTGTTGTTAACTTTTTGTTCCCCGATCTGCTTAGCTTCGGATATCTTTATACCGTTGCAGGAGATGAAATATACATAGGAGAAATAATTGTAGCCTGCTCATTAATAATAATCTTTTCGGCTATTAACCTAGTAGGGGTAAAAAACACAGGAAATGTACAAAAATATATTGTAACCACCTTAATAGCATCTATATTTATTGTATTTGCTTTTATACTTATGAATGCCGATTTTGCTACCTTTAATAGTAATTATGTTACAGAATATCAATTTAGTCTTGCAGAAATCATTCAGATTGTTGCCGTAACTCCTTTTCTCTTTATTGGGTTTGATGTTCTCCCACAGCTGATAAACGATTTAAGTATTTCCAGCAATAAGGCATCAACACTTGCAGTAGCAGGGCTATTGTTTGGAATGGTAATTTATATTGTTCTCAATCTTATGACCGGCCTCGGCTTTTCTGCAAATGAGGCATCAGAATTGGAATGGGCACTCGGTTCGAGTGTTGTAGAAAATGTGGGATACTGGGCTTTTGTTTTAATTGTTATCGGGCTTGCATGTGCGGTAACTGCCGGAATAAATGGCTTTATGGTTTCCTCAACAAAATTAATAGGTGCTATGGGCGAAGAAAAGGTTATGCCATCCTCCTTTGGTATCCTTAATAATGCCGGAGTAGCAAAAAACACCATATATTTTATCGCAATAATCGGTATTATACTAACATTTTTCGGACGCAACGCTGTGATATGGGTTGTGGACATGTGTTCCTTTGGTGCTGCTATTACATATTTGTATGTCTGTTTTATCACCGCAAGACACGCAGAAGTTAAAAAAACTCGTTATTTAGGCATTGCCGGAGTAATAATCAGTGTAGGTATTGCACTGTTATTAGTGCTACCTTTTTCACCTGCAATGTTGGCAATCGAACCACTTATACTACTCGTAATATGGGCTGTTTTGGGATTGATTATCGGAATTAAGGTAATTAAAGATAATTAAAAATTAATAAAAGGAGTTAGAAATGAAATATGTTATTATTGGTGGTGTTGCAGGTGGTGCCTCGACTGCCGCAAGGTTAAGAAGACTTGACGAAAGTGCCGAGATTATCATGTTTGAAAAGGGACCTCACGTCTCCTTCTCCAACTGCTGTCTCCCATATCGTCTGAGCAATATGATAGAGGCACATGACGACCTTGTATTAATGAGTCCACCTCAGTTCCATAAGCAGTATAACATTACTGCAAGGGTTAACAGTGAGGTTGTTTCGATTAATCGTGCCGATAAAACGGTGACAGTTAAGGAAACCGATGGCAAGGAATACACCGAAAGCTATGATAAGTTAATTCTCTCACCCGGTGCAAATGCAATTGTACCAAAACTAAAAGGATATGAAACCGCAGATATTTTTATTGTTAAAAATGTTGTGGATGTTTCAAAACTGTACGATTTTATCAACGGCAATAACAATGTTAAAAAGGTCACCGTTGTCGGCGGTGGATTTATAGGAATTGAGGTCGCAGAAAACCTTAAAGAAGGCGGATTTGAAGTAACCTTGGTCGAAGCTGAAAATCAAATTCTACGACAGTTTGATTATGATATGGTTCAAATTTTACATAAAGAGATGTATGACAACGGAATAACTATGTTGCTCGGGAAAAAAGCTGTAGAATTTGACAAAAATAATCTGATTTTGGAGGATGGCTCCATTGTTGAGGGTGATGCTATTGTAATGGCTATAGGCGTAAGACCCGATACATCGCTTGCTACCGCCGCCGGAATTGAGGTTACCAAAACCGGTCATATTGTTGTAAATTCTAACTGGCAGACGGTCTCCGACGAGGATATCTATGCTGTGGGCGACGCTGTTCAGATTACCAATGCAATAACACACAAACCATTCGCTCTTCCCCTGGCCGGTCCGGCACAAAAGCAGGCACGCCAGGCGGCAAATCATATCTACGGAATTACATCGCAAAATAACGGCTATATCGGTTCCTCCTGCATAAAGGTATTTGACTACTATGCTGCCGCAACCGGACTTAGCGAAAATCTTTGTAAGGCAGAGGGGCTTAACTATGATTTCACCTATATAATTCCACAGGATAAGGTTGGAATAATGCCGGATTCCGCTCCATTTTTCTTTAAGCTGCTGTTTGAAGTTCCAACAGGAAGAATACTTGGTGCACAGGCAATCTCAAAGGGTAACGCATCAAAGAGGATAGACGTAATTGCTACCGTAATTAAGTTTAAAGGTACACTTTCCGACGTTGCAGATCTCGAGCTTTGCTATGCTCCACCCATGTCCACCGCAAAGGATCCCACCAACATGGCCGCACTTGTTTCTCTAAATCTGCTCGGCAACAAGTTTAAACAGGTCAAGATTAGTGAGGTTCGTGGGTTGGTCGAGTCCGGCGCCTACATAATTGATGTTCGTGAGCCTAGTGAATATGCTTTGTCGCATATAAACGGAGCTGTTAATATCCCACTTAGCGAAATCAGACAAAGACTGAGCGAAATCCCTAAGGATAAGCCGGTATACCTGCACTGCCGATCATCACAGAGAAGCTACAACGCTTGCTTAATGCTACAGGCAAACGGATTTAACAACATCTACAATATTTCGGGAAGCTACTTGGGACTATCCTTCTTTGAGTATTTTAATGATTGTATTTCAGGGCGTAATAAAATAGTTACCGACTACAATTTTAACTAAAACAACAGCACTTTATTAAGAAAGAGGTTATGCTATGAAGGTCAATAAAGTTGAATTTTTTATCGGTGCAGCTATACTTGTGTTGGTAATCATTCTGGGAGCAACATTTTTAGAAAGCGATTCATTGGTTGCACGACTTTTAATGGGGCTTGCAATAGGTTATACGCTCGCACGTTCCTTCTTCGGCTTTGCAGGCAGTGTAAACAGGGCATACAACACCGGGTCTACAAAGCTTATGCGGGTACTTATGATAATGTTTATAATTACCGCTATCGGCGTTTCCGGTCTTACCTTTGCCGACCCAACATTATACAAGCTTTCAATATACCCTATTAACTTCGGACTTGCCATCGGTGCAACCATGTTCGGTGTCGGAATGGCGTTTGCAAGTTGTTGCGCCTCCGGTGTTCTGACCGACCTTGTCGAGGTTCCCTTCAGATCGGTTATCATCCTCATATTTTTCTGCTTAGGCGTTATGTTAGGATATCCGCTTCAAAAGAGTGCCCCTTGGGTAACCACCACACTTATCGGCGGCGAAACCTACGAAAACGGAATTTATCTTCCGGAACTGTTTAGATTTGATGGCTACAACGGATATCTCGGTGCAATAATTCTAACCTCGGTACTTGCATTTATAGGAATTGCGGCATCCTATATTTATGAGGACAAACGTCGCAAAGCCGGAAATTATGCCAAGGTACCGAGTGAGGTCGCACAGGACAAGGCAACAATCGACACTATAAATGATGAAGAGACAGGTTACAAGGTGTTTTCAGAAAAAACATTTTATAGGTTGTTTGTAAAGCCGTGGTCGCTTGCAACAGGTGGTGTTGCAATGTCTTTAATCTTTATCTACATGATGGCGAAAACCGGCTCAGGCTGGGGCGTTACCACAGTATTTGGTCAGTGGTTTATGCGCATACTGGTTTTCTTCGGTGCCTCACCGGAAGCCCTTGCCGACTTCACCCAACAGTCGATTGAATCGTTTACCGATCCATTTTTCCAGGGCAGTTCTAACATTCAAAATGTTGCAATATTTGTCGGAGCATTGGTTGCAACACTTATGGCAGGTAGATTTAAGAAAGGTCTTGAAATTAAATTCCGTATAGGCTTTAAAGATGCCTCCATTGCAATAGCTGCAGGACTTCTCATGGGAGTAGGCACCCGACTTGCAAACGGCTGTAATGCGGGCGGATTATACACCCCCATATCCCACATGTCACTATCTGGTTGGTTTTTCTTGATTTTTATGGTGCTGGGAGGAGTACTCGGCAATATGATTAAAAATAAAATCCTAAGCAAATAATTCAAAAGCTATATATTTTACACGAGCCTTCCGGTACGAGAAATACTACTGTTTTTGCACAAAGTGCAAAATGACGCGAGAAACGAGTCATTTTATATTTCCACTTGCAATCCCTTGAAAACACTGTGTTTTCAAGGGATATTCATTGTTTTTATACCTTATTCCTCTTGATTTTGCCCTTAATAAGAATGTGGGCAAGGGAAACTTTCTTCTTAAGATGTTGGTTATGTATCAAGCAGCTCTTGTACATCTTTTGCAGCAGCACCATTTTCTAATAACTTGCTTGTATATGTGTACCTAATATTATTAAAAACGAAGTCATCAAGGCCATCTATTCTCTTTCTCATAACAGTACACATGTGCCTTACCGTATCTGATGCTTCAAACGCACCGTCATGTCTAACGCAAACACAAGAAGTTTCCTTGTGTTCATCTCTGTAATTTCCGAGTGCAGGAGCAATTTGGTTTATTACAGCGGTGCTGTGATCCTATTTCATTGAGTTAAATTGTTGCATTTTATAAGATGATATGATATGCTTTTAGTTATAAAAATAGATTTTTGAAAAGTAATTATAATTTTGGTTATATGCCGAAAATGATAACAACAAAAAAAGAAAGGAATAAAGCATTAAAATGAAAACACATGTAGAAAAGCTTTTGTCAGCACTGATTTCCTTTTGCATATTGGTAACACTTCTATCAGCAACTGCATTGCCTACCGAAGCGGCATCTTCTGAGGTGTGGGACGGCAGTATTTCCCCTATCACCGTATCAGGTGACGGTATCTACTACATATCAAATGGAGCAGAACTTGCTTGGATGGCGCAGGAGGTCAATGCAGGTAGACTGCACACTGCATCTTTCACCCTTGATGCAGATATTGACTTAGGAAGTAGACAGTGGACGCCTATAGGTAACCATCAACATTTCATCGGTACCTTTGACGGTGGAAACTATAGCATCACAGGTCTGAGTATCGAGAATGGACAGACCTATTCCGCTCTGTTTGGAATTGTAGGCACAGCAGGCACTGTGAAAAACTTCTCTCTAAGCGGTGTTGTTAAAGCTGCACTTAACACCGAACAAATTGGTGGTGTGGCCGGCTACAATGCAGGCACAATCATCAATGTATCTAACTCCACCTATGTTAGTGGTGCCACAGAATCAACTGCGGTTACTACACAGCATATAGGTGGTATCGTAGGGATGAATGCTTCTTCCGGTAAGGTTGTTAATTCACGGAACACATCAGGTGTCGACGGAGGATATTGGGTTGGTGGTATTGCCGGCACTAATAACGGCTTTTTGCGCAATGTAGTTAGCACCCAAGCTATTAACTCTTACGGTGTCGGTGCCGGTGGTATGATAGCAGGACAAAACTACAGCTGGATTCAGGGATATTACCCGGGTGGCAGTCTGAACGCAAACGTCGCTGTAGGTCGAGCACAGACAAACAGCACAGATAACAGCAATAAATACGACCAATACGGTTTTTTTGAACTTGGTCCTATTAATGAAAACACTGCTTATGTGACAGTTTTGGAGGAGCTTAGTAAAGGTGCCACCACATACAATACCGAAAATCCCACACTTACTCAGGCACAGGGGTGGTTTGCGGGCGAATCGGGATTAAGCCCTGTTCTTGCTTTTGGTCGCACAAAAGCACCTAACTGGATAACTGAAGGCAATCCCACCGAGCCCTCTTATTCTGATGGGGTGTATTTGGTGGGTACTCCTCAAGAACTTGCTTGGGTGGCAGATCAACCCTCCTCTCTCTTTAAAGGTGAAACTGTACTGCTAACCGATAATATCGACCTGTATGGTTACGCTTGGGAGCCGATTGAACGCTTTGAAGGCACCCTTGACGGTGCAGGCTATCAGATCACCAATATGTATTGCACTACAGAGAATAATAGCCCCGGTGGTTTGATTTACCAGTTATATGGATGGGGTGAGAATATTACCAGTGTGCAAAATCTTAGGGTCCATGGCAATGTGATGGGAGGATATTTTGCCGGTGGCATTGTTGCCACAGCACGCTATGCCACCATCACCAATGTAGGATATAGTGGAGTGCTAACCGGAGGATACGCCAATGTAAGTTATTTCGGTGGCATCGTGGGAGAGGTTACTAATTCGGTTATCTCGGCCGTGTACAACGACGCAGACATTCGCTCTGTTAATGCATATTCTCAGATATATGCCGGTGGCATTGCAGGCATTATGCCAATAGATAGTTTTGCGGATAACCCACAACCCAGCTTGCTGATTAACGCCTATAACCGTGGAGATCTTTATATTCTTGCTTATAATTCTTCAAGTGATGTCGTCTACGGTGGCGTAGTAGGCTCGACGTCTGATTATCGTGATGTAGGTGAGTATAATAATAGCAGTATCATCGTAAACAGCTACAACACAGGAACAATTTATCGCAACGAAACATATGATCGCGATGTTTTAGCTGGTGGTGTGATAGGTTACACCGGTGGACATGTGGAAAACTCCTATAGCACAGGGAATGTAGAGCAGTTTGACCCTTCAATCCAAGGCAAGCCACTGGCTACAATCGGTGGTGCTATCGGCTCTGTAGTGGGAAATGGCACTGTCACTGTTCGAGGAATTTATTGCGGTGAAGACTCCGGTCATCATATAATCTATAGACAAAGTAACGCTGTAACAGAAAATGCACTTAAAGCACTATATAATGTGACTACAGAAAAATATGATTTTGATATTCCTCAAACTGATGAGGTAGAGTCTGCTGTTATAGACGGCACGCAATATCACAACATATTAGATGCCTTAAACGCAGGTGTAGAGCTATATAATGCCACTAACCCAGAAATTGAGGCGGTTCCTTGGGTGGCTGGTACACTTAATGTAAACAACGGGCAGCCGGTTCATAGTGTGGTGACCTGGGCACATCTTGCAGATCGAGGTGCAGTCACTGACAATGGAGATTTCACCATTACTACACCGGAGGAGCTTGCCTTTATTGCACAGCAGGTAAACAATGGCAGAGATAGCTTTTTAGGACAGACTATCACTCTGGGTAATGATATAGCCTTGGGAGTAGCTCCCTGGACAGCAATCGGGTTAGAAAATCTACCCTTTGAGGGAACCTTTGATGGTGGTGGCAACTCTATTGGAGGCATAAATTTCGACCAGATAAACTGGTTTCAAGGGCTGTTTGGACATATAAGCCACAACTCCACCGTAAAGAATCTCTCGGTGGCAGGCACTGTACATGGTTATGCATATGTAGGTGGTATTGTAGGTATTAACCACGGCTTACTCTCCAATGTGGAATTTATCGGTGCAGTGAATGGCAATTCAAACTATGTGGGTGGTATCGCAGGCATTAACAGTGGTGGTGCTGATTATATTCCAACTGGTGGATTTGATGTGGCTGCAATCCCCACCACCTCCGATAACAGCAACGGCCAAATTGTTAATAGCAGGTTCATCGGTGGGGTCTCAGGAGATGACTATGTGGGCGGTATCACCGGTATTAACAGTGGATTGATTGACGATGTTTTAGTGGATGGCAGCGTGATGAATGATGCCGGATCCAACGGTATATGGAAATATGTAGGTGGAATTGCCGGAAGGAATGGCAATGTTTCATCAGAATTTTTAGGAACAAGTTCCAGAGGCACCATTATTAACGCAGAGAATCATGCCAATATAGCGGCAGCTCCATATTCCGGTGCCGGTGGTATTGGCGGAATTAACTCCTTTGATATTATTAACTGCACAAACATCGGCAATGTAGGTAACTTTAACTTTGGGTATCTTGGTGGTATAGTGGGTAACAATTCAATAGGCAGGGTAATCCACTCCTATAGCAGTGGTGAGGTTAGCAGTGGTGATGATGCCACTGTAGGTGGTGCTATCGGGTATAACAATTTGATAGGTGTAGGTGTAGATGTCTATGAGTTGCGCAGGGTGGAAAATGTGCATTTCCTATCTAATGGGGCACAACCGGCCATAGGAAATAATGATGTTGCTAATGGACCTAACGGGGAAACATTCACAGTGGAAACTGCAAGCTTTACAACACAGACCTTAAACCAACTAACCGATGCTCTTAATGAGGGGGTAACTGAGTATAATGCTACTGAACCTGTGGTATTGGCAGAAAGTTGGATACGGACCACCGACTATCCCTATATGCCTGATATGATTATCCCAACGGGAGATGTCAATGCTGACGGAGCCACCGACCAAAAGGATATAGATATAGTAATTAATGTTGATTATTATAACAAGGCTATTGATGTAGGCTTAGGCTCTAACCAATTAGCTGATGTAAATAATGACGGGCGGGTGAACTTCTTGGATTTGGCAATAATTCGAAACAGCAAATATTTTAATCAATAATAAATTTATACAAATTAATAAAGAAGCGAAAACTATGGGGCATAAGTTTATAATGCTAGTTTTGCTGAATTTGGGGAGGGTGTTTGCATCCTCCCCTATATTTAACAAATATTGAGAGGAATGGATATTAGTATGGCAA
>CAYJKY010000060.1:0-15124 GCA_964370825.1 uncultured Oscillospiraceae bacterium
GTCTACGAAACGTTAATTTTGTTATTATAAAAGGAGTGATATATGACTCACAGACAAAGATTTATTGATACATTAAAGTGTAAGGATATTGGCGGACAGGTTCCCCATTTTGAGATTGTATTCTTTTTAACCATGGAATCAATCGGAATGTATCACAGTTCGCAAACAGTTTTCCACCAGTGGGGACAGATGAGCATGGAGGAAAAGAAGCTACACATCGACTATGCTGCCGACATGTACATAAAAATCGCCCAAAAATACGATCACAGTGCGATATTTGTCCATCCAAGCCCCGGAGACTTTGAGAATGTAAAATGGTTGCTTGAAACAATACGAGAAAAAACAGCCGATGAGTATTACCTCACCATGCATGGCGATGCAACCCATGCAATTCCGGACGGTGACAATATGATGGAGTTTTCTATTGACATGTATGAAAACCCCGACAAACTTAACGATATATCAAAGCAAAGGTTGGAGCACTGCCTCGAATTTGCACAAAAGCTACCCTCAGGGCTGTTAGATGGGTTTACCCTTTGCTCTGACTACGCACTAAACGCAAACCCGTTTTTTTCACCCGATACCTTTGAAGAGTTGATAGTGCCATATCTTTCCGCCGTTATTGCCGGATATCGAGAGATGGGCTACTATACAATAAAGCATACCGATGGTAACATTATGCCAATCCTAAAACAGATGGCAGATTGCAAACCGGACGCACTTCATTCCCTTGACCCTCAGGGTGGTGTGAACATGTCAGAGGTTAGAAAAATAATCGGAAATGACATATGCCTTATCGGCAATGTAAACTGCGGGCTACTCCAAACCGGAACTGATGAGGAGTGCAGGGATGATGTTGTGCGTTCTCTGCGTGAGGGTATGGAAAATGGCAGAGGATATGTTTTCTCCACATCTAACTGTGCCTACACCGGTCTATCCTTAGATAGGTATGAAATGATGGTGGATATTTGGAAACGGCACGGTAGCTATAATAGCTAAATCGTTATCATTAGGCCCACAAGTGTATTTTCTCGTCCTCGACAGATTATTTTCTGTCGAGGATTTTTTTGCTATAAAATTTTCAAATCCGACATAAACTTTCTACACTGACTTTTCCAAAAGCAGAAGCAGCTTCGCCTTATATTATACGCTCTGAATGCATTGAAGAGTTCATGTTTTACTGTGAAAAATTTGATGAAGTCGCGAGATACCAACTGAAAAAAATAATAGAACTACGAAAACAAGGAGAAACAATGCATGAAATACTAAGCAAATTTATTTATTGCCACACTCAAAGCATCGTTTTCCTGTTTCTGTACACATTTCTTGCTTCAATTTATGAAAAGATAAATCACTTATAGCGTGTTCAATCTGACAAGCATCTTTTTCGGCAGTTTCTTCATCAACTCCGATAGAGATGAGGTGCTTTTTAAAAAACTCATGTTTTTCAAAAACTTTTTCTGCATGTTCTACCCCTATATCTGTTAAAACTATATGGTGATCGTGATCCACGGTTATAAAGCCACTATTTTTAAGGACTGACACCGCATGGGTAATGCTTGCCTTTGAATAGCCCATATAATTAGCTATATCTATCGCTCGCACATAGTCTTGCTTTTTTTTACAACATATATTGCTTCAAGGTAGTCTTCGCCGGATTTATTAATTTTCACGAATGTTTTTTTCTCCTTTCATTAAAAATTTATTTTATTACCATAAGTAGCGTTCCGATACTTATTAGGCCTATGCCCACAACAGATTTCCATGTTAAGGCATCATGAAGAAAAGCAACTGCTAAAATCAGTGTGATTACAATACTTAGCTTATCTATTGCAACAACCGTAGTCGTATCGCCGCCAATCTGTAGAGCTCTGTAGTAGCAAAGCCATGATGCACCTGTGGCAATACCGGATAAGATTAAAAAAATCCAACTGCGCCTGCTTATGTCTATAATACCCGTTTGTGCATTTGTAATAAACACCATACCCCAAGCCATGACGAGGACTACCATTGTTCTAAGGGCTGTTGCTAAATTTGAATTAACGCCCTCGATACCAACTCTTGCAAGTATAGATGTGAGTGCGGCAAACACCGCTGATAGTAGTGCTAATATTAGCCACATAAATAATACTCCTAAAAAAACAGAGGGCATAAATTCTGCCCTCTGTTTGCTTTTATAATTTACTTGTCTATTATACTCAAAAGCTCAGGCATCGATTGTTTATCTTCAGTGATAAAGTAAACAAGCTCGTTGATTCTGTGGGTATTAGCAGAATATCCGTTGTAGTGATTCCAACCAAGCTGGTTAGTTTCATACACCCTACCATCCGCTACCGCACTGATATTTTCCCAAATAGGAGTACCTACAAGAGCCATATAGTTGTCGACACCTTGATTGTGGATAAGTATATAGTCGGGATTAAACTCGACTATTACTTCAACAGGAAAAGAACCATCTTCACTAGAAAAGCTAGTCGATTGGTAATCAGCATTAAGACCCTCAGGAATTAAAAATCCGATATCGCTGTAAACAGCTGTTTGATCTTCCGGCATTCTTAATTTAAATCCTTTTTCGTTGAGCTGAACGACTAAAGCGGTTTTCCCTTCAATTTGATCAGCAACTAGAGCACGACTGTCCACTACAAGTTGGTCATATGTAGATATTAGCTCTTCACCCATATCTACCTTGCCCAAGAACTCTGCAACATAGCGAAGCTCCTCTTTCCAAAGATACGACCCCTCGGGTGCTTCTGTAATGGTTGGGAAAACATAAGTCGGTGCAATAGCCTCATATTTTCCGAGATCTCTCTCACTACCATCAGGAATTACGATAAAATCAGGAGCTAAAGCGAGCAGCTCTTCAAAATAAGTTTCGCTGCTCGTATCAAGATCGGTAACCCCACTCAAATCGTAGTCTTCAAAAATTCTTGTGTAGTCGACATAACTTCTTGATGTAAGGTCCTCATTTGGTAAAGCAGAATACGAGGGTGTTGCTCCCAGTGATACGAATTGGTCAAACAGTGAGTAATCAATAACAGCAAAGTTATCAAATTCTGTTGGAAGCTCCATTTCTCCGTTGTAGAATGTCATTGTATTTGCTGAGTCTTCGCTTTCATCGGCAGTATTTCCTGAGCTAGAAACACTTGATGCAGAATCTGTGTTCTCTGTGTCTGCAGTGTTATCTGCCGGGGTTTGTGAGCAACCTGCAAGCATACTGATAGCAAGCAAAGAAGCGAGTGCGAGTGAAATGATTTTTTTCATGCTAAAATCTCCTTTATCTTTTGTTTTTGGTTTATATACTACCTGTCCTCTGCGAACAGTAAATATAACAAATATGGTGCACCCATTATGGATATAAGTGTTCCGATTGGAATGTTTGTATCAAAGCTTGAAAATACTCTTGCAATAACATCTGCAAACATTACAAGGTTCATTCCGATAAACACCGAGAGTGGTAAAAACAATTTATAGTTAGAGCCTACAATTCTTTTTGCAATATGTGGAGCTATCATACCGATAAAGCCAATTCCTCCGGCTATGTAAGCGGCTACTGAAGATAAAATAACTGTGACATACAAAAGATTTCTACGCTCTTTTTTCATATCGAGCCCGAGTCCGATACCCATCTCTTCATTTAGATTTAATATATTAAGATGAAACGCTTTGTATATAACAAAAGCTAAAAGTGGCAAAGCAATAATTAGAGATATCCCTATCATATCCCATGTTGCATAGTTTAGGCTTCCTGCCATAACAAGAGAACGATATGTGTATGCATCAGAACTTAGTCTAAGTGAAATTACAAGCGAAATTGCACCGATACAGGAGTTTATCGCAATACCGTTTAATATCAGTTTTATCGGTGACAGCTCAAATCTAAGTGCCAAAAAGTATACGATACTAAATGATGCCAGTCCTCCGAGAACAGCGGCAAGAGGTAGCGAAATAAGCATACCTTGGCCTTGGTCGCTGAAATAAATTACTAAAAGTGTGCCAAGGCTTGCACCGGAACTTACACCTATCATACTCGGTGTTGCAAGAGGATTTCGTGTTACCCCCTGCATTACAGCACCCGACACCGCAAGGCACATACCCACAACAATAGAAACAGCGGTTTTAGGTATCCTAAATATCCATAAAACTATGCTTTCTTCCTCTGTTCCATTTCCGATAAGTGTTTGCCAGATATTAGTCATGCTTATCGGAATAAAGCCGATATTCATGCTAAGGTAGAGTAAAATAATCATTGTGATTATTAAAATAGGAACTAAAATAGCAAATCTTTGTTTATTGGTTAAACTTTTCATTACAACGCTCCTTTAGTTCTTCTTGAGTTAATCAAATAAAGGAATATCGGTATACCAATAATTGAAGTAATTGTTCCTATCGGAGTTTCTGCAGGTTGATTTATTAATCTGCTTATAACATCCGCTACACATAAAAGCAAACTTCCGAAAAAAGCGGAGATTGGGATAACCTTTTTATAATCTTCGCCCACCGCCATTTTAACCATATTGGGTATCACAAGTCCAACGAAGCCTATACCACCCACGGTGCAAACAGTTGCTGAAGAGATAAAAACAACAACTATAACACCCAAAAGTTTAATCCTCTTAACATTTTCGCCGAGTCCTACAGCAGTTTCGTCACCCATTCCGAGCACAGTGATTTTAGGTGATATAATTATACCGATTATAGCACCGACAACGCCTATCATTAATACTGCAATGCCTATCCACTTCATACCTAAAAGACCGGAGTTGTTCCAAATATTTATGTTTTGTCCAAAGCCCGACCAAATGTTGACTGTTGTGGATACACCTGAAAACAACATTCCTATTGCGGAACCGGCAAGAAGCAGTTTAACCCCGGACTCTCTGCCTTTAATCCTTGAAGATATGTAAAAAATTATAAGTGTTGAGATAAGTGCGCCCATCATTGAAAAAAGTATATTGCTTACATATGAAGTGGCACCGCCTGTAACCGCCATTGCAATGCTTAGCCCTAAACCTGCACCGTTGTCAACACCTACTACATCTGGGCTTGCAAGGTAGTTTTTGGTAATGCCTTGCATAACAGCACCACCTATTGGGAGCAGTGCACCTACTATTATTGCCCCAAAAATTCGAGGAATCTTAATTTCCCATAAAACATAGTGCTTTATATCATCAAAATTGTAATTTGATATAGCACCCCAAAAATCCGACAATGATGTAGTTGGTGAAAAATAGAATAATGTCATACAGATTGCCACGATAAATAAGGGAGAAAGCACAATGGTAGCTGTTTTTAAATTGATGTATTTTTTTATTCCGACATTTCCATTATTCATCGCTTTTTCCATACTCACCTCGTAAAAGTTCATAAGAAATGCAAACAGGATTTTCTGTCCCCGGTATATTTACAAGCGTTGCCTCTATATCAAAAACAATTCTCAAAACCTCGGATGTCATCGCAACCTTTGGCTCACCCTGCACAATTATCTTTCCATCCCTCAACATTATAAGTTCGTCGGAAAATCTGCTGGCTTGGTTTATATCGTGAAGGACCATAACAACTGTCATGCCTTTTTCTTTGTTCAGTCTTTGTACAAGCTGCAAAACTTCGAGCTGATACGCCATATCGAGATAGGTAGTAGGTTCATCAAGCAAAATAACATCTGTTTGCTGTGCTAAAACCATAGCAATCCAAACCCTTTGCCTTTGACCACCAGACAACGAGTTAATATTTCTATCTTTAAACTCTAACAAATTTGTATTTTTAAGGGCCCAATCTATTACTTCATGATCTTCTTTTGTTAGTGAGCCTCTGCCTTTTTTGTGTGGAAATCTTCCGTATTCTACAATCTCGCAGACACTAAGTCCACTCGGAGCTTTTGGTGATTGGGGTAGTAGTCCTATTATTTTCGCAATCTCTTTAGTGCTTGTTTTATGCACATTCAGGTCATTTACCGTAACTTCACCACGTTTAGGCTTTAAAATTCTACCTATTGTTTTTAGCAAAGTAGATTTACCGGAGCCGTTCTCACCGATAATAGTAGTTATCGCACCTTTATTAATCACTAAGGATAGATCATTAATGATAATTTTTTCGTCATATCCTACAGTTATCGAATTAACTTTTACTATACCCATTATTATCTCCGTTATAAACAGTTAGCAGTTTCTAACCCGTGTTCAGTTAAAACCGCAGTACCGTTTTTTGTACCGCGGTCATTGCATAATCTATTTTGCAAAAGAAAGTGCAAGTAAACCCTCTGTGCTTTTAAAGAAAGCGTTATTGGTAGCCTTTAGTTTACTGTCAACTTCAGCTACCTTATCATCGGATAAAATCGTAATTTTTGTTTCAAGGTGATTGTCCCTGCCGTCGTAAACTTTGCATGTTCCGCCTTTTTTAATATACTCAACTTTGTTAGAGTCGGCTTTTGTAAGTGTAAAATAAACTCCATCTTCAATAACAGTGTTAAATATTACCTCTCTATCACCGTATGTCATAAGTACATGACGGCTGTTTTCAAATCTCTCTTTGCCCGAAAGAGTGTATTTTGAAAAACTTGGGTTCCAATCACTGTCGAGAGCGAATATTTCACTACCACTAAAATATACGATAGCTTCAATAAGTTCAAGTTCAAAAAATTTAGCTCCGTGATTAAGCATTTTTTTATACATATCATCCGCTTTTGCGGCTTTTTGCAATAACTCGCAAGAGGTATCAAGTGCTTTACAGGTGAATTTGCCATATATTCTTTTTGCCATTTTAAGCCCTTGCCCGTCTTTATCGAAGATTAAACCGGATATGTTATCTCCGTCTTTTACTGTGTTTAAGAGTGCGGATACACCCACTAACAGTAGAATATGCTTGCCGTCTATGTATTTATAATTTGCTTTTTCGATAACAGGAAAGTCTGTATCGTTATTTATAGCAACCTCAATATTGGGTTGCGTTTCACAAAAGCTTAGTATATCCTCTTTCATTTCACATATTGGTTTTCTATTTTTCATAGCATCTTTCGGACTCATTTTTCTTCCTCCTTAAAGTGGATTTCGTCAAGCATTAGCACTACTAAGTTAGTCTTCGCTAACACTATATCATATAATAAAGCACTTGTCAACCACATTGTTAATTTGAAGTTGACTTTGTGCCATTTTTGTAAAATTCGTTTATTTTAGATATTATTTTAGTTAATTTCTCTGTATCCTCCTCACCTAAATATTCTGAAATAGCAGTAAACCTATCTATATCGATCGCCCTGCGCCTTTCAAGTTGTGTGATACCCTCTTTAGTTAGCGAGACTAATTTTCGGCTTTTATTTGCCTCACTTGGTGTTTTTTCGAGTAGGTTTTTATCGATTAATCTATTAACAATCACCGTCACAGTGGCCTGGGAAAGTGACAGTGATTTGCTTATAGTTGAAAGTGTCGGAGGCTCGTTTGTTTCCTTTTCATACTTGTCTATAAAATCGACAACAGATAGTTCACCGGAATGTAAATGATTTCTGCTTTTTACTACATTGCTATTCTTGAGTTTTTGATTTCTGGTGAAAACATTCATTTCTTTAATTAAAATCTCTATATTGTTCATGGTTCACTCCCTTTTATGTGTAACTAAGATTTTATTTTTCTACGCTACAAAAACTGACATTTTCAAATTGAGAATTGTATAGTGTGGCATAGTTTTTACCGTTTAAAAGCAGCTCATCATGTGTGCCTATTTCAATTATCTTACCATTTTCAAGCACGATTATTCTATCTGCATTTCTAACTGTAGAAAGCCTGTGTGCAATAACGAATGTGGTTTTATTTTGCATTAGATTTTTCATTGAACTTTGAATGTCAAGTTCGGTTAAAGAGTCTACATTTGAAGTTGCCTCATCTAATAGCAATATCTTAGCGTCTAAAAGCATAACCCTTGCAATTGTGATAAGCTGTTTTTGTCCTGCCGAGATATTCACACTGCTTTCATTTATCATTGTATCATATCCATTAGGTAAAGTCATTATCGAATCGTGTAAATCTATAGATTTTGCAATTTTTATAACTTCTTCTTTTGTTGCGTCGGGTTTCGAATATGTTATATTTTCAAAAATAGTGCCCCCAAAAAGCCATGCATCTTGTAGTACCATCGCAACGGATTTTCTTGCATCTCTGACATTAATATCTTCAATATTTATGCCATCAATATAAATACCGCCTGAGTTTACATGATAAAATCTCATAAGGAGATTTATTAACGTGGTTTTGCCTGCGCCTGTACTACCGACTATTGCGATTACTTCATTTCCCTTTACATCAATATTTATATCTTTAAGAATTTCTCTATCTTTATTATAGCTGAAATTTGCACTATCAAACTTTACATTACCTCTCAGCTTTCCTAGAACAACACTATTTTCCCCATCTTGCTTTTCCTCCTCTTCATCTAAAAATGCAAAAACCCTGTCTGATGCCGCCAATGCAGATTGAATATCAGCGAGAATAAAGGTAATCTCATTTAGCACGCCTGTAAACATCTTTGCATATAAAATAAATGCAGAAATTTCAGCTAAGGTGATACTGCCCGACAAAAGCATGAAACACCCGTGAACATAAATTGTTGCCGTTGTGATGTTAGTCACAAACATCAACCCTGCACGTAGTGAGCCACCACCGGCAAACTCCGATTTATAATGAGCTTTGCCCCACTCTTCATTTTTTGTTTTAAACTTGCCTAGTATGTTATTAAGCTGACCGTATATCTTTATGGTTTTATGCCCTGTTACCTTATCCTCGGCAAACCCATTAAGTTCACCGAATTTTTTTGCTTTCTCTCGGTGAAAGCCTCTCACTTTTACCGTCCAAAAAGTTCCGATAGCAAGTGATATGGGTATAGCGATAAACACCGATGTCATCAACGAGACGTTTGAAACAATCATCATCACAAATGAACCGACAAGAGTTATAATACTTGTGCAAATGCTGATAAAATTGCTCCCGAGTGAAGCTGATACGGTGTCTATATCGTAGGTGAATTTGCTAATAGTATCGCCTGTTTGATGAGTATCAAAATATGATACAGGTAATTTATCAAACTTATTAAAAGTATCTTTTCTTAGGCTGTGCCCAATGTTTTGGCTGAGTCTTAGCATAGTGAAAGAAAGTAAAATGCTAAGCACAAATGTAGCGAGGTAAAAAGCTACCATAACGCCGCCGAATGAAAATACTCCGCTTAAATCTATCTGCTCAATCGGCATTTCGATCATGGATATTACTTCTTCGGTAAGTTTTGGGGCATACAGCGAAAAGGCATTTGAAAGCACGGTCAAGGCGAAAGCTCCTAAAATTGCAAATTTATATTCAACAAGATATCTTGACAATCTAACAAGTGTAGAATAGTTTTGTCTTCCTGTTCTTTTGTGTATTTCTATATTTTGTCTTCCGATAGGTCTCATATATATCTCCCTTACGCATAAAGTGCAGAATCGCCAAGTTGAGCCTCGCTTATTCGTCCATAAATATCACAAGTTCCGGTAAGCTCATTATGGGTACCTTGTGCGATTATTTCGCCCTTATCAAGCACTATAATTTTATCTGCGTTAATAATTGTAGCTACCCTTTGAGAGACGAACACTTTGGTTGTGCCCGTATAATTTTTAGAAAGAGCCACACGCAAATTTGCATCTGTTTTATAGTCGAGGGCGTTTGTGGCATCGTCAAGCACCAAAATTTCGGGATTTCCCGCAAGTGCTCTTGAAATTAACATTCTTTGCTTTTCACCACCACTCATGTTTTGTCCTCTTATATTTATAAGAGTGTTATAGCCGTCTTTCAATTTATCCACATAAATTTTCGCCTGTGCCGAAGTGCTTGCAAGCCTTATTTGCCCATCTGTAATATCTCTACCAAAGGCTATATTTTCACTTACACTTTCCGCAAATATAATGTCGGACTGGAATACAACACCAAATTTTTTATAAAGACTTTCTTTTGAGTAAGAGTTTATAGGTTTACCATCAAGAAATATTTCTCCACTATCAGGCTCATATAGCCTTAAAATTAGGCTGATTATCGTAGATTTACCCGAGCCTGTCGAGCCGATTATTCCCAAAGTTTCACCTTTTTTTATTGAAAACGAAATGTTTTTGAGAATTTCTACATTGTTGTCGTAGGAAAAACTTACATTTCTAAACTCGATGAATTTATCGCCTTGTGAGGTGTCGACAACTACTTCATACTCTCTGTTTTCTGTAGCTAAAACTTCTGAAATTCTGCTTGCCGCCGCTGCACATCTTGCATACATAGTGAAAAGTTGTCCTATTCCTATAAGAGAGGTGAGCACCATAGTAAAATAGCTCATAAATGCAATGAGCGAAGCTACATCACTTTCCGCAGATCTGATACAATAAGCTCCTGCCATAAGTGTAACCACCATTCCGAGATTCACCCATAATCTCATCGACGGTGTACCTATCGCATCTACAACAGAGGCTCTTATATTTTTTAATCTCAACAAATCATTAACCTTGTTAAAATTATCACGTTCTCTTTCATAGGTCGAAAGCGCCCTAATAACTCTTATTCCGATTACGTTTTCTCTTATAACCTTAACTAAACCATCGTTTACTTTTTTTGTTTCCTTAAACCGTTTAAAGCCAATTTTTGTGGTGAAGTAAACGGATACGGCAATCATCGGAACAATCGCAAACATAATAAGTGCAAGCCTAAAATCTAAGATTGTGACCGATAAAAGGCTTCCGACAAAGGTGAGGATTGTTGCTGTTCCCTTTGTCATTATTTTTGATAAAAATTGTTGTATGCTTGCAATGTCTGTGGTAAGTCTTGATACCACAGATGATATCCCGAATACATCTATCTTTTCACAGTCCATGTCACAGGATTTTTTGAACACTTCTTCTCTTATTTCCTTTGATATATCCACACCGAACTTTACACTCAAATGTGCTGCCCACAGGCTGAGGAGCATTGTGCCTAAGGCGGCAAATATCATAACTGTACCCCATGCGAGCAACATATCAGATGAGTTTAGCGGAACTATCTCGTTAACCAGATACGCAAATGCCCAGGGCAAAAACAAGGTGAACCCGGTTGAAACGGCTTTAAGAATAAGAGCGAAGATGATTTGGAATAGATGTGGTTTGCAGTGTTGTTTTAATAAACCCATATCATCCCCTAATCCTTGTAATCCAAATTGTTATGACTGATTTTATTTAGAATGTCACTTAAAGTTTGTATTTCTTCATTGGATAGTCCATCAAAAGTTTTATCTGCTCTTTCAGATATCCTCTTACTTGTTTCCAACGCTGCTTTTTTGCCGTATTCTGTTAGAGTAATAATGTTTTCATTGTTTAACTCACCTTGTGATTTAATAATAATTTCTTTATACTCAAGAGTTTTTATCATCTCCGAAACAGTTTGAGCACTGACACCGAGCATCTTGGAAATGTTCCTTTGGTTAATGCTTTCTTCTTCGAGTAGAATGCAAATTGTTCTTTTTGCGGTAAAGGACAATTTGTTTTTACTGTTGCTTTTATGTTTTTTTTCACCTTTATTCTCAATATAGTGATTTTCGCATTTACGTCGCTCTTTGCAACAGCTCTCATCTTCGTTTTTATGATGATGTTTTTTACTGTGCCTTATTTGTTCTGATAATTCTGTTAGTTTTATCAAAAGTTCTATTTTTGTATTCATAGTCCATCTCCGTATCATTATATTGATACCAGTGTATCATAAAAAAATTTCGGTGTCAATACCCTTATACTATATTTGATGATTTTGATATATACGAGTCCAATACAAGTAATGTATAGATTCGGAACTATCTTTGCATCGTCGGCAAGATCTAAAGCATATCGGATAATACACCATGAAACACCCCTGTATCACATGTGCACATCACCTCTTTATCATGTTTTAAGTGGGTGATTTAGACCACCAAAAAGCACAGTGATGTATAAAATACAATGTAGTCAATCAACAATACAAATTACAAGAGCATTTAACATACTAAACGGCAATATATTTTCTTGCTATTTCCACAGACTTTAATCAAATTTTAATAAATCTATGCTATAATACAAATAAATAAATCCATGGATGAATGATTATGCGAATTTTACTTGCCGAAGATGAACGAGATATGAATAAAATCATCACAAAGAAATTAGTATCTGAAGGTTATGCCGTCGATAGCCTTTTTGACGGAGAAGCGGCACTTGAGTATATTATAAATACCGATTACGATGTAGTAATTCTTGATATTATGATGCCTAAGAGGGACGGTTTTTCCGTGCTTGAAGCAATGCGCGCTAAGTGTATAGAGACCCCCGTGATTTTTCTAACAGCAAGAGATGCTGTATCGGACAGGGTTAAGGGTCTTGATTTAGGTGCAAACGATTATCTTGTAAAGCCTTTTTCTTTTGAGGAGCTTATGGCTCGTATTCGTGTTATGACAAGGCTTCAATCGGGCAAGTCTACGAGCGTACTAGCAATCGCTGATTTATCACTTGATATAAGTTCACACATTGTAAAGCGTGGAAATGCGGTGATAAATCTATCGGCAAAAGAGTATGCGATTCTCAAATATATGATGTATAATGTGGGAGTTGTATTGTCAAGGGAAAAAATCGAAAATCATATATGGAATTATGACTATGAGGGTGGCACAAATGTTGTTGACGTGTATATAAGATATCTTCGCAAGAAAATTGACAGCGACTATGGCACAAAGCTTATACATACTGTGAGAGGTAGCGGCTATGTGCTTCGGGAGGGTATATGAAAAAAATATCGGCAAAAATAAGGCTCACTCTTTTCACAACATTTCTCATGCTGATTATGGCCGGTGTTTTAATTGCTTTGATGTTTACGCTCAGTGATAACATAGTTTCAGCAAACAGCATCGCCCTGCTAACCAAAGTGGTAGATGATAACTCCGATGAACTTGAGTTTGATGACGGTAAACTTGATACTGATGATGTGGATTTTTTTAAAGATGGCGTGTATGTACTTTTGTATTCGGAGGAAGGTCAATATATAGCAGGAGATTTCCCGGAAGAAGACATATCTGCACAGCCGTTTTTGGACAAAGAAACAAGCGAATTTTCCACAGATGGAACACTATATTATATATATGACAGACTATCAAAAGTAGATGACTCACGTTCGCTTGTTTGGATTCGTGGGGTTATAGCGGTAGATGAGGTCGCAAGTGCCACAAACAGCATTTTGCAGACAGCACTATTTTCTCTGCCGTTTTTTGTTATTTTAGGTTCGGTAGGATGCTATTTTATTGCCAAAAGTACATTTCGCCCCATTGATAAAATTGTAAAAACAGCTGAGGAAATAAGCGTGAGCGAAAACCTTGGTTTGCGCATCAATTTACAAGGTGGAAGTCCAGAAATATGCAAACTTTCCAATACATTTGACAAAATGTTTGATCGCTTAGAGCGCGCGTTTGAAGCGGAAAAGCAGTTCACCTCCGATGTATCTCACGAGCTTAGAACGCCGACAGCCGTTATTTTAGCACAGTGTGAATACGCAATTGGTGAAAACATTACTCCGGAAGATAAAGAGGATGCACTCGAAACGGTGCAAAGACAAGCACTCAAAATGTCAAACCTTATTTCAGACTTGTTAAACCTTATACGCATGGATAGAGGTGCTCAACAAGCGGAACTTCGACAGATAAACCTTAGCGACCTTGTGCGAGAAGTCTGTGAGGAACAAAAGTTAATTGCCCCCTCCGACTTAACAATGACATACGATATCATGCCAAATATCAGTGGATCGTTCGACACAGCGATGATTAGTAGGCTACTTGAAAATTTAATTAGCAATTCGTTTCGATACAGGAAAGAAAATGGTAATACCCATATTACACTTAACGAAACCACTACGGAAATCATCCTGTTTGTGAAAGATAACGGAATAGGCATAGCAAAAGAGCATCGGGAAAAGATTTGGCATAGATTTTATCAGGTGGAAAGCTCACGCACGGCAAGTCAACACGGTAGCATGGGCTTAGGATTGTCTATGGTAGCGCAAATTGCAAAGCTTCATCATGCAAAAATAGAAGTGGATAGCGAACTTCACCAAGGTAGTTTATTCACTGTGAAATTTCTAAAATAAATCATACAACGTTAATGTTACTTTAATTTTTCCACTATACAATATAATTATTGAAGCTAAGTGACACATTAGTTAATTAGCAACATAAAAACAAAAACATACTAAAAAAGGAGAAATTCAAATGACAAACAATATTAAATTCATGCTACTTGGCATATTTTTAGCAGTGATGAGCGTGGGCGGTTTTGTATTAGCTGATGAGGAAGAATTTTTCTTAATTATTGCCATTGCTTTACCCATAGCGGCAATATGGGCATTTACTAAAGGGTTTATAAGCACTGACAAAGAACGGGAAGCAGATAAACACGAAGACTCATCGACAGAATTAGCACAAACATTACCTGTAATAGCTGAAAATCAAAAATAGTTTAGAAAATTTCCCAGCTTTAATGTTACTTTAATTTTAGAGATATAGAATTAAGTCATCAAAGAAAACCAATAATCAAAATACGTGGAGGTATTTAAAATGAAATCAAAAATCAGATTAAAAACTGTAGGCATTATCACTTGTGCTGTTTTTCTTATAGCAACATTGGCGGGTGGCGTCATGGCTTTTGCAAGACCTATGGCAGCACCTCAATCAGAAAAATCCAACACAGGGCAAGCTGAAGCTGTTGCAGCTAATTTATCAGCGCAAGCCTTGGCAAGTGTCACCGAAAGCTATATTGGCGAAGCCGAAGCGAAAGCTATAGCACTTGCACATGCAGGATTAAACGAGTCCGCTGTTTTGCATATGCTTTGTAAGCTTGATTATGACGACGGCATTGCAGAATATGAAGTAGAGTTTTGGGATGGCACAACCGAGTATGACTATGAAATCAATGCAGTAAATGGCGAGATCATAGGCTACGACTACGATATGGAAAGCTATGATTCAAAACCTGTCTCAACACCTAATACACCGTCCACTACCGAGTATATCGGTGAAGCCGAAGCAAAATCCATTGCACTTGCACATGCAGGATTAAACGAGTCCGCTGTTTTGCATATGCTTTGTAAGC
>CAYJKY010000061.1:0-14900 GCA_964370825.1 uncultured Oscillospiraceae bacterium
ATTGTTTAACTCACTCCGCTCGTTATTTCGCAAGCGATAACCACAATATTTCTCGCAACGGTAGGTTCGTATAATTTTTATAATCTCCGGCTTCGCCGTAGATTATATGTTGTCGAGTTTTTCCTGCGCCTTTTTGAGCGCATCCTCTGCCTCTCTTACCTCTGCGGTATTTTGCGGGGAGTAAGGGGTTTCCTGTGGCTGTGATGCTGCCGCTTTTTCCTTTTTTTCTTTTGCCGATTTGGAGAGTTTAATTCCACCGACTATACCGGCGGCACCCACTGCGGCTCCTGCTGCGGCAACACCGGCACCTAACGCAACACCGCCGAGACTCGACGATGCACCGGCATCAACGCCGGATAATGTTGCGGCTGTTGCGGCTTCTGCACCGGCAACGGTGGCGGCCGACCCCACCTCGGCACCCATTACGGCACCTGCGGCTCCTGCCTCGGCACCCATCACAGCACCTGCGGCACCTACCTCAGCGCCCATTACAGCACCGGCGGCTCCCACCTTAGCGCCTTCGGCCGAGGCAGCGGCTCCGGCATATACTCCGGCTACTGTTCCCTCACCTGCGGCATCTGAGATAACAACCGGATTTTTATAAAAGTCTCTCGAATGAGCTTTTGTACCCTCGGCGCGAGTAACATTTTTTGTCTCGGTTCCGGTATACTCCTCTATAATTTCGCCAAGTGTCGCCGATGCTATTGCAAGCAGTTCTGCCTTTGAGCCTATATTTGACGCACTGTTCACCAGCGATGAACGTGCCGAGGCAAGAAGTTCATCCTGCCCGAGATTAGTAGATGCAGTAGAAACCTTTTCTGCCAACGTCTGCATCTGGGTAGCAACCTTTTTCAACTCCTCTATCTGCTGTTTTAGCAGACTGAAGGAAACCTTAAATTCCGACATACTACAGCCGTTCCTTTCCTTTTTAAAGTGTAGTTTATGTGCTTTTCATACACGAAAGCTACTATATTCTAACGCATTGTGTTTCCCGAGAGTTTCGGTAAATTTTCGGCGGCTTCCATAACCTGATGTATACTGTGTTCGTAGTTATCCGCCGTTTCGTTTAACGATATTATGGTAGCTTTGAGTGTCTCGATATACTCTAAACAGCCGGTTTTAATGCTGTTAAAACTTGTGGTATACTGCTCTGCCGCCTCGCCCGTCCACAGGGTACGAAGTTTTTTACTCTCGTCCTCTGCCTGACTTATAAGCGTTACATAGGTCTTTTGAATTTTTTCCATCTCGGAGGCATACTTCCTAAGTTCATGGTGATCTACCCGAATTTCTTCGTTCATAGCCATCTTACTGTCCATTCCTTTCTAAAAAGTCATTTTACGAGTTAAAGGAGTATTTACCCTTTGCCGAGCATTGCACGTATGGTGCCGGAGGCTTCGTCCTCCGCCTTGGCGTAAATATTACCAACCGTGTCAAGGCTTCTTGATGCCGAATCTATAACCGCCGCCATCTTTTCAAGATCCGGAGAGTGCGAATAGAACTCGTCTAAATATCTTCCGGCGGCTTCGCCATGCCATTTTGACGACAGTTGTTGCATCACCTCGGTAAGTTTTGAATGGTTAGTAACCATGGCAACGCTGATATTTTCAAGTTCGGTTGACGCCTGCTTTAATTTTTGAAGATTTGCGGTTGTACTTGCCATATTAATCCTCTTTCTCTACTATAAAATATTTATATTCCCGCACCTCTTGCGGCGTTCTCCTCTTCCATCCGCTTTAGGTTTGCGGCCGAGGTTGCAATATAATCGGCAATCTGTTTCAGCTGTTTTGCATCCAGCTCCAAATCTTCGCGTTTCTTTTCAATAAAGCTACGAAAAGCTTTTCCGCTGTCTCCCGTCCATGCCGCCGCGACACCTTCAGAAATTTCGCCAAGAGTCTTTGCACATTTTGTCGATAGCTCGCTTGCCGCAAGCTCAACCTCCTTCTGCTGTGCCATGGTTTGCTGATAATTAAAAGTATATGTTGCCATACAATTTGTTCCTTTCCGTGATATAGTTGAGCCGGTTCAAAATCCATATAATGCTATCGCATCGAGCCCCCGTTAAAGGAGAGCGAGCGACCCGTTTCCACTGCATGCTTCTCCGTCTGGTCATAGATACCTGCCAGCTCGTTTAGCGTTTTGCTGTAGCTGTCCATGTTCATCAGCAGCTGTTCACCGCTCGTCTTTATGGATGCCGCCATGGCTCTCACACGGTCGGAAGAACTGCCCTGCCAGGCACTGCGCAAACTGTTTATCTCACGCAGATAGGCATCAATGCTCTGTGCGATCTGTGTTTTTGCGGCGGTAATTTCCTCACTTGCCGCCAAAAACGCCTTGGTTTCTATCTTAATCTCACTGCCTGCCATAATCTTCTCCTTTTATTATCTCAACCCCGAAACCTTGCCGAGAATATCGCTCTCGGTCGCATCGAAAGTGTCTGCCATTCCTCGAAGAAGCTCGCAATTTTCGTTGAGCTGCTCTATCATCTCCTGCATCGCCTCATAATCGGTCTGGTATGCCTGCATAAATGCCGCCTTCGCCTCGGATGTCCACTGCTTGTCGAGATTCATAACCGCATCAGAAAACTTTTGAACTCCGGTAGCAATGCTGGAGGCTTCGGTCTGCATACGGGATACCGCCGCCGTTATCTTTTGCGAATTGACATTACTTGTTTCTGCCATTTTCGTAGTCCTTTCTAAATTAATATGATGGTGTCGCCACTTTTAACATCTACCGCCGAAAGGGTTTCCTCGTTGCCTAAAAGTCCGCCGAGGTTTTTAGAGCAGAAAAGCACCTGAGATAGGTCGCTAAAAACCTCTCGTCCCTCAACAAGCGAAATCTGCTTGATGAAATCGCCCTTTACCCTTCCTACGCTCATGTTGGAATCCACCGAAAACTCATAAGTTTTGGCACTTCCCGGAACCTGAACATCTAAAAATATCTTAGCCATTTAAACTATCCTTTCTCAATCAAATCTACTATATATCTTTTAGTATTAAAGTTCGTCTCCATCTTCAGGTTGTGCGAGTGGTGTGACTATCTTAACAAGCTTGCCCTCCGCATCCGAGCTGTAGCCACTTCCTGCCGGAAGTTGCCTTGCGGCATCCGATGCCGACATATCAAAGTCCAGTGCTCCCTGTTGGTCGAACATTCCACCGAGATGAGTTCCGGTGTTGTGGGAAGCCCAGATTCTCATAAGCTCAAAACGTGCATTGTCAAAATAGTCGTCCGGCTGCATTATTGCAAACAGGTTAATCTTGTGCTCTTTACCCTTTTGAAGTGCTATCTCCAAAAATTCGTTCATCTGCAGACGCTTACTGTAGACCGACTGCATAAATAAATTCATGTCGCCGATGCAGATAACTATGCGCTGTTCCTTCTGCATTGCACTGCGAACATCCTGTGAGCTGTCTCTCGCATCATTCACAATGCCGTTACGCTTTGTGAACTCGCCCACAAGGGTAGACTCCATCAGCGAGAACAGCTCTTCATCGGTGTTGCACACGGTATCAAACACACCGAGATTTAACAGCTCGCTCTCCTTTTTATCAAAAAGAACCATCTTGGCGCCCTTTGATTTTGCCTGCATTACAATCGATTTCATCAGCTGGCTTTTTCCTGTTTCGGCAAATCCGCTGACACTGTAGCAGAAAATTTGATCAAGGTCTGCGGTAAACAGCTCATGTGTTTCGGCGTCTACGCCTATTGCAACGGTGTTAACATCAAGCGCCTTTACTGCATCACTTTTTATAAATTCATCGCAGATAATACCCTCAACCTTTGCACCGAGCTTTTTAACGCCCTTGTCTGCCTTGAGCAATTCAAATCTTTTGCGCAATGTCTGTGCCGGGCTGGTACCGGGATCTTCCTTAACGCAGAGGGCAACCTGGAACTCTAACGGCAACGGCGCCTTGATAAGTCCACGTCCCGGTGTACGGTCGTCCGGCAGAATTTCACTGCGGCTACCGATAACCGACTCATACTCAAACTTATCCGACATTTGAAGTGCAATGCCGTTAGTAAAGTTCTGCCTCATACGTCCGCGAATATCACCGGTGTTGTTTATGGCTAAAACTATGAATATTCCGTAGCTTGCAGCCTCACGGGTAAGCTGTATAAGGGTGTCCTCATAACGGTCATAGCTGTCGGCAAATGCGACATAGTTGTCGATAAAGAACAGTATCGCCGGGCAATCGCTCTCCTGTGTTATGTAGTCACGATAGGAGCCTATTCCCATGCGGCTAAACTTATTTTTACGCTCCGAAAGGGTGTTTTTAAGCAGGTCAAATACCTGCTCGATCTTTTCGTCCTCACCCTCAAACATTACACCGCCAACCTGTGGAAGGTCGCCGAATACCGTCATGGTTCTGCTGGAGAAGTCGGCAATATAGATGTTGACCTCCTCGGTGGAGTAACGTGTAACGGCACTGTAGATTAATGTCTGCAATAAGGTTGTCTTACCGCTTCCGCTACTTCCGCACACAAGCAGATGACCATCACGCAGGAAGTCTACGCCGACCGTAAACTGACTTTGTGTTTCCGGGCTGTCGGCAAAACCGACCGGCAGTAACAGCGAGAAGCCTTCCGGCTTTTGTGGAAGAGAAAGCTGCTCGAGATATACGGTGCCGGGTAACGGCTCCAGCCATATCTGGCGAAGTGCGGCTACGCTGTTTTCCTCGGCAACCGAGCCTAAATGCTTAACAATTGCATCCAGCTGGGTGACCTTTGTTATGTTGTCGCTCTTCTTTTTGCTCTTCTTTTTCGGAACAGCATTTTTACCGATAAGGTTGATAAGCTCAACCTTGGAGTTTTTGTCATCGGTAAACTGGATATTCGGGGTGTACTCTGCACCGGACCAACCACTCTGGAATTCGTCAAATATTTCGTCGTTACCAACCTGGAAGTATCCGCGACCGGTTCCGGTTATAAACGCCGCATCCGGACGCTTTAACATCTCGGCAGAGTCCTGCTTGTCGGCAACACGTAGACAGAGGCGGAAACGGGTGTTAGACCATATTTCATCGTCCACAACACCGGATGGCTTCTGGGTTGCGAGTATCAGGTTTACACCAAGTGAACGACCGACACGTGCGGCGGATACCAGCGCACGTACAAACTCCGGCTGTTCCTTTTTAAGCTCGGCAAACTCGTCAGCAATTATCAACAGGTGTGGCATGGGTTCCGAGGCAACACCGGAGCGATAAAGCTCGATATATGCATCGATATGCTTGACCTTATAGTCGTTAAATACCTTTTGACGATGTTTAATCTCTGCATTGATGGAGAGCAGTGCCCTATCGGTTGCATTTCCGCCGAGGTTGGTGATAACGCCGGCAAGATGTGGAAGTCCGATAAAGCTTTGTGCCATTCCACCGCCCTTGTAGTCGATAAGAATAAATGCAACCTCATGTGGGTGATAGTTGACGGCAAGGGAGAGTATGTAGCTCTGCAAGGTTTCAGATTTACCGGAACCGGTAGTACCGGCAACAAGTCCATGAGGACCGTGATATTTTTCATGGATATCGAGGTAGAGCGGCATACCGCCGGACTTGTAGCCCACCATTGCCTTCATGCTCTCGTAGGTGCGGTTTTCCAACCACTTTTTCATAACCTCTAAATCCTCAACGTTTGAGGTTTTATACATGTCGAGGAAGGTCAGTATTTCCGGTATTGCAGAGGAGGAGCCAAGCTCACGAACCCTAAATCCGGAGAGTTTTCTTGTGTAGGCATTCATTTCGGAAACCGAAAGCTTGTTAAACGCAATACCGGTACGCTCGTCAAAGCTACCTGCGGTGCTGTAAAATCCGTTGTAATCCTCGTCGTCACGAATTATAGCACTACACGCCGCCGGAAGTTTATCGGTAGAGCTTACCGGAAATATCACGGTAATTCCGAGTTCTTCGGTTGGGGATAGCAGATATTTTGCCATAGGCTCATTTTCGATAAGCGATATGTCACCGATAACTACAACATAATGAGGCAATATCCTTTCCTCAATCTTCTTGCCCTTGTATTTCTCAAGACGGTCACGAACTACGGTGGAAAGGAAGTAGAGCACATCACCGACGCTGTTTTTATCGTTCGCTATCATGCGAACGCTACCATCCGGCGACCAGCTGTGCGGAATAAACCTTGTGTGATCCCAGTAATCCAGCTCGTTCATGGGGTATATAAATGCGGTGCGTAGCTCGGTATATGGGTGAAGTGCCGTGAGCTGTGATGTGATAACCCTAACAAGCTCTAAAACCCTTGAACGATCACGACTAACAACGCCGACCACCATGTTGTTACAGAGGGAGAGTTCGGAGGGAACGTTGTTTATCATTAGGGTTCTTGCCTTAATGTTGTCAAGGTTGTCGTTCAGCGGATCATAGGCGACCACGCCCTGTTCCTTTGCAATCTTAACCTCGTTATAGGATGGGATATCGCAGTTTCCGAGCGTAACATGCAAAAAGTCTCCGTGAACACTGCTTTTTTCCCACAATCTCGGGCTTTCGTTAAGTGCAAATTCCACCGCCTCATGGGCATTTGGAAACATGGTGTAGAGCACCTTGCGATTATACTCAATCTTCTGCCCTATCTGTGCACTCATCTTGTCGAGATACTGGGTGTAGCTGTTAATCCTAAAGTTCTCAGTCTTTTCTGCCTCTTCGCGGTTATACTTGATATTCAACATAGCCCAACCGCCACCGATTGCCGCCGCACTGACCGACATAACCACAGCACCCGCAATATTTCCGCTACCGCCACTCAGCAGGGTACCGGCAAGCATGGGTATAACCATGGTAAAGGAGGGGCCAAGCGTCATGAATAGTGGTTGCTGTTTTTGGGTTGACTTGTTGGGTGCACGTTCAATACTAAAAGATTCCCTGTCAATAAGCTCAACCTTACGAGGCGTTCTTAGGAAATATTGCTCCTCGCCGGATGTCTCCTCCACTCCTTCGCTAAACTCGGTGGGCTCGATCTTAATCTTTCTTAGGCGTTGTTCGTTTACAGTACATTCCCCTTTAGGGTTATTGACTGCAAGAATGTTACCGAGGTAAACAATCTTTAGACCGACTATGTATATAACATCTCCGTAATGCAGCGGCTGTTTTGCACTGAGCAATCTGCCGTTTACAAAGGTTCCGTTAACACTGTTTTTATCGGCTATATACACGACACCGGCATCCGAACCTATCTCGGCATGAGCTGGGGAACAAAACCTGTTGGAGTAGTTAATAATTCCGGAGGCGGAATTACTGCCTATCGTAATTGTTCCGACCTTGGTAATATCAAAAAAGTATTTATCAAAGGAGGTGTTTCCGGAGTTCGCCTGTGTAACGGTTAGCGAAAACACAACATCGGTTCCCTTAACGGTACAGTTTAAAAGTCTTCCCGGCTCTAAAACAGTTCCCTCGACCGGTTTTTCATCAATGGTTATGACAAACTGTGTCGAGTCGGTAAGTGTCCAAACACCACTCCAAACCTCAAACGGTAAAACTATATCCTGTGAAAGTCCACTGACCGAGGGACGAATTTCGATAGGAATTGACCTGTTATCCACGGTGGGAAGATATATCTCTTGAAAGCCGTTTTCAAAGATTGCCGTGACCAATAAGTTATTCATTCAAGCTTCCTTTCATCTTTAATTCTATGACGTAACTTTAATGCCTAATTTGCATTAAAAACAAACTCGCCCTCATAGTTGTAATCGTATATTGTGTTTTCGTCGATAACACCAAGGTATGCAGAATATGTATCAGATTCGATTACGACCTCTCCGCCTTCATAATACCAGTAGCCGGAAAACTCAAGCATTTCGGGCGATACGCCCTCTGCCGTGCCATCCTCGTTAAGGTCAATATATACATTGGAATCCATTGTGTGGGTAAATCTTGGCTTTGCTCCTCCCGAAAATAGTGAGGCAAGCAGAATAATTACCACCAAAGCGCCAACAGCCGCGCCCGCAACTATGGCAAGTTTTTTCTTATCCGCAAGAAGATCATTTACCATATTTGCCGCCGGCTTTACCGCAACGGTACTTCCGGTTGCAACCTGTCCGTAGGGTGGTGGAGGTGCATTATTTGTAGGTGGTGCATACTGTGTGTTTGCCGCCGACTTTAGTTCCGAGGCAATTCTTGCCTTTTCAATCTCCGCCTGTCTGCGACGCTCCTCCTCTTCCTGCTGAATTTGTACTGCGTCTGCTTCCGCTTTTCTTTTACGTTCGGCAACCTCTGCCTCGAGACGGCGAACCTCCTCCTCTGCGGCAAGACGTGCCGCCTGTTTTTCTGCCGCTAAACGCTGTTCCTCCTGCTCTGCCAGCTGTTTTTTTCGTGCCGACACAAATAAAGCCGAGGTCTCGTCACTGGAAGGTGCTCCCTGATTGTTTTGATTTTCGTTCATATCCGAACCGCCCTTTCTGCACATTAGTATTCTAATTTTATGAACATATTATATCACCGATATTATGTCTAAAATAGTAACTTAAGGTTAGATATTTATACTAACGATGAATTTAATGTCATTACATATGTAACTTACGCTGTAAATTGTTGACGATTTATACTACATATGATACAATTGGTGCACTCTTTTTTGAAAGGTATAGGCATAATTATGAAAATAAGGACAAACGGGAAGCACTTTGTTGATGAATATGGAAGAACGGTTATTTTTAACGGAATTAATTTAGTGTGTAAAAATAAAGCTGAGAATTATCTTGGTGACTATAACGAGGATACTGTTCTGTTTTTCAGCAAATGCGGATTTAATTTAATTCGCTTGGGAATTATATGGGACGGAGTGGAGCCCAGCCCTTTAGAATACGACGATGAATACATAAATAAAATAAGAGAATTCATGGACATATGCCAAAAACATGAAATCTACATTTTTTTAGATATGCATCAAGATTTATACGCACAAATTTACTCGGACGGCGCACCCTTATGGGCTTGTTTAAACGAGGGTGCAGAACACATCACAGGAGAGGTGTGGAGCGACTCCTACCTCATTAGCAGTGCTGTGCAAAATGCTTTTTCTAATTTCTGGAACAATGAAAAATCTGAAGCCGGATTAGGGTTGCAGGACCATTACGCAAAAATGTGGAGACATATTTTAAAGGCGTTAGGCGACCACCCCATGCTAATAGGCTGTGACTTTTTAAATGAACCGTTTGTAGGGAAATCAGCCCCACAAGTTTATGGCAATCTTTTTGAAGGTTTTGCAAAGAAGCTGTATGATATAACGTCAGACGACTATTATTTAAATAATCTATCTAACATTTTCAAAGATAAGGATAAGATGTTTGAGGCATTGAGCGTGCTATCAAATGAAGACATATATAAAAGCGTTGTAGATAATTTAGGATCTGCCATTAAAGAGTTTGATGAAGATGTCCTGTCTGCGTTTTATAGAAAAATGACTATCGCCGTTCGTGAAATATCTTACGACGGCTTAATTATGATGGAAAACAATTATTTCTCTAACATGGGAATTCCGTGCGGACTGAAAAAAACAATCGACGACAACAGCTGTTTTGCGCCGCACGGGTACGACCTGGTTGTAGACACCGAAGGAGTAGGAGCACTTTCGTCAAACGGACGAGTGAAGACAATTTTTGACGGGCATTTAAACACGCAGGAAAGATTAAATGTTCCCGTTGTAGTGGGAGAATGGGGTGCTTTTGCGCATTACGAGGATACTATACCACAATGCAGATACTTGATATCTCTTTTTGAAAAAAACTTGTGGAGCAGTACATATTGGTGTTACCACAATAATCTTGACAATGCACCTGTGTTAAAATACTTAAAAAGGGCATATCCCATAGCAATGGTAGGAAAAACAATCTCATACCACTATGACTTTGAGAATAGAAATTTTACATGCAAATGGGATGAGGGTGAGAATAAAAGCGGTAAATCAGAGCTTTACCTTCCTTTTATGACAAAATCAGAAGAGCATGATGTTTTGCGTAAGGAGGACGGTTGCATCGTGCGTATTAAAGCAACCGGTGGTATTAGAGAAATAAGCTTAACACCAACCATATAATTAGGATAAAAAACGGGCTGATATAAGATTATTGTAATGGTTTCACCCGCACTTAACGGCATGTCCTATCACAAATCGAATTAAATCGCTCAAAAGTATTGCATAATATTATTTTTTTGTGTATAATTTAACCAAGAATTAGTGTGCAGGGTGAGTTGTGTTCAGATTAATCTATAGAATCACTGTTCCAATAATATTGCTACTTGTATGGCTTATTATTAACGAAAGTATCGACATATTTCACATCGTTAGCGGTGTTATTGTGACGGCTATATGCTTATTAATATCAAACCGACTTCTTGGCTACAGCTATAAATACGCTTTTTTTCTACCGCCTATACGTTTTATACTATATCTTGTTTTTCTGCTACAGAAAATTTATCTATCCGGAATAAAAGCTACGGGGTACATTATCAAAGGAGATGTGGCCCCCTGTTTTACAACTACAAAAATAAACAAAGAAATAAAAAACGCTTATCTTCACGATATTTTAGCAACATCAATAACCCTGACACCGGGCACAATCACGGTAGACAACAAAGAAGGAGAGCTAACCGTGCTGTCAATGCATAAAGACGACCCTGACACCTCCTTAGAGGACCGGCTGTTGGTGCTTATGAAAAGTTCCCAAAGGTATAATTAATTCAAAGGGATGCGAAATGTTTATTAACATAATTGTTGTTTTACTTATAGTCGCCGCTTTTTTAAGTAGCGGTCGAATTATTATAGGACCGTCGGTTTGGGATAGATTGCTTGGTTTTTCGTTGCTATGTAGCAAAATCATTGTTATAGTTATCCTTTACTCCTATGCTAACGCTCAATCAATCTACCTTGACATTGCGCTTGTATTTGCCGTACTCGGTTTTGTCGGAACTACATCTATTGCAAAATTTCTTCAAAAAACAAATAAGTAATAGGGAAACCTTATGCAGATAGTTGGCTATGTATTGATAATAACAGGTCTATTTTTTATAGTTGTAGGTCTTATCGGAATATACCGCTTTGACAATTTTTATGCACGGCTGTTATCGGCTGCGGATATAGACACTATCGGGCTCATCACAATCTTGATAGGCGTAGCTTTTTTAAGCGGATTTAACTCGTTCACGCTAAAGCTTATATTAATACTAATTGTAATTCTCGTCATAAACCCTATCGTAACATCATCAATTGCTTCGTCTGCATATTTTTCCGGATACAAATTAAAAGGAGATGAAGATGACGGCTGATAAGCTTATATTTATTTTAATGATAATATTTGCACTTTACATAGTGAGTTGCAGAAACTACAAACGAACAATCATCTCATTGGGTGTAATCTCATTATTAGCCTCTTTTTGCTATCTGCTATATCATTCTCCGGATGTCGCAATAGCCGAAGCGGTAATCGGCAGTGCACTGTCTACCATCCTATTCATTGTGGCACTAAAAAAACATAGAACATTTTATATTTATTTCACATCAGGATCTAAAGAACACAAGAGCGATTATCGCCTTAGGGCAGACATGGAGGATGTCGTGTCTCATATAATGCGTTACTGCTCAACGCAAGACCTTGAAGCACAAGCAGTATTTACATGGGAAAAGCCGCAAAGCATTGCAAGCACCCAGATGTACGACCTAATCTTGCACAACAACAATGATACAATCACTATATATGGTTCCGATGCAGAGTTGCATGTACTTGCAATAAAGGATATGCTTACTACAAAATTTAGTGAAGAGCGGATTCATTTTGTAACGGCAAACAAGGAGGATAGCCGATGAATATTATGCGTATTGCCGGCTATCTACTTTGTGCATTTGCAGTGGCAGTTACCCTTTTTAGCTCGGTCGGCAGCACTGCAACCCAAACGCCCGAACTGTTTTCGCTTGTAATAGAAAATCATCTCAACGATACCGCAGCACAAAATTCCGTCACCTCGGTTTATCTCAACTACAGGATATTCGATACAATATTTGAAGCCCTTATGCTGTTGATAAGCGTCATGGGGGTAATACATTTTTCACGTCACGACAATAACAAACTGCATTTCAAGGTGCAAAAACCTAAGGACGGAATGCATTTTGGACGAACTATTGCATTAGTACTTCCAATTATAATGATAATAGGGTTCTATCTTACTGTTAACGGACACCTTACTCCGGGCGGTGGTTTTCAGGGTGGTGCGGCATTGTCCGTGGTGTTAATATGTGTATATCTGTTAAGACCGGAAAAATCAATTAATATTCGTTTGTACGAAAGAATAGAGAAGGTTTTGTTTTTATTTGTCGCTCTTTTCGCCACTGTATTTGCGGCATCAACACTTTACCTTAGCTACACCGAATTCAATATAATATATATGGTTATAATGAACTGCCTTATAGCTGCAAAGGTCTTTTGTGGGCTAACAATAATATTTTTCAGATTTGTTCATTATGAGGATAGTTAATCGCTTTATTTGCTACATGTCAGTTAATCAGGTGGAGGAGATATGGATTTTATTAACGGTGAAAATGTATCTGTAGCACTGTTTTTTATCGGTCTTGCCGGTATTTTTAGCAGTAGACGTATACTTAAAAGCATCATAAGTATAGGCATTATGGAGGTTGCCGCCATAACATTTTATCTAACTATGTTTGCAACAACCGAACAAGCACCACCTATTAACGTAACAACTGCAGAGGTCGCCGACCCACTGCCACAAGCACTTATGATAACGGCTATAGTTATTGGTGTAGCCGTAACGGCAATATCACTATGCATGTTTATTAGCCTTTACCATCTATACGGCAATTCTGATTGGACAGCTATCCACAAGAAAAGAATGGATAACTTTTAATGATCATAGTCTACTTTATAATTGTTCCGGTGATATTGGGGGTTATTGCATACCTAATTCCCAAAATTCCTTTACGCCCTTTTGTAATTATCTCCGAAACCATACTTTTTGCTTTTTTCATCTTTGTATTCCTTGATATCATGAAAAATGGAGATATTACAGAAATACTGGGAGCGCAAAATTCAATACTCGGAATAACGCTTATCGCCGAAAGATACACCATTTCACTAATAGGTTTATCGATATTCCTATTTTTGCTTTCCTTTATCTATACAATGCATGAAGAGTTTTTCGATAATAAATTCGTAATGCTATTTCTAACGCTACAAGGTCTTTTGTGTGGAGTCTTTATCACAGATGATCTTTTTAACATCTATGTGTTGTTAGAGGTTGCAACCGTTGTTGTAGCAATACTTATAATGTATAAAAAGGATATCCGTTCCATGTATGATGGAATGTTATACCTGTTATCGCAGGTCGTATGTATGCTTTTTTATCTGTTAGGAGTAGGCTACCTTTACAAGATATTCGGAGTGCTTTCTATATCCGAGATTGCGAAGCTTATGCCACTTGCAGACCCTGACTCAGTTGTGACACCCTTTGCCTTCATCATGACAGCTATCTGCCTAAAGAGTGCATTTTTTCCACTGTTTAGCTGGTTGCCACGTGCACACGGAACACCCAGTGCACCCTCAGCCGTGTCGGCTATTCTTTCCGGATTATACGTCAAAAATGGCATCTATCTGTTTTATGTATTTACAAACCTCTTCTCACCTGCTGTAGATTACGCACCATTTTTCATTTTCATCGGTGGATGCACAGCGGTTTTAGGTTTCGTGATGGCTCTTTCACAAACCGATATAAAGCTAATTCTGGCTTTTCACACCATATCACAACTCGGGTTAATTTCACTGGGATTAACAGCACAAAACTACATTTCAACCTATGGCGCCCTTTATCACATAATCTGCCACGCCCTTTTTAAATCATTGCTATTTCTGTCGGCCGGTATGATAATAAAGCAGTACAAAACACGTGACATTCGCAATATCCATGGTGTACTGCGCACCATGCCTCTTACAGGTATTGCAACTGTACTCGGTGTACTCGGAATAAGTGGTGCACCGTTTTTCAACTCGTCTATATCTAAATATTTTATGCAGTACGGAGCTAAAGGAACCATAACCGAGACCTTAATTATCATTGTAAATTTTGGCACTATTTTATCCTTTATAAAATATTCCCATATTCTATTCGGTAAACCTATGCCACAGATATTTCAAAGTCGAAGAAAAAAGTTTGTGCTCTTATTACTTGGTCTTAGCTGCATTGCCGGTGGAGTTTTCGGCGTCACGGTCATTAACACTATCTTTAATACCGAAGTATCTATAGACAGTAACATTTATATAGAAAAAATCATAATATATTTACTTAGTGTTGTCGGTGCATTTTCACTGTATAGATTTATTCTTAAAAACAGCAAGCACCTTTACATGCTACGCAAAATTTCACTCAACTTCCAACAAATAGTAATGGCTATTCTAGCTTTTTATATCGTATTATCATTGTATTTAATCATATAAACCATCTCAAAAGCGAACAGGGTGATCAAAAAAATGTTACCAGCGTATATATTAACAATTCGTTTTACTATAAAAAACCAAACCCATTTAAGCTTTCACTTCAGAATTTATTCACCTTGTAAAAACGCTCAAACATTCTCTTCGATGCTCATTAGTCATTCCAACATTGCCGCCCTTAAGGTCATTGTGTTTGAAGCGATGATACAGCACTCTTCTTTTCAAAAAACACTTACATAATGATAGTGAAAACAACTCGGTTTACACCTTAAAACTACAACGCACCTTTTTCTATAACGGCGCAGAGATATTTATTGATAATTTTCATAGAAAGTATTGAATTTTTAAACTAAGTATGATATAATCACTAAGTAACCTTGCGGACATGGTGGAATAGGCAGACACGTTAGCTTGAGGGGCTAATGAAAGCAATTTCGTGCAGGTTCAAGTCCTGTTGTCCGCACCA
>CAYJKY010000062.1:0-14850 GCA_964370825.1 uncultured Oscillospiraceae bacterium
TCTCTCATATTGTATTCACTGACGGCAAATATCAGATTTTTGGCGATGAAGATAACATACCTATAAAATCATATGCGACAGTATGTAAAATGTCAATTCTAAAAGAAAATATAAAATAATCCTCTTGACTAAATTAGTAAACAAGTATATAATAAATAAGTATATTGTATACTTGTTTATTATGTGAAAAGGGTTAATTGTATATGAAAAGAAAAATCTATAAAAACGATATTATGACAAAACAAAGGATTGTAAAGCACAAAATCAAACAATTTCATCATGCTTTTGAACGAGTGTTGCATCAAAATTTAAATGATAGTGAAGTTTTTGCAGGAGAATCAAGACTTTTAATGTTGATTGCCGATAACTGTAATTTCTCACAGCGTGATCATGCTAAAAAACTAGGAACAAGTCCTGCCTCTGTCGGAGTTATCCTTAAAAAGCTTGAAAACAAAGGCTATATTTTAAGAAAAGTTGATGACAACGACTCAAGGGCTAATACTATCGAGCTTACTCCGAAAGGTGATGAGTTTTTAGAAAATACTCACGAACTTTTTCAAAAACTTGACAAAGAAACTTTCGAAGGGTTTAGTAATGATGAATTGGATTTGTTCGAAAATTTTATGGATCGCCTGCATCAAAATCTTTTGAAAATGTTGGAGAAGTCTAAATGAAAAGATATTACAAATTTATAAAGCCTCATTTAATATTCTTTATTTTATCACCTGTTTTAATGATTGTCGAAGTTTATGCGGAGGTGAATATTCCTGTTTTAGCGGGAAAGATTATTGACGGTTTTGTTGCGGGAGAAGACATTTCAATTCTATGGGGATATGGATTTAGAATGTTGTTTTTCGTTGGATTTGGATTGATTGTAGGAATAGCCTGCGCATATTGTGCAACGAGAGCTTCTATATATTTTGGCTGTGATTTAAGGGAAGAATTATTTAAAAAAATACAAACCTTCTCCTTTTCGTGCATTGACAAATTTAGTACAGCTTCTTTAGTTACAAGGCTTACAAATGATATAATTCAGATACAAAACCTTGTTGAAACAGCGCTCAGAATGTTCGTGAGATCTCCTGCGTTGTTGGTTGGAACATTAATTATGGTTTTTACTGTAAACAGTAGCCTTGCACTTGTTTTTGTATTTGTGATTCCATTTTTAGTGATTGCAATAGCTGTAATAGTCTCGTTAAGTTATAATAAATTTGGGGTTTTACAAAAGAAAATTGATAAGATTAATTCTGTAGTAAGAGAAAATCTAACTAATATTCGTGTAATAAAATCATTAGTGAGAGAAAATTCTGAAATAGATAAATTTAAAGCTGCAAACGCTGATATGAAAAACAGCGGACTTAGAGTTTTTCGTATTACAATGTTACAAATGCCTATTATGACATTATCTGTGAACGTTGCGACCATCTCAATACTTTATTTTGGCGGAATGGGTGTAATGGAAAACAGTGTTCAAATTGGCGATATTTCCGTGTTTGTTACATATACAGGTCAAATTTTATCTTCACTCATGATGCTTGCAAATGTATTGATTTCAGCCTCTCGTGCCTTTGCTTGTGTAAAACGTGTAAATGAAGTTTTTGATACGGATGTAGGAATTGTTGATAACGCATCTTCTCAAAACGCAGTTTTTAAAGGAGGTATTGAATTTAAAAATGTGAATTTTAAGTATTATAAAGAAAATATTGAAAATGTGCTCAGCGATGTAAATATGAAGATAAATCCCGGTGAAACGGTGGGGGTAATTGGATCAACCGGGTGTGGAAAAACGAGCTTAGTCTCGCTTATTCCGAGACTTTATGAAATTGATAGCGGTGAGATTTTAGTTGATGGAATAAATGTAAAAGATTATTCGTTTAAAAACCTGCGTGACAGTGTTGCTGTTGTTTTGCAAAACAACATTCTTTTTTCAGGATCAATTGAGAAAAACCTGCGCTATGGGGATAAAAATGCCGATATAAGTGAAGTTAAGCAGATGGCCGAATATGCAGCTGCAAATGCATTTGTTGAAGGTTTTCCTGAAAAGTACGACACGATATTAGGGCAAGGGGGGGTAAATCTTTCGGGAGGACAAAAACAGAGACTTTGTATCGCAAGAGCGCTTCTTAAAAAACCTAAGATCATTATTTTAGATGACTCAACAAGTGCTGTTGACACTGCAACAGAAGGTAAAATCCGAGAGTATTTACAAAATAAACTTAAGGACACAACAAAAATTATTATCGCACAAAGAATTTCTTCTGTAATTACAGCAGATAAAATTATGGTTATGAATGACGGAAAAATTGAAGCGGTGGGCAAACACAGTGAACTTTTACAAAACAGCCTGACCTATAAAGAAATATACGACTCTCAACGAGACAAGGAAGCCATTGCTTAAAGGAGAATGATAATGGAAGATAGACGACCACCACAAGGCCGCCCCCCACACGGACCTCCCCCACATAAAAATGGAGATAAAAACACTCATGCAGCGCCTAATTTTGGAATGAAAAGGGGCGGCCCCGGAGCACATTTAGATATGCCTGTGGTAAAACCACAAAATATTTCAAAGACCATAAAAAGGTTGTTGGGATATATAAAAGGGGATGGGTTATTAATTATTGTAGTTTTTATTTGTGTTGCGATGAACACAGGTTTAAATCTTCTTTCATCATACATGTTGAGGCCGATTATAAACAATTTATTTGATGGAAAAGGTGAGGCAATATTAATTCAAAATGTAATTATAATGGCGGTTGCTTATGGACTTGCGTTGATTGCAAACTTTATTCAAATAAGAATTATGATAAATGTTGCACAAAAATCACTTGAAAGGCTTAGAAACGACCTCTTTGAAAAGATGCAAAAGCTCCCGCTGCGCTACTTCGATACCAATAGCAACGGTGACATGATGAGTAGATATACAAACGATGTCGATTCTGTTGGTGAAATGATGTCAAACACAGCTATAACACTTTTTTCAGCGATTATTACATTCGTCGGAACAATGATTGTAATGTGTTTTACAAATATAATTTTAACTGTAGTTTCAATTGTTTTAATCCCTGTTTTCTTTTTCATAGGTAAATTTATCACATCGAAAAGCAGAAAATATTTTAGAGGGAGACAGGAAACGTTGGGTGAACTCAATGGATTTATTGAGGAAACTATAACCGGACAAAAGGTTGTAAAAGTATTTAATCATGAAGATGAGGCTTTTGAGGATTTTAAATTACATAATAAGGCGTATAAGGAAAAGGTTGTAAAGGCGCAATTTTTAGGTGGCGCAATGGGCCCCGTGATGGGTGGAATGGGTCACTTGAGCTATGTAATCACTGCTTTTATCGGAGGGTTTCTATGCTTAACATCCTATGTTGATGTAGGTGCTTATGCTGTGTTTTTAAATTATTCAAGAAGTTTTACAAGACCGATAAATGAAATATCAATGCAGATGAATGTAATTTATTCGGCACTTGCAGGTGCTGAACGAGTTTTTGCAATGATGGATGAAGAAACTGAAAGTGAAGATATACAAGATGCAGCGAACCCTGAAAAAATTAATGGATATGTAAAATTAAATGATGTAACTTTTGGTTACAGAAATGATAAGATAGTGCTAAAAAACATTTCTCTTTATGCGAAGCCCGGACAAAAAATAGCATTTGTGGGGTCGACGGGTGCAGGAAAAACCACAATAACTAACCTGTTAAATCGATTTTATGATATTCAAAGCGGAAGCATTACAATTGATGATATTGAAATAAAGTCCTATAAAAAAGATTTTTTAAGACAAAATATTGCTATGGTTTTACAAGATACTCATCTTTTCGAGGGAACTGTTATGGACAACATTCGCTACGGGCGACTTGATGCAACCGATGAAGATGTAAAAATTGCTGCAAAAGCCGCCAATGCACATTCGTTTATAACAAGGCTTGAAAGAGGTTATGACACTGTGCTTGAGGGTGACGGTGCAAATTTAAGTCAGGGACAAAGACAGCTGTTAAATATTGCAAGAGCGGCAATTTCAAAAGCGCCTATTTTAGTTCTTGATGAAGCCACAAGCTCTGTTGATACGAGAACAGAAAAACATATCGAGCAGGCACTAGATAGGCTTATGGAATCCCGTACTACTTTTGTAATAGCACACAGACTTTCCACCGTGAGAAATTCAAACGCCATTATGGTTTTAGAAAACGGGGAAATTATTGAACGCGGCAACCATGAAGAATTACTGCAAAGTAAAGGGCGTTATTTTGAGCTTTATGAAGGGATTGCAAAATTAGCGTAATATTAATTCACACCACTAATAGGTGAAAAAGCTCGCTTGTTATTACTTAAAAAGAGTTTTGCATTTGAAGCGACACGAATGTAAATTGTTTTAGTGTCGCTGAGAATAACACCAAACGTTCGCATCTTCCCACAACTTTTAATGACAGCGTTTCTGAGTGTAAAATACGTGTCGATATGAACCTGCTCCACATAAAAACTCGTTCTGCAGCTGGTGATTTTACATCTGCCATGCCTGCCGGAGATAACTTAAGCCCTAATATCAGAAATGTTTTTTACTCGTAGTTTACTCGGTATTTAATGTTTGTCGGTTCGGATTTTTCAAAACGAAAATATGCCAAATTAGTACCGATATAAACTAAACCTTGCTTTGCTAGCTATTGCTATAGTAACATCGAGGATTGATATTGTCGAACTTTTTGTAATGAAAGTTTTAATAAATGTGTCTCCTGTTGGGCAGATGGGAGGCATAACTGCCTTTGAATTGCTGATAAGGTATGAGAGTTTCATTAAAGAACTAATCTGCAATTCTTTAGTAATTTGCCTGAGGCTTTATACATCGTTGAAAATAATGATTTTTTGCACAAAAGACAACAAACCCGCTTTTGATTATCTTTCAAAAACAGGTTTGTAGTAAAGTATCTTACAGGGGAGAATAAGCCGTTGGCTTATTCATATAGCACATGTTTGGCTGCGATTAAAGATTAAAAATCAACATCTAAATCGTAGTAACAGCACTTAAGGAGTTTTTCCATCTCGTCCTGTGTAGGAATTCTTGGGTTGGAAAGTGTACAAGCATCTCCTATAGCATTTTTAGCTATTTCAGGCAGTTTTTCAAGGAATACTTCTTCCGGCACAAACCCCTGCTCGGCATAGTAGCTGTCAGGACCGTAATGTTTAATGCACTGAGGGATTTTCAACTCATCATTCATTTGGCGAAGATGGGCTATTAGTGCAACAACTTTTTCGTCGTTATTATTTCCTGCTAAACCAAAAGCGTCTGCCACCTCACCGTAGTAGATTTTTGCCTGCTCGTTTTTAGCGTTAAAGGCTATAACCTTGGGCAGATACATAGCATTTGCAGCACCATGAATTATATGAGCACCATATTGCTCAAATGCAGCACCGGTTTTATGTGCCATAGAGTGAACAATTCCTAAAAGGCCGTTAGAGAACGCCATGCCTGCCATACACTGAGCGTTATGAATTATATCACGTTTGCTTAAATCTCCATTGTATGAAGCTACAAGGTTTTCTTTAACCATTTTAGCAGAGTAAAGCGATAACGGTGCTGTAAAATCTGAGCGTGCAGTGGAAACGAAGGACTCGATAGCATGAGTAATTGCATCCATACCGGTTTGGGCGGTAAGCTTTTGTGGCATAGTTTCAGCAATCTCAGAGTCTAATATTGCCATATCAGGTGTGATTTCAAAGTCGGCAATCGGGAATTTAATACCCTGATTATAGTCGGTGATGATAGAAAAAGCAGTAACCTCTGTAGCTGTACCGGACGTTGAGGGGATTGCGCAGAAATGAGCCTTATTGCGTAGCTCGGGAAGACCGAAAACTTTGCACATCTCTTCAAATGTGATCTCTGGGTATTCATACTTAATCCACATGGCTTTAGCCGCGTCAATTGGTGAACCGCCGCCGATCGCTACAATCCAATCAGGTTCGAATTCCAACATTTTTTTAGCGCCGCTCATTACGGTTTCAACCGAAGGATCCGGCTCGATACCATCGATAATAGCAACTTCCATTCCTGCTTCTTTTAGGTATTCAACTGTTTTATCTAAAAAACCGGTCTTTTGCATTGCCGAGCCACCGGTACAAACAACTGCTTTTTTTCCCTTAATTTTTTTTAGTATTTCCAAAGATCCTTTACCGTGGTATAAATCTCTGGGAAGTGTAAATCTTGTCATAATTAATCTCCTTTTAGTTTTTGTGTATATACAAGTTTATCAAAACTGTTACGAAAGAGTGTTTTGCCTAATTATTAATTTAAGACTTTGTCCTTGTACAGTTTTTTGCATTAGCAGAGGCCATAACAACACGAGATTCATTTTTTCTACCTATGAATCGATTATCAAGTTTCATACACTGCATTTCTTGCTTCCTTTCTTGATGTATTAATGATACAACAAGAAAACAGCAGTGTCAACAGAGTTTGTTAAATTTTTAACAATTGTACAAATTTAACTTTTTAGCGACAAAATAATTGTTATGTCATCTAACAGTTATCAACACAAAAACCTTTATCGGCTACGATATAACCGATTGGCTTTAACCCAATAAAACAAAAGAAAATAAAATTGAAACCCTCTGCATTGTGGGTACAAGTTGCTTGCGTTTATGAATACACAGCTTACCCCACAAAAGTAATGGGATTAAACACAGAAAAAGCGGTTCACATACAAATCATTTTATTGCATCAACCATGTTTTTGGCATAGCTATATACATATTGGACGCTGTCTTTGCCATGCTGTGCAATAAGTTTAACAATTGCTGAACCCACGATAACACCGTCGGCCTTTTGTGCCATTTTTTTCGCCTGCTCTGATGTTTGAATACCAAAGCCTATTGCTACCGGTATGTCAGACACCTCTCGAACAAGCGATACCATGGCATCAATATCGGCGGTAATGCTTTGGCGCACTCCGGTTACCCCGAGAGAAGAGACACAGTACACAAACCCTTTTGCTTGCTCTGCTATCATCTTTATTCGTTCCTGCGAAGTAGGCGCTATTAGTGAAATAAAATCTATGCCTTGCTTTTCGAAAACATCGGCAAATTCACCTTTTTCCTCAAAAGGGATGTCCGGAAGTATAATACCACTTATCCCAACCTCATTACATCTCTTTGCAAACTTTTCTGTACCGTATGTAAAGATTATATTTGCATATGTCATAAAGACAAGCGGCACTGTCACATTAAGAGAGGCTACCATAGCAAATATATTGTCGGTAGTTATACCGTTATTTAAGGCGCGTATATTTGCACCCTGTATTACATTGCCTTCGGCTGTGGGATCGGAAAAAGGGATTCCAAGCTCTATGATGTTTGCACCTGCTGCCTCAAGTTTGTAAACAAGTGCTTTTGTTGTTTCAAGATCGGGATCACCACAGGTTATAAATGGTATAAACGCCTTGCCGTTATTAAATGCATTTTTAATTTTCATTCCTCTATTTCCTCACCGTTATATCTTGCTACCGAAACACAATCCTTGTCACCTCTACCGGAGAGATTGACTACTATGATTTTATTGCTATCCATTGAGGGGGCAATCTTCATTGCGTGCGCTAATGCATGCGAGCTCTCGATTGCCGGGATTATTCCCTCTGTTCTTGAAAGATATTCAAATGCTTTCACCGCCTCATCATCGGTTATCGCAACGTATTTTGCACGTCCCATGTCGTGTAGATTTGCGTGTTCCGGGCCAATTCCGGGATAGTCAAGCCCTGCCGAAATTGAGTATACAGGCGCTATTTGTCCGTATTCATCCTGACAAAAATAGCTTTTCATTCCATGGAAAATTCCAAGGCTACCGACCGAGATTGTTGCCGCTGTATCACTGGTGTCTATCCCACGCCCTGCCGCTTCGCAACCTATTAGCTCTACCTCTTTGTCGTCTATAAAATTGTAAAAAGCGCCTATAGCATTGGAACCGCCACCTACACATGCCATAACTATGTCCGGAAGTCTCCCCTCTATTTCAAGGCACTGCTGCTTTATCTCTTTGGATATCACCGCCTGAAAATCTCTTACGATAGTGGGGAAGGGGTGCGGACCCATAACCGAGCCGAGGACATAGTGGGTGTCATCTATGCGAGATGTCCACTCCCTCATAGTTTCGGATACAGCATCTTTCAGTGTTGCCGTGCCGGAGGTTACCGAATTTACCTTTGCACCGAGCAATTTCATCTTGTATACATTTAAGGCTTGACGCTCAACGTCTTCTTTACCCATAAAAATTTCGCATTCCATGCCAAATAAGGCGGCGGCGGTAGCGGTGGCGACACCGTGCTGTCCTGCACCGGTCTCGGCTATTACCCGTGTTTTTCCCATTTTATGAGCCAAAAGCACCTGGCCTAAAACATTGTTCACCTTGTGAGAACCGGTATGGTTTAGATCCTCTCGCTTTAAATATATTTTTGCTCCACCGAGATCTTCTGTCATTTTTTTTGCATAGTAAAGCATAGATGGCCTGCCTGCATACTCATTTAAAAGAGTGCAAAGCTCATCGTTAAAAGTCTTGTCGTTTTTGTATTCTTCATATTTTTTTTCCAGATCGATTACCGCATTCATAAGCGTTTCCGGAATATACTGTCCACCGTGTTTTCCAAATTTACCTTTTATCATTGTTGCCCTCATTATAAGTGTTTGTTTTCGATAGGTAGCCGTATTTTTATATCCTGCATCAGGTCGGCAAACCCGTCTAAATCCATCGATTGTGCCCCGTCGCAGAGTGCCTTTGCCGGGTTGTTGTGAACCTCTATCATTACACCGTCAGCGCCCACTGCAATTGCCGCTTTTGTTAATGGTTTCACAAAAGAGCGCTTGCCTGCGGCATGGCTGGGATCAACAAAAACAGGTAGATAGGTTTTTTGTTTTAACGCTACCACCGCAGAAAGGTCAAGTGTATTTCTTGTTTCAGTCTCAAATGTTCTGATGCCGCGCTCACAAAGAATTACCTTATCGTTTCCGGTGGATAAAATATACTCTGCACTGAGCAACAACTCCTCAATCGTGCTGGAAAGTCCACGCTTTAACAAAACCGGCTTTCCGAGCGCTCCAACCTCTTTAAGAAGGTCAAAGTTTTGCATGTTTCTTGCACCTATTTGAATAACATCAACATCTTTAAACAGAGGTATCTGAGTCTGGTTCATTATCTCGGTTATGATCGGTAGGTTGTATCTTTCTTTAGCTTTTAGCAAAAGTTTTAAACCGTCTTCTCCGTGTCCTTGAAAGGAATGCGGCGAGGAGCGGGGTTTAAATGCTCCACCTCTTAATACTTGTGCCCCACACGACTTTATCATATCGGAAATACAGTCCATCTGCATTTCACCTTCGATAGCACACGGACCGGCAATTACGGTAAAGTTATTTCCCCCTATCTTACATCCGGGTATATCAATAATCAACCTATCACTGCGAACACTTTTATTCACCATTTTATAAGGTTCGGTAATTCTTTTACCGTAGCTGACGATGGGGGTGTTTTCTACAATGCTGTCTATTTCAATATCCTTGGTGTTGCCTATCAAACACACTGCGGTGTGTTCGGTACCTTCCTTGACAAACGGTGAAATTTTATCCTTGTCAAACGAGTTAATAAAGCTGTCTATCTGTGTTTTGGTGGCTGTTTTGTGTAGTATAAATACCATCCTTACACTTCCTTTCTGATTGTGTCTACAATCTGTTTTATCTTGTTGAAATCCTTTACCTTATCTGTTTCGGCACCACTACTCACATCAACACAGTACGGTGAGTAGGCTTTAACTGCATTTATAAGATTGTCAATATCAAGACCGCCTGCAAGGATAAACTCTCTGTCATATCCATTTATAAGCGACCAGTCAAACTGTTCACCCGTGCCATAGCCGTTATCGAGCAAAATCATGTCAGCGGCCGATGCTTTAGCTGCTCTAATGTCATCTTCAGATTTAACTTTATATGCTTTCCATATTTCTTTATCCGATAGTCTAAGACTCAACTCGGCGATATAACTGTTGCTTTCGTTTCCGTGTAGCTGAACTACATCACATAGGTTATCAAACTCAGCAATAAAATCAATATTTGCATCCACAAAAACGCACACCGATTTTATTTTTTTGTTAAGCCTTGATATGAGCTGAGCCGCCTTGACCCTGTCAATACTTCGGTGACTTTTTGGAAAATCTATTATAAAACCACAGTAGTCCGGCAAAGCTCGGTTAACATAATCTATATCACAATCACGAAAAAGACCGCATATTTTTATTTTAGTCATGGCGATAACCCTTTATCGAGTTTATAAAACCCTGCCTATCAGATGATTTCATCAAAGCCTCACCGATTAAAAGTGCATTGGCGCCGTTTTGCAGTAGTTTTATGCCGTCCTGTGGTGTTGTTATTCCGCTTTCGGCAACATATATAACATTGTTTGGTATATGTTGTTTAAGCTCTGTTGCATTATCTAAATTCACCGAAAAGTTTTTTAAATTACGGTTGTTTACACCGATTATTCTTGCGCCGACTTTTAATGCAGTTTCCACCTCGTGTCGGTCGTGTGCCTCAACAAGAGCGGATATTCCGAGCTCATCGCAAATGTTAAGAAGTTGCTTTAGTTCAGCCTCACACAAAAGCGAACAGATAAGCAAAACACAGTCCGCACCAATAACTTTCGCCTGATAAATTTGGTACTCGTCTATGGTGAAATCTTTTCGCAACAGGGGAGTGCTCACATTTTTGCGTATCTCTATAAATATGTCGTCGCTTCCTAAAAACCATTTTGGCTCGGTTAGTATCGAGATACATGTTGCTCCAATTTTTTCATACTCTTTTGCTATATCGATATAAGGAAAATCCTCTGAAATGATGCCTTTTGATGGTGAGGCTTTTTTTACCTCGCATATTAATCCTGCAGAATCGTTTTTTATTTTTTTTTCAAAAACAAACTCTCCTTTTTGCATGTTAAGTGCCAAATTTTTTATCTCGATAGATGATGTGCTTTTTTTGTCTATCGCCACTCGTTCTTTGGCATAATCAGCGATTTTGTTTAGAATTGTCATGCATCACCTGTTTGAAATTTCGATAAATTCGTTTAATTTTTCGATAGGCTTTTTGCTGTCTATGATGCTTTCCACCTGTTTAATTGCATCAGGCAAGGTGAGGTTATCATGGGCGATATACAGCGCCGCCGCTGAATTTAAAACGACCGCGTCACGCTTTGCACCTTTTGCACCGTTTAGGATATCAAGAGTTATTTTTGCGTTTTCTTCGGCACTGCCACCGAGTAATTCTGACTTGTCATGAAGCTTAAATCCAAGTTCTACAGGGTTAATCTCATAGCTTTTAAACCACCCATCACGAATTTCACAAACCTTTGTTGGGGCTGATACCGATATCTCGTCAAGTCCATCGGTGCCGTAAACCACCATGCCACGCTTTACCCCAAGCCGTGTGAGCACCTCGGCGAGCGGTTCCACAAGAGACTCGTCATACACTCCCATAAGTTGCATAGCGGCACCCATCGGGTTTGAAAGAGGACCTAAAATATTGAAAATTGTTCTTGTTCCGAGCTCTCGTCTAACCGGTGCAACATGTTTCATTGCACTGTGATAGAGTGGTGCAAATAAAAAGCATATACCTATTTCGTCCAGTACTGCGAGGCTTTTTTCGGGCGTTAAATCAATTTTCACTCCGAGAGCCTCTAACACATCGGCAGAACCGCATTTACTTGAGGCGGCGCGGTTACCATGCTTTGCAACAGGTACACCAAGGCTTGCAAGCACGATTGCCGAGGTGGTGGAAATATTAAACGAGTTTGATTTATCCCCGCCCGTGCCGACAATTTCGAGCACGTCAAGGTCGTTGAGCAGTTTTGTTGCGTGTTTTCTCATGCTTCTTGCCGAAGCAACAATCTCGTCGATGGTTTCGCCCTTCATGGCAAGTGCAGTGAGGTATGCGCTTGTCTGTACCTGTGATACCTTGCCGGACATAATTTCATCCATGATTTTTTCTGCAAGCTCACCGGGTAAATCTTTGTGTGAGGTGATTGTGATTATCGCTTCCTTTATCATGCTTTAGCTCCTTTCAAAAAGTTGTGTATAATAGTTTTTCCATCTTTTGTAAGAATAGATTCCGGGTGAAATTGCACTCCGTATATCGGATAACTCTCATGTTCCACCGCCATTATTTCACCATCTATCGTCTCCGCGGTAATGATTAGTTCTTTCGGCATTGTATTTTTTTTTGCCGCAAGGGAGTGATAACGTGCAACATCAATATTTTCATTTAACCCTCCAAACAAAACACTTTTTTTAGTTCTGATGGTCGACTGTTTGCCGTGCATAATCTCCTTTGCATATGTTATAGTTGCCCCAAATGCGTGGCAGATGGATTGATGACCGAGACACACTCCGAGCATTGGGTGTTTTGTATAGAGTTTTTGAACCACCTCTATACAAACGCCGGCTTCAAGCGGTGTACACGGACCCGGCGAGAGGATAATGTGCGACGGAGCAAGTGCATCGATTTGTTCTACAGTAAGTTCATCGTTTTTAATTACCCTGATGTCCTGCATAAATTCTCCCACTGCTTGATATAGATTGTAGGAAAAGCTATCGTAATTATCAATTATTAATACCATTTTACATACCCTCCAAAACCGATACGACCGACTTTGCCTTGTTTATACACTCGTTATATTCATTTTCTGCAATGGAATCCATAACAATTCCGGCACCGGAGCGTACGAAAATTTTATCATTCTTTTTAAATGCGAGACGAATAGCTATACATGTGTCGATGTTTCCGCTAAAATCGATATATCCTATTGCACCACCGTAAAGTCCTCTTTTTTCGTTTTCCAGCTCGTCGATAATCTCAAGGGCACGAATTTTGGGTGCACCGGAAAGTGTTCCTGCGGGTAGTATTGAGTCAACAGCATCGAGAGCATCCTTGTCGGCTGCGAGTTCTCCGGTAACGGCTGAGCCTATGTGCATTACGGTAGAAAATTTTAGAACCTTCATATAGTCCTCCACCTTAACGGTGCCGAATTTGCTGATTTTGCCAATATCGTTACGTCCGAGGTCCACGAGCATATTGTGTTCTGCCCGCTCTTTTTCATCACAAAGCAGTTCTTTTTCAAGTGCAATATCCTCTTCTTTGTTTTTGCCACGTGGCTTTGTGCCGGCGAGCGGGTAGGTCATAACCTTTTTGTCCACAGCCTTTACAAGGGTTTCGGGCGACGCTCCTGCAATTTCGATGTCATTGCTTGAAAAATAGAAAAGGTACGGGGAGGGGTTTTTAACACGCAGCTTTTCATAAACACCGATGAGACTACCCTCGAAATCTGCCGATAACCTGTTCGATAATACTACCTGAAAAATATCGCCCTCAAAAATATATTTTTTTGCCTTTTCAACCATGTTGCAAAATTGTTGCTTGTTAAAGGCTGCTTTGAATTCTGACAGCAGCTTGCCCGGACTTTCCTTAATGCTTTCCCCTCCAAGTACAAGGCTTTTCATACTTTTAAGCTCTAAAACAGCTTTTTGATAATTAGTGTCTAGGTTATCGGTCTTGATGTTAATAATAAGAATTAGCTTGTTTTCAAGATTGTCGATGGCAATCACCTTGTTAAAAAGCATAAGATCAACATCGTTAAAATTTTCATCGTCGTTAGCATCAAGCTTTAGTTTCGGCACGCTGTACTTAATGAAATCATAGGAAAAGTATCCAACAAGTCCACCGGTGAAAGGCGGTAACCCTTTCATTTTAGGACTTTTGTTTTCATCAAGAATTTGCCTTATAAATTTATGTGGCTTTTCATTTTGTACATCGATGTTTATTCCTGTGTTGATCTTTATATGATTATCCTTAGCCACAATTTCAGCAATGGGATCATATCCCAAAAAGCTATATCTACCAAAATTTTCGGCATCTTCGCACGACTCTAAAATAAAAACGTTGTTGTTAACATTTTTTAGTTTCTTGTAAATTTCGATAGTGTTAGCCGTCATATTCAGAGTCAAAGATATTGGGATAGATCTGTAATCATTGTCGTCATATATCCGCTGTGCCTGTTCTAACGTTAGGTTGTAGCTCATTTTTCCTCCTTTTAACAATAAAAAAATCCTCGACAGAAAAATCTGTCAAGGACGAGAGTTTGTAAAAATACCCGCGATACCACCTTGATTCACAGGGGAAGACCCTGTGCGCTCTGCGAAATACTAACATATTTCCGGCTACTGACGTAAGCCAACACGTCATGGAATACTCGAAGCGTAGCTTCTTTGACCATGCCCTCAGCGGTCCATTTAATAGGCAGTCACCATCGGGCTCTCAGCCACCCCGACTCTCTGTAAGCTCTTATCCTATTTTTATCTCCGCATCAACGGTTTAAAAATATTATACTGTTAAGTTTATCACGGTTTTATTTTTTTGTCAATCATAAAATTTAATCTGAAGATAGAGATGGTGTAGGAGTACAATAGATATTGGACAGGAAGAAAAAATAAAAGGAGAAAAAGCCAAAGAAATAGAGTATAATTAAGTCGCTACAACAAAACTCTCTACAGAAAGGCTTTTTCTCATGAATAGTATAACACAAGATATGAAGTATAAGCAATCCCTACACTATAATTACGTTGGACAAGTTCACCCCGACCAGCTTGAACGGCTGCAATCTGAACCTGTGAAGTTGAAAGTGCGCAAAGGGGTGGAATGGACACCGGAAATGTAAACAAAAAAGTGTTCTTATAGGTGAAATCCTATAAGAACACTCTGAATGGTTGACTTAAGCAACCCAAATCCGAACCCTTAATATCTGCTAAACTAATTGTCTTTGTGCCGTCTT
>CAYJKY010000063.1:0-14546 GCA_964370825.1 uncultured Oscillospiraceae bacterium
AACTAATTTTTTAGCAGAACTTTTCCTCCTTTTTCATTTTTACTTAACAGTGCCAAAGTTAATGTAGTTTTCTGTGTCAAACTTAGAAAGGCTCCAACCTAAAGGCAAATCACCCTCCATGTTGAGTGTTTTCGGTGCGTCGAGCACGGGATAACTTTGTCCTAGCCAATACTCCTCCGTCTCTGTCGGAAGGTCACCGAGACCTCCGTTGGCATCATAGGTTATGGTTACCAGTACGGAGTGGATGGGATAGTCGTCGTTATACCCTGTCTCGGTGCGCCATCTTGACAGCCCGTCTACCGTGTTAAGTGATGTATCGTCAACAAATGCATTGAGTGCATCGAGAAGGTTGTTAGAAATAACAGTATGATCGCTCAAAGCTGTAACAATGCCGGAGGAGTTTGCAAAGGTTCCGTTGGCTAAGCCGGTATATTCGCCGGTTATGAAGGGGAGTGTCGAGCTTGCCATAGCATAGTTGTGGGTTGTTGAAGTATCTACAGAACTGCTTTCCCGGAAATAACCGGCAAAAGCTCCAACCGTAGTTACGGCAGCCGATCCGGTAATTGTGGGTGCCTTTGTAATGTAGTTGTTATGAATATTACCCCCCAAGACTTTTCCAATAGCACCGCCAATTCCGTAGGAAGAATAATTGCTGGTACTATTTATTTCAACATTAACATTACCGGTACTGTAGTTGTTGTAAATCGATGCAGAAAAATCGGAGGAAGTTACGGAAAAATCACCAACGATTCCGCCTATACTTTTATCATGGTCGTCCGAACTGACCACCGCCTCTATATCGCCGGTATTGATGTTGTTTTTAAGTATAGCACCATCATTATGGGAAAAACCCAGTATTCCGCCGATTGAACCCTCCGTAAAATCTCTGTAACTGGTATTCTCTATATAAAATTCGGAAATGCTTCCGGAGTTAGTGTTGCCATCCAATCGAACTTCACTACCTATTCCGAGGATACCGCCTACGTCCGCCTGACCGATAACAGTTGCACTGTTGCTCGAACTAATAATGTTAGCTTTAGATGCCGTTCCCACTATTCCACCGACAGTGGGTGGACCTCCCGGAAGTATCGGTGTGTCGACATGGTTTAAGGAGATAACTGTTCCTCCCTGTACAGTACAGGAATCGACAATGCAACCGGAATTAATGCTTCCTACAAGGCCTCCGATTCCATCAATGCTCGATTGGGGGGAGACATCCGTAACATCGATATGAATTTGAGGATTTATTACGGTTATGTTGTTTAAAGATATGGCGATATCGCCGAGCAGTTCAGGAGTGGTAGTGTTGGTAACTTTGACAGCTCCGGCAAGTACACCAGCTCCACGTGTGGTTCCGGTTATAATCGGATTGTAAAATGTTATGTCTCCTGCTCCAATACGCCCATTCTTTGGGAAGGAGTAGCGATTGGACATGGTTATGCCGGAGAATAACCCGAGCGAATCGTTATAACCCCATACATTCATGTTTTTAATGGAGTAGCCCGCACCGTCGAGGTAGCCTTCAAAATGGGTGCTTTCTTCACCGATTATAGTAACATCGGTTCCTATAGGTGTCCAGTTATAGTCGGCAAGGTCAAGATCCTTAGACAAGGTGATAACCTCTCCCGTATATCGTTCCTCTTCGCTTACCTGTTGCGACAGATAGGCAAGATGCTCAATGGTGGAAATGGTGTTGTTTTCAAAAGGTGTTACATTAATTAGCTTTATGTTATTGTCTTGGTAGTCGTTAAAAACAGAGATTTTTATCGGCACCTTTTGTGTCAATCTTCCTTCTGCTTCGACAATAATCGCGTAGCTTCCCGGAATAATATCATTAAATCTGTATACCCCATCGCTGTTTGTTACCGCCTGTGCTATTGCCATTATTTTACCGCCATCCGGGGTGGTAAGCGTGACGGTTGCGCTGTCTACATTGTTGTCGTCACTATCAGTGACGGTTCCGTATAAAGCACTGTTGTGTGTCATATGCTTTATGTCGGTTCCGGTACCGTTCCATCTAACCAACGGAACATCGAAATCCGAGTTGGCATCCACATAAGCGTTGAGTGCATCGACGATATTTGTTTTGTTGTCGATAATGGAGTGTCCGTCATATCCTGTTAATACTCCTGTAGAATCAAATCTACCAAGACCATCGGTGTTCGATGATTGAAGAGTCTGGCTATAACTCTCAGGCCAAAAGCTGTTTATTAGATCAACGTCTGCGGTCAAGCCGATAAGACCCATTCGAAATTCGGCGGTTTGTTGTGCTCCGTTATAAAGTATCGACATTGTACCGGTGTTTAGACAGTTATAAAACGAACCATTCTGGCTGGAAAATCCGCCCATTATCGGGTCGGTATTTTCGCTTGTTCCGGTAGCGGAAACGGTTAAATCGCCTTCATTATAGCAGTTGTAAACGCTTCCCCCCGAACCGGTAAGTCCACCAATACGTACATTACCGCCGGCATTAGTTACATTGGCGGTAACTGTACCGGAATTACTACTGTTATAGACATAGGTTCGAAATGTGGCATCACCGTTGTATGCGGAATAGCTATACCCGATAAGCCCGCCTATAATACTTCTGTTCCTGTCATTCGTGAGGGAACTGATATTTCCGTTGTTTATGCAACCGGAAAGTAGTGCTTTTTCCATAGCACCTGCTATACCGCCTATATCAACATAGCTTCCTGTTCCATGAACCGAAGCATTATTGGTTATGTCAGACATAGTCAGCCTGACAATTCTGTTGTTACTGTCACTTGAATATCCGATAATACCTCCTATTTTCAATCGACTGGTGGAGGAACCTCCGGAGATTTCTCCCGAAACCGTAATATTGGAGATAAGTGCCGTTCTGGCAGAAGATGAATTTGCAACCAAGCCACCAATATAATAAACGGTAGCACCGGTCATGTTTATGTCGACATCGGAAAGGTTAAGGTCACGAATAGTAAAATTCATAGCGGTGTACCCGAATAATCCGGCAACCGATAAATCCTGATTGGCGGTTTGTGTGTCGTCCATGGTAAGACCGGTGATGGTGTTGTTATTTCCATCAAAAACTCCGGGAAAAGCACGATCGCTTTCATTTCCTATAGGAATCCACAGATGTGCCGAGATGTTTATGTCCTTACTCAGCTCATAATATTCCACCGTGTAGTTGTATTGGCTAAAGCTAATGCTGTTAACCCTTTGTGCCATATAGGCAAGCTGTGCCGGCGTCTCGATTTGAAACGGGTCTGCCTCGGTTCCGGTACCGCCGGCAAACTCTGTGGCGGCATGGTCAACCCAATTATCCGTCGATGTTTGTGCATATGCAAAATTAGGGAAAATGACGATTGCGGCAGATAACATGATAAACAACAATAACAATTTTCTATTCATTTTTACAGTCCTCTTAGTAAACACAACCACACATGCTAATTGTATATTATTGTATCATTTCTTGCTTAAATGTTCAAGCTTTTTTCATGATTTTGGATATACCTATAAAAAAACGGTAATACTGATGTTATGTCTTGGAGAGGTGTTATGCGTTTTCATAAAGTTGAGGTAAGCGGGATATGCACATCGGAATTAACTGTGCTAAAGGAAAAGGAAAAAATGGAGCTGTTGAAAAGATATCACGACGGCGACATGACGGCGAGAGATCGTCTGGTTGAGGGCAACCTAAAGCTGGTGTTGAGTGTAATTCAACGTTTTCAAAACAGCAAGGAGCAGGCGGATGACCTGTTTCAAATTGGTTGTATTGGACTTATAAAGGCGATAGATAACTTTGATGTATCACACAATGTCAGATTTTCTACCTATGCAGTTCCGATGATAATGGGAGAAATAAAGCGCTATTTGAGAGATAACAACAGTATTCGAGTGTCGAGGTCGATAAAGGATGTTGCGTATAAAGCGTTAATGACCAAGGAAAGACTTTTACAACAGCTCAATCATGAGCCAACAAACGGCGAAATTGCATCCGAAATGGGTGTGGATGAGATGAAGGTACAGCGTGCACTTGAGGCCATGGTAGATCCGTTATCGCTCTATGAGCCGATTGCAGGCACCGATAATGATGCACTATTGGTGATGGATCAGATAAAGGATTCCGGCAGTGAGGATAGTTGGATATCTTCCATTGTTTTTAAGGATGCGGTAAGAAACCTTGAAGAAAGGGAAAAGAAGATAATGGCACTACGTTTTTTATCCGGCAAAACACAGATAGAGGTGTCAAGGGAGATAGGCATCTCTCAGGCGCAGGTAAGTAGAATAGAAAAAAATGCTATTGAAAACATTAAGGAGCAACTATGAGCGAAGGCAGACTAATCGCGGTGGTGTTGAGTCTGATGTTAGTTTTTTTTGCACTACTGGTATCCTTGTTTTTTTTATCCTCCAACATAGAACTTAGGCTGCTTGCACAACAGCAGTCCGAAGCAGTTTTATCACTTGCACAGGGGAGAGGGGATGTGTTCGACTGCAACCTTGAACCGTTAACCTCCACCACGTCAAAGACATATGCCCTCGCTGTCACAGGCGAGGCAGCGTATGCCGACTATTTCAGACAGCTTGCGCAGGAGGAGCAGATAAAGGCCTATGAGCTGTACGATCAAACAACGCCATATCTTTTAGAGCTTGAACAGCCGGACAACTCCAACCCATTTGCGTTTATCGACAGCGAGAGGTATCTAAATGAGCAGATAGCCTCAAACATTATTGGTTATCTCGACAATAGTGCTGCCGGAGCACAGGGGATCGAGAAGGCATATAATGAACTGCTTGAAGAAGGAGGAGTTAAAAAAAGTATCTATTATGACAGGGATGCGCTCGGTGCGATAATGATGAGCACCGAACCAAGCCTATTACATGATTATGGCACCGGGCAAGGTATTGTGCTAACAATAGATAAAACCATACAGAGAATTTGTGAAGGAATTGCAGTAGACAGTTTGCCAAAAGGTGCTATAGTGGTTATGGAGGTGCAAACAGGAAGAATAAAGGCGGCAGTAAGCACTCCTATGCTTTACCCAAATAACATTCTGAAAAATATTGAAGAGGATGATGGTGCGTTTATTAACAGGCCTGCAAGTGCATATAATGTGGGCTCGGTTATAAAGCCGTTCATTGCAGCGGCACTGATAGAGACGGGGATGGATGTTAATGATACCTATGAATGCCACGGAAGCATCGAGGTGAATGGACATAGGTATAGCTGTTTTGCCGAAAGGGCACATGGTAAGGTTGATCTTGAAACAGCGCTTGCTAAATCATGTAACGGTTATTTTATAGATAAAGGCATTGAGCTCTCACCGCAAGTTCTTTACGACATAGGGCGTGATGTCGGATTTGGGAATGCGGTAATGTCGGACGAGTATGCGGTAAGCGAAGCGGGTGTACTTCCTACAGAGGAGGAACTGGAAAACCTCGGAGAGCGAGCAAGCTATAGTTTCGGGCAGGGAATGATAATGGCGACTCCAATTCAGATTACCGCCGCTATGAATATATTTGCAAACGATGGCGTATATATAGCACCAACCCTTGTAGAAGGGGTGTATAATCAACTTACCGACAGGATGGATGAAAGTTATTATGATCCGGTAATAAGGGAGGTTATACCATCCGATATAGCCAAAGAGGTTTCGGAAATGCTTAAGACGGTGATTACCGAGGGGACAAGCGATGAGGCAATGCCACTATTCGGAGAAGCCGCCGGTAAATCCGGAACGGCTCAGACCGGTCGTTTTATTTCTTTCGAAATGTCAGATGAAGGTTCATACGATATAAACGAACAGGTTGATGAAACGGTTGCGTGGTTCTCGGGATATTATCCGGCAGAAAATCCAAAATACACTATAACCATTATGCAGGAGGGTAGCGATGCATTAGGTGAAGAGATGGGTGAAATATTTTCAAATCTTTGCAATACCCTGCGCTACTTTGACTCCGATCTTCCTACTAAAAATCTAAAAAGTTAAACGTAAAAAAAGGCTAAGCCACATTTCCGGCTTAGCCTTTGCTCTTAATGCACTAAATATATCAGTTGAGAAATACTATTCCGACATTAAGGTAGGTTGCAAACAATATCCATGCGATGTAGGGGATCAGTAGGTATGCAGAAACTTTGTTTATCTTAATAAACCGACTGTACATATAAACCACAATAATGTCTAATAATATTAAGACAAACGCAGCCGAGAGGTAGCTCATAAGTGTGAAGAATACAAGCGGCCAAAAGATGTTAAATATTAGCTGAATAACAAATATTGACAATGCATTTTTTCGCATATCGTTTTTATCAGAGGAGTAAATTAAATATAGTGAAATGCCGAGCAGTGCGTAAAGTATTGGCCATACAATTCCGAACAAAGCGGGAGGAGGCGAGAGGGGTGGTTTGAGTAGTTCGGTATATACTTCGGGAGAGCCTTGTGAAAAAAATCCGGATATAAATCCTATTACTTCAACAACAATAATTGAAATCAGCAGGCCTAGCCAGTTTTTTTTGATATAACTTAACATAATTAGCTCCTAATAAAACCTATACAATATTATATGCCGATGTGACGAAAAAATGCTTCACAATACTATGCTCGACCACATTATATGAAGGGTGTCATATTTTTTTGTAAAAATACTTGCATCTTTTTGCAAATTGTGCTATAATACTTTGAGCACACCGTTTGCTACTTATTATATAAGATTATCAATGGCAAACCTAACCATTTGTAACGGCAGTCCTCTGATTATTGCTGATGTAAAGCTAATTTAAGAATGCCGCAAATTGTCTAACGGAGGAATTTATGGACGCAATTAAATTAATTACCGAAAGCCACAAAAAGGCCGAACTACCATCCTTTAAAGTCGGTGACACCGTAAAGGTTAACGTACGAATTAAGGAAGGTGAGCGTGAGCGTATTCAGGCGTTTGAAGGCACCGTTATCGCTAAAAAACACGGCGATATCAACGAGACGTTTACCGTTCGTCGTACATCCTATGGTGTAGGCGTAGAACGTGTATTCCCAATTCACAGCCCCTTTGTCGAGAGTGTATCTATTGTTCGTAACGGTAAGGTACGTCGTGCTAAGTTGTTTTATCTGCGTAGCCGTACCGGTAAATCCGCTAAGGTTAAAGAGCAGATCAGACACAAGTAATCTCAATTTTACACAATACGCCCACACATCATGTTTCCGAATAAAAGGTGACGTGGCTTGGTGGGCGTATATCTTTAATAGGAGTTCCCGATGTCAACAGCATCAAAAAGTCGGCATGAATTTTTTGAGTGGATAGATGCACTCGTCTTTTGTGCAGTAACAATAATACTTATTTTTTTGTTTTTTTTCAGAATGGTTACGGTTCAGGGAGTATCTATGGAACCTACTTTTCAGGAGGGGGATAGACTGATAATACGCAGTGTTGCATACACTCCGGAACGAGGTGATGTTGTCGTATTGGACAGCTACACGGGGCTCGGTAAACCACTTGTAAAGCGAGTTGTTGCGATAGGGGGAGATGTAATCGACATTGATCCCGGCACCGGAGATGTTTACATAAATAATGAACTTGTAGACGAACCCTATATCGATGGGAGTAGAACGGTTGTATATGATGTACAGTTTCCGCTTACAATCGACGAGGGGCACGTGTTTGTAATGGGCGACAATAGAGATAACTCGCAGGATAGCCGTAGTAGCAGTGTAGGTCAGATTGACGAGCGTGGAATTATGGGCAAGGTGGTGCTTCGCATTTTCCCGTTCAATCGATTTGGAATTATTTAAGAAGGGGCGGCACAACATGGAAGAAAATAAAAGTAGCATTCAGTGGTATCCGGGGCATATGACCCGAACATTTAGGGCTGTGGAAAAAATATTACCGTCTGTAGATGCGGCGCTTGTTCTTCTTGACGCAAGGATACCCTTTTCCAGCTCAAATCCAAAACTATTAGAGCTGCTCAGTGGTAAACCGAAACTTTATATATTAAACAAGGCTGATCTCGCAGACAAGGCGTCTACCGACCGATGGCTAAAACACCTCAATAAAACCGAAACAGCAGTGGCAATATCCTCAAAAAATACAGCTGCATTAAAGTCGGTTTTCTCTGCAGTGGATAGAGTTACCGAGATGATAAAGTCAAAACGCGAGGCGAGGGGAATAGGCGGTATGAGAATTTCCCTTTTGGTATGTGGAATACCAAACGTAGGAAAATCCACCCTTATAAACATGTTATGTGGTTCCGCAAAGGCAAGGGCTGCGGATAAACCAGGAGTTACACGTGGGCTACAGCGAATTACTCTCGACAGATTTGACCTTATTGATGTTCCGGGTTTGCTATGGCCAAAATTTGACAACAACAGAATTGCATCAAACATAGCATTTATCGGCTCTATTAACGACGATATTATCGGTAAGGAAGAACTTGCGGCTAACCTTTTGCAGGAACTTGCAGTGTTAGAAAACAACGGATTGTGTGAGAGATTTAAAATAGATAAAAAGTCTTTAGATCTGCCGATGTATGAATTGTTAGAGGAGATAGGTCGCCGTAGAGGGATGCTTATCCGTGGTGGAGAGGTTGATCTTGAGCGTACATCTATAATGGTTATTGATGAATTTCGTGCGGCAAAATTTGGGAGGATAACGCTTGAGCAACCCACTTTATGACTATGATATGTCACAAGGTGCTAAGGAGTTAATTCTTTGTGGCGTGGACGAGGCAGGGCGTGGTCCGCTGTGCGGACCGGTATGTTGTGCCGCAGTAATTCTTGATTATAACTCTCTACCGGCTGTAAACGATAGTAAGAAACTCAGTGCGGTAAAAAGAGAAAAATTATTTGATGAGATTATAAAAACAGCTGTTTCATACAATATTGTAATGATTGACAACAATGTCATTGACGAGATAAACATTTTAAATGCGACCATGCTCGGGATGAAACAGGCAATTTCAGGGCTTTCGATTTTGCCGGAGTTTTGTCTTATCGACGGGAATCGCTGTCCTGAAACAGAGCTCAGCTGTAAAGCTGTAGTAAAAGGGGATGCGACCTCTGCGGCGGTTGCAGCGGCATCCATTCTTGCCAAGGTATCACGGGACAGATATATGGAACAGCTCGATAAGCAATACCCGGAATACGGTTTTGCAAAACATAAAGGATACGGAACCGCACTGCATTACGAGATGATAAAACAGCACGGTATAAAGGACTTTTACCGTAAAACATTCTTAAAGAAAATTTTAAACCATGAATAGTGATGAGATAGGGAAAAAAGCCGAGGATTATATCTGCAAGCTTTACCGTAAAAAAGGCTATAAGATACTGAGCAGAAATTACAGAACTCGCTTTGGTGAGCTTGATATAATAGCGGAAAATGCTTCCCTCATTGCAATAATTGAGGTTAAGGCAAGGTCGGAAAACTCAGTAATTCCGATTCATGAAAGCGTTCCGGTGTATAAACAGAAAAGAATAATGTCAGCATCGCTATCCTTTCTTCAAGAAAGTGAAATGATGGAAAAGGTTACAAGGCTTGATGTTGCATTAATAACACATAAAAACGGGAAAATAATATCTTGTGAGATAATAGAAGGCGCATTTGGTGGATAGAAATGGGGGAGTTATGCATTATCATTCTACACGTAGTACGAAAAAAAAATATCATAGTGCCGAGGCAATTATTGCCGGAATATGTGACGATGGTGGGTTGTTTGTACCGGATAACTTTCCGCAACTTGACGTAGCATCGTTGCAGGGTGAAACCTACGGAAGTATAGCGGCAAAGGTATTATCACTTTTTTTAACAGACTTTGATTCAAAATTCATTATAAGCACTGTTAATGATGTTTATACCGAGGGACGTTTTGCTAACGGAGCAGGGCATATGAAAAGGGTTAGCGAAAGACTGAGCTTTGTTGAGCTTTGGCATGGACCGACCTATGCATTTAAGGATTATGCATTGCAACTTCTTGCACCGTTATTGTGTGAGGCAAAGCGAATGAAGGGTGATGACGAGGAAAGTTTAATATTAGTTGCGACATCGGGTGATACCGGATCTGCGGCGTTGTATGGGTTTGCGGACGTTCCAGGAACAAGGGTGGTTGTGTTTTACCCGAACGGCGGCGTAAGCATGGTGCAACAGCGCCAGATGGAGGAAGCCGAGGGAGATAATCTAGCTGTGTTTGCGGTTAACGGCAACTTTGATGACATTCAAACGTCGGTAAAAAAGATTTTCAACAACTCTTCAATGTCCGAACTTGCCTCAAAAAACAGTGTGAAACTTTCCAGTGCCAACTCCATTAACTTAGGGAGATTACTTCCACAGATATGCTATTACTTCAGTAGCTATGCCGAACTTTTAGAGGATGAAGTAGTTAAGCCCGGTGAAGCCGTCGACTATGTAGTTCCTACCGGAAATTTTGGTGATATTTTAGCCGGATACTATGCTAAAAAAATGGGTCTTCCGATCGGCAAACTCATATGTGCATCGAACAAAAATCGTATTTTGACAGATTTCTTTGAAACGGGAGAATACGATACCGACAGAGAATTTCATCTTACCGGATCACCTTCTATGGACATACTTGTGTCCTCGAATCTTGAAAGGTTACTATATCATGAAAGTGGTGATGCAGAATATGTTGCATCACTCATGAAGGATTTGAAATCTAAAGGTAAATTTAAAATAACAAAAAAACTATTACAAAAGTTACAAAAAACATTTTATTCTGCATCTGCGGACGATGATCAGACACAAAAAATAATTGCAGAGTCTGAAAAGAATTACAAATATCTGTGCGATCCTCACACTGCTGTAGCACTCTCGGCAGCATACAGCTGGAATAACACGGGGAAGGCCGCCAATCAGATAGTAATTTTATCAACCGCAAGTCCGTTCAAATTCCCTGCTGAGGTATTTAACAGCCTAAATAATTCGCATGTCAATGACATAACATCAATCAACATGCTCAACTCAAGTTTTCCTTGGCACGAAATTCCGGATGTTATTATGGATATATGTAACCCCATGAAAAAGAACCCTATTGTCATTGATATTAAGGAAATAGAGCGCAACATCAAAGCCATCATTAAGGAGCATTAGTTGTCTATTTTTGCCATCGCCGATCTTCATCTATCGCTTTCAGCCGAAAAAAAAATGGATGTTTTTTCAGGTTGGGAGGGATATGTTGATATACTGAGTGAAAACTGGAATAAGCTGGTTAATCCGGACGATACAGTGGTGTTGCCGGGAGATATATCCTGGTCAATGAAACTTGAAAATTGCACACAGGATTTCAGCTTTTTAGAAAAACTACCTGGCAAGAAAATTCTTATTAAGGGAAATCACGACTACTGGTGGACAACTGCAAGTAAAATGAACAGTTTTTTATCAGAACATGATTTCAATAGTATTTCCATTCTGCAAAACAACTGTTTTTTTGTAGACGATGTTGCAATATGTGGCACTAGAAGCTGGTTATTTGAACGAGGAGATCCGTTCGATCAAAAGCTTGCACTGCGTGAAGCAGGAAGATTGACTACCTCGTTAAAGTCGGCAGGGGATGCCGAAAAAATAGTTTTTTTACATTATCCTCCTATATTTCGAAACGAGTATAGTCGGATTATGATTGATATTATGAAGGAATATGGTGTTAAAAGATGCTATTATGGGCACCTTCACAGCCATACAATCAAGCACGCATTTAACGGAATGGATGATGGTATAATGTACCGCCTTATATCAGCCGATTCATTGAGTTTTGTGCCGCTTAAAATACATTGATAGGCGTTAAGTAAACGGACTTATCGTTGACAATCTTTTATTGCCGATAGACCTGTGTGTTGACAAGCGATGTTTTGCCCGACTGATATGTAAACCTTGCATTGTCTTAAATTGTAAACTCTGTCATATTGTTTCTGTAGCGTTTAGGGAGATGTGTCATCTGACAGCGTGGGTTATATCTATCCTCAATTGCAATGGTGTCAAAAAAGACCTTCCATAGTTTAGCGTACTCCTCGTCACCCTCATCGGCATCATTAAGTTTTATGCTATCAAACGGAACTATTCTACTCTCTCTGCCCGATTGTAACAAAACATCGTTATGAGTGTTATCTACAATCATAATATTTTCATTCGGAAATCTCTCGCTGAAATGTGTCTTTATTAACGGTAAAACCCTACAGCGGGGGTTAATTTCTGAGACTAAAATTCCGCTACGCTGTGTAAATCTTATAAAGCCCTTAAAGTTGTGAGCCTCCATCCTTGCCCTTTGTGCCGCCTTTTGTACTGCGATTACACTGTCCTCCCCGAGATGCCTCGCGGAGGATTTTCCGTGTTTAAAACAGTAGTGCAAAAACTCCAACAGCAGAAGCTCACGCTGTTCGGTGTCGGACAAAAAGCACTGGATAATTAGAGTAAGCGTATCCTTTGATAGTTTTTCCGTTATCCCTTTCCGCACACGCTTTGCATGTTGCTTGCTGTAATCCACGTTAACAACCTCGTACATGCATAGAGGTTCCGAGTCGTAACGATATATACCTTGCGGTATTTCTTTTTTCGCAAAGCTGTTAAACACACAGCAAAAAAAGCCGTCAAGACTTCCGTCATATAGATAAATTACAGCTGACCGCTCAGGCATTTTACCCTATCCTCCTGTGTGACCTTGTCAAATAACGAAAGCTGTTCATATCCATCATTTGGGTTAATTCCATCACTAAGATAGCGAACTAACGAGTTTGATTCCATTAACTTCAACCCCTCCATACCACGACCGGAGCAGGTTATAAAATATTGCGCCCTTTTTAAAACAATGCCCATCTTTTTTAGGTTTTCAAATCCTAAAGTTCCGTGTCTTCTTGCCATGACAATTCGCTTTGCACCACGAACGCCTATTCCGGGCACACGAAGCAGAACATAATAATCCGCCCTGTTAACCTCCACCGGAAAACTGGCAAGATTGTTTAACGCCCAGTTGCATTTAGGATCGATATGCGGATTAAAACTCTGGTTCTTATCGTTCAATATTTCATCAGCATTAAAGCCATAAAAGCGTAGCAACCAATCGGCTTGGTAGAGCCTGTGCTCACGCAACAACGGCGGTTTTGTATCTATGGTAGGTAGGTTACGTCCCTCATTAACCGGAAGATATGCTGAATAAAACACACGCTTAAGGCTGTATTTCTTATAGAGTGCAGAGGTTAGCTTAAGTATCTGATAATCCGTTTCTTCGGTTGCACCGATAATCATCTGTGTACTCTGTCCCGCCGGTGCAAATTTAGGCGCATGAGAATATCTTACAAGTTCTGTACTACTCTGTGATATGCCACCGGCGATAAAACCCATGGGCTTTAAAATGCTCTCCCTTTTCTTTTCGGGCGCAAGCTTGACTAAACTTTTTTCGGAGGGTAGTTCAATGTTAACGCTAATTCTATCTGCAAGTAGGCCGAGACGTTCTATCAGTTTGCTGTCGGAATTTGGGATTGCCTTCACATGAATATACCCGTTAAAACGGTATTCATTGCGTAGCAGCTCCAATGTTGTTATCATCTGTTCGGTGGTATAATCCGGATTTTTGATTATGCCCGAGCTTAAAAATAATCCCTCTATATAATTCCGTCGATAAAATTCAATAGTTAGGGTGGCAAGTTCCTGCGGAGTAAAGGTGGATTTAGGCTTATCATTACTTCGTCGATTTATACAGTACTCGCAGTCATAAATACAGGAGTTGCTGAACAATACCTTAAGCAGTGAGATGCAACGGCCGTCGGACGAAAAGGAGTGGCAGATACCACACGACGATGCGTTTCCTATCCCATTTGTCGATGACTTTCTATCAACGCCACTGGAGGTACACGCCGCGTCAAACTTTGCGGCATCGGCCAATATCTCTAACTTTTGCAGAATTTCCATTGTAATCCTATGAATATAATACTGTGAACTTATTATATCATATTATCTGAACGATTTCAAGCATAAGTTCATAAAGTTCATATTAATAAGCGGTCGCAAACAAAAAAGCAGAATTGCTTTTACGGTAAATCTGCTTTTTTGTTTGATTATCTAAAGTAGTGCCATACAGGTGTTGCTCATAATCTTCATAATAAACCTAAATCATTACTTATAGTTTGCATTACGTTTTCTAAGCTATCATTTTCGGTTATGATTTTTTCATTAATATTTTGAAGATAATCTTTTTCATTCCACCATCTTCGCATTTCTTCTTCCCCGAATTCTAAACTTTTATTCCTTTTACTATGCCGTTTTAATGTTTCTTCAAAAGACAAATCATAGTAATATGCATATATATCATTGTCAAAAAGCAAAACAGCTTCTTTAAAAATCGCATCATACCAATCTGCTTTTAAAATTCCTTCCAAAATAACAAAATCACAATTTTGTTTTCCGTATTTTAGTAAGTTTATTATTAGTGGTATTGTATGTGTATTAAACCCATCATTTGTATATAACATTTCTCGTCTTAACAAGTCTTGTGGGAGAAGTAATGAAGTTGTTTCTTTACCTAACTTCTTTTGAAGTTGTTTTGCTAAAGAGCTTTTTCCACTGCCTGAATT
>CAYJKY010000064.1:0-14539 GCA_964370825.1 uncultured Oscillospiraceae bacterium
TGCTCATGTCGTTCGCCCAGATGGCGTGTGCGTCGAACGGTATCATCTCATCGGTGTAATCTATTTTAATGTCGCTGAAAATAGGGTTTGGCATGGCGTCGGGGTTGTACATACGGTTGTATGGTATCGGCGGTGCGAGTGGCGGGTGCGGACCCACAAACGACACAAAACCAAAATATGGTCGCTCGTCCTCTTTATTGTTAATCTGCTCGACTGTGCGATCACTGACAAATCGCTCTACGGTATATTCCGCCGGAAGCGGACTCATCTGCGGTTGGTAGTACATGTTGGTGCGCTCGCCGTGGAGCTGTTCAATAAATGCATATTCCGGATGCTCGGTTGCAATATAATTTGCATAACCGTCCTTTTTACGATCCTCCGGTGAACCCCAGATTTCTTCGGTATGGATGTGAACATCGTAGCCAAGATTTTCATAAAGGTCAGGATGGGTATGAAACTTGCCTATTCCAAAGGTGCGATAACCTCGTCTTCCCATCTCGGTAGCGATATATTCCCCGCAACGTTCCGTCATGCTGTCCGCCTGACCATCAAGTGCACTTGGCACAGCATTGTTAAAGCTGCCGGTGTGTTGTGGTTCGCATCCGGTTCGAATTGTATACCGTGCCGGAACACATACCGGGCAGGTGGAGTAAGCGTTGGTGTAGCTCACACCACGTTTTACAAGTCGGTCGAGATTTGGGGTTTTAACTATCTCGTTGCCGAGTGCTGCGATACAGTCAAAGCGAAATTGGTCGCACATTAGGTACAAAACATTGGGTTGTTTCATCTTCTCTCCTTTTATTGTGTTTTTTTGTTTAAACGATATTCCACCACAGTCATGCCGGTGAACTTTTTAAAGCAGGTACTAAAGTAGTTGGCATCGATAAAACCTACTTTTTCTGCAATCTGGTAGGAGCGCATCTCATTCTCACGTATAAGCTCAATTGCCTTTGACATACGCAGCTGCATAAGATATTCGCTAAATGTCGAGCCGGTTTCTTTTTTAAACAGCCTACTTAAGTAACTTCTGTTGTAGTTAAACTGCTTTGAGACTATGCTTAGCGATAGATTATTGTCCGACAATCGTTCACTCAAATATTCTCTTATGCCGTTTATTGATTGCCGTTCGTCCTGTATGTGCTGATTAAAAATGCGCCCGGTCACATCACACACATGTGCTGTCAGATGAGAAAATAGGCTGTCAATATCCTCTGAATTATACAGTTTCCCGAGGATGTTAAGTTGATCGGGAAAGTCCTCTATCCCTGCAAGCAGTACCGACTGGGTAATTCCTGCAAGTATGCCGTTTGCGGCTGTTTTGGCTGTTGAGATATCCGCCTGGCTCGACAAAAGCATACCTTTTATAAGGTTTAGACTCTCGACCACCTTTGCCTCAAGTCCCGACTGCATAAAAAAGAGCAGCTGTGATATTTCCTTTATACATTCGTTTGGAACAAGGTTTTTTCGATGTGGAATATTCTGCATTTCAGAAATCGCATTATCGCTGTCACCGTTTAAGGTTCTTAAGGCGCTCACCGCCTCAACATATGAGTTTTTATATCGTGAGTTGCATTCATATGCGTGACCGATTCCCATATGCACAACACATGGCAGCTGTTTTGTTAAAAACTCTACTGCCTTTGTTCCGTAATCATAAAAGTCAAAATTAATGCGAAATGCAAGCAGCACAATTCGTTGTTCCGCATCTAAAAATGCGTATCTCTCGTTGTCCCTCTCGAAGTGCCCTTTTAATAGTTTTAAACCGCTTTGACAGAGCAGCATATGTGTGGAAACATCGGAACTTCCGACCTGAAAAAGTTCAATTACCGCAACCTGCGAAGCCTGTTCAATTGGAATAATGTCGTATCGTGCCAACATTTCTGTTACCTGTTCGGTATCGAAATTGCCAAGAACTAACTTGTTTAGCATCAACTCTCGCAGATATTCAAGATTCGAAAATAATTCATCCCTAAGCTTTGCGTACTCGTCTACATTTTTTCTGCTTTTAAGTATGTTTTCCTTTGCCCTTAAAACCGCCGAGCGTATCTCATCCGGTCTTATAGGTTTTTGAATATATTCTAAAACGCCGATACTTACGCTTTCCCTTGCATATTCAAAGTCGTCATAACCCGAGACAACAATAATTTGAATATTAGGATACTCTGTAGCAACCTTGCGGGCAAAGACCAGACCGTTTACTATCGGCATGTTGATATCGGTAAACAGTATGTCGAACTGTTCTTCCTCTAAGAGTGACAATGCGTCGTCGACAGCGGTGGCTACCCTCGGTTTTTCTATGTCGAATTCGTCCCAGTTAACACTGCTTGAAAGTAGATTTGCCACCAGGATTTCATCATCCACTATGAGTGCTCGCAGTTTATTCATATCATTATTTCCTTTGCGGGTATTTCAATGGTAACGGTGGTACCTTTATTGGGTATGCTTTCTATATTGATGTTGCAATCAGAACCGTACAATAATCGTATGCGTTCTATTGTAGAGCGTGCCCCAAAACTGCTGTTTGATTTTGATGGTTCGGGGTCGAGCAGATAGTCTATCTTTTCTTTGGGCATTCCAACTCCGTTGTCGACAATTTCTATAACAACTGTCTCTTTTGAAAGTCTGCTTTTAAGTGTTATGATACCGGTCTCTCCAAGCGGGAATATGCCATGATGTATTGCATTTTCCACAAACGGCTGTAAAGTAAGTTTCGGTAGCAGATACCGGTCGGCTTCATCGTCTGTTTCATATGTTACTACAAATGCATCGGGGTAACGAATTTTCAATATTTCTTCATACTGTTTTATCAATTTGACATCGTCCGAGAGAGGTATATACTCCTTGCCGTTACTTAAACTCAGTCGATAATATGCCGATAACTGACTTATCGCATGATAGACCGTCTCGTTGTCACCCTGTAACGCAAGATAGCTTATCGCATCAAATGTATTGTACAAAAAATGAGGTTTTATCTGTGCTTGAAGTGCTTTCATCTCACTTTTTCTTTTCTGTTTTTCCTGCAAAATCGAGTTGGACAGATATATCTGTGTCGTCTCTATCATCTTGTTATATATATCTTTTAGCACCCCAATCTCATCGGTGCCGGTTTTTATCGTGACCGGCACAAACTCTCCCTTTTCAATAACCCTGCTCATGCTGTCAGACAGGGCGTGGATTGGGCGCAGAAGTCGGCGCGTGACTATCAGTATACCGAGCAGTGCGATACTCACACCGCCGATAAGTATAATTAATGTCATGAATCGGATATCCTCGGTGGAGTCTCCAAAACCGGAAATGGGCGATAAGCTGACCATGGTCAGGTCGGTGGAATTGTTTTTGATGACATCCAGAGCATACCGCGTATCACCGATGTCAATAAACCGGCTACCACTATCAAAAAATGATAAATCTATACCGTCGGTGTCAATTCCCTCCCTCGGATTAAATTCCGCCAGTTTTTCACCGTCTGGATCAAGAAGAAACAGTGTGGCATCGTAATTCTCTGTGAAAGCTGAAAAGGTGCTGTTCAGAACATCATTCCCAATGCCAAAGGAAACAAGACCGTTCTGTTTTAAGGTGTCGGGGTCGATAAGCTGTCTGATTATCTTTATTCCGGGATAGCCGTCAAAGCCCTGTTCTTCACTAATCCATGTGACGACGGTTACACCGCCTTTCATGTTTGCAACTTCTGCATACCAATCTTCTCCCCGAAAGTCGGACGGTTCTTCGCTCGGCATATAAAGATTGTTTGGGTAGGTGCTGTATTGATGATTGTTTAGATCAAAAATATTGATTGAAGTTATCTTTTCTGTGGAGGTGCTGAGCTGATATAAAAGTGTTTCGAGGCGAATTTCATTGGTGACGTCGTACTGCATATTGTTTTCGTTAATAAGTTCATGTACCGTGCTTTCTGCCAATACCGAGGTGGAAAATGTGGACACCTCTTTTATCAGTGAATTAAGAGCGCTGTTCATTGAATATAGTGTGCGTGAAGAGGCATCAAGTACACTCGCCTCATATTCTACAGTATAAATATACTCATAAATTAGAACCATGATGGTGAGTGTAACACTTAAAATCAAAAGACAGATAACCGAAAATTTTGCAACAAGCGATTTTCTTATCAAAGTGACCTCCAACTTTATATGTCATATAATTCATTATAGTCACAAAAAAACATTTTTCAAGCAAATCTTATCTAAAAAACAACTATAACGGCAAACAGGTAAAAATTTTAAAGATTAAGGTAACCAATTTCGATTACAAGATGTTATAAATTGTGTTATATTATAGACAAGAAATCACAAACCATTTAGGAGGAATTGATTTGAAACAGAAGAAATCTTTGCTCGCACTGTTATTGTCCGGTGCTTTGATGCTGGCAATGACCGCATGTGCACCCGCAGAAGAAACACCTGCATCCGAGGCACCGGCAGAAGATGCACCCACAAGTGAGGCTCCGGTAGAGGAGACATCCGGTGAGACTATCGAGATGGAAGTCTGGCACTGTGCAACAAACCCCGAAGATCCATCAGCATTAGCGGTTATGGAAGCGGTAGAGTCGTTCCGTGCGGCTAACCCCGATGTGGAGCTTTCCGATTCCGGTCAGACGGTTGACAACCAAAAAACCCGTCTTCGCACCGCCGCCGCTGCAAACGAGCTACCCGACGTATTTCTGACATGGGGTGCAGGTTGGTCGCAAGACATAGCCGAGAATGGCAGCTTTATGGACATGGCACCTTACATGACCGACGAAATCATGGCAAGCATTAAGCCCGGCTCGCTCGATGGACTTACATACGGTGGAATTCAGTACGGACTCCCGGACAACGGCTGGTATCAAACTTTTCATATTAATGATCAGATGTTTGCCGACAATGGCATAGATGTTCCCACAACCTATAATGAGCTGATGAGCGCTATCGACTCCTTCGTAGCCGCCGGTATCGATCCGATAATTATGGGCGGCGGACAGGCTCATCAGATGACAGCAGTATATGATAGCATTCTTATCCGCATGGTAGGTTCTGAAACGGTACTGAAAGGATATGCAGACAACACCGTTATAGACGACGCGACAAAGCTTGAAGCGGCACAGATGCTATATGATATCGGTGCGGCAGGCGGATTTAGCGATGTATCCTTTACGCTTACAAATCCGGAGGCAGCATCTACCTTCACAAACGCCCAGTATCCGATTGCAATTCTCAACGCCGGATTTATCGGTATGTTTGAGGGTGCGGATTCTGCGATTGCCGGCAACAACTCCATCGTGCCGACATTCTTCCAGTTAGACGACAACACCGAATTCGGTACTGATGCAATGGGTTCCTACATAGTTCAGTGGGCTGTAGCCGCTAACACCGAAGCTCCTGATAAAGCATTTGACCTCGCATACCACATGTCCAGCGAATCTTCTCGTTTTTACTATGAATTCGGTTCTCATCAGGTCGGTTACATCTCGGATGAGTGGGACGACAGTGCACAGGCACAGCTCTACAAAGATTTCTCTGCTATGACAGGTGAGTTTGGCAATATCGCATATGCCGGTGCTGAGGGACGTCCTGCCGATATTATGACCAACGTATCTGATCTTTGCACCGCACTTGCCCTAAACAACATTACCCCCGATGAGTTCTTAGAGCAATACAACACACTATATTCATAAATTAATTTTTGGTGGGTTGTGGCGAAATAATTGAAGTTTCGCCACAACCTTTATTTTTCGGAGAAATTTAGTATGCGTAACAAGACGAAAACACTAAACGGTCAGAACAGGATTGCCACCGTAATCTTTTTTGCTCCGGCATTTTTACTCTACACCTCCTTTGCCGTTATAGCAATATTTGCATCGTTTTACTATAGCCTACTTGACTGGGATGGAATTGGTGAGCAGATATTTATCGGGTTCGAAAATTATGTCACACTTTTCACCTCAACAAAAACTGCATTCAGACAGGCAATTTTAAACTCTTTTGCATTTGCAGGAGTAGCACTTTTTGTTCAACTTCCCATTGCTGTTTTTATCGCGATAATTATCTCTCGTGTGACAAAGTTCGAGAAATTTTTTCGCACCGCATATTTTATTCCGGTTCTTATCATGACGGCAATTACCGCACAGCTCTGGAAAAAGATGTATGACCCACAGTATGGACTTTTTAACGAGTTTCTATATATACTTGGCATGGAAGGCCGAAATTGGACGGTAGATACCGAGACGGCGCTTTTGTCGGTTATTTTTCCCGGGCTTTGGCAGTGGATGGGATATTACATGCTTATCCTATACACCGGAGTAAAAGGGATATCTCACGACATAAACGAGGCTGCAAGTATCGATGGAGCAACACCTTTTCAGCTTGCAACAAGAATAACAATACCGATGATTATGCCTGCAATTAAGATATGTGCAACATTTATGGTGGTTGGTTCTATGAAGGCTTTTGACCTTATATATCTGATTACAAGGGGTGGACCGATGAATATGACCGAGGTGCCAACCCTCACCATGTTCCTAACCACATTCGACAAACATCAGCATGGTCTGGGCAGTTCCATGACCGTTGTTATCATCGCATTCTGTCTTTTGTACGCGATTGGCATTAATAAGATATTCAAAAAATCAGACGAATTGTAAGGAGGTGCCGCATTGAATAAGTTATTTAAAAAAAGCAGTGGCCTTGAAAAAACTCATCCGTTCGTCATGATATTTCTCACTGTTTATACCGTTGTACAGGTTTTTCCCATTTATTGGCTAATTACCTTTTCACTCAAGGATAATGACCAGATTTTCAGCTCGTCGGCACTGTCCCTACCCTCGGTTTTTCGATTCGAAAACTATACTACAGTTTTTGAAAACCTTGAGATAGGCACTGCACTTTTCAACAGCCTGATTGTTACCTCGGTAACCATTGTGGCAACTATAATTTTTTCCTGTATGTCGGCATATGCCGCAACAAGACTCGGTTTTAAGTTTGGCAAACAGATGATTTTGTATTTTACGGTTGGAATCATGATACCAGTACATGCCGCACTGCTACCGCTCTTTCTTATGTTTCGTGATTTAGGGTTGCTGAACAGCTATTTTTCACTTATAATATCCTATACAGCCTTTGCAATCCCGCAGGCAACATTTATAATCTCCGGCTTTATAAACGGCATACCGAAAGATTTGGACGAAGCGGCAAGGATAGATGGTTGTGGGCCATACAGAATATTTTATGTTATCATCATGCCACTCTTGCGTCCCGTAATTGCTACGGTGTCCATCTTCGTCTACATGAGTTCTTGGAATGAGTTGATGTTCTCCATGGTATTTAACTCAAAAAGCGAACTGCGCACCCTGCCGGTCGCCATCATGTCTTATCAAAGTGATTACTTCATCAACTGGGGAGTTATCGGCGCGGCAATGGTTATAGCACTTCTGCCAACCCTAATCATATATTTTATTTTTAGTGAGCAGATACAAAAGAGCCTTATGTCGGGTGCGATTAAGGGATAGTATAATTAATTTTCCCCTGATGCTTACAGTGTCAGGGGATTGCTATAGAAAGGAAATATATGTTATACAAAAATGCATCAATACCGATTGAGGATAGGGTGAGTGACCTTATCGTAAGAATGTCACTCGAGGAAAAGATTGCCCAAACTATATCCATCGACCCGTCTGCACTCTCACTATCACAGGAGGAAGAACAGGCGGTAATGGAGCGTGGTGAAATTATTAAAGAGGAACTGATAACACGTATGTGTGACGGCATGGGTGCATTTCAACTGCCGGGAAAAAAGCTAAGCCCAAAAGGTATGGCAAAATATCGCAACGCCCTGCAACGACATGTAATGGAAAACACAAGATTGCAGATACCGGTGTTGGCACAGGACGAGTGTTTAAACGGCCACCTCGCCAAAGGCTCAACAATGTTCCCAAAACCGATTGGACTTGCCGGCACGTTTGACACCGATCTTGTAAAATCGGTCTATAATGCAATCGGTGTTGAAACAAGGGCACGTGGGGGACATCAGGCATTTACTCCGGTGTTGGATATCGGACGCGACCCACGATGGGGCAGAATTGAAGAGACTTTCGGCGAGGACACCTATCTCGTGACAAGCATGGGTCAGGCGGCGGTCGAAGGTTTACAGGGCGGTAAAAACGGCGTGGAGGAGGGGCACATTGTCTCATCGCCAAAACATTTTGCCGGTTATGCACAGATTGACGGTGGACGCAACTTTGCACCGACAGTTATTACCGAGCGAATGTTGCGTGATGAGATTTTGCCACCCTTTGAGGTTGCGATAAAAAAATCCGGTATGCTCGGTGTTATGCCATCCCATGCCGAAATAGACGGTGTGCCCTGCCACGGCAACAAACGACTGTTAACCGACATATTGCGCACCGAATGGGGGTTTGAGGGCATTGTCGTGTCGGACTACAATGATGTTGAGCGACTTAATATATTACACCATGTCGTCGACAACAGGATTGATGCCGCGGCAATGGGGCTCGAGGCCGGTGTCGACATGGATTTGCCATGGGGTTCGGCATACAAATATTTAGCTCAGGCAGTCGAAAAAAATCTCGAACTTGAAAAGACGTTAAATAATACTGTTAAAAGAATTTTGCGCCTTAAATTCTGTCTTGGACTTTTCGAAAACCCATATGTAGATGAAGAGCGTGCCGAGGATATTGTCAGGTCAAATGAGCATGTCAAGCTGGCACAAAAGGCGGCTGAAAAAACAATTATACTTTTGAAAAATGAGAACAAAACACTCCCTTTAAACATCAAGTCATTAAACAAAATAGCGGTTATCGGTCCAAATGCCGATCCGGTGGAGTTTAGCTACTACAGCACAAGACCGAATGTCGGTGTTAGTATTCTCGATGGTATAAAGGACTATGTGGGTAACAGTTGTGAGGTGGTTTATCAACAAGGTTGTCACATAACCTCTGCCGACAAGGTGCTGGAAACCGAGGTGGAAGACGGACTTAGCAACCCAAAACTTTATACTCTTGATGAGGAAAAACAAAGCATAGAGCAGGCGGTAGAAATCACCAAACAATCGGATGTTGCCATAGTCTGTCTTGGCGGTTCGCCAAATACCAGCCGTGAGGCGGTGACGCTCCAACCGCATTACGGCGATAATGCCTCTCTTGACCTTGTGGGCAATCAGAACGAGCTTTTAAAACGTGTTCTTGCTACCGGAACACTGGTGGTTGTTGTGCTAATTAACGGCAAACCCCTTTCCTGCGGGTATGTTTACGACAATGCTCCGGCTGTTTTAGAGGGGTGGTATTTAGGGCAAGAGACAGGCCACGCCATGGCAAATGTGCTGTTCGGCGATGTAAATCCCGCCGGTCGACTACCGGTGACCATCGTGCGAAACAGCGGATTTTTGCCGGGATATTACAGCCAAAAACCAACCGGATTTTTAAAGGGATATCTTTTTGAAGAAAACGAGCCGTATTTTTGGTTTGGGCATGGTCTTTCCTATACCGAGTTTAGATACAGCAATCTTAGTTTAGATAAAGAGCGCATGTTGGCAGACGAAAAAATCACCGTGTCAATAGATATTACAAACATCGGAGATACCGACGGGGAAGAGGTTGTGCAGATGTACATTACCGACCCGACAGCAAGTGTGACGAGACCGACGCGAGAACTTAAAGGTTTTGAACGTGTCTATATAAAAACAGGTGAAACACGTACTATATCGTTTACAGTAGATGCCGAAATGCTCGCATTCACCGGAGCCGACAACATCAAAAAAGCAGAAAAAGGAACTTTTTTAATACACGTCGGCACTAACTGCAAGAACACAAGTACGGTGAAATTTAGTCTTGTATAAAGGAGAGAAATGAAAAACACTTGGGGTAAGGGTATCTGTGACCCTCATATCTATATTTTTAATGAAAAAGCATACATGTACGCCTCTCACGATGCTTATGCCGACAGCACCGAGTTTATCATGCCGGATTGGTATGTCTATTCGTCAAATGACCTTGTGACATGGAGCGAGGAGTGTATATTAAAACCGGAAGACACCTATATAGGCAAACCGACAAACAGTTGCTGGGCAACCGATGCTGTGTGCAAGGATGGGAGATACTACTGGGTATTTTCCGACATGTGTGACGGCAAATCGCAGATAGGTATAGTGGAAAGTGATACCCCGACCGGACCGTGGGTCGATCGGCTGAAAAAACCTCTTATACCGAGCAACGACGACTATTCTGTCTATGACCCTGCTTTTTACAAAGAGGGTGAGGATGTCTATATAATATTTGGCAAGGGAGATTATTATATTGCCAAGATGAGCGACGATATGCAATCTTTAGACGAGACCCCGCGTGAGCTCATCGTCAACAATCCCGCCGGTCCTTATGGCGAGGGGTGGACGGACGACAAGCCTTATCTTCATTATTATAATGGGAACTACTATCTCTCGTGGGGTGCATTCTATGCCATGTCAAAAAACCTCTATGGCCCATATGATTATAGCGACTGTATCGTGTCGGAAGAAAATATTGACGTTACATTTAAAACAGCGACATGGCCGAACGGCTTTAAACAAGGCAGACATGGCAACTTTTTTGAGTGGAACAAACAGTGGTACTTCACCTATTGCGACATGAGTGGCAGCGGCAATCGGTATTTCCGCGATTCATGGATAAGCTATGTTCACTATAAATCAGATGGCACAATTGCACCTATTAAAATTGAGGAATGCGGTGTTGGACAGTATTTTGCAGATAGGGAAATATCGGCGGCATGCTACTTTTCGGCAAAAGGTGTGCAAAAATTCGAACTCACCGACAATGTTTTCGGAGTAAGGGTTGTCGAGGATAATGCTGAGCTGTACTATCCGAATATAATTAATTGTGAGGGCAAAAAAACACTTTGTGTTAAATTTGCCTCACAAATCGCTTCGTCAATTATGATAAATATATTTATTAACGGCGAGGTGCGCAGTGTAGAACTTTTACCAAACAGTACACAGCTTGAACTATCAGTCAAGGATATAAAAGATCTAAAGTTTGTATTTCCAAAGGCAGATAAAAACCCGATCTTGAAAAGTATTAAATTGTTATAATAAGGACATATTTATGAAAAAATCATCATTTAACAACGGCTGGGAATTTTGTTTACAGGATGTTGAGTCAAACAGTTATTCCTTTGCAACCCCTCACCTGTGGCAGGGAGTAAATATTCCGCATGACTGGAGTACCGATTACCCATTCGAAAAACTGAATAACAGCGCCTTTCAAGGGGCATATGCAAAATGCGGTGTCGGCTGGTATCGCAAGGCTTTTTTTGTCACCGAGGAGGAACTTGACAACAGGACAATACTTTATTTCGAGGGCATATATCGCAGGAGCACAATATATATAAACGGAGTTGAGATTGGCGGTCGAGCTTATGGCTATAGCAGCTTTTGGTATGATGTAAAGCCTTTTTTAAAAACCGGATTAAATCTCATTGCAGTTAGGGTGGATAACAGTGCCGAACCATCAAGTCGGTGGTATAACGGCTGCGGTATCACACGAAATGTTTGGCTTTATACCGGCAACGAGCTGTCGATACCGCCACATGGAGTGCAGATAGTATGCGATGATATCAGGAAAAATTCGTGCGATGTAACCGTAAATCTTAGCGAAGAATATCCCGATGGCACGCAGATAACCATAAAAATCTTTTCACCGAATGGTGACAATGTCGCTATTGTGGAAAACCACAACAAACTAAAGATTTTAAACCCTGCGTTTTGGGATATAGATACACCAAATATATATAGCTGTGAGGTGTGCATATCCAAGGATGGTCAATCCGACACCGCTACCGCGCGGTTCGGAATAAAAACGGTGGAGTTTGTTCCACACAAGGGTATGTTTTTAAATGGACGTAACATAAAAATCAAAGGGGTATGTCTCCACCACGACGCAGGTTGTCTCGGTGCAGCTGTGCCAAAAGCGATGTGGCGAAAACGGTTGTTGATGTTAAAAGAGATGGGATGCAATGCTGTGCGTACAGCGCATAATCCATTCGACATATGTTTTTATGAGCTTTGCGACGAGCTGGGTTTGCTTGTTATGGACGAGAGTTTCGATGGATGGGACATCGTCAAGGCAGATCACGACTATGGTGAGGACTGGGCGGATAATTGCAAAAAAGATCTAAGTGATCTGATAGTCCGAGACAGAAATCACCCCAGTATATTTATGTGGAGCATCGGTAATGAGGTTACACAAATGAACCCAGATATGACAAAGGAATTGATGGGTATAATCCACCAACTCGACCCGACACGTCTTGTAACCTGCGGTGTGCAGGGTGTGGACGAGGAGTCGGATAAGAACCGTGCCGTATTGGACATAGCAGGGTATAACGACGGCGGCGGTGCGTGTTTTGTGTACGAGCGTGACCACGAAAAACGTCCCGAACAGCTGTTTATCGCAACCGAGGCTCCGCACACCTTTCAAACACGTGGTTTTTATCGCACCCAAACCTGGTGGCGAGACCATAATCTACCAAGGATAGAGATAGAAAACCTCACTCAAAATGAAGTGTTTTTTGACGGTGATATCACCTTTTGCTCCTCTTACGATAACTGCGGTGTTCGCACAAGTGTTAGAGATTCTTGGTCCTTGAGTGAACGGTTTGACTATCTTTGCGGCGAGTTTCGCTGGACAGGTTTTGACTATCTCGGTGAGTGTGGACTGTGTGAACAACCGAGCAAAAGCTACAGTTTTGGCATAATCGACACCGCAAACTTTGAAAAAGATCATTATTACCTCTATCAAAGCATGTGGTCGGATAAGCCGATGGTTCATCTGCTACCGCACTGGACGCATCCGGATATGCCGCTCGGCACCGAGATACCGATTCATGTATATACAAATTGTGATGAGGCAGAGCTGTTTTTAAACGACGTTTCACTCGGTCGCAAAACAAGAGGCGATAGCAAAAATTTAGAATGGCTTGTGGGATACCGACCGGGTGAGTTAACCGCAAAGGCATATAACAACGCTCAACCGGCTGCGGAAAAATCCTATAAAACCGCACTAACTCCTGCAAAATTGTCGGTGGACACATCAAAGTTAGCAAGCGATACAACCTTAAAAGAGGCCGTCTGTACCGTTATCGATAAAAATGGCACAGAGGTGCCCTATGCCGATTGTTTAACGGAGATATATATTAATAACTGCCGATTGCTCGGTTCCGACAACGGAAATTCACTTGATTTATCCGACATGAAAAGCACAAAAAGACGGGCTTTCAACGGGAAATGCCTGTATATTTTAGGTGATATCTGCGCTGATAGTGAAATATATGTAGCCGGACTTCTCGGCAAACGTTATTTTGCTGAAAAGACCGAACTATGTGTGTATACAACCTTGTCGGGCGATTATCGCATCACATACACCCTTGATGGTAGTGAGCCAACAAAAAACAGTGCTGTATATGAAAAACCAATCGAAATCGACGCTACCTCCTTGGTGAAGATAAAGATATATGTCGATGAAGTTAAAATGTTTTATCTTTCCGACACCTTCATAAAGGGTGCTCCGGAGCCGGTAATCGACATAGCACATCTCAACTATCTACCCGACACCGACACACCCCCGGGGCCATTTGCAAAGGAGATATGCGGCGAATGGGGAAGTGATGGTTTTAGCTACAGCTTTGAAAGAAGCGGGGTTTTAAACAGGATGCTCGGCAGTGATAAACAACAGATAGGGCACTGGTGGTACGACTATCCGAGTGATGCATTCGAGGCAAAAGACTATGCCGGCACGGGTGAAGTATGGTTTTTAACAGGTGAGCGATGTCACTTATCGCTTACTGCACAAAAGGGCGGTGATTTGGTTATGGATAACTCAAAAGGAGCAATAAAATCCTTGGTAGTAGAGAATAACAAGATGCTGGTTTTTAAAAGATATAGACAATTATAATCCCCTGCATTCCTAAACTATAAAATAATGCTCTTTTTTGTAACGCAAAGGACTAAGCCTGCACAGCCTTGAAAACTGTGCGGTAATGTTGGTATTTTTTGCAATCATTAATATAGATACTGTCCGGAGTTAATTGTATTTTATCGTTTTGATAGATGAGTTCACCCTCTCCGCTTACAGTGTAAATCATCCAATAAGCGCCTTTATAATCACGTTCGGTAAAAAATTCGCTTGTGCGTAAAACTCGCCAAATTCAAGGCAAAAGAATGGAAACGACTTTGCAAAAGCACTCTGAGTGGATTCAATCCAAACAGAGTTGTTTGTGATGTCAAGATTATAGCTCAGCACTTTTCGACCACCTGTTTCTTTTTGATTTGCACATTTAAAACTTATTAGACAAATAAAGAGCAATATTTCTAAAAAACCACGCAATATTTTGAATGGTAATATTGATATAATTGTATTATACGTTGTAAACAGTCAAAATACAATAACTTTTTTGTTCAGCAATTTTAAATATTTATACGAATGTCAATGATGGGGTGATGTACAATATCAACTTGTACATATCGCAGTATTGTGCATACAAAA
>CAYJKY010000065.1:0-12463 GCA_964370825.1 uncultured Oscillospiraceae bacterium
CGATATAAACGCCTCTTGCAAAAACTTCCCTCTCTGCTTGTGAAACAATATCACCCTTTGTAATTACAACAATGTCTGCAAGTTTTAACATAGGCCCTATTTTTTTAGGGGTGTTAATTCCTGATAAATTATCTATAACGCAAACAGATTTTATCTCTTTAATATATGGAGAGCAACGATTACAAAGCCCGGCACTTTCGGTAATTAATAAATCAAAATTATTATCATTTCCCCATTTAACTACTTCTTCTATGTTTGTGGCAAAAAAGTGGTCGGGGCACACTGAACCTGAAACGCCTTTTTTCACAGGTATGCCTGCCTTTTCGTAAATAATATCATCATCTGTTTGTAAGCAGTCAAACTTTACAACTCCAACAGACACGCCTCTTTCTCTTAATGCATCAATTGTTTTTAGTATTACCATTGTTTTTCCGGAAGACGGTGGTCCCGATACTATCGCTAAATTCATGTGTTTTCCTTTCCGTAAAACAAATTCTCCAGTTCATTTAACAGCTTTGCAACATCATTGTTATTAATGAATTCAAAGCCACTGAAGATAAATTTTTTATCCTCACTTAAATTATTATTTACGCCTATAACTGTTGAGGGAAATCGTCCGTTTGACGATAGTATATTTCCTATCTCATTAGATTTTAAAAAATCTAAAAATTGCTTATGCTTATCATAAGTTTCCATTTTGGATATTAAAAAAATGGGGCTTGCTATTGCACCATCACAAGGCCAAACAGCCTTCATAGTGTCATTTTCCTTAAGCATAGATGCAAAGAAGTACGGAGCTATGGAAATTAACGGGGTTTTATTTGCGGTTGCATTTTTAACCATTTCGGCAGGGTGCATGTCTTTGACAACTGCCTGCCCGAGTTTTACAATGGCTTCTTTGCCGTAAGTGGTGTAAAGTCCTAAAAGTAATGCATTAAACAAATCCAAATCTTTCATCGGAACTGCAATTTCACCGTTATATTTATCGTCTAATAAGTCGCTCCATCTCATAGGCATAGGTCTGCCGTCTAACAGTTCGGTGTTTACCATAAAAACAGCAGGCACTACCCCTAAAATTGTATAGATATTATTAGGGTCTTTAAAGTGCTTAAATTCTTCGTTATACTCAAAATCTTCACTTTTAAAAACTCCTTCCCGTGCAAATTTACCTATTTGGTTTTTATCAAAAAATAGCCCAAACCCTGCCGACAAATAAATATCGGCTAGATTTTCCTTTTTGTTTGTTTCGGCTGTAAGCCAATCAAGTCCCATGCTTGCAGCAGGCAAAGTATACTCTACAGTTAATTCATTTCTTTCTATAAATTCATCAATTTTGTCGATAAGCGGAATTCTGATTGGGCAAGGAAGTATGCCTTTTACTGTTACTTTCTCGCAATCCTTTTTTGAAATTGCTTTAGTTATTTTATTAATTACCTCATTTAAATCTATGCTTTTCATCTCGCAAACAGTTTTCAATGTCATTGTTTTTCCGATAGTATTTCTCATAATAGGATTGCTTAGCTTGTCCATACCATAAGACACTAATATATCAATCGCTTCAGGATGATTTTCTGTAAGATTGTAGATTGTTTCATTTGGGTTTATATTATTCATTATAAATTCCCCCCTTATGTAAATATAGTATAACTGTATTATATCATATAATGCAGTTATTTCGGTAACATTTGTTACCGTTTATTTAAAACATTTTAAGTAACTGTTTTAGTTTATTACCAACAAATATTAAACGTGTGTTTACAGAACGCTTTTATTTTTGGGTTGTGTATTGGATGGAGTCAAGTTTAAACACAATGAAGAGCTATATCTTTTTTTAAACTATTATAAGATAAAAATATCGGATATAGTATGATTATGCGGTAAATGTCCTTAATTGTAGCGAGTAGATGATTTCGTTTTTTTACGACAAAATCACCAAATATAACAAAGATTACTTATACTATTTTCACAAATATTTTGTGAAAGAGAAAAAAAGAGTTGACATAGTAGATATCTTTAGGCTATAATTACGCTAACAAATAAAGGACTATTTAAGGACAAAAGACCGCTATGGTTACAAAAATCGCTGTAATAGGACCTCCGGATTTGGTTGAGCTAGTGCAACTATATCAACAAAAACATTTGATGCTTTTTTCAGATTTGAAATTAATAGCTTATCCTTATCAGCATGAATCAAATACGATAGAATTAATTGGAACGTTACAAAATGTAGATGCCATTTTATTTACCGGACCGGTTCCGTTCCATATGTGTCAAGGGATAATTCCTCCGTCATTAATGGTAGACTATATTGCGATTTCTCCTTTGTCTATACTTCAACTGTTATGTGGACCTCGTGCAGTAATAAATGAACCACTGGAAGGGGTGCGGTTTTCGGCAGATTTTGTTTCGCAAACGGGTTTGGAGACAGTGTTGGAGGATTGGGGTATTGAGGATTGTTCTATCTACACCTACGCTTACACATCTGAGTCAACAACCCAGCAATTGGTAGATTTTCATGCGGTTTTACAAGAAAAAGGCTTAACCGACTTTGCAGTGACATGCCTTGCTTCGGCAAACGATGCTCTACAGGCAGCGGGACTTAGTGCGTACCGTTGTAAAATTACTAAATCAGCTATTAGGGATGCACTGCTGCGAATGCGTAGCGTTGCGGCAAAAGCTACTTCAAACGATTTCCAAATTTGTCGTGGTATTCTCAAGCTGACTTCCAATGCAAAAGATGGAGATGTTCCATATCAAAGTAAGCGACATCTACTTACCATAATGGATAATTTTATCTCTTTTTGTGAAATCATACACGCATCATTTAGAATTGAAAATGACACGGAAATGTCTTTAACCACAACACGAGGGATGATGGAACAGGCAACAGAAACAAATCAGCAAATGCCGCTTCTTGCAGATATTAGTGGAATTAATGGTTTTTCAGTTAGTATTGGGATTGGATACGGTGTAATGGCAAATGCTGCCGAACGAAATGCCCGACGAGGCTTGGCGCTTGCTCAACAGAACGGCGGCGAAGGATGCTACTGTGTAGCCGAGGATGGTCAAACTACAATTATGGTTGCCGGCAGACCGACGCTTGGTTACAAAAGTGCCTCCAACAATCCTACGTGGATTGCACTAGCAAAGCAGTGTGGAGTTGGAGTTGCTACCCTTAATCGCATAGTTTCTATTGCCTCGATTAAAGCGAACGAGCAGTTTACAGCACTTGATGTAGCAGAAGGTTTAAGGATTACTCCACGTAGTGCCAGACGTGTGCTAAAAGATCTTTTGGATGGCGGTGCGGTGAAGGTGGTAGGAGAGCAACAAGGGCCAACACGCGGACGACCTCGACAGGTGTTTATGATTGCCACGTTGCTAAGTACTAATTCTGAAGAAAATCTTTATGATATCACTGTTTAATAAAGGTTGTTTATTGGCAAGCAAATAGGTTAGAACAGGAGGTTTATAGGATGGCACATCTGCTGGAGGTAGAACGATTACAGGTCAAATTTTTTACTGACCGAGGCACAGTAGCGGCTGTAGACAATGTTTCGTTTCATGTAGACTCGTGTGAGGTACTTGGTTTGGCCGGAGAGTCAGGATGTGGCAAAAGTGTCACCTGCCAGGCTGTTATGGGATTAATTGCCCGCCCCGGAAAGATAACCGGAGGCAGTGTAAAATTTTGCGAACAGGAGCTTGTGGGACGAAGTGAGGATGAATTGCGTAAGGTGCGTAGCACCGGAATGGCAATGATTTTTCAAGATCCACTCACCTTTCTTAATCCGGTTTTAACGGTGGGCGAACAGATTACCGAAGTGTTAAGAAGCCATTTGGGAATGCGAAAACAACAGGCAAGAGAGCGTGCGATAGAACTTTTGCAATGGGTTGGTATTCCATCCCCGCAAGATTGCCTGAATGCCTATCCACATATGTTCTCAGGTGGTATGCGCCAACGTGTAATGATTGCAATTGCACTTTCGTGCAACCCAAAGTTACTTATTGCTGACGAACCAACGACAGCGCTTGACGTGACTGTCCAGCTACAAATTATAGAGTTGGTTAAGCGACTGCAACGTGAGGTAGAAATGGGTGTTATCTGGATTTCTCACGACTTGGGAGTGCTTGCAGCCTTGGCTGATAGAGTTAATGTGATGTATGCCGGACATGTAATAGAGAGTGGCGATGTAAGAACGCTATACCAAATGCCTACACACCCATACACAAAAGGTTTGCTGGCGTCAATACCACGGTTGGATGATAATATCGAGATGCTTTCCAGCATTCAGGGTAATCCACCGGATCTTAGCTCGTTGGGAGATGGTTGTCCTTTTTTACCTCGATGTACACAAGGAATGGAACGATGTAAAAAGCAATGTCCACAACTGATGGAGGTTGGGAATCATCACCAAGTGGCCTGTTGGTTGCATGAGGGAGGGGTAGATAATGCTTGACGAAACCAAGAATAAAGTAGTATTGGAAGCAAATGATTTGTCTCAGTACTTTTACGGCTTTAAAGGACTGTTAAACAGAGAGCCATCAAGTGTAACAAAAGCAGTAGATCAGATTTCTTTTAAGCTATATAAAGGTGAAACACTGGGGCTGGTTGGCGAAAGCGGGTGTGGAAAATCTACACTGGCACGAACCATTATGGGGGTATATAAACCCACTCAGGGACAAATTCTTTTTGAAGGGCAGGATTTGGCAAAGTTCAACCAACATCAGATGCGCCAACAGTATTGTAAGATGCAAATGATTTTTCAGGACCCTTATTCTTCGATAAACCCCAAAAAGAAAATTTATAAGGTGCTAGAGGAACCATTTGTAATCCATAACATGTATAGCAAGCAGGAAAGACGAGAAAAGGTGGAACAATTAATTAAGCTGGTGGGGTTGGATTCAGCTTTCCTTAGCCGTTATCCACATGAGTTTTCGGGTGGTCAACGACAACGTATCGGAATTGCTCGTGCGCTTGCACTTAACCCTGGGTTTATTATATGTGACGAGGCGGTTTCGGCTTTGGATGTATCAATTCAAGCACAGATAATCAACCTGCTTAAAGAACTTCAACAACAGTTTTCTTTATCATATCTGTTTATTTCACATAACTTGGCAGTTGTTAAGCATATCAGCAATCGTATAGCAGTTATGTATTTGGGGCAGATTGTGGAGCTGTCTGACAAGGAAGCTCTTTATGACCGGCCAGGTCATCCGTACACCAGAGCTTTAATTTCGGCGGCAACGGCGCCTGACCCGACTGTGGAAAAAGAGAGGCAGCGTACTATACTGCCGGGTGAGCCGCCAAGCCCAAAAGACCCACCTGCCGGATGTAGGTTTCACCCACGTTGCCAGTGGGCACAAGCCAAGTGTCGTGAACAGCAACCGCCACTGTTACCAATGGGCGATGATAAACATTTGGTGGCATGTCATTTTGCAGGCGAAATATAGCGATAGTTCAGTTTTAGCATTTTAAAAATGAATGTTGACTATGCGACAAAACTTATAAACAAATAAGGGGTTGGCGTGTAGTTTTCAGAAGATAATACGAATTATAATAAGTAGGAGGAAATTAAATGTCTGTACAGTTTTTTCGCAAAGTTTTAGCAATTATTTTAGTCGCAACATTTTTGCTTACCAGTTGCAGCAGCGCCAGCACCCCTGATTCCGGCACCCCTTCAAGCAGCGGCGGTACCCCTGAAACACCAACAGAAGTCTCCGAACGTGATGATTTGGTAATTATCTATGGTCAGGCAGGTTTTAATTCGTTAGATCCACAAATTCATGCAGGTACTACACTGGCAAGCGTGCTGTCTAACATGTTTGAAAACATGGTTAAGCGTACAGACACCGGTTTTGAACCACAGCTTGCAACCGAGTGGACGCAGATAGATCCTTTGACATGGGAGTTTAAGCTGCGTAGTGATGTTGAATTCCACAATGGTGAGAAATTTAATGCAAGCGTTATGAAGTATTCTTTAGATCGTGCTATGATTCCTGAAATCAATGCGCAAAATGCTCATAACTTTACAACTATTGAAGAAGTTATAGTTGTCGACGATACTACTTTAAGGGTTGTAACTACAGTTGAAGATCCGCTGTTACTTGGCAAAATGGCTTCTTGGCCGGCAGTTGCAGTGCCTCCTGAGTATATCGAAGAGGTAGGCGAAGATCAATTTGGTCTTGAACCAATTGGTACCGGCCCGTATCAGTTTGTTAGCAGTGAGGGAGGCAGCGAGCTTACTGTAGAGGCATTCGAAGGACATTGGGGTGAAGAGGTTGCCATTAAGAAGGTACTTTGGCGTAGCGTATCCGAGGCCGGTTCTCGTATGGCAGAGCTTCGCGCAGGAACAGCCGACATCGTTGACAATGTTCCTTATGACCAGATAGATATGATTAACGAAGACCCAATTGCAGAGGTTCTTAATTCTTGGAGCGTACGTACAGTTTACATACAGTTGGATTGTGACGAGTCTGTTACTCCCACAAACGACGTAAGGGTACGTCAGGCAATAGCCTATAGCATTGATGTCGATAGCTTGATTAACGACCTGCTTCTGGGTAATGGTAGACGAATTGCTAGCTACTCTATTCCGGAAGTTGCCTACCACGACCCAGACCTAATGCCATATGAGTTTGATCTGGACAAGGCTAAAGAGCTGATGACAGAGGCCGGATACACCGAACCTGTTGATCTTACATTTGATATTACTGTAGGTCGCGTACCAATGGACAAAGAGCTTTGTGAAGCTATTACAGGTATGCTTAACGATTCCGGACTGTTCAATGTTAACCTAATTATCAATGAGTCCGGTGTTTATTCCGACAAATATGCAAACAAGGAACTTCCACGTACAATCGGACAGATGACACTTGCAACACATGGTAACTATACCTATGACCCGGACTTCACACTAAGCCGTTCCTTTGCTTATGTTGAAGGCCCACGTAATATGATTGCATCTCACCAGGACAACATGGAGTGGGACGAAATTATTAAGGCAGCAGGAGTTGAAACTTCCGACTCCGAGCGTCGTGAAATGGTTTACACGATGCAAGAGCTAATTAAAGAGGATGTACCACGTGTCTACCTTTATCAGCAACGTGCAACATGGGGTATTAACTCCAACCTAAACTGGACTCCAAGTGGAGAGATAATTGACTTAACAACGATTTCTTGGAAATAAAAGTGTGCTAAATTAGCAATATCCGGGTGGTGGTAAACCCATCACCCGGTATAGAAAAAACAAGGGAGGCCTTGGGATGAGAAATTATATAATCAAACGTGTCTTTGCGGGCTTGGTAGTCATCTTGCTGGCAGTCAGCATTGTTTTTTTGCTGATGAACATGACAGGCGACCCGGTACGCATGATGCTTCCGCCCGAGGCAACCGAAGCCGAGGTGGAGTTGGTACGAGAGAGCATGGGCCTTGATAAACCTCTTATTGTCCGTTACTTCATTTTTTTGGGCAATTTTTTAACGGGCGATTTTGGAGATTCACTGGCTTGGAAAGGAAGAACCGCTCTCGAGGTTGTATTAAGCCGCTTGCCGGCAACTATCTCATTGAGTTTAATTTCAATAGGTTGGTCAACCGTGTTGGCGTTAGTATTAGGTATGGTTTCTGCCAAACGTAATCACCGCCTTCCCGACAAAATTATTGGTTTTGTTACATTGTTGGGGCAAACGGCGCCCGGATTCTGGATCGGTTTAATGCTTATTATTGTCTTTTCTGTGCAATTAAAGTTGTTGCCACCGACCGGAAGCGGTAGCTGGTTACACTATATCATGCCCGCATTTGTAATGGGGCTTAATCCATTGGCACGTAACACTCGTTTTGTTCGTAGCTGTATGTTAGAAACTCTTTCTCAAGACTACATAACCCTGGCTCGAGCCAAAGGTATGTCTTCACAGATTATCATGTACAAACACGCGCTAAGAAACATTGCTATACCACTTGTAACCTCGTTTGGTCAAATGCTTCCCGGCATTTTGGGCGGTTCTGCGATTATAGAGACAGTGTTTGCTTGGCCGGGTGTTGGATATCTGTTGGTGGAGTCAATTGGAAGTCGAGATTTTCCGGTAGTGCAGTGCGCGGTCTGCTTTATTGCGGTAGCCTTTGTAGCTATTAACCTTTGCATCGACTTACTTTATGGTGTGTTGGATCCTAGAATTAAGGTGGGTGGAAAGAGCTAATTGCTGTCACAGAAAGGATGAAGTGAGATGAAAAACAATCAGAGATGGGCACTTTGGATAGCTATTATTATGCTAGCGGTTGTGGTAATTCTAGCTGTGTTTGCACCGATGGTTGCGCCATATGACCCTCTTAAAAACAACTTACAGGAGCGACTGGTACCGCCGGTATGGACTTCGGAAGGAACTGTAGAGCATATTTTAGGAACCGACCATTTAGGCCGAGATGTGCTTTCAAGAATTATCTATGGGTCCCGTATTTCATGTCTGGTTGGTATTGCAGTTGTACTTGCTTCAGGTGCTATAGGTGTTGTACTGGGACTGATAGCAGGATATTACGAAGGATGGTTCTCCGGAATAGTAATGCGCCTATGTGATTTGCAAAGTGCACTTCCGTTTACCTTGTTGGCAATTCTTTTCATGTCGGTAATGGGAACAGGGATTGTAAATGTTATCATTGTTCTGTCTATAACCGGTTGGATGGGTTATGCCCGGTTGATACGTGGACAGGTATTGCAAGCAAAGGAAATGGAGTACATAAAGGCGTCCCGCCTATTGGGTGCGCGGGATATGCATTTGATGTTTAGAGAAATACTGCCCAATGTTATTACTCACGCTATCATTTTGGCTGCGTTTTCGGTTGCACAAACAATGATTACCGAAGCAGGCCTTACATTCCTAGGCTTGGGAGTAGAACCATCTATTCCAAGTTGGGGCGGTATGTTGGCAGACGGAAGATCGTATATGGAAACAGGATGGTGGATTGCACTACTACCTGGCTTGTGTATTATGTTTACAGTTATGGCAGTAAACACCATTGGACAGTGGGCACGTGAAACATTTGACCCCCGTGCAAGTAAATATGACTAATAAAAGTATAAAATTTTTTCTACCGGTAAGTAGGATTACAGCAATTTAGAAGATAAAAAGGAGTGTGGAAGATGGAAAAAATGAAATGGTGGACAACACCACGCAGGGTTATTCAGCCTATCCTAACCGTAGGAGATGGCAAATGTGATGTTCGTGCCATGGTTGAGGAACTCGCAGAGATGGGTTGTGATACCATTCTGCATAACGTTGGAGGTATGGTAGCATGGTACCCCACTCAGGTTGAGTGTCACCAAACCCCTCCCGGTATGGTGGGAGATCCGCTTGGTCAGGTTATTGAAACAGCTCGTTCCAAAGGAATGCGTGTAATGGGTAGGTTTGACTTTTCCGGACTAACCGAACAAGCATATCAGGCGCACCCCAGTTGGTTCTACAGAGATGAAAATGGAAAGTCAATGATTGACAAGGGCTATTATGCCACCTGTATGTCCGGTGCTTTTATGGATGAATATGTTCTTCCCATAATCCGTGAAGTTGTGCAGAAATATCAGTTAGATGGAGCTTTCCTTAATATGTTTGGTTATCGCACTACTGACCGTCGTGGTGTATATCATGGACCATGCCAGTGTTCGTCCTGCCAAACACGCTATCCGGCACTTATGGGACAGCCGTTGCCAAAAGCGCTGGGTAATGAAGAGATAAACGAAAGTTACCGTAGCTTTTGTGATAAAGGCTTTATGGAAACATTGCGTTGGATAGACCAGCAATTTAAAGCCGTTAATCCGGATTTTACAATGCTAATTGGTTATGGTACCCAAAGCCCTTATTTCCTACTGGAGGGAATAGGTGAAACAACCGAGGTTGAACTACACTGGACACCGCCAAATCCAAAACAAATTAATAATGGTCAGTATGTTAACTGGCGTTATGTTACCGGTGCAAGCTGTCGTCAGTTGCGTACCATGGACAGCGGATTTGGCTCCATGATTAATCTATACACCTGTGGAGGAGGACGTTTTACCGCTCATTCTGCCGGCTTTGTAGAAAGTGGATTGGCGCAGATACTAGCCAATGGAGGTGGACCCTTTATTGCCTTTACCGGTGAGCCGTGGGCATTGGACCGCAAGCATCGTCCGGCTATCCGCACATTTTACCGATTTATGGCCGACCACGAGGATTACTTTAGTAATTTGCAGTCGGTAGCACGAATTGCTCTTCTAAATGCAGGAAAGGAGCTTCGCACTGCGGCATCAAGCGAAAACTTTGCAAAGGAATTTCGTGGTGTTTACAACACATTGTTGCGTGCCCACCATGAGTTTGATGTTGTAGATGTTATGCAACTTGAACGACCGGATGGTGAAAACCTGCTTGATCGCTACCGTTTGGTAGTTCTTCCAAACATTCATATGTTGACACAAACGGTGATAGATAGCCTGCAAAAGTTTGTGCAACAAGGTGGACATCTACTGGTGACAGGTGAGTGCAGCCTACAGCAGGGAGCCGCAAAAGAGAATAGCTTGGCAATGTTGCTGGGTATCACTAATGTAGATATGGTGCACCCTTATGTAGAAAATGCTTTCCTTCGTAATGATGGTAGTCTGCCAAGTCTTTGCGATACTGATGTTGTGGTAATGAACGGCCGCTATGTATATACCAAGCGACAGAAAAACTGCAACGCTATGGTTCCCATGACCGGAGAACTGGAGTTTGCATCGCCGGAACTTGAGGTTTTGATGCCGGAAAACGGACAGCATGGATTTATTACAGTACCACAGGGCAAGGGTGTAGCTGCGCATATTCCGTGGGAAATTGGAAAGCTAATATACACCTATGGATTGCAGGACCATATCCTATTTTTGGAAGATGCAGTAAAATTAGCATTGGACGAGCCTGCTGTAATAGCTACCGATGCACCCGGTCAGGTAGAGGTTACGCTTTATCGTCAGCCAAATGGAAGAATGATACTTCAACTTGTTAACCAAAGTGGGCAGGACGGCATAGAGGTGCGTAGCCCAATCACAATTACCGATCTAAACCTGACGGTGTGTTGCAAGAACCTTGAAAAAGTTACAACACGTTTTGGGGAAGAACAACAGCTATCTGCGACACGCCAAGGTGATATGCTCACATTTAAACTTCCCAAATTGGAGCTGTATCAGCTCATCACATTGGAATAAAATATTGTTAGCAAAACTGTAGAGGAGGTGTTTTTGTGAAAAAACAAAATATTGGTTTTATAGGGTTGGGAATAATGGGCAGTCGGATGGTTAGACATCTGATTAATGATGGATACAATGTGACTGTCTATGATTTGAACACACGTCTGCTGGACCCATTTGCTGAAATAGCTCATGTAGCTACCTCTTCTGCCGAAGCTGTGCAGAAAAACGAAATAATTATAACCATGTTGCCGGATGGAGAGCATCTATTGAAAGCATTAGAGGGTGAACAAGGCTTTTTGGCCAATATGAAACCGGGCGCTGTTTTAATAGATATGTCAACTATTCTCCCTGCTGTTAGTAGCAAGGCTGCACAGATATTAGAAAAGCATGGAATTGAGTTCATTGATGCACCGGTTTCCGGTGGTGAGGGTGCCGCAGCACAGGGAACGCTTACCCTTTTTGTTGGTGGCGAAGAGACTACATATCAACATGTCAAACCAATTTTGGATCTTATGAGCTCTAAAACAACCTATTTTGGCAAAGCGGGAATGGGTCAACTGGCCAAGCTTTGTAACCAAGTTGTAGGTGCAGTAACCCTACAAGCTGTTTGTGAAGGTCTAATGCTTGCATCAAAGAGTGGACTTGACCCTGAACTGGTTGTGCAGGCTATGAAAGGTGGAGCCTCGGACAGTTTTATGTTGGAATATGTTTCTTCCAGAGTATTGCATGGAGATATGACTCCGGGATTTAAGATTTCTCTTGAGGTGAAAGATTTGCGTAATGCTCTGAAGACTGCGGAGGAATTTGCGTTGCCACTACCGGCACTTTCCCAGGTGCAACAGCTATTTATTTCGCGGGTTGCCGCAGGTGGAGATCAAACCGAAGGTAACCAAGCCTTAATACAGGCATACGAGCTTCTTGCAAACCATTGCCTATCAGACAAAAAAGAATAACAGCTCTCACGCCGGAAGTCTTTTAAATTGCATAACAACAATAGGGGGTTGTGGCGTTTTTTATTTCGTCACAACCCTTTTTACACGAGATAAACGCTTTAGTGAGGCGGTGCAAAAGGTAGAGATCTTTTTATAGGATGATTGGCAAGATCAAACTTTCCAAAATGGACAGTTAATACTTGCATATGAAAAATGCAAGCAAGAGTAGAACACGAAGAAAGCTATAACTGCATAGACAAAAAGTCGATGGAACATAAACTCCATCGGTTTTCTTTATACATAATTTAATTCGCTAAGTAAAATACAAAATCCGAACCCATCTCCAATTTGGAA
>CAYJKY010000066.1:0-12272 GCA_964370825.1 uncultured Oscillospiraceae bacterium
GCGCACAACTGGGTGCCCATCGGCACACAGGCAAATCCGTTTATGGGCACATTTGATGCCGATCGCCAGTCAATTACGTGCATGTTCATCGACAGCAAAAGCGATAATATCGGTCTTTTCGGCGCAGTCGGAAGCGACGGCACAATTAAAAATCTGTATATTTCGGGAGCTGTTTCGGGCGTAGGCAATGTCGGCGGTGCGGTCGGCTCAAACGCAGGCACACTCGTCAACGTACACTCTGCCGTGACGGTAAACGGATCGGGCAGTAACGTCGGTGGCGTTGTCGGCACGCAAACCGACGGCATAATCGCAAACAGCCTAAACATAAACAGAGTAACGGGTGCAACCACCGTCGGCGGTGTCGTCGGAAACCTCGCAAGCGGTGCATCTTTGCAAAACAGCTATAACCGTGGCACAGTTACGGGTAGCACCGTCGGCGGTGTCGTCGGCAATAACGGCGGTACGCTTACGGATGGCTATTTCTTAGTCAGCAGTGCCGAACAAGGTGTCGGCAGTGGAAGCGGTGAAACCGTTTTGTCTTTCACCGCAGAAACCGTAAGCACGCTTTTAGACAAGCTAAACGCCGGGGCAGATACGTATAATACCACAAATCCCGCAGTAGACGCAAAACCCTGGTTGGCGGACGGTGAAATACCTCAGTCATATCAAGACACATCTATTCAGACAAACGGCGGTTTTCCGTTGCATGACAATCCGCTCCCGTTGCAAGTGCTGTCGGTCGAGGGCGTCACAGGCGGTACGCTAACCAAAATGTACGGCGATGAACCATTCACCCAAACCGTGACGGTAACCTCGGGCGGTAGCGTTGAGGCGCTGACTTTTGCAAGCTCTGATTCCGAAGTCGCCACGATAGATGAGAATAGCGGCGAAATCACCATCAATAAAGCCGGAGAAACCAACATTATAATCACCTCCCCCGAGGTTCCGGACGAGTATGCCGAAACGATTATAAGCTATACCCTTACGGTAAACCTTGCTGAGCAAGTGCTGGAATTTAAGACGACACTGTTCGGTGGAGGCTATCTTTATTACACAAGCGTAACCTACGGTGTTGCCCCGTTTACCCATGCGGCGACACTGTCCCCCGGAAGCGGTGCGATCACCTACAAAAGTAGCGATCCGGAGGTCGCCTCGGTGAACGAAACGACAGGCGAAGTGCAACTCCATCGAGCCAATAAAGAAAATGAAGACGGTCAGAAGGTGGATGTCTATATAACCGCAACAGCTGCGGCAGTGCCGGGATATTATAAGGAAGCGACAGAAAGCTATGAGCTAACGGTTTCCAAAGCGACAATACCGACTCTTTTATTGCCGGAGGAACAAACCATCGTGCACGGCCGTGGTTTGGCGGGCATCACAAGTGATGACAATGTAGTCGTCGACATTGCATACGGAGAGAAACTACCCCTTACGATCACTTGGTACTCTGACTCGAAAGACAATATATTGGCAACCGACGAATACGTAAATCGATCTGTAGGAGAGAGGTTTTCGTTGTATTACAGATATGCCGGCACACATCCCGGCTACCATGAGAGTGATCGGTACGGACAACTTGTCACATTCACCGTGGTAGAGGCGACCGATGTCAACGGCGACGGCGCAACCAGCTTGGCAGACCTTCAGGTAGTCGCACACGAGGACAACTATAACAAAGCGGTGTCCGACGCCGAAGAGCCCAAATCCGATGTCAACGCTGATGGCAAAGTCAATTTCACCGATCTGGCATTAGTGAGAAACCACGAAGATTTGAGATAAAACCATTCGGAACACACGCACATAGTGAAAAAGTAAAAATCCGAGCACTTACGTGCTCGGATTTTTGGCGGAGCAGAGACTTTACACCCAGCCGTGTAAATGCCAATAATCTCCAAGTAAGAAAAAACAAGGAGAAAAAAGATGAACACACAAAGAGCAAAAGAATTGGTTGGGATGTTGTCGGCGGAATGTGCGGATATGAGCGAAGTACAGACTATGTTGAAAGGGCTTTTTAAGGGCACAATCGAGGCTATGCTTGACAGCGAACTCGATGAGCATCTCGGGTACGAAAAGAATTCAATTTTAGGAAATAACAGCGGAAACAGTCGAAATGGGTACGGGAAAAAGACGATAAAAACCGAGCTCGGCGAGACGGAAATCACAGTTCCACGTGACCGCAACGGGACGTTTGAGCCACAAGTAATCGAAAAAAGGCAGACTCGAAGTGACGATATAGAAAATCGAATTTTGGCGATGTATGCCAAAGGAATGTCGAATCGTGACATTGAAGATCACCTGCGAGACATCTACGGAGTCGAGGCGTCGGCGAGCCTCATCAGCAGAATAACCGACAAAATCTTCCCCACCGTGACGGAGTGGCAATCTCGACCGCTCGACCCGGTATACCCCATAACATAGTCAATCAACTTAAAAAACACCACATCTTCCCGGCAGAAGTTTAAATTCGAAATTCAACAAAATACGTTTCGTACAAAGATATTAAAGCTGTGATGGCGGATTTAAAACTGATTTACGGAGCCGTGACGCTCGATGATGCGGAGTACAAACTCGAAGAATTTCGTGAAAAATGGAACAATAAATATCCGCAAATTCTAAAATCATGGGACGCAAATTGGACAGAATTATCAACGTATTTTAAGTACCCCACCGAAGTGCGAACCTTGATTTATACCACGAATGCTGTCGAAGGATTTCACAGAATGCTTCGCAAATATACCAAAACAAAGACGATTTATCCAACCGATGATGCTGTCAGAAAATCTGTTTTTCTGTCGATACAGGAAATCTCGAAAAAATGGAGTATGCCGGTTAAAAATTGGGGCATGATAATTGGACAGCTGATGATATTTTTTGATGAAAGATTAATTTCGGTGGCGTAAGTCGGCTTGCAAAATTTGTCGATGTCGAAAAATCGAAGTTTATGAGTTTATCGCATTATTTTTTCCGAAGTGGCGGTAAAAAAAGGCGGCTTTCAAACCCGAAAACCGCCACTTCGCAAATCTCCCAAACCCGCTCAAGTTGCACTCCTGCATTGCCCTATCCTGTTTCGAGAGCAAAGTATTTTTAGTTTAGGCATTGTTATAGAGATTATGCGTTTACACGGGAGGAAAAACACTCCCTTAACCGAGTTTAAAGCCGCTACAAAAAATAAGTAGCGGCTTTAAATATTATTTACAGATGATTTCGTTAGTAACTATTTCCCGTGCCTGCTCCTTAATGGTGTTCATATAACCGACCCAAAGCATCTGATTTTCTTCTTTAAATCGCTCATCGACACAGGTCTGATCAGCTAACTTATTAACAATTTGCTAACCATTTCAGCGCACTTTAGGTCAATCTCAAGCAATTGTTTATTTAATTCACATGAACTGAGTAGCTTTGAATAAACAATCGGTCGATGTTCTTTAAGATATCGAAGTCGCATTCTTCCATACACACCGAAAAAACAATCCTCTTTCTCGGCGGGTAATACAAAATCCGGTAGGTAATAATCGCCATGCAATGTGTAGCAAATTCCGTTTTGGGTTTTCGTTTTCGGTAGGTTGCTGTTTGATGTTGTATTAGACATAATGTTAAATCCTTTCATAATTTTGGATTTACACAGAGACGGTGTAGATAGTTTAGTTGGATATGCCTGTAGTATAAATTCTACTTTGGTTATGAATACCCGCACCAAAAAACTCAAGACCGATAGTCCTGTGGACTGTCGGTTTTGCTGTTTTTTCCGAGAGCGGGACTTGAACCGGCGTGGAGCAGTATGTGCTCGCAAAGCGTGCACGAACTGCGACGAGGGAGCGTTTAGCAACCGAGAAATTTTTGCGTATCGGCAAAAATTTTAGCCTTGGAAGTCATGTCACTCGGACCAAAAATTCCTGTAAAACAGCGGTTTTACAGGAATTTTTATTGTTTTTTGAGTGGTGATTTTGGAGTTTGACCACATGAAATCCCACAGACAGGATTTTTGCAAATATTTTTGCTGTGGTTATCGATATCGTTTTTTTGATGACGTGCAAACTCAGTCCTAAAATGGGATTGAGTTTTGAATTGTGAAAGCGGGTGTTTCTTTGGTTTATGTGGGGCAGATTTTGACACTACTTCTAATATCAGCTAAACCCCCATTTCCATCTCAAACCCGGGCTCCTGCTCCATCTCGGATATCATCTCTTGCACCTTATCAAAATAATACTGAACAAAATCCACAACATATTCCGTATCAATATCGCCATTTACATCACACTCGGTGGCGATTTTTTGCAACGTCTCACCGTTTACCTCCGGTAAGGTGTATTCGATGTTTCGCTCCTCTAAAAGTTCAACGAACAGTTTGGGTAACAGATTACTCCGTGGGCTATCCGCTTGTAAATACCCTCTCGAAATGAGCGAAATATTGTTGTCGAAGTTTGGTGCCATACTTATTATATCGCCGGTTGCTCTGTCTCGGAGCAGACCGTAGTTGTTTGTGTGCCTATCCATGTTCATACAGATAGTGTCTACATACAGTATGTCAAGATACTGGGTTGCCAAATCCGGGCTTATTTCTGCCAAAACATCGTAGCTACGGATATAGCTCTCGTCCTCTCCCACAAGGCTTGCCATCGGCTCGAAGTTGTATCTGCCCTGCGTGAAGTCTTTAGTCTTGATATAATCGCCCTCTCGCTCATACTCGGCGGTGTCAAAACCGAGGTGTTGTGCAAGCTTGCTTACAAAATGTTCCGAGAACAGTTCGAGATTGTTTCCTTTTTTGTACATAACCCAGCTACTATCTTCATGTCTCCAACATTTTTCAAAGCTACCGATATTCGTCAGCTCCGGTGTTCCGCTCGAAAGCTCTTTATCGCTGAAGCATTTATTAAAGCTGTTGGTATCTCCTACAAGTGCAACATCGGCAAAAATATTTTCTTTAAACCGAACATCGGAATATGTTAAGGTAGAATTCTTTTCTTTAATCCAATAGTCATCTGTTATGGTCGCCGCCCTTGCGTGTAACACGGTAGAAACATCGCTCGTGTCGCCAAGACGAAGCACCTTTTTCAGTAATCGAGAATTTGGACGATGGTTATCTATCGCCCTGCTTTCAAGCCATTTCTCAAAGTCGCCACCATTTGCAAAATACAGCGGCAGTTTTTTTACTATGACCGGAGTTATCTTATTTTCATTAATCTCAGCAACGACATCGTCGCCACTTAAAAGGTATCCGGTAAACATTTTTACCACCTCCAAACATTCATCTACTTTATTATACCGAGGTTGTGTGATTATTTCAAGATGTGAGACTGTTTTTCTTTGTTTATTGAAGGTCAGATTCTGACCGTAGTCCCGCAACTTCAATTTTCATCTCGGCTATCATTGCCGCTAATTTTTCCTCACATTCTTCAATCGAGTGTGCATAAACATTCCGAGCAAGCCGTTTGCCATCCGGTAACCTCGGCGAATACAGTCCCTCCCACAGATTTTCACTAATCTGACTAATACAACCTGTCCCGGGTTTTCGTTTCTTGCCTTTATACGGCTCAAATTTGCTTGTTGTTGGCTTTTGCTCGGTAGATGGTGTAACTTCATCACTCGCCTGAACAGCTCGCCCAAACCCCTTTTCAATCTGCTGTGTAGCTTGTCTTTGCATTGATTCTGTACTGAAAGCTATTTCGTCAACAACTCGAATTATAATTTTGGCTAATTTTCTTAAGGATAGTTATCCGCTTCCTGTATAACCATATTTTTGAGAGCGTGGAAAGTTTTTTCTTGTGACAGCGGTTTTGGAGTGTATGCTTGACTATCGTAATATCCCTCAACTTTGCCCTGCAACACCTGCCACCTGGAATAACATTCTGATATCACATCAATCTCACCAATTTGATCTACTATTTCATCCACCAGAGATTTGAGCGATTTGTTTAGGTAGCCATATGGGTTTTTATGAAGTTTTTTGTTGTTCTTTTTTCGATCAAAATCTTTTGCCCGAAAGTTATTAAATCTATCGTGTTTAAAATCCTCGCAGGCAGAGGCAGAATTCAACACAGCTGCCACTTCTTCGTAATTCATAGTTTGCATTGTCAGCTTGACAGCGTTGTGGAGCATATCATCAGCATTTTTCGCAAGTTTTTCCGGGTCGGCAAGAGCATCCTCGGTAAGAAAGGTCGATAAAATTTCATCCACCCTATCCGGTTGTTCGTCAATCAACTTCAACACGCCGGACGCAACAAGATTTTGGGCATTATCACGCAGGGCAATCAGCGGATTGTCTGCATCATAATACCTACTATCAGACTTCAAAACCATCTCTCGAGATAGCGGTTCCCAGTGTTCGTCCATCTTGGCTTTGATATATTCCACCGCCAGTTAAACAGTGGATAATCTTGACGATGACTTAATTGGCGGAGCAATTGACGTCGACCAATCGTTAGCCTTAAAAAACTCACGAAGTTCTTCAAGGGTCGGAGTGCGACCAAGATCGAGTAGGGTTTCTCTTTTCTTTCTTTTCAATAGAATATCTCCATAAATTCAAAATCATGATATCATAATTTTGGTTTTGTGACAATGATTTCAATAATTTCACAAAAAGACACCACTGATTCAACGCTGGCTAAGTAATTTGATAGCATATTTCATTTTGACTCTTTCAACGAATTGTCGGCGAAGACACGTCCATACATAAAATTACACACTTGTTTCATGATAATATTGTGCCTGTGCGAACCACAAATCACTATACTTGCCCTCTTTTTCGAGAAGATCCTCATGCCCTCCGTGCTCTACTATAGCACCTTTATCGAAAACAACTATATTATCACAAAACTTACAGCTTGATAGCCTGTGGCTGATATAGACTGCGGTTCTGTCGGTTATGATATCATTAAACTTGGAGTAAATCTCCGCCTCGGCGAGTGGGTCGAGCGATGCTGTCGGCTCGTCTAATATAATGAACGGTGCGTCCTTGTAAATTGCTCTTGCGAGGGCGATTTTTTGCGCCTCACCGCCCGAAATTTCGACACCTTCTTTATCTAAACCCCTGTACAACATAGTGTCGATACCTTTGGGCATTTCCTTTAATCTTTCGGCAAAACCCGCTTTGTTTAAACAGTTTTTAACACGCTTTTCGTCATACTCAGTACTTGCAGCCACATTTTGCGCAAGCGAATATGCCAACAGCTTAAAGTCCTGAAACACCACAGAGAAAATGCCGATATAGTCATCATAGTTGTACTTGCTAATGTCGATTCCGTTGAGCAGTATTTCGCCCTCGTTAGGTTCGTATAGCCTGCAAAGTAGCTTGATAAAGGTGGTTTTGCCGGAGCCGTTTTCGCCCACGACCGCAAGCCTTTCGCCCACCTTGAATTTTAGCGACACATTTTTAAGCACATAGTCCTCGGTGCCGGGGTATTTAAAGCTTACGTTTTTAAACTCGACATCGTATTTTCTGTCGCTCCTTTTTTCGGTGGTTAAGCTACCACGATACATAACATTCGGGGTGTCTAAAAATTCAAAGCTTGTTTTTAAAAATTCCGCATTTGCTTTCAGAGTTCCGAATAATCCTAAAATACCGCCTATCGCCGTGGCGAATTTGACCGTTGCCGCCACATACTGTGTAACAGACCCCACACCGAATGCACCACCCAAGGCTTTTAGGCAGACATAGGCGTAGATAACACCTGTTAAAACGGAGGAAAGAGCGGCACCAAATCCCTTTAAAAAACCCATTTTACCTTTAAATAATTTGTCAAAACCGGAACCTTTTCTAAACATATTTATATTATTAATTTTATTTTCACAGATAATATTTTGTTCATAAATTCTCATGTCGAGTGCGCGGTTTTCACTATAAGCCTGAAACCCAAAAAAGTTAAAAAATCTATTACTGAACTTCATTTCTTCCGACAATTTAGGAAAATAGCTATCTGCCTTCGTCGAGAGTAAAGGTGAGACAACGGTTACAATCAGCATAGCTAAAATGATAAGCAGTAGTGCAAGCGGGCTGTTTAGATATAAAAAATCTTCGTCCGTCACACTCCGGGTAAAAAGGCTGACGGTTAGAACCACAGCGCTAATCACAGAGGTTAAATGCTTTATCAACTCCGGAAAGATAAAAATAACCTTCCCTGTTCCCCAGCTGTTCCAGTTTTTATTATGCCAAATTTGCGTAGTTAAATCCTTGACCTTTTGACTGTCGGTAACACCAAAGTCCATCGAAAGTCTTTTTTTGCGGTAGATATTGTCACCGGTAAACCAAATAACATCAAAGGAATTGTAAATGGTTCTCCAGTGTAAGGCCACTGCATTAAATGCCGATAATATAGCTGCCAAAATGAGGGAGATAACAACCCATCTCCACAGTGTTTCGGGATTTCTCGCCCCTGCGAGCTCGTTTATGAGCTGTGCCGAGATAAATATACTTACATAAGGTGTAACGGTGCTTATAATTTCATAGACTGCCGCGGAAATAAAGGTTTTCGGCATTTCTTCATGCATGAGCTTAAATGCTCTGTAGTTTAGCTTAAATGCTTCTTTTGCCGATGTTTTTTCCTGTTTCATCAAAAATCCTCCCCCTTTCTATAGTATCTGCTCTGCACCTCATAAAGTTCAGCATATTTTCCGCCTGCGGTTACAAGCTGTTCGTGCGTTCCCTCTTCTGCGATAATACCGTTATCTATTAATATTATTCTGTCACAAAATCTTGTAGATGCGAGACGATGGGAGATATAAACCGAGCTCCTGCCCTTTGCCATCTCGTTATATTTACTGTACATATCGCTCTCTGCAAGTGGGTCGAGTGCCGCTGTTGGTTCATCGAGTACGATAATCGGGGCATCTTTGTAAAGCACCCTTGCAAGCATTAACCTTTGTGTCTCACCGCCGGAAAGTTCTATTCCGTCATCATAAACCTCTCTTCCGATATGGGTTTTAAGACCGCCGGGCAGTGAATTAACCTTTTCGGTGAGCCCTGCCTTTTCTACACAGTCCTTTACTCGATCGAGGTCGTAATTCTCTGCAAGCTGTGAGACATTCTCTGCCACAGTAACATCGAGCACCGAAAATTCTTGAAAAACCGCGGTAAAAAACTTATAATAATCTCGTCTGTTAAAACTCTTAATGTTTTCACCGTTTAAAAGCACCTCGCCCTCGGTGGGGTCGTAAAGTCCGCAAATCAGCTTTACAAGGGTGGTTTTACCCGCACCGTTAATACCCACCACCGCTATTTTTTCGCCGGGATTTAGGGTGAGATTAATATTTTTCAGGGTGCAGTCCTCCGCTTCGGGATATTTAAAACTTACATTATTGAGTTTAATTTCATATTGTTTTGTGTTGTCGGGGGTGATATGCTTGCCGTCCTCAAACTTAAAAAGCTCTTCCATTTCAATAAATTCGAGTACCGATGATAGGTCTATGCTTTTTTTCTGCAGTTCGTTCAGCTGCTTTAAAACGGAGGTGAGCATGGCGCTAAAGGCAGCTACCGCACTGAAATAAAGCAAAAATTCTGCGGCGGTGATACTGCCTTCTATCGCTAAACCGATAAGATAAAAATAGGCTATTGCGTTTCTTAAAAAGGTGAGGAGCAGATCAATAACATCGGCTTTAATATACTGTTTTTCACCCTTTACCTTAAAGTTGTGCAGTAAGCTTATCGAGGCATAGTACATATCGTCCACCCATTGCCTCATGCCGAAGATTCGTATATCTTTTGCAAAGCTAACGTCATCACTTTTACCTTTTGCATAAAAAACTTTATTATGGTATTCCGCCTGCTCTTCACGGTGGCGATAACCCCAATCGTTTATCCTTTTGCCTAAAAAGTAGCTTAAAATACAGGTTGTACCAATAACAACAATCATAATGATATTTACATTGGTGAGCAGGATTGCATAGATAATAAACAGTATTAACGCCATAAGCAAATCCGATAAATTTTGCCATATTGCCTCCGCAGCCGAACCGTTACTCCCGGTGCAGGAATCTGCCTTTGCCTTTTTCTTTTTTACCCCCTCGTCCTCGGTGTAAGGGTAGGACATGGTAGCGACTTTGTGATTAGCCATAGACATCACAGTCATTCGCACCGCTATTTTTATTGCAAACACGGCGGAATCAAGGTACGCTTTTAGCCCGTTTAAAACTATAAGCACAGCAGTAAAACCCAATATCAGGGCGATTAATTCGCCCACGCTCGACTGTCTTTCAACACTGCCCAGAATTACCGGAGCGACGAAAAGCTCGACCAGGCTTAAAAGCACTGCTACCACCGTTATGGCAATGTAAAACACTATTAGCGGTTTTTCATTTTTCCAAGCCACTGAAAGCATAAATTTAGTAGCTTTCCACATACCGTATTTATTATTTTTGTTATCTTCCATATCAAGCCTCCTTTGCCGGCATTATATAACAAAAAAGTCCCCTTGTGTTAACTTGGGGACGAATTGTATGTTTTTGGGGACGAAATGTTATTGGGGCAGTAAAATCTCGGTCGTAAATGCACCGTTTTCACTGTTTCGGCTTAGGTAACCACCGAGTTTGTTTATTGTGTAGTCTATTCTTGAAAGTCCGAAACCGTGCCCCTCACCTTTTGCTGATTTAAAGGTATTCCCTAACTTGTACTTTTTTTGTTCGGCTGTAAAGTTAGTAAAACTAATATAAAGTTGAGTGTTTTTCATGTCCATATATATTCTGATAAGCCTTTTGTCCTCGGGTAAATTTAGGCTTGCCTCAATGGCGTTGTCAAAAAGATTGCCGATAATAACGCATAAATCCAGCTCGGAAACTTTAATTTTCACCGGAATATCAGCATCTGCATTGACCGTAATATTTTTCGATTTTGCCAGCGATAGTTTGCTGTTTAAAATAGCGTCTACCATTGTGTTACCCGTTTTGATCACCGTGTCAACAGTTTGCAAATCTTGCTCGAGCTGATCTAAGTAGTTCGAGATTGCCCCAATGTCACCATTTTGGGAATGCACCTTCATGACCTGAATATGGTTGCGATAGTCGTGTCGCCAACCTCTTATCTGTTTATACATATTCTCGACTTCGGCATAATGTGTTTTTAACAACTGCGCCTGATACAGCGCCATTCTATTTTCTTCTCTTTTTTTTCCAAACATCTCAAATGTCCTCTTACAAATCAATTATTGCCCTGTTTATCTTGTCATACATTCCTCTTGGTAATTGGGTAACATTCCCGTTTGCAAAATGCACATCAGTTCTTGTGACCTTACTGATAAAATTAAGGTTCACGATACAAGAACGACCGACTTTAAAAAAGTTGTCGTCAAGTTTCTTTGAAATTTCGTTAAGCGTTACCTTGGCGGTGTAGATCTCTTTTGCATGGATTGTGATGTAATTTTTTATTACCTCTATAAAAACAATTTGGCAAAGTGGAATCCTTGCCATCCCTTTATCAGTGTATATATTAAGTGGTTTTTCGTTTTTCTTTACCCTGCCTACTGCACGATTTAATGTGGAAAAAAATCTTTCTTCATTTAAGGGTTTCATTAAGTATTGTAAAGCCGAGACCTCATAACCGTCTAAAATATATTCAGAATATCCTGTGATAAAAACAATCTCTATATTCTCGCTTTGTTTGCGGACTTTTTTTGCAAGTTCCACTCCACTCATCTCACCCATTTCGATGTCTAAAAGTATTATGTCATATTTTTTATTGTCCTCATAATGAAATAAAAACTCTTCCGAACAGGCAAATTCTTCAACTTTCACATGATAATTAAGCCCATCACTCCAAGAGTAGATAAGTTCTTTTATGTTCTCACGCTGAACCTTTTCATCATCACATACCGCAATATTAATCTGCATTGCTATGCTCCTGTTTTATATATTGATATTATAATTTATTTTTGCGATAATGTCTATAATTTATGTGTGTTTATTCTTGAACTTGTAAAAAGTTGAGGAGCAGAGCCTTCTCTTTGTTTAAGGCGGCTCAGATTTTGATACCCACACCTTAAACTTTTTTTGTATTTGTGCTATACTATTATCGTAAAAGATGAGGTGTTGTCATGAATATTGATATAAAAAATGAACTCGATTCTGTTGTTTCCATAATTAACACTACCGTAAATGCCGAAGAAATATATCTGTTTGGATCCTTTGCAACAGGACAAAATCGAGAGGACAGTGATTTTGATATCTACGTCGTACTTGATGCAGGGGAAATACGCCCGATAAAAGCAATTCAAAAGATCAACTATGCACTCTCAAGCTTGGATTTGCGTTCGATAGATATCCTTGCCGGCTATCAAAATACATTTGCA
>CAYJKY010000067.1:0-12157 GCA_964370825.1 uncultured Oscillospiraceae bacterium
TGTCAATAACAACTACGTTGCTTTGACACCATCGCTGTCAATAACAACTACGTTGTTATTGACAACGGGTAAAAATATGTTAAAATAAAATTACATTAATTTGAGTAGAGAGGCGTGGGGATGAGGTATCGGTTGACAAGGGAGGAAAGCGACGGGGGCATTAGTGTTCCGAGCTGGCTCTTTGACAGGCTAGATAAGCTGACCGATACAAGACTTAGGATAGCGCTTAACATCATTAAGATGGAAAAGGATTTTAATCCACATACTCTCTCTAAGCAGCTCCACGGGCGATACAGCGTTGCAACCCTTGAAAAGGAACTTCATTTTTTGGAGGGTGCAGGTTTTGTTGTATCGATAGAGGAGGAAACTGTTAAAAAAAGTCGGAGTATTTCGGATGTTTCGGTTCAAAAAAAGAGGGCAAACCCTGAGGATGTAATGCTACTTGCCGCTACAAGTAACGAGATGAAATCCCTTGTCAGGCTTGCACAGGACATTCTCGGAAAAACCTTATCGAGTGGAGATATCAGCATTATAGCCTCACTTATGTTTGAGGACGGAATGTCGGCGGAAATGCTTGCTCTGGGAATTGCACACTGCGCCGTGGAGAAAAAAAAGCCGAATATTCGTTATGTGGAAAAGGTCATGCGGGCATGGCTCGCAGACGGCGTTACCGATCTTCCCTCGGCAGAACACTATCTTGAAGAGAAGGATAAAGAGCTACAGCTGAAAAATAATGTCGCCGGCATGATAGGTGTTGAAAATGTAAGTTATGCCGAGTCACTTTTAATCATAAAATGGTATAAAGAGTTTTTATACGATGACAATATGATTAAGGAGGCAATTTTGTTCGCCGGCGATAAATGTAATGTGCGATATGTTAACGGCATTTTAAAAAGATGGCATGAACAGGGTCATAAGACGGTGAAGGATGTTCGCAGTGCCAACACCGGAGGAAGTAACATCAACACAACAAAAAAGGTGGACAGGGCGGATGATGTTATGGTGAAACGTCGTAGCAGTGTTCCTGTTTTTAAGGGCAGGGGAGGAAAGGCAGAGGATTAATGCTAACACATGAACAATATAAAAGAAGGGCACTTGCCGAAATTGCAAACCGCAGACAGCGTAACCACGCACGGTTTGAGCTTAAAACCGCCAAGCTTTACAAAAAGAATCCCGAGCTTGCAAGGTTGGAGGCTCAACGCAAGGAGTTAACTGCAAAGGTGTCCGAAGAGGTTGTACAGGGCGGTGAGCTGCGACCTACCACAATACGCCACATAGCAAACACGCAAAAGATAATCAGCGACAGATACATTTCTATGGGTATATCCGATGAGGATTTAGAGCCGGATTACAGCTGTAAACTATGCAAGGACACCGCAAGGCATGAGGGTAAAATTTGTAGCTGTGTTGGAGAGCTGATTAATCGAATGGTTCAAAAGGACTTAGCCAAGGTTACTCCACTCGAACTTTCACATTTTTCTACATTTGACCTTACTCTGTATCCCGATGAAATTAACGATTCGCTTGGCAAAACGGCACGGGAACAGATGAGAGGTGTGTTTGGATACTGTAAGGAGTTTTCAAAATATTTTTCGCCCGATAATCGAAGTATAATGATGGTTGGCGAGGCAGGTCTCGGAAAAACGCATCTTGCACTTGCCATAGCAAATGAGGTGATAGCCAGAGGCTATCTTGTGGTTTATGTGAGCGCGGGCAACATATTTTCCGAGCTGGAGGCAAGACGGCGGGACGGTGACAGCCACCTTTTAAAGCTATTGTATGAGGCCGATCTGCTCATAATGGACGACCTCGGCAGTGAGATAGTAACGCCCTCCACCCTAAACTTCCTGTACAATATCCTAAACGTAAGGCTTAACACCTCACGTTGTAGCATATATACAACCAACATCACAACGCAAAATCTACTTGTTACCCGTTACACCGAAAAGATAGCCTCCCGACTTTTAGGTAGCTGTGATCAGCTTCACTTTGCCGGTGAGGATATACGATTGATGGAGAAGCTATGAGATTATACCCGGGACAGGACTCATCAAGATGTTATGCCACGGTAGACCTGGACAGGCTTACAGAGAATTTTAAAATCCTAAAAAGGCTTGCAGGCGACAAGGAAATGATGGCGGTGGTCAAGGCAGATGCCTATGGTCACGGGGATGTTGAGGTGGCAAAAACCTTGAGTGGAAAGGTTTCGATGTTTGCCGTATCCACTGCAGAGGAGGCGTTCGGGCTCCGCGAGGCAGGAATAGAGGAGGAGTTGTTGGTGCTTGGATTTGTTCCGCCACAACAGCTCAGAGCGCTTTCGATACAAAATGTTATAATTACCGCATATGATGAGGAGTATGCCAAAAGGCAGTCCGACATCGCAATCGAGCAGGGGTTCACGCTCCGTGCCCACCTAAAGATCAACAGCGGAATGAACAGGCTGGGGTTACCGGTCGAGGATGTCGACGCTATCATGCAAACGTTGTCGCTGAAAGGGTTCAGCTTTGAAGGGGTTTTTACACACCTTGCGGTTGCCGACTCAGATACAGCGCAGGACAAGGATTTTACCAATCTACAATACAAAGCGTTTATCGACAGGGTAGAGATGTTGCAAAAAAACGGCTTTAACCCACGGTATATACACAGTGAAAATACTGCAGGAACTGCCTTTTGTGGATTTGATAAATGCAACCTTGTTCGCTGTGGTATTGGGCTTTACGGATATCCCCCGAGCGATGTTCCTATCGAGGGGCTTATGCCTGTACTTCAGCTTTACGCAAGGGTAGCGCAGTGCCGAGAGCTGAAAAAGGGCGAGGCAATAAGCTACGGCAGAACCTTTGTTGCAGGAAAAAATATGAAGATTGCAGTTGTAACCGCAGGGTATGCCGATGGATATACAAGGTTGCTTTCCGGCAAAGGCGTCGCCGAGATAAACGGTAAAAGCGCAGGGGTTATCGGTAGGGTTTGCATGGATTATCTATTTGTAGATATCACCGATATCGAGGATGTTAAGATAGGCGACAGCATAAAACTTTTAGGGGATGCTCCGGCATCCGATGCGGCAGAAGCAGCAGGGCTTTGCGGCAAAATAAGCTATGAACTACTATGTGGGATTTCCACAAGGGTTATAAGAATTTACAAGAGAGAGGCAGACGATGGAAAACAAAAGACTTATTGACGAATTTCTTTTAAAAAATGAGATTAGCCCCGAGCTGATTGATCTTGAAAAGGAAAGTGATATCTTTGCAAACGAGATCGAGCTCGCATTGCAGGGCAAGGAATCCACCCTTGCAGGAATACCAACCTTTTTGACCGACGAGGGAGAGCTTACTCCGGGTAAAAAGGCTATAGTTGTAGATGCAGGCGGCACAAACTTTAGGGTTGCTACCGTGAGTTTCGATGAATCAGGCAAGCCTGAGATAGGTCACTTTAAAAAGCACCGTATGCCCGGAAGTGACGGACGTATCGGCTATGCCGAGTTTAATCGCACATTCGTGGACTACCTTGAGCCGGTTCTTCGTGAGAGCGACATGGTAGGTCTTTGTTTCTCCTTTGAATGTGAGATAGACAAAACTCGTGATGGAAAGATACTCAGCCTTTCCAAGGAAATCTACATCGACAATGCAGTCGGTGAGATGGTCTGTGCAAACATCAACAAGGAAATCGAGGCACGTGGCTACAAGCCGAAAAAGTTCTGCCTGTTAAACGATACCGTTGCCACCATGCTGGGCGGAGTTGCTGTTAACCCTACCGATAAATACGATGGCTATGTAGGCTATATAATGGGCACCGGAACCAACTGCTGTTACAGCGAAGTCTGTGGCGATATTACAAAACACCCCGATGTTGTTGGCATGGATGGAAGTATGATTGTCAACCTTGAGAGCGGAAAATACGGCAAAATGAATCGTAGTGAGCTGGACAAGGCGCTCGACGCCACAACCAAGATGCCGGGTTCATACCTGTTCGAAAAGATGACCAGTGGAGCATATCAGGGCGATTTGTTCCTAAGCATACTTAAAACCGCTGCCGACCAAGGGTTGTTTACCGATGAGTGTGCAAGCTCAATAAACTCTCTGTCAGGTTTGACAGCAATGGAGATTGACATCTTTTGCTTTAACCCAAAGGCTATGGGAACAATTCACGGTCTGTGTGAAAATAGCGACGATATAGAGAGAATATTGCTACTTGCCGACAAATTCTATGAGAGAATTGCAAAGCTTGCCGCAATGCAGTTTGCCGGAATATTAAAGCGTACCGGCAAAGGAAAATACAAGAGCCACCCATTCTGCATAGTGGCAGAGGGCACAACCTTCTATAAATCGAAGTTCTTCCGTCCGAAGCTCGACTACTATGTTAAGCAGTATATCGAGGATGAGATGGGAAGATACCTCGAGTTTATTCAGGTCGAAAATGCAACACTCATAGGAACCGCCGCCGCAATCATGCTTTGTGACTGAGGTGCAACATGGGTAACAGCTTTGTAGAGTCCATGATTTTTCAGGTTAAGCCTGATAAAATAGAGGAGTTCGAAAACCTTGTTAACACAATAAAACCGGAACAACTGAGCCAAGCCGGATGTGTCGGTATAAAATACATGAAACGGTTTTATACCTTCGACAAGGTTGCCGAGTCGCAACCGCCGAGGGAGCTTACCAAAATAGTTAAATGTGTTAAATACTACTCTTTCTGGGAGTTCGATACAATTGAAAACTGCGGAACTGCTAACGGATGGTTTTTCGATACCCATGCGAAGGATGTTTCAAAACTATTAATAATGCCTTTCGACATTAACAGCGGTTATACTCTTTAGTTGTTTTAACAGAAAATACGGAAAGGAATGGCAAAATGGATACTAAACTATTTAATACAGCAAATGCACAGGTTAATGCCGAGCTTTATAACTCGTATCTCTATCTTTCGCTTTCTTTGTGGTCTCAAAAGGAGGACTGGCCTGGTCTTGCTAACTGGTTTTATGTACAGTCGCAGGAGGAGCTTGTCCACGCAACAACCATGTTAAAACAGCTGCAAGAGCGAGGTGAAGCACCCTCGCTCGCCTCGGTTGCCGAGCCCCCGAGTAGCTGGAAAAATCCACTCGACGCCATGCAGGCGGCATTAGAGGCAGAAAAAGGAACCACCGAGAGAATAAATAACATAGCCTCGGTTGCATTAGAGGTAAAGGACCACGCCTTTTATGACTTTATAATGATGTTTGTTCGCGAGCAGGTTGAGGAGGAGGATAACGTAAACAAGATCATAGGCCAACTTAAAAGAATTGTTAATAACGATGGTCTGATGTATCAGCTTGATGCAACACTTATGCAAAGAGTATTTGTTAATCCCTTTACCGGTGTATAAAATTTTGTCTTATCGCCGGTTTATATAACGCAAAAAAGCCGCCAATAATTCGGCGACTTTTTTTGCACATAGACTGCTTTTCAATATTAATACAAAATCATTTCAATTTCAATCTTTTTCGACAGTTTGTAACCTTTTTGTAACTTTTGGATTGCAGGGCTTTGGTTAGTCAAAACCATGCAATCCAAACCATTTTTTATTTAGCAAAATGCCTTTGCCTTAGTTAGTATAACTCACAAGGCGTGCTTTGATTTCAAGACTTTGGCTATTTAAACTCTCGCCCCTCTTTTTTGGAAATAATATTAACCGCCTTTGCAAGCATTCTTCTGTCAGCGGGATATGCTAATCTTTTGTATGCCTCGGCAAGCGGAACGAATGCCGCCTCGCGAAGCTCCTCCGCCTGTAGCTTTATCCTGTTATGCTCGGCATACCCCAGAAAATACACAACATCCTTTGTTATGCTCTGGGTAGGATTATACCTCGATACCTCACGGTAGCCCGGTATTAGCTCGATGTTAATTCCGGTTTCCTCAAAAACTTCTCGCAGCGCGGTCTGCTGCTCTGTTTCACCCTCCTCAACATGACCTTTTGGAAAGGACCAATGCCGTCCGTGGATATGGCAAATTAAGAGAACCTTGAGCTGATCCTCTCTAATTAAATAGCATATTGCTCCGCATGATTTTTCGTACTGCATTAATGTCCTTTTATTTTATAAATTGTATAGGGAATAATAATCAAAATGAAAAAACGTTTTATTGTTTTAGATGAACTTCGTGGCTTTTTCATAATGCTGATGGTGCTGTATCATCTGTTTTTTGATCTCGTGTATATCTTTAGGGTGAATATTCCGGTGTACACCGATATCATCATGCCGCTACAGCCAATAATTCCGCTGGGTTTTGCAATAATTGCCGGCATCGGTTGTTACATATCAAACAGGAATATACGTCGAGGGCTTTTGGTGTTCGGCTGTGGTGTGGTCGTAAGCCTTGCCACAATTTTATTTATGCCATCACAGCTGGTGGTTTTCGGCGTGTTGTCCATGCTTGGCATAGGAACTATACTCTGTGGACTGCTTAAGAAGCTGTTTATAAGGATAAATCCCCTTGTCGGAGCCGGTGTTTCGGCACTGTTGTTTGCGGCGTTATATTACCTGATTTACGAAATGCCTACACCCACCTTTATTTCATCCTCGACCGTTTATAACAGCGGTGCTCTGCTTGTTTTGGGCTTTCCGGCACCGGGTTTCTTCTCCTCTGACTATTTTCCGATAATCCCCTGGGTTTTTGCAATGTTTTTTGGGCTTTTCATCGGTAGATTACTGCTAAATTCACCGCCGAATTTTATTTACAAAAGCTATATAAAACCTTTGGAGTTTATCGGTCGCTATAGCCTTGTAATCTATATGTTGCACCAGCCGATTATATATGGTGTATTGTACCTTATATTTATATGACCCATTCACCATCTACAAAAAGCTGAACTTCGGTTCCGTCTGCCTTGATTCCTACGATGTTCATGTCGTTTGTACCAACCATTACATCCTGATGATAGATGCTGTCGTTAACGCCCTTAGCGAGTAATTCTTCTTTTGAGAGATCTGCCCCTCCCGCAACACAGGTGGGGTATGCTTTTCCGAAGGCTATATGACAGGCGGCATTTTCATCGTAGAGGGTGTTGTAGTATAAAACGTTGCTTTTGCCTACTCCGCTGTGCTTGTCTACAAGAGCAATTTCTCCGATTCTTTTGCAGAATTCGTCACCGGTCAACAGCTTTTCAAGAAGATCTCTGCCTACCTTTGCGTCATACTCGGTAACCTCTCCGTCCTTAAACTTAAAATAAAAGTCCTCTATTATCGCACCGTTAAACACGTAGGGCTTTGAGCTGTAAACAATTCCGTCTACCCTCTCACGGTGGGGTGCGGTAAAGATTTCCTCGGTAGGAACATTTGCTATAAAACGGTTGCCCTCGGTGGTGCGGGAAACTCCCCCGTCCCAGATATGGTCATCGGCAAGACCTACCGTTAGGTTTGTGCCGTTCGGAGCTGTCATTCGGATGCTGTGAAAACGGTGTCCGTTTAATTTATCTTTGCGCACCGTGGTTTTCTCGATAAAATCGTCCCACTCGGCTATTGGATTTCCACCGGAAATTCTACTGCAAAGGAAGATGTTTTCCCACATCTTTTCCTCCGCTTCCTGTGGCGAAAGATCGGGGAAAACTTTTTGGTTCCATGAAGGGCTTGGCACGGCAACAATCGACCATTGCACCTTGTCGCTCATGGTGTAGCTACGAACATTCTCATTTGCTATGTTTGCGGCACGGCTTCTTGCATCTATCTTCTCTATATCGATACCCTTTAACAACTCCGGGTTATCGTCCACTATTCTCAACAAAACAGCGCCACCTTCGCCCTCGATGTAGTCCAGCTTGCTACGCTCGATGTAGGGCTTTATGTCGGTCAAGGTCTCTATCGAGCAGTGCTCCATCTTCAATCTGGTTAAGCGATCGTCGGTAAAGGTAACAACAACCTCTCGTGCACCTATCTTGTATGCCTCCTCGGCACACATTGCGGCAAAATCCGCCGTCTGCACACCACAGCTGATAAGCAGGTTTTGACCCGGTTTAACCCCTGCGGCGGTCTGCACTGTAAAGGTTGCATAACTTTGTAAAAGTTCCCTGTTCATGACTTTCCTTTCTATTTGATATATCTGTGTTCTGCAGAGGCTGAAACCTCCTGCTCCATCTCGTAAAGATTTAAAATTGCTGCCTCTGCCTCGCTAACCTCGGAAATCTCCGGCTTTGTTTTGGGGTGCGGTGGTGTAAATATGGTGCAGCAATCCTCATAGGGCTCTATAGACGTCTCAAATGTGCCAATTTTCTTTGCCAAAGCCGTTATCTCTATTTTGTCCTGACAGATAAGCGGTCGTAATATAAGCATGTCGGTTGCCGCATCGCTGCAACAAAGTCCTTTAAGTGTTTGGCTGGCTACCTGTGCAAGGCTCTCACCGGTTATGAGTGCATCACAACGGTTTTTCTTTGCCAAAATATCCGCAATCCTCACCATGCTTCGACGCATTATTATGGTGTGTAGCTCCTCCGGTGCGTTTTTGCGGAGCAGTTCGCCGATAGGGGTAAAGTTAACTATATCAAGATTTATCGGTCCTGTGTGCTGTGAAACAATTTCGGCAAGTCGCTCCACCTTTTTTTGTGCCCTCACCGAGGTGTAGGGCGGACTGGAGAAGTGTACAGCGTTGAGGGCGAGCCCACGTTTTGCCGCAAGGTATGCCGCAACCGGTGAATCGATGCCACCGGATAGCAGTAGCATTGCTCTTCCGCTACTCCCCACCGGCATTCCGCCTACCGCAGTTTCCTTGCCGGTATGAAGATAGGCCTTTCCATCCCGAATTTCAACAAATACAACCGTTTCGGGGTTTTTAACATCCACCGAAAGATTGTCAAAATTATCAAGGATAACACCGCCAAGCTCTGAGCATATCTCGGGTGATTTTAACGGAAAATCCTTGTCTGCACGCTTTGCCATGACCTTAAAGGTTTTTGCGGCTCTCAGCTGCTTTTCAAAAAGCTTCGGCACCTCTGCACAGATAAGCTCAAAATCTCTCGGTAAAATAAATGCACAGGATACCGAGGAGAGCCCGAAGGTTCCTTTTACAATCTCATAGGCGAGATTAACATCAACCTCCTGTTCCGGGCTGATAAAAAAGGTGGACTGTGATATGGTGATGTCAAAACGCCCGAGCGACCTCAATCGATGTTTGAGATTTTCTCTGATAGAGGATTCGAAAAATCGGCGATTAAGTCCCTTTAGGGCAACCTCTCCCTCGTACCCCATTATTATCTGCTTATATTTCGACATTATTATGCCCATGCCCTTTCTTTTTGTTAGCTTGATAATTGTAGTTTTTGTGCTTTATACAGCTCCATCCTTTTGGGCACAACATTTTTTATACTTTTTACCGCTACCACAGGGGCAGGGGTCGTTACGTCCAACCTTGGGTTCTGTTCGCCTGTCCGGCTGTTTTATTGTCTGCGCCGCCGCACCGCCACCACTCTCACCGGTCACCTTGGCAACCTGCTTCCTTACAATGGGCTGGTCGGCAACAAGCTTTGCGGTTAAAACAATTCTCGCAGTTTCTTCCTTTATGGTCTGAACCATATCGTCGAACATATCAAAGCCTTCGATGCGGTACTCAATAACAGGGTTACGCTGTGCATAGCTACGCAGATGAATACCACGTCTCAGCTCATCCATCGCATCGATGTGTTCCATCCAGCGGAGATCAACCGTTTTAAGCAGAACATACCTCTCAAACTCCTGCATATTTTTCTCGCCGAGAAGGGCATATCGTTTGTCGTAGATGGTGTTTGCACGCTCCATCAGTATTTCGGTTATGTCATCCGACTCGATGCCGTCAAGCTCTTCCACGCTGTAATGGAAGTCCTCATCCTTTGTAAGCCAACCGTGGTAGTGGCTACGAAGTTCGGTGAAATTCCAATCGTCCTTAACCTCACCGGTAAGGTTTTTGGCAACCTGTGACTCCACGCTTTCACGTATCATGGTCTTTACATTGTCGCTAACCGTTTGACCGTCTAAAACCTGACCACGCTGGGTGTATATAATCTCACGCTGTGAATTCATTACATCGTCGTAGTCAAGCACTGTTTTACGGGTTGAGAAGTTTCGAGCCTCCAATTTTTTCTGGCTGCTCTCGATAGTGCTTGTGACCATACGGTTTTCTATAGGTGTATCTTCATCGACGCCGAGGGTGGTCATTAGACCTTGAACCCTCTCGCCGCCGAACAATCTCATCAAATCGTCCTCAAGCGAGATGTAAAAACGTGTTTCACCTACATCACCCTGTCGACCGCTTCGTCCGCGTAGCTGATTATCGATACGACGGCTTTCATGACGTTCTGTACCGATGATAAAGAGACCGCCCACCGCCTTGACCTTTTCCGCCTCGGCTGAAACCTCGTCCTTATGTTTTGCAGAAAATTCTTCAAATGCGGCTCTTGCGGCTAAAATTTCCTCGTCGTCGGTGTCGCCGTGACCGGTGGACTCCACAATCTGTTCCGGAGTAAAGCCCTTTTTATGCATCTCGTCCTTGGCCATAAACTCTACGTTACCGCCAAGTAGAATATCGGTACCACGTCCCGCCATGTTGGTTGCGATGGTAACTGCACCAAACTTACCTGCCTGGGCAACTATTGACGCCTCCTGCTCATGAAACTTAGCATTTAGAACGTTATGCTTAACACCACGTTTTTTGAGCATGGAGGAGATAAGCTCGCTTCGGTCGATGGTGATTGTGCCGACCAGAACCGGCTGACCCTTTTCGTGACACTCCACGACCTGTTCCACCACAGCACGGAATTTTCCGTTCATGGTTTTGTAGATGCTGTCCTCATGGTCTTTACGAGAGTTTGGGCGGTTAGGCGGTATCTCCACCACCTCAAGTCCGTAGATATCTAAAAATTCGGATGCCTCGGTCTTGGCGGTACCGGTCATACCGGATAGCCCTTTATACATTCTGAAATAGTTCTGAAAGGTGATGGTGGCAAGGGTTTTGTTCTCCCTCGCAATATTTACATTCTCCTTTGCCTCGATTGCCTGATGAAGACCGGCACTGTAGCGCCTACCCACCATCATACGACCGGTAAACTCGTCGACAATAACAACCTCGCCGTCCTTTACGATGTAATCCACATCCCTTTTCATAACGCCGTAGGCACGTATCGCCTGGTTAATGTGGTGGTAAAGCTCGGCGCTCTCGCCCTCGGCAAGATTTTCTACCGAGAAAAACCGCTCAGCCTTTTCGATACCTTTTTTGGTAAGGCTGACAGTTTTATGCTTTTCATCGATGATATAGTCGGAATCGATGGTATCGTCATGCTCCTCTTTGGTGTCCATCTCCACCATCCTGTGCGCACGCAGACCTTTTGCAAAGGTGTTGGCAAGCTTATACAGGTCGCTGGATTTATCACCGGCACCGGAGATGATGAGCGGTGTTCTTGCCTCGTCTACAAGGATGCTGTCCACCTCGTCTACAATGGCAAAATGATGGCCGCGCTGTACTCGGTTTTCCTTATAGGTGACCATGTTGTCACGCAGATAATCAAAGCCGAGTTCGTTGTTTGTTCCATAAGTAATGTCGCAGTTATAGGCAGCACGACGCTCCTCGTTGTTCATGCCATGGGTAATAACGCCGACGGTAAGTCCAAGAAAACGGTACACCTTACCCATCCACTCGCTGTCACGCTTTGCAAGGTAGTCGTTAACGGTTACAACATGAACACCTTTACCCTCCAGTGCATTGAGATAAGCGGCAAGGGTTGCAACAAGGGTTTTACCTTCGCCGGTCTTCATCTCGGCAATTCTACGCTGTGTCAGCACAACACCGCCGATAATCTGAACATCGAAATGTCGCATAAACAAAACACGAGAAGCCGCCTCACGGCAAACGGCAAACGCCTCCGGCATTATCTGCTGAAGTGTTTCCCCGTCGGAAATCCGCTTTTTAAACAGTTCGGTCTGCCCCGAAAGCTCGGACGAGGACATCCCCTTATACTTAGATTCCAGCGCCGCAACCTCTGCGACTATAGGATTAATTTTCTTTAATTCCTTCTTGGAAAAATCTCCAAATAATATATCAAGTAAAGCCACAACAAACCCTTCCAATTAAAAAAAGACTATCATGCCTAAGTATAAAACTTTTTTTAACGTTTGTCAAATTTTTAAGTTAGCCGAAAATTCAATGCAAGCGTAAATTGATACTCATAC
>CAYJKY010000068.1:0-11553 GCA_964370825.1 uncultured Oscillospiraceae bacterium
AAGACACCGCCCTTTCACGGCGGAATCACGAGTTCGATTCTCGTACGGGTCACCATGTTGGTTTATGTTATTTTGCTGAGGGCATTCCCTATAGTGCAAAAGTCTTCAGCATTAAACATTCCATTCCTATTTTTTATTGTTAATCAAATCTTTTTATTCCTTTATAATATTGCTGTACTTAGGTAGCATACTATATAATGTTAACTCCTTCCCTTGAGGTTCTCAAGGTCTTCCTCGAGTTTCTCGAGGTTTTTTTGTCTAAACTTAATATATGTTCGAGGTAATTTGATGATAAAGATATCTGCTATTCTTCTTGCTTTCCTACTTTTTGTGTCGTGCGGTACCACACCGTCTAATCCGGTTATAGTAGAGGAGCCGGCGGAAGAGCCCTTGCCAATTACACTTTCTGTTGCCGTTGATGAACTACCATCGGAAAACGATCCTATCACCTCGGGGTTCGGTCAGGTATCGCCTGTTTTCACATCCTGCTACGAGGGATTGTTTAGCTATGATTCGGTTACCGGGGTTTTAACACCTGCAATATGCAGCGACTATTCCGTTAGCGAGGATGGGCTGGTGTACACCTTTGACCTTCGCACAAACGCTAAATATTCGAACGCAGACCCCATAACCGCTGATGATTTTGTAGAGACCTTTTACAGAATACTTGATGGCGAGGGAGACCCGTTGGTGGCCGAGCAGTTAACTGAATTGATCCTCGGTGCAGAGGATTATGTTCTTCCGGCTTCCGAAAGACCGGAAGAGTTCGATATCTCTGATGTAGGGATATACGCTAACGGTAACTATGAACTGGAGTTAATTTTAACTAAGCCAAGCTATGATCTGATACCGATGTTGGCAATGCCCGCCTTTGCACCAACCTATAGAGGGAATAATTTCCCGGATGAAAAGTCTGCCGAAGACACCGATGCCGAACAGTTTTCGCCTATTCATGTTGCAAGCGGACCCTTTGCTATCGCCTCGCAGAAGGACGGTGAATTTATAGCAATAAAAAACACGAGCTATTACAATATGCTTGAAGTTACTGTGGAACAGGTTGTTTTTTCCACCGATTTCCTTGATGAAACACTCGGGTTTGCTAATAACGAAATTAATATTATTCTCGACCCGGAGGAAAGTTTATCCACAACCTTTTCGGGGCGTCTTGTAGAAACGCCCTCTTTTGATACGGTGTATCTAAGTTTCAACACCCAAAGAAGCCCTACCAACAACCTTCTTGTCAGAGAGGCAATAAGCCTTGCAATTGACCGTACGATGCTCGTAGACATCCTTCCAGCCCCTGCAGGGATGCCGGCAACCGGACTGGTTCCGCCGGGATATGTCTACGGCGAGCAGGATTTTTCGGATGTTCTTACCCGTAGCAGCTTTAATCTTTCAGATGACATTGAGCAGTCGCAGCAATCACTTGTTGATGCAAGATTTCGCGATGGTGTAGGACTCAATCTAAGCATGATAGTTATGGACGATGATCCTTACCTTGCCTACTATTATGAAATGGTAGACATGATTAGGCAAACCACAAGGGGTGAGCTCGACCTGATTGAGCTTTCTGAAAGGGAGTTTAATGAAGCGCTTGGGAACGGTGGCTATAATATTGCGGCGATGACATCAACCGGTGACGTAGTACATCCGGGAACACACCTTTCAACCTTTCACTCCGATCATCCCGAAAACTACACCGGATATGACGATAACATCTACGATGGATTGATAAATGAAGCGACGATTAACCCTTCCGGTATGCAAAACAAGGAGATTTTGCAGGAGGCCGAAATTCATCTCATGGCAAATTTTCCTATAGCACCACTTTTCCACCCTGTACAGCGTGTTTTAATTAACGACAATACCGATGGATGCTACCTTAATCCTCTTGGTAACCTCTATATAACCAACGCATATGTTGCACAGGAGGACGGAGCCTATCAGGTGGATGGATTTTAATAATGGACAAAAATATGCGTAATGAATTAGTTATACGACCCACCGAGGTCGGAGAAATATCTGTTGCTTTTGAAATACTGCTTACCGGCAAAAAGGCACTTGCAGATGCCGGTGTTGACCAGTGGCAGGATGATTACCCAACAACAAAAATGATTGAAAATGATGTTGCAAACGGCGAGAGTTATCTGCTGTTTCGGGATGGAGTTGCGGTAGCAACCTTTGTTTTTACTGATACCATTGATGATGCGTACGACTCGTCCGGTGCATTTGTGTTAGGAGCGCCTTACACCTCGTTACATAGGGTTGCCGTTCTTCCCGAGATGAAGGGCAAAGGTATCGGCGGGGCAATGGTAAAATACTGTCTTGAAAAGAGTATCGAACTGTCCGCTGTTGCTTTGCGATGCGACACACATGCCGACAATAAATCCATGCGTAGAATGATGACCAAAAACGGTTTTATCGACAGAGGCTCTATCAAACTTGCCGATGGTTCGCCACGCATTGCATACGAGCTGTCTACCGGTCTTTAATTATACAATCTGCTATAACAACGGCGTAATTTCCATTTAGTAAAAGGAGTGTAATGAATATCGAGCGTCAGGAAGTATACAAATATGAGCCGGAATTTTCGCAACTGAACAGCAACGGCTTTTTTAAACCGGCAGGCTTTCAGACCGCCGTAAACACTGTGGTAGGATTGCATCTTAAAGATCATCACCTTGATTTTGAAACCCTTATTTCTATGGATTTATCCTGGGTTCTGCTCTCACTCACAGTAGAACCTGTTATTCCGGTAGCCGGTACCGAACCACTTTTTATAAGCACCTGGCACTCAGAATCTAAAGGTGTATTCTTTCGACGTGAGCTACAGGCTAAAAATTCGGCAGGTGAAGTAGTATTTAACTGTGCAACCTACTCGACATTGCTGGATTTAAAAGCGCGCAAAATCTACAGAACAAGACCGCTTCCATTTGACATTATGAGTCCGGAGGAGTATTGTTTGATGGATGCACGTCCCACATACAAAGGAAAACACGACTTTATCGACGTAGCAAATACAACGATACAAAGAAGCTATATTGACGGACTTGGTCATGTGAACAACTCGAGATACGGCGACTTTTGTTATGACAGCCTAAGCGACGATGAAGCAGATATGGAGAGGCTGAGCCGAATGGAGCTTTATTTCGCTTCGGAGCTAAGGCAAGGCGAGGTGTTTAAAACACAAAAGGCTGTGGATGGCAATAAAACTGTTATACACGGCATCAACACAGATGCAGACAAAACCTCCTTTTACGGTGTTTTTAGTTATAGATAAAAAAATCGACCTTTATGATTAAAGGTCGATTTTTTATGAACATTATATATTTCGATATTAGCCGAAGTATCTTGCAAGCAGTCCGGCAAATGCTTTACCGTGGCGTGCTTCGTCCTTCGCCATTTCATGTACCGTGTCATGAATTGCATCCAGGTTAGCCTGTTTTGCAAGCTTTGCAAGCTCAAACTTACCGGCAGTTGCACCATTCTCGGCAGCTACACGCAGCTCAAGATTTTTCTTAGTAGAGTCGGTTATAACCTCACCAAGAAGCTCGGCAAATTTAGCGGCATGCTCTGCCTCTTCAAGGGCAGCTTTCTCCCAGTAAAGTCCAATTTCAGGATAGCCTTCACGGTGTGCTACACGGCTCATTGCAAGGTACATACCAACCTCGGTACACTCGCCTTCGAAGTTAGCGCGAAGACCGGCAATAATTTCCTCGTCTACACCCTTTGCGATTCCAACAACATGCTCTGCAGCCCAGCTCATTGAGTCATTGCTCTGCTCAACAAACTTCTCAGAACCTACCTTACATGTGGGACATACTGCCGGAGCGCTATCACCCTCATGAACATAACCACATACGCTACATACAAACTTTTTCATTTTTTTCTCCTTATAAATCTTAAATATATTACTCTACCTCATCGATTCGAATTTTATATAAATTCTCTCTCAAGGTATTGTTTACCTCGGTAAACCTTTTGCGAATGGAACATTTATCTCTATCGTCCACCCTTGTGCATGCAAATTCACATCCGAGACAATGGTTAATTATTATCGGCCCGTCAATAACCTCAATAATTCTACCAAAGCTGATTTCTTCGGTCGGAACCGTCAACTCGTATCCACCGTTTACGCCTTTGTATGATTTTACAATTTCCGCAATTATTAGCTTGCGAAGTATTTTTAACGCGAACTTTAATGATATCCCGTTATTTTCCGCTATCTCCTTGGCGCCGACAATTCCTGTGCTTTTGGAAAGATAACAGATGATTCTTATAGCATAATCCGCTTCATGTGTTATCCGCATCCTGTTGTAAATCACCTCGTTTGTAATGTCTACGATTTTAGTATACATTATCATCCGCTATTTGTCAAGCGTTAAAGTATACCTTTTTAGTATTCTTTTGTATGTTTGGTGAAATCTACAAAAAACGACTGTGTTTTTCACTTTGCATAGGTGTTTCGTCTAAACAACATGTAAAATGCAGTCATTAACAATTGTATGATAGCTTCATTAAATATATAGTAGTTCAAAATCTTCAAGTGCACACCTTGTGTGCACTCAATAGCAAAGCGATAACGACATGTCGCTTTGCTATTAAGTTGATTGATTATATTTTACAATAATATTTTACGTATATTAAATTTTATACGATGCCCATAAAATACTCCACGGTAATTGCAACGATAACAACCAGCGCCGATATAATAAAGCCGTGTATCATCGGTGCAAATCCGGATTTCTTAATATCCTTAAAGCTTGTGTTAAGACCAATAGCGGCGAGTGCAGACACCATCAAAAACTTACTCGACTCCTTGGCAATCAGCGAGATTTCCGCAGGTATTACATTAAAGCTGTTAACTATCGCAAGGCCCACAAAGCCAACGATAAACCATGGAAAAAGGGACAAAAAGTTTACCTTGCTTACCGCACTTTCCTTATGAACTTTACTATTATCAACTTTGGCCTCTGTGTCGTTATTCTCATAGGCATAAGAGATCATATCGGTTTGGCTTACCTCATATTTTGTAGCCTTGCTATTTACCTCGGAATACACCGATGCTTTATGCATTGTGTCCTTTTGCTTAATGCGGATATTGATATATGCAAATACAAGCACGGTTGGAATTATCGAGAGCGTTCTTGTAAGTTTTACCATGGTAGCAAAGTCTCCGGCCGCCTCACTGTATGCATATCCGGCGGCAACCACACTGGAGGTGTCGTTAACCGCAGTACCTGCCCAGAGTCCGTATGCCATGTCATTAAGCTCCAACATGCTTCCCATAAAAGGGAAAGCAAGTATCATTGCCATGTCAAACAAAAAGGTTGCCGAAATTGCATAGGCAATGTCTCTATCCTCCGCATCAATCACCGGAGCAATTGCCGCAATTGCCGAGCCTCCGCAAATACCGGTACCTGCCGAAATCAGGTTAGATAGTTTCCAGTCAAGCCCGAGTGCTTTACCGATAAAATAACCGCCGCCAAAGCAGGTTAGTAGGGTAAAAAACATTACAGCAAGTGACAGCTGGCCGACACTTAAAATTGTCTGTATATTTAAAGAAGCACCAAGCAGTATTATGGCAAACTTTAAAACTTTTTTCGAGGTAAATTTTAATCCCGGATTTAGTACCTCTGGCTTATGTATTCCATTGATTATCGCACCGATGAAAAGAGCAATAACCGAAGCTCCGATTAGGTGAACAGGCAGTAGCCCCTCAATAAATCTAGCGATGAATGCAATTGCCAACGCTGCGGCAAGACCGGGCAACACCTTTTTGCAACTTTTCAACATGATATTTCACTCCACTTAAACGTATAACTTGATTATACAGCAGATTTATGATAAAATAAAATAATCATTTATTATTTTATAATAAGTTATTTTTATCAATAGTAAAGGTGGAAAACTGTGATAGATAATAGAATTTATACATTTTTAGAGCTATGCAATGAAATGAACTACCATCGAACAGCAGAAAAGTTAAACATGACCCAGCCTGCCGTCACTCAACATATAAAACATCTTGAGAATTTATATGGTTGCAAACTGTTTGAGTACAACAATAAACGGTTGAACATTACAGAAAAAGGTAGACTGCTTGAAATGAGTGCACGTTCGGTGGTTGCCATGAGTCTTTCTGCTGAAAGAAGCTTAAACGCCGGCGAAAAGGTGGAAATAAGGGTGGGCGCTACCAAGACCATCGGTGAGTACGCAATGGAGCAGATGTTCTTTGAACTTATACAAAACCAAAAGTATGAGATTAATCTAATTATAGATAATACCGAGAGGCTACTTGAGAGGCTGAATCATTTTAAGCTGGATATACTTTTAATAGAGGGGTATATCGACAAAAACCGGTATGACTACCGCAGTATATCTAACGAAGAAATTGTGGGAATCTGTGCCCCATCACACCCCTTTGCCGGAAAGGAACTCGAGCTATCCGATGTAATAAAAGAGATTGTCCTAATCAGGGAACATGGCTCCGGCACGAGAGCTGTTTTTGAAAACTTTTTAAATGCACAGGGATTTTCGGTAGATTCCATCAAGAAAAAAGCTTCGGTTAGCAGTAACAAGCTTATTGAAAAGGCGGTGGAAAACAACCTTGCCGTCTCCTTTGTCTACGACATCGTGCCTCGAAACAACAAAAATATTTCGGTATTCAGAATAAAGGGGCATAGAATTTTTCATGAATTTAACTATGTTTTTTTAAAAAATGCAAGCACCGAGCTGACGGTTAACTTTATCGACAATATCGGCCCACACCTTATGGGCTTATAGATATTCCGCTTACAATATTAAAGTAGAGTTTAGATGTTACCTTATATATTATGGTGTAAAAAATTGCAAACACCACAAATCCCAAAATCGAAACCGTAACAAACAACATAGTGTTTGTAAGGTTAAACATCAATAAAAACAGTTTTATTATGGGAAAAGCGAAGCACAGATGTATACCAGCCATGACAAGCGGAAGAAAAAACACGGTAAGCATCTGGGAGTTCACACTTTGCCTAACCTCTTTTTTTGTAATACCAACCTTATGCATTATCTCAAACCGTGGTCTGTCCTCATATCCCTCGACAATCTGCTTGTAATATATTATCAGCACGGTTGCCGAGATGAAAAGTATGCTGAGTATAAGCCCAATAAAAAGCAGTCCTCCGAAGAGACCATAAAACCCGACCCGGTTGTTCTCCTTCGATTCAACTCCAAAGGTGTTTAGATGGGTATAATGTCCGAGAGTGATGGTAAATTCATCCTGTAAACCTTCACTTAGCAGTACCTGCTGTGAGCCTGATAGATCTGTGTTGTAGTTATAGGAAAACTGCGATTTTAACAAGCTATACCCACTCGCGCTTGTAACGCCATCAAACAGCCGTTCTATACCGCTGAGGTCCTCAACCACTATCATCAATGTAGAGAATATGGTCATTGCGGAAAGGCTATCGCTCCAAAAATCGTCCAACATTCCCTTCACGGGAAAGGTTACGCCTAACATATTTATGCCCTCGTCGGTAAACTCTTCCCGTGGGGAGTAAACATATATTTCATTTTCGGATAAGGTTAGGTCGGTACCCATGTTTAGGTTGTATTCTGCTAAATCGAAGAAAAATATTTGATATATGGCATCATATGATGTTGAATTTGAATAATCAAGCTCAACACGACCATCCTGAATCTGGCCGGAGGTGACAAGGCGCTTATATGCAAGTGCGTCCTCGACACTGCTTCCATGGCTTTGTGTGACATCCTCGGCAAAAAGCGCTACATCATCAACAAATTCCTCCGGCATCACCACACCTTCATCAGATGAAAACAGCATGTTTATATCCATGGGGAATCGTTTTTGCATTAAATCCTCGTTCCCGAGATAAAGACTAAAGGTTGAGGAGAGCATAACCAGTACCATGGTGCAGAATATGCAGATTGCAGCAAGCCCTGCACCTGTTCTCTTCATACGATACGCCATGGATGATACCGAGATAAAATGATCCGCCTTGTAGTAGTACTCCTTATTGTTCTGCAATATTTTACAGAGCAATACCGAGCCGGCGATAAAAAGAAGATAGGTTCCCGCAACCACCAGCATAACCGCAACAAAAAACAGCTGCATCGCCTGCATAGGGTTTTTGGCACTAATTGAAATATAGTATGCGATAGCAAGACAGACGATGCCCAAGAGCCCCAAAAAAGGGTTTGCTCTAGGCGGTTTTTCACCTAGATTTTGACTTTTGAGAAGTTCAATCGGACTTTGAATTCTTATCTTAATCAGCGATGCCGACTGTATAAATAAAAAAACAAAGAAAAATGCGAAACCGGTAATAATCACCGTATCAAGATTTACCGAAAGCGTATAGTTTACAGCATCTTGCGTTATACGAAGTAACAAAATTTCAAAGAATTTGTAAAGCAGTATGCCACAAAACAAACCTAACGAGAGCGACGAAGCAAAGGTTATCGCTCCATCCCACAGAAGAATGCGTGCTATATTTTTCTTATTCATACCCAGAACATTATATAGAGCATACTCCTTGTTGCGCATTTTGCTTAAAAATGAGTTGGTGTAAAACATAAAGATTGCAGAAAAAATAAATATAAAAGGAACACCCATCTGCAAAATCATGATAAGCGATGGCCCTCCGATGGAGTTTTGTATCGATGGCGAGAAGGAAAGGCTGAGTATGATATAAAACATCATTATCCATAATGAACCGGCAATGATATAGGGAACATACAGCTTTTTGTTTACCTTAATACTGTTTAATGCTATTTTGGAATAAAACATTATAATCGCCCTCCTCTTGAGATTAGGGCCAATGTGTCGGATATTCTCTGATGAAGCATCTCATTTGTATCCTCACCACGGTATAGCTGATGAAAAACCTCACCGTCCTTTATAAACATTACGCGGTTTGCATTGCTTGCCGCCTTTGTTGAGTGGGTAACCATTAATATGGTTTGCCCAAACGCATTAATTTCGGACAAAACCCGAAGAAGCTCGTCGGAGGATCTCGAGTCCAATGCGCCTGTCGGCTCGTCGGCGAGTATCAATTTAGGATAGGTTATAAGTGCTCTTGCAATTGCAACACGCTGTTTTTGACCGCCTGAGATTTCGTAGGGATATTTATTTAACAGCTCGGTTATCCCAAGTTCTACCGCTATCCGTTCGAGTCTTTTCACCATTTCAGCATGAGGTTTACCCGCAAGTACCAACGGCAAAAATATGTTATCCCTTACATTAAAGGTATCAAGTAGATTAAAGTCCTGAAACACGAAGCCTAAATTTTCACGCCGAAAGGTCGATAGATCGCTCTCCTTGATGATGGTAATGTCCCTGCCCTCAAGCAAAACATTGCCGCCTGTCGGTCTATCCAACCCTGCAAGAATATTTAAAAGGGTGGTTTTTCCGGATCCGGACTCACCCATTATCGCAACATATTCTCCGTTTTCGATGGAAAAATGTACGCTTTTCAGTGCCTCCACCCTGGTTGCTCCAAATCGGGATGTATAAGTTTTTTGTAAGCCTATAACCTCTAAAATGCTCATGTAATTACCTCCTAATTAATTCTATATCAATATTAACAGGCAGTACACCTTTTTTCCATCGAACAAGCTTACAATAAACGGGGATCATCTTACATTTTTGTAAGTTTAAGATATATTTTTGTTCCTACACCTACGGTGGATGTTGCGGATATATCGATATTAATCCTGTCACATACTGTTTTACAGAGGTAAAGACCTAAGCCACTTGAATGTTTATCTATTCGCCCAATATTTCCGGTATATCCGTTTTCAAATATGCGGGGGAGATCCTCCGGTGCAATTCCTATTCCGCTGTCCTCGATGCAAACGGTATCTTCACCCTTAGGATAAATTTTAATATATCCTTTGTTAGTATACTTTAACGAGTTTAAAATCACCTGCTCTAACACAAACAAAAACCATTTTTCATCGGTTACAATTTTCTTACTCATTGGCTCGTAGATAAGCTTTATCTTCTTTTCTATAAACTCAGAGCTAAAATTTCTAATCGCCTGCTTTAGCAATCCGTCAACCTCATGGTCTGCAAAAACATAATCGGTCGAAGGGGAATTTAGCCTTAGGTACGCCATCACCATCTGCACATATCGCTCTATTCTTACGAGCTCAGAACTTAACCTTCTCGAAAGTGCACTGTCTTCACCTTGGAGTGTCAGCCTCATGGACGCTATCGGAGTTTTAATCTGATGTACCCAAAGTGTATAATATTGCACCATGTCGTTACGGCTGAGATGAAAGTCCTCCTCGTACCTTTTACGCTGCTCGAGCAGAAGATTTATAGCCTCGGCATACCCTTGCTGTTGCATGGTACCGAAAATAGCCAATGGATCTGATTTTACCGTAATGTTTTGTTTCAATAATTCAAGTTCCCTGATTCTATTGTTGAATTTAATAAAATCAGCTACTCCAGCAATAAAAATTAGTGCTGTGCAGACGAGATAAGGGTAGATAACCGCCTGTAACGGTAGCCGGTACAGGCAAAACGAAACGGCGAAAAACAAAAAAATGAAAACTACTATAGCTAAAACGGCAACTCTTTCCTTAGTATATGCAATAAATTTTTTCATCCCTGCCTCAATCAATAATATATCCTACGCCAACCTTGGTGGCAATAAAGTCGATAATTCCCGCACCGCCCATTTTTTTTCTGAGCCTATTTATGTTTACCGTCAGGGTGTTATCATCAACAAAGCTGTCGGTCTGCCATAAATTTTCCATAAGCCTCTCACGGCTTACAATCTTGCCCTTATTTACAAGTAAGGTATGCAGTATTTTGTACTCGTTTTTGGTTAGCTCAATTTTGGTGTCTCGATATAAAAGGGTATTGTCACTAAGATTTAAAAAAACATCCTTGTGCTGTAATACATCGCTTTCCCCCGCAAAGTCGTAGCTGCGGCGAAGAAGTGCTTTTACCTTAGCGATTAAAACATCAGTATCAAAAGGCTTTGCTATAAAATCGTCCGCTCCAAGGCTTACCGCCATAACTATGTTCATATTGTCAGAGCTGCTCGAGATAAATATTATCGGTACCTTACTGATTTTTCGTAGCTGCTCGCACCAGTGATAGCCGCTGAAAAAGGGTAGCGATATATCCATCAAAACAAGGTGCGGTTTTAGCTGTGTAAAGGTTTCGAGCACCGATTTGAAATCTTCGACACACACAGCGTCAAAACCCCACGTATTTAGCCGTTCTTTCACGGTGGTAGCTATACCAACATCATCCTCGACAATTAATACACTATACAACATTACTCTCCTAAAACATCATATAGAATAATATACCACATTACAACAAAAATGTAAAAGCGTTTACGTGTAAAATGGCGGACCCAATATCAATTATATCCAATTCAGCTTTATTTTATCGAAATGATTGACTATATTATTTAAACAATATATAATCAATCTCAAGATTAAGATGTGTTGACACATGCACTTAAAATTGAAAAGGGATGGGAAAATGAACAGTAAAGAATTAGTAAAGGCAACTTTAGATTTCAA
>CAYJKY010000069.1:0-11446 GCA_964370825.1 uncultured Oscillospiraceae bacterium
TCTCTCGCCATTTTGCACCCTGTGCAAAACTCGTAATATTTTATGTCGAGTATCAGTCTCCTCCTGCGGCAGAGACTATTTTGCAAATATTTCTTGTCTCGCTTCTCTCGCCATTTTGCACCCTGTGCAAAACTCGTAATATTTTATGTCGAGTATCAAGACTCCACCTATGGCAGAAACTATTTTTGTGACGGTTATGTTTATATACTATAAAAGGTTTAACAAATAAGGAAAGGAATTTTTTATGAGAGCAAATATCCCTAAAGGACTTGGCGGAGGTCCCGCTAACATGAATCAGCTGATGCAACAGGCGCAGAAAATGCAGGAGGTTTTAGAAAAGCTTAATGCCGAACTGGATGTAAAGGAACATGAAATATCGGCAGGCAGCGGCCTCGTGACCCTAACTGTTAATGGTAAATACGAAATAAGTAACCTAAAAATTGACGAATCGGTGGTGGATAAGGACGATATTGAGCTGTTATGTGATCTTATCACCGAGGCTGTAAACACTGCAAACACCACCGTTACCGAATACGGAGATGCCGAACGTGAGCGCTTGGGGGTAAATATTTGAGCATAGGGTTTAATGCCGCACCGCTTGAAAAGCTGATAAATCAGTTTGCAAAGCTTCCCGGTATCGGCCGTAAAGGTGCGACCAGAATGGCATATCAAATATTAAGAATGGAAAAATCCGAGGCTATGGAGTTTGCAAAGGCTATTGAAAATCTCCACGCCTCTATTCGCCGTTGTGATGTCTGTCAAAATTTCACTGATAAGCAGGTTTGTCACATATGTAGTGACGAAAAGCGTGACCGCTCGATGATATGTGTTGTGGAAAATCCACGTGACATAACTTCCTTCGAAAAGACCAGAGAGTACCGTGGGTTGTACCATGTACTTCACGGCCTTATCTCCCCTATGGACGGAATAGGCGTAGAGGAGCTCTGTATAAAGGAGCTTATGTCGAGGGTAGGCGGCGGAGAGGTTGAGGAGATAATAATGGCGACCAACCCTACGGTTGAGGGTGAGGCAACTGCACTCTACCTTGCACGGCTGTTTAAACCACTCGGAATAAAGGTAACACGGCTTGCCTATGGACTTCCGGTAGGCGCACACCTCGAATATGCCGACGAGGTTACCCTCGCAAAAGCCCTGGATGGACGTGGAGAGATATAACCGACTAACCATAAACCACCTGAAAACATTTTTTGTATGTTTTCAGGTGGTTTTTAAGTTAAAGGACTATATTTTCAAAGATTTGGGGTTATGTTAGAAGTATTTATCTTAATCGGAACCTCCGGCATGAGCTCGTTGGATATCACCGTTAACATCTCCTCTAACTTAGCGATATCCTCCTTTGAAAATCGTTCCTGCATCCTATCCATAACTTTAGTGAGATAGTTATAGCTTACATTGTAATACTCAAAATATTTCTCGGTGGGTGCTATATGAAACTCTCTTCTGTCGGTGGTGGACTGCTCTTTTTTCAAATACCCCTTGCTCACAAGGCTGTTAATTTTATAGGCGGCGTTAGGCGGTGAAATCTGCATAAATTGTGCAAATTCATTCACGGTAGGCACCGACATGGTATGGATAATTTCCATACAAAATGTCTCAACCATAGTGAGCGTAGCCTCGCGGGTGCCAAATTTTTTAAACACCATTTGATAAAAATGAAGCTTAAATTTAGCATACACCTCAGAAAAAGCCTTGTGTAACATAGGTTTACTCTCCTTTATCCGTGTTGTCAATAGCAAAGGTCAATTCGGCAGTAACCGCAACCTCTCCGTCGACGGTGGCAACCGCCTCACCAAACCCTACCGGACCACGGCGACGTGTTAGTTTACAGGTTAGAGTGAGCACATCTCCCGGAACTACCTGACGGCGAAAACGTGCATTTTTAATACCTCCGAAAAGAACAATTTTGCCTCTATTTTCCTGTTCGCTGAGAATCGCCACTGCACCTGTCTGTGCAAGCGCCTCGATAATAAGCACCCCCGGCATCACCGGTTTTTGCGGAAAATGGCCGTTAAAAAACTCCTCATTTGCGGTTACACATTTTATCGCTGTTGCAGATTCACCCTCGCATAGCTCGGTCACCCTGTCTATGAGTAAAAACGGGTAGCGGTGTGGTAAAATCTCCTTTATCTGCTCAATGTTTAACATGAAAATTCTTCCTTTCTTGAATATTGTCCGTTCAATACCTTTTAAATATTACACTTGCGTTATGACCGCCAAAGCCGAGAGAGTTTGACATTCCGTACTGAATATCGGCGTTGCGTCCTACATTCGGTGTAACGTCAAGATCACACTCAGGGTCGGCAACCTCATAGCCTATAGTTGGAGTAATAAACCCATTTTGCAGGCTAAGCATCGTTATTATTCCCTCTACAGCGCCGGCGGCACCCAACAGGTGTCCTGTCATGGATTTACTGGAGGAAATTGCAAGCTTGTAGGCATACTCGCCAAACGCCAACTTTATAGCCTTGGTCTCGGCGGCATCATTAAGCGATGTAGAGGTTCCGTGGGTATTAATGTACCCAACCTCTTCCGGCGCTATTCCGGCAGACTCTACAGCCATCTTCATAGCATGTGCGGCACCTTCTCCATCCGGATGTGGAGCGGTGATATGATGTGAATCACAGCTCACTCCGTAACCTACCACCTCGCCCAGTATCTTTGCACCCCTTGTTATCGCATGCTCATATTCTTCCAAAATAAGCGCGCCGCCGCCCTCGCCCATGACAAAGCCGGAACGCTCGGCGTCAAATGGGATGGAGGCTCTTTTTACGTCCTCGGTCTGGTTTAATGCCTTTAGCGAGGTAAACCCTCCTATTCCGAATGGGGTAATGCTTGCCTCGGCACCACCACACAGTACAACTTCAGCGTATCCGTCGGCAATGTGACGCATGGCATCGCCTATTGCATTTGTTGCCGAGGCGCAGGCAGTAACGGGACAGCTACACATACCCCTAAATCCCTCGGATATTGCGACATTACCCGCCGGCATGTTGGCTATACTCATAGGTATGAAGAATGGTGAAACACGGTCATACCCCTTTTCGTACCCTTTTTCGCACTCCTTTTGAATGGTATCAAGACCGCCTATTCCGGTTGCGAAGATAACGGCACAGCGATAGGGATCCTCCGATGCAATGTCAATTCCGCTGTTCTGCACCGCCTGCTTTGCTGCCGCAATAGCAAACTGCGAGCTACGGTCAATACGCCTTACCTCTTTTTTGTCCATGTAGTCCTCAGGGTTAAAGTCCACAACCTCGGCTGCAAGCTTAACCTTTTGGGTACTGCAATCATATCCGGTTATCGGTGCTATTCCGCAAACACCGTTTTTTGCCGACTCCCACATTTTTTCCACACTGTTTCCTATCGGTGATATACACCCCACACCGGTAACAACAACTCTACGACGATTCATATTAAACACCCCTATTATATTTTAATCTCTGTGCCTTCTCCTAAACTTAAATGCACATTCCTCCAATCAATACAGTCTTTTATGCATTGGCATAAAAGCCATTGGAAATATTATTTGAGTCGATAAATCTCCTCATTTTTGCTTTGCAAAAACCATAATATTTTCACCTCTGTACCTTGCTTTTAAATTTAAATGCACATTCCTCCATCAATGTAGAGGGTTTGGCCTGTTATGTAGCTTGAATTTGGCGAGGCTAAAAATGCTACTGCGTTTGCTATATCCTCCGGTGCACCCAGCCTTCCGAGCGGTATGCCGCTTTTTATCTGCTCCTTTATCGTATCAGATAGAACCTCGGTCATGTCTGTTTCGATATATCCCGGCGCAACTACGTTTACCGTCACGCCCTTTGATGCAAACTCCTTAGCCATGGACATGCTGAATCCCACAAGTCCTGCCTTGCTTGCCGCATAGTTGCATTGTCCGGCATTGCCATGTCCGCCCACAACACTTCCTATGTTGATAATTCGTCCGAAGCGCTGTTTCATCATGGGACGACAGGCGGTTTTTGTGCAGAGAAATGCGCCCTTAAGGTTGGTGTTAATGACAGCGTCAAAATCCTCCTCACTCATACGCATTATGAGGTTATCTCGGGTTACTCCGGCATTGTTGACAAGAACATCTATGCTACCAAACTCGGTTATAGATTTTTCGATAAGTGCTGTTGCCTCGGCAGCAACAGATACATCTGCCTTAACCGCTATAGCCTTAACACCCTTTGCACGGCAAAGTTCGGCGGTTTTTTCTGCCGCTTCGCTGTTTCCGGCATAGTTCACCACAACATTTGCACCCATCTCGGCAAGCTTTACGCAAACGGCACTGCCTATGCCTCGACCGCCACCGGTCACAACCGCATTTTTACCTGTTAACATTAAATATCTCCCTTTATAATTTCAATAACCTTTTCAAGGTCATCGGCACCGTCTATCGAGTAGCATGAAACTTCCGGTGCCGTCTTTTTAACAAAACCGGCTATAGTCTTTCCCGGGCCTATTTCTATTATGCGCTCGATGCCGTCCTTCACCATGTTTTCAATGCTGTCCTGCATATATACACTGCTCATAACCTGTAATCTTAGGAATTCTTTTAGGCTTTCGCCCTCGGAAGTTGGAACTGCGGTGAGGTTGTGATAAACCGGAATCTTCGGCACAGCAAATTCCATATCGGCAAAATATTCGGAAAGCTTCACCGCCGCCGGCTCCATAAATTTTGTGTGAAAAGCTCCGCTGACCTTTAACGGCATACAACGCTTTGCACCGGCGTTTTTTGCCTGCTCTGCCGCACGGCCTACCGCCTCGGCTTTTCCCGAAATAATAAGCTGACCCGGGCAGTTGTAGTTGGCAATATACACATCACCCACCGCCTCGCAAATTTCTAAAAGCTTTTCCCTATCAAGTCCGAGCACAGCGCTCATTCCACATTCTATTCCGTCACAGGCGCTCTCCATAGCGTTTGCTCTAAAACTCATGAGAGGTATCAGACCGTCGGCAGTTATAGAGCCTGCCGCATAGAGTGCGGAATATTCGCCAAGGCTAAGTCCGGCAACGGCATCCGCCTTTACACCGTTTTCGGCAAGAACATCGGTAATGCCCACAGCAAAAGCCGCCATTGCCGGTTGGGTATAAACGGTACGGGCAAGCTTTTCCTCCGGTCCCTCGGTGTACAGTTCCAACAGGTTAAAGTCAAGGTGCTTCTGGGCATTGTCTACCGCCTGTGCAAAGGTTGGGTATCGGCAATAAAGATCAACCCCCATTCCGATATGTTGACTACCCTGACCCGCATAAATAAATGCTGTTTTTTTCATTTTACTATTTTCCCTCTATAGAAAGGTTGGCCGCAACAGTCTTTGCGCCATCATAAAGCTCTTCAAATATTTCACGAAGCGGACGTATCTTGTTTATCTGCCCTACAGTCTGCCCTGCCATCACACTACCGGTTTTAACATCGCCGTCAAATACGGCACGACGCAAGCTTCCGAGGGTAAAGTGCTCAAGTTCCATCAGCGTTGCACCCTCCTTCTCCTTCTGGATATATGCTTTTGACATCTGGTTTTTGATTATTCTCACCGGTGCACCAATATTTCTTCCGGTAACCACGGTGTCGCTTCCCTTTGCCTTTATAATCGCCTCTTTATAGTTGATGTGTATCGGACATTCCTCGCTGAGTAGCAGGCAGGTTCCAAGCTGTACTCCACACGCTCCGAGGGTAAATGCCGCCGCAAGCTGTCTGCCGTCGGCAATTCCACCGGCCGCTATAACAGGGATGTTAACCGTGTCTACCACCTGTGGTATTAGTGCCATGGTTGCCATCTCACCCACATGGCCGCCACTCTCGGTACCCTCGGCAATGACCGCATCTGCACCATAGTCTGCAAGCCGCTTTGCAAGTATCGGGGCCGGCACCACCGGCATGACAAATATGCCTGCCTCTTTCCAGGCTTTTATGTATTTTGAAGGGTTGCCTGCACCGGTGCTGAGTATCTTTACACCCTGTTCCACCACAATCTCCGCCATTCTCTCGGAGTCCGGATTCATCAGCATAATGTTTACGCCAAACGGCTTATCGGTTTTTTCACGACAGATTTTTATCTCCCTCTCCAAAATTTCCGCCGTCATTGCCGCCGCCCCTATGAGTCCGAGACCGCCGGCATTGGAAACCGCCGCCGCAAATTCACCCGTCGCAATGTTTGCCATTCCGCCCTGAATAAACGGAAACTCAATGTTAAGCATTTTATTTAGTCGCATATTAAAGCCCTTTCGGTTGTGTGTCGATATTATCAGTTAACCTGCTATGTAAATTCCGCCATAAGTAAGTCCCGCCCCAAATCCTATTAAGATAAGGCTGTCCTCACCGTCAATCAATCCCTTTTCATACATCTCATCCAGCACTATCGGTATTGATGCCGCCGAGGTGTTTCCGTATCGGTCAATGTTTTTATAAAAGTCGTCCGGCGAAAGTCCCGCTTTTTTTGCCGCAAAATCTATTATTCTTGCGTTAGCCTGATGGCAGATTATATGGTCAACCTCCTCCGCCGTTTTGCCGGATTTTTCAAGCAGGATATTTAATGTTTTTACCACCGCCTCCGAGGCAAAACGAAAAACCTCCTTGCCGTTCATTCTAAGTTTGGTATCCTCTTTGAGATTACTTGCATAAAGTATCTCATTGTCTCCCCTAGTTCCGAATATGCTGAGATATCGGTGGCTGTCTGATGTCTCTATGATCGCTGCACCGGCACCGTCCCCAAAAAGCACACAGCTACCTCGGTCGGTAAAATCCAGAACCTCGCTTATCTGCTCCGCTCCGATAACAAGAGCATATGAACCCCGCCTTTCGGACAAAAGCGCCCTTGCGGTTTCAAGTCCGTACACAAAGCCGCTACATGCTGCGTTAAGGTCAAAGCAGAGTGTATTCTCGGGTAATCCGAGTGCACGTTGCACAAGACATGCCATGGATGGTGTAGCGTAGTCCGGCGTAAAGGTTGCAACAATACATACCGAAATATCCTCTACCGAAATATTGGCACGTTTTACCGCAATTTCCGCCGCTGATATTGCGAGAGATGAGCAGCTTTCACCCTCCTCACAAAAATAGCGTTGCTTTATCCCTGTTCGTTCACTTATCCAAGCGTCGTCGGTATCCACAAATCGTTTCATGTCATCGTTTAGATACACCTTTTCAGGTACTGCTCGCCCTGTAGATACTATCCTTATTCCCGTCAATATCAATCCCTTTCTCGGTCGGTTACAAATCGATTGCCCATGGCACGAAACTTACGGTATCTATTGTTGGCATGCCCGGTAGTCTTTGAAAGTTTATCAAGCGATGATTTAAGATATTCATCAACTGTTTTTAGGAATGCATCCTTATCGGTGTGCGCTCCACCCTCCGGCTCCGGAATAACCTCGTCCACTACCCCGAGTATTCTTAAATCCTCAGCGGTTAGTTTCATGTATCGACTCGCCTCGACTGCACGGGAAGAATCCTTCCAGAGTATCGATGCAAAGCCCTCCGGTGAGAGTACCGAATATATTGCGTTTTCCGCCATAAGCACGATATTTCCGACGCCGAGCGCGAGCGCTCCTCCGCTACCTCCTTCACCCATAATAACCGAAATTACAGGAACATTAAGGGCACTCATTTCGGCGATACACTCGGCTATAGCACTACCCTGTCCGTTCTCCTCTGCCTCCATTCCCGGGTATGCACCGGGGGTATCCACAAAGGTTATTATCGGTCTTTTAAATTTTTCGGCCGCCTTCATAAGCCTTATAGCCTTTCGGTAACCCTGTGGACTCGGCATTCCGAAGTTACAGCGTAGGTTTTCCTCAAGCTCTCTACCCTTACAGTGCCCGATAACTGTCACCGAACGTCCGTGAAAGTGTGCTATTCCGCCTATTATGCTTGCGTCCTCCAGTGAAAGGCGGTCACCCTTCTGTTCAAAAAAGTCATAAAAAAGTCGGTCAATTATCTCGGTTATGTTTGGGCGTTCGGCATTTCGCGCAAGAGTAACCTTTTCCCATTCCGGGTATCTCTCTTTTTCCACCTTATCTACTCCTTCTTCTGCCATGCGACGTACTATGTAGCCTCAACAGCTGGGTAAGTGTCTGTTTCATCCTGTCTCTATGAACTATCCTATCCACAAAACCGTGTTGTTGTAAAAATTCGGAGCGTTGAAAACCCTCAGGTAGCTTTTGACCTATGGTCTGCTCGATAACCCTTGGGCCGGCAAATCCGATAAGTGCGTTTGGCTCGGCAAGTGTAATATCTCCCATCGAAGCAAAGCTTGCGGTAACACCTCCGGTGGTAGGATGGGTAAGGTAGGAAATGTAGAGCCCTCCCTCACTTGAAAAGCGTTCCACGGCTGCACAGGTTTTTGCCATCTGCATTAAGGAAATTATGCCCTCCTGCATCCTTGCACCACCGCTTGCCGAGAATATTATGAGTGGTAGCTGTGACTTTGCGGCACGCTCCACAGCACAGCTTACCTTTTCGCCCACAACGGCACCCATGCTTCCCATAAGAAAGCGGCTGTCCATAACCACAGCAACCACTGGGTAACCACCTATGCGTCCGGTAGCCGCAACGACACCATCCTTTAAACCGGTAGAGCTTTGCAGTGAGGTCAACTTTTCACGATATTTTGGAAATCCGAGAGGGTCAGCACTCTTCATCTTCGGCTCTATCTCGACAAAACTTCCGCTGTCTAAAATCAGGCTTAGTCGATGATATGCAGATATGGGATTGTGATGAGAACAGTTCGGGCATACCATACTGTTATCGTTAAGTTGTTGTGCACCTGTCTCTACATTACAGGACGGACACGCAACACCTCCCGCAACCGCCGTTACATCGCTAAGCTGTTCACGCTTGGTTTTAAGCTGTAACAGTCGTTCCCGACGGTTTGCAAAAATTCCTTTCATTGCCATGGATGTTCCTTTCTGAAATCAGCCTACCTTGTTTCACACCAACCTAACACGGTGGTTAAATTTTTTTCTATAAATCCGGTGTCGTATCTACCCTTCACAAAATCTGGGTGATGCATAACTTCATGCAGGAATTCGGCAGTCGTGGGATAACCCTCTATCACCAGCTCCTCCAATGCTCTGCGCATACGGCGTAATGCAAGCAATCTTGTCGGTGCATGTACAATCAGCTTTGCTACCATTGAGTCGTAGTAGGGGCTCAGTGTATAGCCAGTATAGAGCGCACTATCCACCCTAACACCACAGCCACCCGGCAGATGCAACATCTCGGTTGTGCCAGGACGCCCTGCAAAATCCGCAAAAGGATCCTCGGCATTTATTCGACACTCGATAGCATGACCGGTAAACTTTATGTCCTGCTGGCTGAATTTAAGCCCTAACCCGGCAGCAACCTCTATCTGGCTTCGCACAAGATCGATGCCGGTTACCATCTCGGTCACGGGATGTTCCACCTGAATTCTGGTGTTCATCTCAATGAAGTAATAGTTATTATCCTTATCCATGACAAACTCGATAGTACCTGCTCCGCAGTAATCCACTGCCTTTGCTGCGGCAACAGCATCTCGCCCGAGACTTTCCCTTACCTCGTTTGGAAGACCCTTTGCTGGAGATTCCTCTATCATCTTTTGATTTTTCCGCTGTATCGAGCACTCCCTCTCACCGAGGTGCACCACCTCGCCCCTGCCGGAGGCAAGAACCTGAACCTCGATATGACGAGGATTGAGGATTAACTTTTCCATGTAAACCTCACCGTTGCCAAAACAGGAGAGCGCCTCCTGCGTTGCCTCGGTGAATTTACCTGCGAGTTCCTCTTTTGAAAATACGGCACGCATACCACGACCGCCACCACCTGCACTTGCCTTAATTAAAACCGGATATCCGATTTTGTCGGCAAGTAGCATTGCCTGTTGTGCGTCGGCTATGATGCCATCAGAACCCGGAACCACCGGAACTCCGCTTTTTTGCATTATACTTCTTGCCGAGGCTTTGTTGCCCATACTGCGTATTACATCACCGGAAGGGCCGATAAAGACAATTCCGTTGTCACGGCACATGTCAGAAAATACATCGTTTTCGGACAAAAAGCCATATCCCGGGTGTAATGCTTCACACCCGGTCTGCAGTGCAACGGTAATAACCGCCTCCATATTTAGATAGCTGTCCTTTGCCGGCGGTGGACCTATACAGACCGCTTGTGTCGCCAGCTGTACCGGAAGGCTGTCGGCATCCGCCGTCGAATACACCATAACGCTCTCTATGCCCATCTCTCGGCAGGCACGGACAACCCTAAGCGCAATCTCACCCCGGTTTGCAATTAAAACTCGTTTAAACACACTAATGCCCCACTACTCTTTCGAATTTATTTATTATACCGTCTTTTGAACCGAGAACAACAGCTGACCATAGCTAACCAAATCGTTGTTTTTGGCATGTATCTCCAAAATCTCGCAATCGTAGGGCGCTGGAAGCTCGTTAAGCATCTTCATCGCCTCCACTATACAGAGCGCTTCACCCTTCTTCACCTTGCTTCCAACCGTTACAAAAGGGGCGGATTCCGGTGAAGGCGCGGCATAAAATGTACCGACCAACGGTGCGTTTATAGGTTCTCCCACAGCTTCTGCAACCGTCGGAACTTCTGCATGTACTACCGGTGCTGTTGCAACAACTGACGGTATAGAGGTTGCCGCGGCAATCTCAGTAACCTTGGAGAGCGATAGCTCAAACTCGCCATCCTTTAAGGACAGCTCTGCAATGTTTGATGACTGAAAATAGTCAAGCAGACCAAAAAGTTCTTCCCTTTTCATTATTTGTTATTCTCTATGTAATCGACAATATCCTTAACGGTTTTAAAGTTTGCAAGCTCCTCGTCCGGGATTGTAAGGCCAAACTCCTCCTCAAGTGCCATGCTCATCTCAACGGCATCAAGGCTGTCTGCGCCGAGGTCATCTGTAATGTTAGCCTCAAGGGTAACCTCGTCAGCACTACATCCGAGTGTACTTACAATTGTTTCTTTAACCTTTTCAAACATAATAATCTCCTATTAATAAATTTTAACTTACAAAATATTTAATTAAATTTTTTTAACTAAATATTTTTAATTATTTTAACCGCTATAAACATATTTGTCAAGAGCATGATGCAAAAAAAATTTATTCTTTATTAAAAAAAGAGAAAATTGTGTTGACAAGATGCAAACAATCTGTTATAATGACAAGGCACATTATGAGATACTAGCTCAGTCGGCAGAGCACCTGCCTTTTAAGCAGGGTGTCCGGAGTTCGAATCTCCGGTATCTCACCATGTGGCGGTATAGCTCAGATGGTCAGAGCACTCGGTTCATACCCGAAAGGTCGCCGGTTCAAATCCTGCTACCGCTACCATTGCAACATCAAGAATTAATAGGTGTTGCAATAACACAAGGCCCGTTGGTCAAGAGGTTAAGACACCGCCCTTTCACGGCGGAATCACGAGT
>CAYJKY010000070.1:0-11390 GCA_964370825.1 uncultured Oscillospiraceae bacterium
GTTATACGGAACACCTATTAAACTGCCGAGTTTAATTAAAGCCGTTAGGAACTAAAATAACCTACGGCAGTGTAATTGCCGTAAACTTTTTCCGCTCACCGCAGTGGGCGAAACTCCCCGAGCGGAACGAGCCACCACACCCCCCACGATAAAGCGAGTGGAGCGAGGTTGTGCACCGTGTGCACCTTTAAATGTGGCAATTGTTGGGGGGCAGAAAATAAACTTTCTCTTTGCCGGACGTGGGGGGAACAATTGCCTTTCCGCTTTTGCTTAATTGTTTTGTCCCACTTTCCCTTGTGGCGAGGACATTCCCGAAACTTTCTCATTGTTTAGCATTCCATAGCTGTCGGAGCTCTCGACTGTTGATAATTGTATCGAGCATTAGCATGTGCGGAATGTTGGGTAGGTTTCTGCCACTTTCCCAGTTCTTAACGGCTTGGGTGCAGACACCTACAAGAGGGGCAAGTTGCTTTTGTGTGAGGTTGCGAGCTCTCCGGTGTGTTCGGAGACAGTGAGCGAATGCGAACATAAAACACCTACAACTGTATGCATCTTGTATGTATTATACCATTTATTGCATAAAACACAAGATGTAGTGTATGCTTAGTGTTAACCTTTTGTTATCTTCTGTCTCTTGATGGGTGACCGTGAGTGCCGGCCGGTGAGGGGCGAGCAAGGGAGGGCTTGCCCTCTCTTGGTTGTGCCTCATGGGCAATAAGCCGGGTACGGCTTTGTCGACCGGAGGGAGATATTGCACGGCATTATTTCCAATATTTTCCAGTCGAGGACGAAAAAAGAACCGGAGAGAGGAACTCTCTCCGGGTGACTTCTTAGTTGAAAGTTTGTTGTTCTGTGGTTTCCTCGGTAATGGTAGTAGGGAGGTGTTGCCACTCTCGAGGTATCAACCAATCGGGGGTGAAATCCTCGAGGTAGATATCAGCGAGGTATTCAACCATGTGTTGCTCTACCTCCTCACGTGTGTGCGGTGATAACTCCATCATGTTGCCGTGTGCGTTAGCATGGCATACATTGCATAATGTGATTAGGTTGTGAAGGCTGTTTGAGCCTCCTCTACCTCGTGGTACAACATGGTGTATCTGTATACCTCGGTTGCTACCGCATAATGCACACATGAAGTCATCACGTTTGTATACCGCTTTGCGTATCTTGTTTGTAAGCTTTGCACTAAGCATAATATAGTCCTTTCTCTGTGAGTGTGAACTCTCACACCCTCGACCTAAAGTAAAAAGGACAGTGTCAAGCACACAATGATACAAGGTGCTTGATACTGTCATTTATAATTAAAATCACTGTGTGTGAGAGTTGCGAGAGCTTGCCAAATAAGACGGCAACGGCACACGTTGCTTTCTGCAGCAATGCAAAGCGGACTACCTCTTTTAAACTGAAAGCTCACTGCAGTGCTTTATGCAGTGTGCTTGATGTTTAAAACGGAGGACGGCTGTTGATGGAGTTTATAAAGTTTGTACACCGTCAAATGCTGTCACAGTCGACGGCACGTCGATACCAAAAAAATCGCATGTTACTACGTTTTCCTATTAAACTGCCGAGTTTAATTAAAGCCGTTAGGAACTAATCCGAACACGCCTTACACGTACAATTTTTGCACCGGACATCGTTATCCTCAATCGCAATACGGCAAGTATTACTCAATCGGCTGCCTCCCCCGATACAAAAATTGTGGGTGTAAGGTTCGAAGAATTTTTTATAAAGCAAAATGTTATGTGCCAAGGAAGTGTGCCGAAGTAATGCTTTCGCCTTACGAGGTGCACTGACGAAGGCACAGGGCATTTAGCTAAATAAAAAACGGTTCGGATTATTTCCTAACGGCTAAGGCAATAAAAAACGCATAGCCTAAAACAGCACCTAATAGGTTTGCAATAACATCGTCGATGTCGCTGATGCCTGTGTTGAAAACAAACTGTAAGACCTCTATGGAGAGAGAAAGTGCAACACTGCCAACAACAATATGTAATATTCCTTTCTTTAAATACGCAATGTATACGCCGAAAGGGATAAACCAAACCATGTTTCCGACAAGGTGGTAGACTAACGGCCAAACACCGAGCATTGCCGAGTTACTTATAGTTGCAAAGGGAATATATACAATCGAACTTAGAGAGTAGTGGTTATCGGCAAGGTTAAAAAAGTCACCGAAATTTCTAATAACGGTAATCTGATAAAGTGCCGAAATATACATAACAAAAAGCATATCAAATATAAATTTTTTACTAAAGGGCTGTTTTTTTATCTTAAGATGGAAAACAGCCCAAACTGCGGTTACCGCCAAGGCAAAAATTCCTGCCCGAACAACAAACATTATTATATGTGCTATGCCCATATAGCCCTCTCTGATGTGTATTTTACACCGAATTATATCACACAAAGTGTATTATGTAAACAATACTTCATCACGCTTTACAACAGTAAGCATTTGTAGTATAATAGATAAACATAGAAGCAACCACAGCGCAGGTAATAGTCAGATGAAAAATAAAATAAAAAAAACTTTAGGTATTATGGCAGTGATGCTAATTGCAGCTTGCATAGTTCCGTTTTATTCCTTTGCCCTATCATCAGAGGATAGCGGGTGGGGTCTTTATGATGTCAGTGTGAATAACGGCTATAACTTAAAAATATTAAATTCATCCGGAGAGGTTCCGGACACTCATTCGGCTATTTTAAACGGCAACACCATACCTGTGTATGAAGGCGTAGAGAGCATGGATTTATCCTTTCAGGGAGCAGAGAATACTCAGTACATGGTGTTTCTTGCAAAAGGCGAAGAAACAGTTTTAACGCAGAACAACATAAAATATATGGATCAACAGGCACTTTCCGTTGGTGCAACATCCTTAGAGGTTGTGTTTAACATCTACCCAAGCACCTTTAGCGAAGCCGGCAGTTACAAAGTATATGTCTCCTCAACCGAGAGTGCCTATGCCGAGGTGGCCTCCTTTGAAGTTGCGGAGGATTGGAGAAGTGTCTTGTTTTCGCTGACCGATGTAAATCGAGACAACAAGGTTAATCAGGAGGATTTGCGTATAATATCCGACACGGCAAACTACAACAAATCGGTCGGTGATGCCGCTAATAAAGCCACCGATGTTAACGGTGACGGAGAGGTAAACTTTTTAGATCTTGCAGAGGTTAGGCGCAGCAGTGATTTTGATGCGACCGAAATTACACCTGCGATAGACACGGCAACGGAGTATAGCATTACCAAAACGGCAAATCCGAGTATAAACATAGAGGACGGTAGCATCCTTTTAAGAGAAAATTCGGGAGATTTACAGTATAAGCTGGGAGATTTCGACTGGATAAGCTACACCGATTCTATCACAATAAACGGTACAGGAACACAGACGGAAAACACGATAACCGTCGAGAGCGGAACACATAATGTAACCATTAACAATGTAAATATTGCGCCTTTAGCGGATGCGACAATATCCTCGTTTGGTATACTGGGTAGCTCAAAGGTTATCTTAACCCTAAGGGGTGTTAACAGCCTACAGGGCAGTGATTATTCCCCCGGGTTACAGGTGCAAAATAATGAAGGTGTGATTTCGACAGTAGAAATTAACGGTGATGGAACACTTAATGCTACAGGTGGTAGCACAGCCGCCGGAATAGGCAGTATGATACGCAGTAAAAGCGGAACCATAGTGATTAACAGCGGCACAATTAATGCTAATGGCACTAATAGGGCAGCCGGCATAGGCGGTGGAAGTTACGCTTCGGGGGGAACCATAACCATAAACGGAGGCACGGTAAATGCTAATGGCGCTGATTGGGGAGCCGGCATAGGTAGCGGATACTATTCACTCGGTAGTACTATAAACATAACCGGCGGTAAAATCACAGCAAGAGGTGGAGCACTAGCCGCAGGTATAGGCGCGGGACATTCAAGTGCAGCCGGAAATATACACATAAGCGGCGGCGAAATCGAAGCGAGAGGTGGAGCAAATGGAGCCGGAATAGGAAACGGACAAAGCGGTGAAGGAGGCGAAATTCTTATCAGCGGGGGGGAAATCACCGCAACGGGTGGAGCATACGCAGCAGGTATAGGCGGTGGCGATTTCGTGGACGGCCTACTTAACGGTTATGTTGACCCAACCATAACCATATCTGCCGGCACGGTTACTGCTTTAGGGGGAGAATATGGTTCGGCCATAGGTGGCGGATACGGCAGCCCGGGCACTGAAGTTTCTATCTCGGATAGGGCTATTATAACAGCGGTATCAAGTAGTAATATTCCGGTCATTAATGACAATGATTCAATTATAACAGCACCGGAGGAAGAAGTTGTTGCAACCATTTTAATGCTTGATTTATATAAAACCGTGGAACTCGGAACAGAGACCCAAATCACCGACACGATAAAATACACACCGAACTTTTCTTATAACACAATAGCATTTTCAGGGTTATCGCCGGACACAGATTACACTGTTAAGATAGGCGGCGTTGTGCAAAAAGGTACTAATAAGAGTAGCGGTATTGAATCAACCGTATTCAACTTAACACCCGGCTTAAACATTTTTGAAGAGGTTTATCGCTCTGTGCCTGTTGAAGCTAACCCGGTAAAATCAATTGCTGATAACAGCCTCATTCTTTCCGAGGAGGATGGGGCAAAGAGATATAGCGAAGGAGGCTCAGATTGGATTTTGTACAGTGGTGACTTTACCGTTACCGGAGCAACGACGACAAATAACATTGAGGTGTATAACGGAACGCACAGTATAATATTGGATAACACGGATATAGACCTCTCGCAAGCCGAAAAATCCCCACTCGATATCGGCTCTCGTGCTGATATCTCCTTGGCAATAAATGGTACAAACACATTAAAAGCCGGGGTTGACAGTGCCGGAATAGAGGTTAAAAGCAACAATGGCAATAACACTAATCTAACAATAACTGCCGATGACTCGAGCGAAGCCTCGTTAGAGGTTACAGGTGGCAGAAATGGTGCGGGTATCGGCAGTTCAAACTATAATCAAGCGGGAAACATTACAATAAACGGCGGAATAATCAGTGCATCGGGTGGTAGTAACTCGGCAGGAATTGGCGGAGGACCACAAGCCGGTAGCACAAGTATAGTAATAAACGATGGAAGCATTCATGCTGTAGGTGGCAGTAACGGTGCCGGTATCGGTAGCGGCTCAAGTGGTGAGGCACAAATTATAACTATAAACGGAGGACAAGTCATCGCCACGGGTGGTTCTGCCTCTGCCGGCATAGGTGGCGGATACTTAGGTTCAGGCGGAACCGTTACAATAGGTAATGGTCATGTACAGGCTTTCGGCACTGACGCGGTTGGTATCGGTGCCGGTCAGCAAGACGACGAGCACGGCACATTTAGTACCGGTGAAGACGGCGGGGCTGTTATTACAAACCCCGATATCGGTGCCGATGCAACAAATGCCGACTATATTGCATTACGTGACAAGGATTACAGCTTAGTGGGAAGTCCTACATTAAAACAGACATTACGGATATTGTCGGATGAGACCCTAACCGTAAATCGTGGTCAAACGCTGAAAGTTTTAAGTGGTATAGATTTAATTAACGATGGTACAATCCTAAACTATGGAAATATAATCTCTGATATCCCAATAGTCAGCAAACCCATTACATTTTTTGTTGATGTCGAAAAGACAAACAACAACTATACTGTAGATATTTTTAACAACGAGTATGACAGCATTGACCTCGCAATATATCTAACCTCATATCAGACCGAGCGTTTTATCGGTGTTGACATGGACGAGATGGTTTTCACACAAAAAGGCGGTGATGCTAAAACCTTAACATTGGCAGACACAGGCGACGAGATTAAGCTGTTTATCTGTGAAAAGGACACTTACAAACCTATATTTGAAGCGACCACCGTAACGAAATGACATTAAACAATAAAAATTCTGTGGACTATTTCTACAAATATTGCCTTGACATTAGGGTAAAAAAGGATTATTATAATTATACTAAAACAATTTAAAAATATGGAGTTTTTATGCCGATAAATCTTAACACAAAATACCTTGAAGGTTTTGTTGAGCAGGGGGAATTTGACCTGCTTGCACCTACCGTAAAGGCGGCTCATGATGCTTTACAGGCACGCACCGGTGCCGGAAATGATTTTTTGGGTTGGCTTGATCTTCCCAAAAGCTACGATAAAGAGGAATTCGCCCGAATAAAGGCGGCAGCAGAGCGTATAAAGGCAGATAGCGATGTGCTTGTCGTTATCGGAATAGGCGGTAGCTACCTCGGTTCACGTGCCGTTATCGAGGCACTCAACTCCACCCTTTTTAACGACCTTACCGACGGGGTTAAGATATACTTTGCCGGTCAAAACATCAGCGGTTCACATCTCGACAATCTTTTAAAGCTCTGTGAGGGAAAAAGGGTTTCGGTAAATGTTATCTCGAAATCCGGAACCACCACCGAGCCTGCACTTGCCTTTAGGGTGTTTAAATCACTGCTTGAGGAGCGTTACGGTAAAGAGGGTGCAAAAAACCGCATCTATGCCACTACCGACGCTGCAAGGGGCACACTTAAAACCCTTGCCGACTCCGAGGGTTATGAGAGCTTTGTAATAGCCGACGATGTAGGCGGACGTTACTCGGTACTAACTGCGGTGGGTCTGCTCCCGATAGCTGTCGCGAACATAGATATCGATGCAATGATGAAGGGCGCAGCCGATGCCTACGATCGTTTTTCTACCTACAGCGAGGATAACGACTGTTATAAATACGCCGCGGCAAGAAACCTGCTTTTACGCCGTGGTAAAACAACCGAACTTGTTGCCTGCTACGAGCCGGATTTTGCCATGATGAACGAGTGGTACAAACAGCTTTTCGGCGAGAGCGAGGGTAAAGACGGCAAGGGAATTATGCCGACCTCGGTCGTATTCTCTACCGACCTACACTCCATGGGGCAGTATGTTCAGGATGGCGCAAGGATATTGTTTGAAACGGTTGTGGACTTTAAAAAGCCGAAGGGCGACTTCTTTATCGAGGAGGATGCGGCAAACGCCGACGGGCTCAACTTTTTATCCAATCAAAACCTCTCGGTGGTAAATCGCCGTGCAATGGAGGGTACTATCCTCGCACATACCGACGGAGGTGTTCCGACTATGATTATAGAGGCGGACGAGATGGGCGCATACGACATTGGGTATCTCATCTATTTCTTTGAAAAGGCGTGTGCGATATCCGGATACATTCTCGGGGTTAACCCGTTCGATCAACCGGGTGTTGAGAGCTACAAAAAGAACATGTTTGCACTTTTAGGCAAGCCGGGGTTTGAAGAACAGCGCGAAAAATTGATGGCAAGACTTTCTAAGTAAGAAACCACGATATGCCGATGTCGGTATATCATAAGAAATAACGCAAAGAAACGGAGTAATATAATGGTTAGTATAATTGTAGGCGGAAAAGGCAGCGGAAAAACAAAAAAAATGATAGACATTATCAACGCGTCGGCGTCCGGTTCAGCAGGAAATCTTGTCTGTATCGAACACTCCATGAAGTTGACCTATGACGTTCACCACGATGTACGACTTATAAATATGGTTGAGTACAAAATCGAAAATTCCGACATGCTCTTCGGATTTGTTTCCGGAATTCTCGCCGGCAACTATGACATAGTAGAGATTTATATCGACGGTATCCTTAAGGTTTTAAACAAAGATTTAAGCATACTCGCCGCCCTTTTGAAAAAGTTTGACGAGCTTACAGGAGAGAACGTTAAACTTATTGTAACCGTATCTGCAGACGAGGTCGACCTTAACGACGAGATCAAAAAATACCCAAGATTATCGGAATAAAATCCACAATATTATTAGCTGTTGCATATTTTGCATAAAAAAACACTTGACAAATCGGCTCGTTTTTTGTATAATATTTTTTGCGACATTTTACAAATTTAATTTTAATGGGAGAATATCAAAATGGCAGTTCCAAAGAGAAAACTATCAAAGGCACGTCGTGACAAGCGTCGTTCATCGGTATGGAAGATTTCCGCTCCGACACTTGCCTCCTGCCCAAACTGCAAGGAGAAAAAGCTGCCTCACCATGTATGCCCGTCCTGCGGACAGTACAAGGGTAGAGAGGTAATTAAAATCGAGAGCTGATTTTACACTTATAGTCATTCCACTTGGAAAACGCCATATGATTGCCGAGCAGAAATTTCGTCTATCAAGGCGGAAGCAACCTGTCGAAACAGTTCGACAGGTTATTGACAACAACGCAGAGAGACGGATTTTCGGTCGGGAAGATGTGGTGGTTTTCAAGTTGAAGGACTATTTTTCAAGGCAATTAAATCGAGTTGTGGTAGCGGTGTTTTGCGCGCGCTACCGCAACTCGATTGTGTTTAACGAGGTGATAGATTGGTAAAAATATTGTCTGTCGAAAAGAACTCCGCAGCTGAGCTTGCAGGCATCAAGGCCGGTGAGGTTTTGCATTCGATAAACGACAAAGAAATTTTCGACAGCTTAGACTACGGCTTTTACACCGCCGCAAAAAAACTTAAAATCATGCTTTCAGACAGGGCAATTTCGGTAACAAAACAGGAGTTTGAACCGCTTGGGCTTACCTTTGACGGAGATCTTTTTGACGGTAAGCGAAGCTGTAAAAATCGCTGTGTATTCTGCTTTATTGATCAGCTACCTAAGGGCATGAGAAAATCGCTATACCTCAAGGATGATGACGAGCGGCTCTCCTTTTTAATGGGGAACTATATAACCCTTACCAACCTCGACGAGCGTCTTGTCGACAGAATACTTAAAATGAAGTTTTCTCCGCTTAATATTTCGGTGCACAGCATGGATCCACAGCTTAGATGTCAGCTCATGGGCAATCCTATGGCAGGCGAGGCGCTTTCGCTTATCCCTCGTTTTGCAAAGGCAGGCATATCCATGAATATACAGCTGGTACTCTCGCCGGGGCTGAACGATTCGGGGCAGCTAAAATACAGCCTTGCCGAACTGCAAAAATTATACCCGGCGGTTCAAAGCGTGTCTGCAGTACCGGTTGGTCTCACCAAATACAGAGACAGCCTTTTTCCGTTAACGCCCTTTAACGAGGAAATTGCCCTACACAACCTACAGATTATAGAACAGTTCGGGCGTGACAGCCTTAAAAAGTTCGGAACACGGCTTTTTTATGCCTCAGACGAGATATATCTGCTCGCCAAAAAGCCGATACCGCCAAGAAGGCATTACGAGGATTTTCTACAGCTGGAAAACGGTGTTGGAATGTGGCGAATGTTCTACGATAAAAACAAGGGGAGATTTCACCGCATGGGCGGAGGATTTGACCTTGCGACCGGAGTTCTCGCAACTCCGTTAATGAAAGCTATGTGCGAGAGCCTTACCGACACGACGGTACACACCATAAAAAACGATTTCTTCGGGCACAGCATAACGGTAGCCGGACTGTTGACGGGGCAGGATTTAATAAATCAGCTTAGCGGAAAGCTAAAAACCGAAAAGCTGCTTATACCCTCCGAAATGCTACGAGCCGAGGGTAATGTAACGCTGGATGGAATGACACCAAGCGAAATAGCAAAGGAACTTAAAACCGAGATTGTGGTTTTTGAAGGTAATCAGTAACCTAAAAAAGATACATTTACAGATTTTGATGTAGTTTTTGCACATTTCATTTTAAACTACTATTACGATATGAAAGGATAAAATCATGCCGATTGTTGCCGTTGTGGGACGACCCAACGTAGGGAAAAGCACATTATTTAACAAGCTGTGCGGTCGCCGCCTCTCCATAGTGGAGGATACTCCGGGCGTAACACGTGACAGAATTTTTGCCGACTGCGAGTGGCTTGGAAAGGAGTTCACCCTAATAGACACCGGCGGCCTTGAGCCGACCTCCGGCGACAGTATGTTGACCGAAATGCGGCTACAGGTGGAATTTGCAATAGATTGTTGCGATGCGATTATCTTTGTAACCGACGGAATGACAGGCTTAACTGCGACCGATTCCGACATTGCCGACCTACTTCGTCGCACCGGAAAACCCGTGTTTATTGCGGTAAATAAGCTGGACAGCATAGGCAGTAACGAGGCTGCACTGTTTGAGTTTTACGCACTTGCAATAGGCGAGCTATTTGCCGTATCGGCTGTACACGGACACGGCACCGGTGACCTTTTAGACGCAATTTTTGAGCAGATTTCCTTTGAAGAACCGACCGAAAAAACCGAAGAAGACCCGATTACCGTCGCAATAATAGGGCGACCGAACGTCGGTAAAAGTTCTCTCGTCAACCATATATTGGGCGAAAACCGAATGATAGTTCGAAACGAGCCGGGCACCACAAGGGATGCTGTGGACTCGCCGGTAGAAAACAGCCACGGTAGGTTTGTGCTGATAGATACGGCGGGAATGAGAAAGCGTGGACGAGTAGAGGCAGGTGTTGAGCGTTACAGCACACTGCGAAGCCTTGCCGCAGTTCAGCGCAGTGAGGTTGTTGTAATAATGCTGGATGCAACGGTAGGCTTTACCGAGCAGGACAGCAAGATTGCAGGATATGCCCACGAGGAGGGCAAGGCATGTATTGTAGCCGTCAATAAGTGGGACGCCATCGAAAAGGAAACAAAAACGATGGAGAACATGCGCAAAAGCCTGATGAACGATTTCTCCTTTATGTCCTATGTGCCGTTTATATTTATCTCGGCAAAAACCGGCGAGCGTGTAGATAGACTGTTCGAGCTGATAAAGTTTGTTAACGACCAAAACGCAATGAGAATTACCACCGGTGTGCTTAACGACCTGCTACACCGTGCAACCGCAAGGGTGCAGCCACCAAGCGACAAGGGGCGTCCGCTCAAGATATACTACATGACCCAGATATCGACCCGTCCCCCGACCTTTGCTGCCTTCTGCAACAAAAAAGACCTATTCCACTTCTCCTACCAACGCTATATAGAAAATCAAATCCGCCATACCTACGGATTAGAAGGAACACCGATAAGGCTTCTGATAAGGGAGCGTGGGGAGAAACTATAGTCTCCGCCGAAGGCGGAGCCATTGGAAATAATTTTTTCCTCGGTTCCCTCGGAAGTTTGTGCCTTGCACAAACACCAAATTATTTCTCATAACGGTCAGTTCGTTATTTTTTCTTTGGCTCTTTTTTGCTTCGCCAAAAATCGCATTCCAACTTTTTTCTTTGGCTCTTTTTTGCTTCGCTAAAATTCGCATTTCAGTTTTTTTCTTTGGCTCTTTTTTGCTTCGCCAAAAATCGCATTTCAACTTTCTTCTTTGGCTCTTTTTTGCTTCGCTAAAATTCGCATTTCAGTTTTTTTCTTTGGCTCTTTTTTGCTTCGCTAAAATTCGCATTTCAGTTTTTTTCTT
>CAYJKY010000071.1:0-10946 GCA_964370825.1 uncultured Oscillospiraceae bacterium
ATCCGATAAACATTTTGGAATCAGACATATTGCTGAATTTGTACGAGATATATTCCGTGTTTAACATATCTCTAATGCCACCATACGCAATCTGTATATTTACTCTGTTCGTGACAGTTATTTTGTTGGTAGCCGCAAAAAGCATATATAAAAGGCAGGAAGCATTTCACTCCTAATTTGTATTCACCTTAAGATTACACCATACGAAATGACAATGAGCGATAGTTCAAATACGCAAGCTGAAACTGGTTTATAGGGTATGACAGCTTAATTGGTGGGTAATCACAAAAAAGCAATCGATAGATGATATCGGTTGCTTTTTTGTGCCTATTTTAAGGCAAGCTTTTTTCAAAATATATATTGCCTGTAAAAGCAAGCTGGTTGCACTCACGGTAAACACTGACGCCCTGCTGCAAATCGGCAACTTTGAGGCAGGATAAAAAATGCATAAAAACAAATTTCTGCATATGTCGTGCAATTTCGAGGGCTGTTTTAAAGCTTATAACCTTTTATTTTTTAGCAAGGTGTTACGCATCATTTGCATTTGCACAAAAATATACTTTTTCGCAGGTGTTTTAATTGATTTAATTGTTTAAGGATGATATAATATAAAATGTACGTAATATATAACCATCTAGTTAAAGGATTAGTGGAATGTTGAATATAAAAAAGACAAAGGGTAAAAACAGAATAATATCAGGGTTGCTTGCAATATGTATGTTGGTAGGCATTATACCGCTAAATGTTTTTGCCGAGGACGCAGAGTATACAAACAGCGAGGTAGTTACGTCTTTTGCGAAACTCCAAATATCGCAGCAGGAAGTGTCGATAGGAAGTGCGGATTTACCGACGTTTCCGACCGAGCTGGAGGCAACCCTCACTAAGATAACTTGGGAACAGGTTCCCTCTGAACAACCTCAAACCGAAGAATCAGCTGAAAACACCGGCGAAGTTCCATTGTCGACATGGCAGTCTTCCACAACCACAGAGGATATAAACGTGCCGGTGCGGTGGGTATTGGCTGATGGTGAAACCTTTTCCACAAATGAAGAAAACATATTTACCTATACAGCTAAAATTGAAGATGATGCATATACCGTTTCCTCCGATGTTGTTATGCCAACCTTTACTGTGAATGTGGTAAAAGTACAGCAGGAACAACCGTTAACCCCACCCATAGTGGAGAGTGTTACAGCGTCCACACCGAGTTTAAGCAGTATATCGCCACTTAGCACACCGGTGCCGGTGGGCGATTTCCTCGTGTCCGGTGGTACATCCGGTTTAGATTATATCTATGCAAATGGCGTTTTAACCATCCAATCCGATGAGGAACTAACTATTTCAAATGCAAACCCTGCTGTTGCCACTAGAGACATAATTTTGATCGGGAGCGGCTTTTCGGCAAATATTATTTTATTAAATGTGAACATTGATGTATCTTTCATATCAGATGGCTCTAGTTCAGCGACTGATGAAGATAGAAAAACTGCGTTTGAAATTCCAGTCAATTCCTCTGCAAGTATTACTTTACAGGGTAACAATATTTTAAAAAGTGGCTATTATAAACCCGGCATTGCAGTAATGAAAAATGCGTCTTGTACCATAAGTGGCAATGGCTCTCTTGAGGTGGTCGGTGGTTCACGCTCCGCCGGAATTGGCGGTTCTTTTGGATACAGCAATAAAGATTTGGGCTGTGGCGACATCACTATCAACAGCGGTACCATCACAGCTACGGGTGGAGAAAGTAGTGCCGGCATAGGAATGGGTGGATGGAACGATTCAGGCTCTATTACTATAAACGGTGGTAACATAACGGCAACTGGTGGATCTTTTGCCGCCGGTATAGGCACAGGTTCGGTGCCATACATTGAAATGAATATAACGATTACCGGCGGAACGATCAACGCCCACGGTGGCCTTGCAGGTGCCGGAATAGGCAGTGGTCGCGGTGATTTTACAGGAATTTCAAAAATAGCAAATATAGTAATCACCGGCGGCATTATAACCGCCGTCGGAAATGGCGAAGCGTCTTACGGCCACGGTGCCGGAATAGGTGCCGGCGAAAATTGTGGCTCAAAAGTTCAAATCAGCGGCGGCACTATAAACGCCACCGGTTCCGGTGACAGCGCTGGTATAGGTGCCGCTCCATTTGCAGGTGGTTCGTTGTTACCTTCTGTTTTTATTGCCGACGGCGATGCTGCCATTTTCACAAACTCTATAACCGATAATAGCTATATGAGCGAACCGACAACCTCAGGCCTAATAATCGTGGGTAACACCGGCACGTTCTACGGCACACAGGATGTCACTATTGGTGGTAATGCGGTAATCGAAAGTGACACAGAAATAAATATCCCAAGTGATCGCACCTTGATAATCTCGAATGGCTCAAGTCTTACTAACAATGGTACAATATTTAACAACGGCACAATAAACAATCAGGGCAGTTTTATAAATAACGGTTCATTGCAGGGTAGCGGAGCGCTTACAGGCAATGATATTTCACGCCCACTTGTAGTGACAGGTGGTACGGCAGGTTTAGATTACGATTATTTAACCAATAACATTCTTATAAAAACACCTGCAAATCTTACCATATCAAATCTTGTACCAACTCAGCCGTCACAAGACTACATCAAGATAGCAGACGGAGTCACGGCAAATATTACCTTTGATAACCTCAATATAGATGCGTCAAAAAGCTTGATGGCGGCTTTAGAATTAGGCGTCAATTCTGCGGCTAATATTACACTTACCGAGAACAGCACCAACTCTCTAACGAGTGGTGCGGGCAACGCAGGAATACTTGCCCAAAGTGGAGATGTAACAATTGAGGGTAATGGCAGCTTAAACATTGTAGGTGGTGCAGATGGAATAACGGCTGAAAACGTGACTGTTAAGGGTAGCCATTTAAATGTGAAATCGGGCGTAGATAACGAGGGTATAAACGGAAAATTAACCGCTACTGACAATGCATTTGTCTCAACTAGTTCTTTAACCGATGACTCAACTGCCGGCAGCTGGAATGCTATCGTTATAGTCGACGAAGCAGGAAAGGTATACGGAGATTACACACTAAATAGGAATGCTACGATCAATACAGGCATCACCCTAACCGTTGACCGTTATGCCTCTTTGACCATTAATTCCGGAGTTAGCCTCACCAATAGCGGCACATTTATTTTAGATGGTGGGGAGTTTTTTGGCAACATCGCAGGCAACGGAACGTACATATCTACCGTCTTCTCTGATGAAGATATAGAGGACATTGGCATAGTATATTACACTGGAAGCGCGTTAAGTCCGGAGGTTACCTTTAAAACAAAACTGATAAATGGAGCAGAGTTTGTAGTAGACGCAACCGAATGGAGCAGACTCTATACAAACAACACTTTGGTTGGCAGCGGTACAGTAACGTTTTCACGCGACGGTTTTTCAAATGTTGACAAAAGCTTTACTATTATGCAATCCGCAACCGGTTTTGAGTCGGTTGAAGTAAAAAATAATGGTGCTGTGACAAATGATTTTACATATGGTGACACCATAACCATTACCGCAAAACAAAAGGCGACAGGTGTGGCGGCAAGATTGTCGTCTCTTACTCAACCCCAGACTATGCAGATGGCACTGTATTTAAAAGCCGACGGAACTGAAACACAAATTTCCGAGGCGGTGTCGGCAGACACGAGCGGTGTCTATACCCTAAGTTATGATACCGCGGGTCGTGATCTTGACATTGGTGCTAATACCCTTGTGCTAAAGTTTGTCGGAGACACCAATCAAGCCGGTCACAGCGAAGAAATAATAATAAATCTGTCTGCTTTGTCGATATCGTTAGCAACAGTTAACTTAGGCTCACAACTTATCTACAATGGCTCTCCACAGACACAGAGTATTGAATCGGTGGTGATGAATGAGGTTACACTAATTAAAGATATCGATTATACTGTTGATAATACAACTCAGACTGTAGGTGGAACTTACAGCCTAACAGTAAAGGGTGCAGGTTATTATGTTGGTGAGGCGAGCAAGGATTTCACAATACAGTACAGCATCACAATAGCTGCGGGCGAGGCGGAAATTGTAAAAGACTATCAAGAATACCCACCAACCGATGAATTATATAGCCTTCCTGATACAGACATTCACATATTCCCTGTTCTGCCCACTTATCATACGGTAGAAACACTGACGGTAACAGGCCCAACCGGTGATATAATTGACACTAAGCTCAGTTATCACAATGAACGGGCATACTATACTATAGATATGCCCGCAGACAATATCTCTATTTCTATTACATATACCCTAGACGGCTATTATGGAGGTTCTGTATACCTTGGCACTTCAGGAATAAATACTTTTTCTTGGTCAAACATTACTGCGGATATGGAAGAGTATCAGAAATTGAATACCCTACAATCACAGAGCATAGTTGAAGGCAGTTTAATATTTATAGGCTCTGATTATTGGTTGGTATTAGATGAAGAAAAAGGCAGTAGTGGCAACGAAAATGAGATGTTTTTATTAAGTTTTCACTTAAAAGAAGCCCCATATACACTCACCGACATTGACGAAAATTCACATGTATTATTTGCTGAAACAACAAAAGCTGAGGACAGCATAACCATAGATTCAAATAATTATGTAAACACGGCTATTTCCAATCAACACTTCTTTGATCTTTCGATCAGCGAGCTTGCAAATCTACCAAATAATGCATTTGAAAAGGATGCTTTTGTGGCAACGAAAAATGATGATCTGCGCTTGTTTTTGGGCTATCGTTTGCGTTCAGTCCTAACTGAGGGCATTCATTCAAGTGGAGCTTTTATCAACGAATTTGGCAGAATATCATTAACCTCAAGCACCAACTACAGACAGGCGACAAACATAAAAAAAGATCAAATTGTTTATAGCTACAAGCTGCCGAACGAAGAAATGGTTGTTGGTGTTCTTCAAGAAACTTCTACAAAACATAGCGGTTGGTTATTAGCTTTAAGGGATGAGGACACTACACTTTCCATAACTGAAGAACCGAAGGTGTTGGACGACACTCTCACGTTTGAATATTCCGATGCTACCACCGGCTCAAATCAGTATCTTTCGATCATGATAACCGAAACTTTAAACGGCATGGAGCATGTGCGTTATTACGGACCTGTTAAAGATTTAAGTCTGGCGACTGATGCTTCGGGCAGTGTGAGCGTAAAGCTCCCCACCGACAAAGACGGCAAAAACATCTTTTTACTTGGTAGTACAATATCTGTCAAAATATTTAACGAGAACAAGGATTTCAAACAGTTCGAGACATATGGTTCAAGTAGTCTTTGCGGTACACTTAACAGTTTTTCAGTAAAGGTTGAGGGTGCTAACACTCTGACTTCCGTGACACAGCCCAACTTAACATACGGAGAAACCCCGAACCCTACTGTTGACTATGACGGTGCTCAAAATAGTTCTGACCCGACATACCTTTATAAGGCAAAGGGAGGTAGCGACGACAGTTACACCAGCACTAAGCCCACGGCTGTTGGAGAGTACACAGTCAAGGCAACATCTGCCGCCAACGATACTATACAAGCCAAAAGTGTAACCGGAGACTTTTCTATTGGACAGAAGAGCATATCAATATCTTCTATTAGTGTTGCGGATAAATATTACGATACGAACAATACCGCAATAGTAAATGAGGTAGTATTTTCAGGTTTGCAATATGGTGAAACGTTTGAGTTAGACGTCGATTATAGTGTTTCTGCAAGTTTTAATGATGAATCGATTGCGGAAAATAAGTCGGTTACGGCAACAGTTACTTTATCGGAAACACCAAAAACAAAAAATTACATGCTCACCTCCGTTGTGGCAAGCGGCAGTGCAGATATTATAAAAAACCCACTACCGGACGCTCCAACGTTTAACGCCATGAACGACAGTGCCAACACGTTCAGCTTTAACAGCATTGATGGCACTATTTATGAATATAAGTTAGGCAGTTCTGCGAGCTGGATAGAGGTTACCGCAAACAGTGCTGTTACCCAAATTAATGTGGGTAACATCGGCCTTGCGATAGGTGAGTTGCAGGTGCGAATCAAGGCAACGGCAACAGTTGATGCGAGCGAGGCTCTCACAAACCCACAGATTTTCACAGCATCGTTAACTGGTAGTGTAGCCGTTTCCGGCAATGCCATTTACGGTGAGCGGTTGACAGCAGAAGTAACAGGTGCTCAAGCCGGCGCAAGATTTACCTATAGTTGGTACAACAGCGATGGCACACAGCTCAAATCTTCAAGTGAAAACTATTATGACATTGCCGGCGCCGACATAGGTAAAGCAATTTACGCTGAGGTTACGGCCGAATTATACACCGGCAAGCTATCCTCGAATCTTACAGTTACGGTGGTGAAAAGACCCGTGACAGCTCAGGTTGTTGGACCTATCACAAAGGCTTACGATGGCGAAAGGGATGTAGATGTATCACTTTCAATTGCCAAAGCATACCCAGATGATGATATAACCGTCACTGCACCGGACGCAAACTTTAATACTGCCGGTGTTGGTTCAAATAAAAGCATAACACTTGGCTCACTTTCAATAGCAGGCAGTGCAAGCGACTATTATATTATCACACCGCCGGCCGGTGTTGTGGGTTCTATTACGACTGTAAGCCTAGCAGGAGCTACTGTAGAGCTTGCCACAAGCAATTTCACCTATAACGGCACATCTCAAACACCGAATATTACGGTCAGCATTAACGGAAAAACTGTATCGTCAAGTGAATATGAAGTATCGTACAGCAACACTAACGGTGGTGCAGGAAACAATAAAAATGCCGGAACCGTCACGGTCACGGTGAGTGCAAAAGCGGATAGCAACTACTACTCTGTAGCTACTCAAAAGCCTACATATGAGATAAAAAAGGCGATGCCGAGTTTGAACTTTTCCACAACAAGTGATTCTTCCGATTATGATGCAACGGTTATAGATACTACTGATTTTACTCCACCTACTGTTTTGTTACAAAATGGTGAGGTTTATAGCGGTGTGATTAACTACTCCTACCGTAGAAGTGGAGTTCAAGATTATACAAACGGACTGCCCACCGAGGTTGGGTCATACGAAATAAATGCACAGATAGCACAGCAAAGCAACTATTTTGCGGCGCAAAGTGACAATCTTTTAAACTTTACCATAAATAAAGCCACCCCCACCGTAACAATTAACACTATGGACAGCAAACAGTATGATGGCATTGCCATATCCAACCCGATCGCCTCAAACGTTACTGTTACTGTAATGAACTATTCCGACATTATGTTCACCTATTATACCGACAATAGCGGTGCAAAAGGGCAAAAACTCAACTCTAAGCCAATCAATGCCGGAACATATTGGGTAGAGCCGTCCATCCTTGAAACATACAACACGGTGGCGGTAGAGGGAGGTGCAGTGAAATTCTCCATCACCAAAGTTGACTATCCATCTAATCAAAAGAGTGCAACTGCAAAGGGCACATTCGGCGAGAGCTCAAGCACCGACATCTCATTTTGGAGTAATCTACACGGGGTAAACTTCGCTGCTGTGAACAGCTGGACGGTTACCGATACCGATAATGTCTTAGAACCCAACAGCTACAGGATAGAGGACGACAAAATTGTTTTTTCGATAGTCGATGATAGTAGCAAGGTTGGCGATGACAAGGCTACAATAAAAATCCCGATCACATGCACAAATTATAATAACTTTGAAGTTACTATCAGCATATCGGTTAGCGGAAAAAGCGTCCCCACCGTTATCGCAACACCAATATCACGCGACTATAACGGCAATGCTGTAACCAACCTCGACATTGTGGGAACAGCAACTTATTTCGACGGTATAACAACCGTGAATGTAGATGGTCAATGGGCGTTTGTTGCCGGACAGGGTTTGACAGATGTTGCACACAGTGGGTTAAAATCGGTTATATTCACCCCGACAGATCTTTTAAAATACGAATCGGTTACGTCGATGGTGCAGATGACCATAAATAAAGCCACACTTGAAGCGTTACCCACCTACAATGATATAACCACACCCGGAAAAACGCTTGCCGATGCAAATTTACAAAAGGGCGGTATCGGTATTGATGGCAATATTCGATGGGCCTTAGCCAATACAACCCCTGTTGTGGCAAACACTTTATACACGTGGGAATTTATTCCGAACGATATCGCAAACTATAACACCATTACAGGAGAGGTACTGTTTTTCTCTGACTATGTTATCACAAATGGCTTATCACAGTCGGTAACAGCAGGAAAAGAAATAACCTTTAGCTCCAATTCGCCCTACGATGACTATATACAAACATTGGTAGATAACAGTCCGGTAGATCCAAAATATGTGACGGTAACAAGGGGCAGCACAATCGTAACATTAAGCAGTGAGTTTACACGGATATTGTCGGCGGGCAGACACACGATTAGCATTGTGAGTGCGACAGGCACAGCAACCGGGGAGTTTTTTATAACCGCTACGCCTTCTACCGGCACGGACAGCTCATTCGATCCCGCAATCTCTCCACTTACGGGAGTCTATACTAATGCTACAGAGGAAAACATAAAATAGCGACAATTAATAAAAAACATCGTCTCCATTTTACGAGACGATGTTTTTGTGTGTGGTTTGTCTATATTATGATGATGTCCAATTTAACTGTCTCTTGACACAGTTGCATTTAGTGCTTCTTGATGAGTCCGCCTGATAAAACTTATCAAATATTTTATCAAGCGTATCGCTCGGTATAGCTTTGCCGAAATTTGTGATACTGAAAACACCTTTATCCGATTTTTTATGCAGCTTAATAATTATTATGTCTTTCTCATCCGAAAAATTAACAGCATTTTCTATAAGGTTTAGCCATACCTGGTTTAACAGTTCCTTATTTGATCGTCACTTAAATCATAGCGCATATTGTCGCTAAGGTCAATATGTGTTTTTCTTTCACGAAGCAGTACCGACATTTCGGAGTTTCCTCTAAATGTCGGCTTCTTGTAAGTCAGCTATAGGTTAGGTGTTAAATGGTTAAATCTGCAATTAGCTAGTTATTTGTATTTTTTTACCGTTAATACTAATTGTTCCGTCCTTTTTCATTTTAATCATCTCTCTTGAAAGAGAAGGCCTTGCAACATTTAAGTAATCTGCTAATTCATCTTTTGTTTGACTTAAATAAAAAACACCGCTCGAATCTTTATTCTGATTAATGTATAATAATATTTTTTCTCTTAAGGTAGAGCATGACAATAAGCCAATTTTCTTATTTAATAGATATGCTTTTGACGCAAAGATAGACATTAGGTTGCACATAAGCCCTGTGTTTTCATATACAACTTTTCTGGGGATTTTAAGAATTTTTGAATCTTTAGCTGCATGTGCGCAATGCTCATAGTAAGGGGCATCGATAAACAAAAAAATCTCACCGAATATATCGCCCTTTTTTTTAATAACGTTAATTATTTTCCTGTTTCCGTTTTCGTCGTAGTCGCAAATGTTTACTTCACCCTCTAATAGAAGATTGATGTATTTTGGTTTATCTGAAGTATCAAATACAATTTCGCCTTTTTGATAGTGTGTGCTGATTGAATTTGAGTAAACTTTTTTTAATTCCATTTTAGAAATATTGTCAAAAAGCATTTTTACACCTCCGATACTGCCCTTTTACCTACACGCAATTTTGTTCTGATGTCACTGATTGTATTGTCCATTTGCCACAGCTTATCTAATGTTTCTTTTTCTTCTTGTGATGTAATCAAGACATCTTTTATGCCACCGTTTTCAATTACAATTCTTTTATCTGCCATTAAGCATAACAGCGGGTCGTGCGTTGCCATAAGCACTATTTTTTCCTCGCTTAAAAGTAGACTTAAAGCTTTTTTGCGGTCTATTCCCGCATTTTCTATTTCGTCTATCAACACTATAGGGCATGAGCTTAAAATCGCGGTATCTGCTATCATTAAAGCTCTTGACTGTCCACCGCTAAGTGATGTTACGTTTGTATCTTTTGTAAAATCCTCTCCGGCTAAATTGTTTGCAGCTTCAATTATTTTCATAATAACTTCCTGTGCGTTTTTGATGTTTTTGCATTCTGCGTGCATCTGCAAAAAATCATATACAGTTACATCTATTACAAAATTCATATTTTGCGATAGTTGTGCTACCAATTTATTTGAAACTGAAAATCTCAAAGAAATATCGGCCGGTTCATCATTTATTAATATTTGGCGTTTGGTTTGGGTATCTCTGTTTGCTGCCCATTCAATATCTGCAAGAAGTCTGCTTTTGCCCGAGCCGGTAGGACCTACGATTGCAATTACCTCTGAAGGATAAATAGTTAGTTTATCATATTTTTCTTTTTGACCTAACTTATTTTGACCTGCAATTATAGAGATGGATTTTAGTGGGTCTTTTTGCTCTTCACCAAAAAAGTCCTTCATAGCAACGATATATTCATTTAAATCTTTGATAAAACCCGAATGTGTGACAAACTTTTCTTCAATTAAATAACGCTTGTTACTATCTAAAACCTCTTTTAACCTTCGATCATCGTCGCTACTTATATCTAACCCGTAACTCTCGAAAAAATCTGTGAGATAAGGGTGCTTAATTAATAGCTCTTTTATAGTTATATTATCCATTATCCACTATCCTCACATCTTTCTTACGTTTCCCAAATGATAATCTTTCCCTAAGCGAGTTTCCCCTAAGCAATATGAGCAAACTGCTGATGGCATGGGGAATTTCAATGTCATACCCACGGTAGTTTGAATATTTGAATCATCGGTTAATAAGGTGCTAAACTCATATGCCCCTTGTCCTGTAAGCCCGTTTATATGCATAATTATAGCTTTTGGGTTTGCGATATAAACGCCTCTTGCAAAAACTTCCCTCTCTGCTTGTGAAACAATATCACC
>CAYJKY010000072.1:0-9785 GCA_964370825.1 uncultured Oscillospiraceae bacterium
CTTGGCTTCTTAATCTTTCTCCTCTCTCTGTCCAATATGTTTGACAAACCTACAAAAATAATTTATTTATAGTATATTTTTTACATCACGTAGAAATAAAAAATCAAAAAAAGCTTTACCTTTATAATGAACTGTGTTATAATATTCAAGCAAAGTCGATAAGAGGGTATAGCTCAGTTGGTTAGAGCGCTTGCTTGACATGCAAGAGGTCAGAGGTTCAAGTCCTCCTATCCTCACCAAACTCATATAATCCGAACACAATCTTCAAAGTTGGAGATGCGTTCGGATTATATTTTTTGATCGGGAGTGTGGTCGTTTAGAGTGGAGGGTAATTATTAAAAACTATCTCATATTTTATGCCATCTAAATCTTTGAAAAACATTGCATAATAGTTTGGTCCGTGTTCAAGGAATATTCTTGGCGAATGTACAATATTAGCACCTATGTTTCTAATTTTCTCATGTAGCTCATCTACTTCTTTTCTTGAATTGACTCTAAAAGCTAAGTGGTGAAATGCACTCGGCTTTCGCCTATGAACTGTATCATTCATAAAAGATTTTCGCGGTGAACAAATTGAAAAACCCATATTTTCATGTAGGTATTCAATCACATATAAATCATGCTCTTTTATAATAGCACTAACTTTTTCAGAAATATCAAACCCTAAAATTGGCATAAGTTTATCATAAAAGATTTGTACTTTTTCAATGTCTTTTACTGTTATCTGAATATGGTCTATAACTGGCTTCATAGTAAATCTCCTTTATTCGGTTAACCAATATTTTGAACCATCTTTTGTGCGTTCCATAAAACCATACATAATTAGGTATCGTCTAATAGTCATATAGTCCTCAAAAATAGGTTTTAAGATTTGTGTTACTTCTTTTTCACTGTAATACTTTCCCTGTTCAAACTGTTCAGAAATTTTAGTTAAAATTACAACTTTTTTCTTTTCTTTTCGAGAAAATGCATTTAGAACGAGTGGTACTATGCTACTAAAAGAAGTTTCTAAAATATGTTGTCTTTCCTGCTTTGTTATTAAATATCGGTCATCTACATAAACTGCATTATTGTGAATAGGGACAATATCATGTTCCATAGAGTTTGTTTTTTCAAATACTTGCTGATAAATTGCTAAGTAGAATTTTGCTTGTTTGGCTTTTTCTCGAAAAGTAAATCGCTGTCGCCTAATGGTTGCCTCTGTAACATTTAATTTTTTTGCCATGTCTTTATCAGACGTTCCTAAACAAAAAAGCGTTAGTAATTCTTTTTGATTTTGTGTTAAAGTATTATATTTTGTTTCTGACATAATTAGTTGTGTTAGATTTCCTCCATGAGCTGATTTTATGTGCTTTGCAACAGCGTGTTCGGCAACATAAAAATTATTTTCGATTGAGAAAATTTGACCCACTTCAAAGCATTGCTCACAATAATTACAAATATAAGTATCTCTGTTATACCTATATCCTTTTTCTAATTCATCTAACGTTAATTTTCCGTAATCCATGATTTCAACCTCATTAATCGATAAACATATTGTAGCATTGTTTATCAATATTGTCAACATGCAAATTTAATATGATTTGTTGTATGTAAGTATAAGATATGTGTAATCATATCCAAAACGAAAGGGGAATATAAAATGCAAGAGGGTGCATTAAGTGAGATATGGCGGTTACAAAGATTCAACCTATTAAAAGTACATTAGGCAAAGCCCTTGACTATATTCAAAATTCCGATAAGACAGACGATAAAATGCTTGTCTACTCTTTCGGTTGTTCCTATTAAACGGCAGATATTGAGTTCGGTTTTACTTAGTCGCAAGCCATGGGCAAGGGCAATAATCTTGCTCATCACCTTAGGTTTACAACAACGGTAACCAATCTACATGATGACGAGATGGTTAATTTTAAGAAACTTCACCATAAATCTTGCGATACAAATTTTTTATATCCTCTTCTGTTACTGTTTTTAGTGTGTTTTGTGGGCTACCACTTATTAGTGCGTCGGTTGCCATTTTGTCGATTTTGTTGAAAAAATCAATCTCATCTATACCATATCCTTTTAATGTGGGTATATCACATATTTTGCAGATCGCTCTTAATCTAATTGCGAATTCTTTCGCGGCGATCAGGTCGTCATCTTCATCTATCCCTATCGTCCTTGCCAAACATGCGAACTTTTCTGTTGCACCGTCAACTGCAAATTCAATACATTTTGGTAAAAGCATTGCGTTGGAAACTCCGTGCGGAACATGAAAAAGCGCTCCTATCGGCCGGCTCATGCCGTGGACGAGTGTCACCGAGGCGTTGTTTATAGCTATTCCGGCTTCGAGCGAGGCTATTGCCATCTCGCTACGTGCGTTTGTATCATTTCCGTTTTCATACGCTATCGGGAGATATTTAAAAATACGTTTTACTGCCGATATTGCGACGGCATCGGTCAGCGGTTGTGCCTGTTTTGACGTGTAAGCTTCGACGGCATGGGTCAAGGCATCAAGCCCCGTTGCCGCCGTTACCGATTGTGGGCAATCGAGCGTTGCAAGCGGATCGACTATTGCATAATCAGGGATAAGATCATCCCCTTTTAAAAGCATTTTTACATCATTTTTTGCATCGGTGATGATTGTAAATTTTGTTACCTCCGATCCTGTGCCCGCTGTTGTAGGGATAGCTATCATGGGTGGGAGCTTTGCGCTTATATTTTTGCCCATATATCCCGACAGATTTCCACCGAGTACCGATAGCACGACTATAGCTTTTATTGAATCAAGGGGGCTTCCGCCACCTATTCCGATTAAAAAATCACACCCGGAGTCTTTATATGCCATCGCACCTTCTGTTATCATATCCTCGGTGGGTTCACCTGTTATTTGTGAAAAAATTTCATAATCTATTTTCGCTGTCTTTAGTGTTTTTAGCAACATATCAAAAAATTTAAGCTTTGATACGTGTTTTCCGGTAACTATAAATGCCTTTTTCCCACAAAGAGAGAATATTCCTCCGGAATTTATCAAGGCATCGTCTGCGCTGATTATCGTCGGTACTTTGAAAATTCTGCTCATAGAAAACTCCTGTCTGCTTTAAGCACTGCATTTAACATCACCGAGGCACCGTCGGTGCAATGTTCTGTCGCGGAAAACTCCTGTTGATTATGAGAAAGACCGTCTTTTGATTGCACAAAAATCATGGAAGTCGGAAGCATATATGCCGCAAACTGCGCATCATGCCCTGCGCCGGAATGGATAGCTTGAAACTTGACACCAAGCTCGATTGCTGCACTTTCGACTATATCGACGAGTGTTTTGTCAAAATACACAGTATCCCTACTCCATGCCTTTTCCACCTTACAGCTACACCCTGCCCAATCCTTTGATTCGCAACTTTTAACTATTGCAAGAACCTTTTCGAGTACCGATGGATTTTCGTGACGAGAGTCGAATGAAAATTCAAAATAGTCCGGCACACAGGTGTGTACACACGGCTCGCAAATAACCTCGCCAGTGGTATATACGAGGTCACTGTATCCCAACTTGTCTATCGCTTCATGCAGATAACATTTTGCTTTTGAGGCGGCTAAAAACGCATCTTTTCTTTTTGGCATCGGAAAGGTTCCGGCGTGTGTGGTTTGCCCATAAAACTTTAATCTGTAGTTAAACATACCGAGTACACAGTCCACCACACCGATGTTTTTTTCGTTGTCCTCCAATAACGGACCTTGCTCAATATGTGTCTCAAACATACATAAATATCTGTCTTTTGACAATCTGTTTGATTTTTCACCGAGATATTTTGTGCCACACAGCGCAGAACCAAAAGTTTTATCGCCGTCAACTATACTTGTTGATTTTAGCATATCGTCGTATCTAAATTTATCTTTTATATACTTCGGAAGATAATCATAACACACAACACCGGATGACATCATGGCGGGTGGATAAAGACTACCCTCTTCATTTGTCCATATCATAGCGGTGAGAGGATGCTGGTGGGGGATGTTTTCAGTCACTACCGTTTCAAGAACCTCCATTGCACTGATAACACCGAGTATACCATCAAAATTCCCGCCGTTTTTTACCGAGTCTGAATGAGAACCCATGACTATTCTTTTTGCGTTTGCATCACTACCATTTATAGTGGCATAGATGTTCGCCATGTCGTCAACTTCTATAGATGCCCCGATTGCCTGCATCCATTTTACAAATTCATCCCTTGCAAGGATATCTTCAGATGATAGAGCATATCGTGTTATACCCCCACCGCCGGCATCGCCGAATTTGCTAAAGGTGGTTATCTTGTCCTGCATTCTTTTATTGTCACATAAAAACATATCCAATTAACCTTTCTTTATACTAAACTTTGGGGTTTCATGCATTCTTCAAGCAGAGCGATAACCTCATCTTTTTCTACACTGTATACCGGATCTTCGTCACCGTTTTTGTTTTCAAATACAAGCAGAAAAGAATCATCCCAGTTGTTTATGGTAGCTCGTACTATATCATCTGCTCCGATATTTTCAAAAAGAAGACTTTTGTTTCTGAGAAAGCCATATAGTTCACCATCCCACGGTATGGCAAAAGACAGGTTCTTGCCAAACCCTTTTTTCAGGTCGATAGATACCGGTATTTCGCTGATACCGTGTGGCTGTTTTCGGCTCAGTACATCTACCAATCTAAAGCGATTGCTCGGTATTAACTCCGATAATTTGCCTGCCGCTACATTATCATAATGTTTTCTCATTATCATATACCCCGTTTATATAAGTTTGTCTGCTTCGCTTAAAACCTCGTCCATCTTCACCATCTCTTCACGGATTTGCTCTGCTGTTATGATAAGTGGCGGACATATAAGGATCATATTTTCATGTGTATATGTCATAAAACCTCGGGCTTTGAGCATACCGTTTATCTTCGGCATAATGCCATCCGGATCCTTTCCGTATGGCACGAGCGGCTCTTTTGTCGATTTATCTTTCACGAGCTCGACGGCGCTGAAAAGACCGATATATCTGACATCGCCGACACAGCGGTGCGAGGCTTTGAGCTTTTCGAGCTCCTCTGCAAGCGTTTTACCGGCACTGTTCACATTTTCGAGAATGTTGTGCTTTTTATAATATTCTATACAGGCAAGTCCTGCGGAACAGGCGAGCGGATGACCGCTATAAGTAAGACCACACGAAAGAAGATTATCATCGAAATATTCTGCAATTTTACTGCTTACACATACTCCACCGAGCTGGACATATCCGCATGTAGCGCCTTTAGCGAACGAGACTATATCGGGTTTTATATCAAAATTATTAAAGCCGAACATTTTTCCGGTACGACCAAACCCCGTCATAACCTCATCGCAGATTAATAATATACCGAACTCATCACAGATATCTCGAACACCTTTTAAATATCCCTTTGGTGGAATAATAATTCCGTTTGAGCCGGTTATTGTTTCCAGCACTATGGCGGCAACATTTGCGGCATTTTCATATATTATCTGTTCACGGAGTTTTGCTACATAATATTTCCCGGCATCTTCCTCGGTTTTGAAGGTAACTATTTCACGGTAGGTGTAGGGATCGGTAAATTTTACAAAGCCCGACATACTCGGTTGAAGTGTATACCCTCTCGGCTCACCCGTAAGATTGCCAGCACCGTATGTAGAGCCGTGATAGCTGCGATATCTTGAAAAAATCTTATGCCGTCCTGTAAACATACGTGCTATTTTTACAGCATTTTCGTTCGCATCTGCGCCACCGTTTGTGAAAAAAACTTTCCCCATATTGTCCGGCATCAATTCAACTATCGCTTTGGCAAGTTCGCCGCGGACATCACTGCCATAGCTTGGACCTATGAAACAGAGTTTGTCTGCCTGTGCCTTTATAGCACCACTTATGGATTTGTTGCCGTGACCTAAATTAAGGTTAACAAGTTGCGAGGACATGTCGGTGTATCTGTTGCCGTCGGTGTCCCACATATATATGCCTTCACCACGTTCTATCACTATCGGGTCAAGGCCTTTTTGGCGTGACCAGGACTGAAGGTTATATCGAGTGTGATTTTCTTTAACTGTTTTTTTGTCCATGATTTGTTCTCCTGTTATCAATAATATCCGATATAGTAAAAGCTATCATTATTTCTGTTTGATAAGCACAGGTCAGATCACAACCCATTATCTCTTTTGCCTTTTTTATTTTATAGTTTAATGTGTTGCGGTGTATTCTGGTATTTAGTGACAGCTCTTTTATGCTGCCGTTACATTCGAGATATCCTCGCAACGTTTCACAATAATCAGTGTTGTTTTTGCTGTCATAACTCAAAAGTGCTCCCAAAACCGACTGCCGGTACTCCACTAAAGTTTCTCGTTTTTTTACGTTGAATAAAATTTTGTATATTCCGAGCTCGTGATAGTCTATTCGCTCACAACCCTGCATCTGTGCTATCGTTAAAGCTGATTTGCTCTGTAAATACAGTTCACCGAGACTATCATAGCCTGGCACGCTTTCCGATATCCCGATTTGCGCCTTTATACCGTGGTGTCTATCTTCATATTTCCTCATCAGCTTCATCAGTGTTTCGATATCTTTTTCTGTGATGTTTTGATATATCAATATCAAATATTTGTTCCAGAAAAAAGCCCCTCGGGAAAGATTGTTCAGTTTTGTAAGTTTCAAAAATGACAATTGGATGTCGTTGAGGGTTTTCATATCCGCAAAATCCTCCCCACAAGAGAATTTAACAGAGATAATATTGTAGTTTGAAACTTCGCGAAATCCGTATTTTTTTAGCGTTGTGGCACATTCTGATTTGTTATCAGAGTTGATTATAAGATTTTTAAACGCCTCGGTTATGCTTTGTTCTAGCTTTTCGTCACCGATAATTATTCTGCAAAATTCATAGGTAACGTCAATCAACCGTGTCTCCCACGGAGCTGAAAAAAGCGGAAAATCATTCTCATCACAAAACTCTATAACCTTTTGTGGTACATTTTTTATATATGGACCCACATTCACTATCAAACCGGCAGAGTTTTTATCTATCAGATTTTGCACGAAACTTAAAAGCCAGTCATCCTCATGCCTTGCTATACCTGTTGTGAAGATCAATTCGTTGCCATGTAAAAAAGCCGGTACTTCCACATCTTCAACCATGTGAACCCAGCGCACCGAGTTCTCGATGCCGTTTTCACCTGCCAGAAGTTTGATATTATATTTTCTCTCTGATTTTGAACAGAGTTTTTTGAGACTTATTGCCATCTTGACACCACCCTCTTACTCTGCCCTATTGCGCCTACCGGACATACAATTTTGCACAGGTGACAACCGACACATTTTTTCGGCTCAAAAATGAGCTTGTTATCCTTTATTGTTATCGCCTGATGTCCACCATCATAACAAGAGATATAACATCTTTTACAGTTTCTGCATTTCTCTTTATCAAATGTCGGATATACTATGCTGTTTCGATCAAGAGTATCAGCACTGCATATGTTTTTCAGTGCCTGTCCGACAAGCTCGTCTAAACTGTTATAACCCTGTTCGCAAAGATAGTCGCCAAGTCCTGATTTTAAATCTTCAATCATTCTATAACCATATTCCATGACCGCAGTGGTTATCTGGATGTTAGAACACCCGAGGGAGATAAATTCGATAGCGTCACGATAGTTTTCAATACCACCCATACCGCTAATAGGAACATTTTGCAGTGCATCACATCTTGCCATATCAGATATAAAGCGAAGCGCAATCGGTTTTATCGACCGTCCCGAATAGCCTGACACCGAGGATTTTCCGGTCACATTCGGTGAACTTACGAGGCTTTCAAGGTCAACAGCAGTGATGCTTTTCACAGTATTGATTGCCGCAAGAGCGCTCGCTCCGGCAGAGATTGCCGCTTTTGCGGGTATTTCCATATTGCCGATATTAGGGGTCATCTTTGCTAAAACCGGAAGTGTAGTCCCTTTTAAAGTTGCTTGTGTATAGATTTCTACAAGCTCCGGATCCTGCCCGACATCTGCACCAAGACCGTCTGCTGACATGTGTGGGCAGGAAAAGTTGCACTCTATCATATCACAACCGACCTCCTGTGAAAGGGTTGCGAGTTTTGTCCACTCCTCCTCGGTTTGTCCCATTATAGAAGATACCACAACCTTGTCGGGATAATCTCTTTTTAATCTTCGTAGTATGTCGAGATCAATGCTTAGTGGGTGATCCGATATCTGTTCCAGGTTTTTAAATCCGATAAAGCTTCTGCCCGTGTCGTGTGTGGCATCAAACCTTGGCGAAACCTCTTTGGCTTCATAAAATCCTATAGTTTTGTATACAATTCCCGCCCAACCCATCTCGAATGCTTTAGCGCACATTTCATATCCGCTCGCCACCACCGAGGAGGATAAAAAAAATGGATTTTCACACCGCACACCACAAAAGTTAATAGCTAAATCCATCACTTTCGGTTTTTCATACGATAGAGTTTTGGTAATATCTTTAATTCTGATTGGCCTGTCATAGTGCACACAGGCGTGCTCACACGGCGCGTCACAATCGATGCATTGGTCACAATTCATCTCAGTGCTTGCGGATTTAAGATTTTTCATCCGCAGCGACAACATAGCTTTTGCCGGATCTTTCCCCTTTGTGCACGCTTTTGAACATTCGCCATCAACACATAAAAGGCAGCGCGAGACCTCGGTTTCTCTTATTAAAGTACTGTAATCAACCATATTGCTCCTCTTAACCAAGATAACACTTCACAAACTTGCCATAACCCTGTTCACCGACAAACTCACCGTTATCATATATTAGTTTACCTCGAGAATAGGTCTGTATCGGATAGCCCTTCAACTCAACCCCCTCCCAAATAGTATGGTCGCAATTCGAGTGCATTTCTGCGTTAGTAATAGCAACCTTTTTTGTTTTGTCGTATATCACTATATCCGCATCTTTCCCAACAGTAATGGAGCCTTTGTTTTTGCATCCAAAAATTTTGGCAGGATTTGCACTGCAAAGTTTTACCGCCTCGAAAAAAGTTATTTTACCTGTATTGGCGGCACTGAGCATATAAGGATACATATTCTCTATTCCGGCACACCCGTTCGGTATCTTTGTGAAGTCCTCTTTCCCCCATTCCTTTTCAAATGAGTTGAAAGGACAGTGGTCCGTCGCCACCGTGTCTATATCTCCCCGCCGAATAGCATCCCAGAGTGAGTGCTGACTTTGTTCTCCCTTGATTGGCGGTGAGCAGACAAAATTGATGCCGTCTTTGCGTTTATATACCTCATTTGTGAATTCAAGATACTGCGGACACGTTTCGGCATACACCTTTTGCCCACGACTTTTTGCCGCTGTTACAGCCGCTACGCCCTCTTTACAGGCAAGATGCACTATATAAAGTGGGGCATCAACCGCATTTGCAAGGGTTATCGCACGGACATCAGCTTCGCCCTCGACAAACTCCGGACGGGATTTATAATGATACCATGCCGAGGTTTTCCCTCTTGAAAGATATTCTTCGGTGAGGGTTTTTACTATCTCGTTATTTTCGGCATGTACTGCAATCAGAGCACCGCACTCTTTTGCCTTTTGCAAAACCTGGTAAAACACACCGTCGCTTACACCAAAGTCATAGACCATAAACACCTTGAAAGACGGCACACCAAATTCAACGGCATCTTTTATGCCTTCAAGCAATCCGTTTGACACATCTTTTATCGCGACATGATATGAATAGTCGATCACAGCATTTCCGGCGCACAGTGCATCACGTCTTTTTATTGCTTCCACCATGCTTTCAT
>CAYJKY010000073.1:0-9401 GCA_964370825.1 uncultured Oscillospiraceae bacterium
TCGCCTTTGGCGGAGACGTTGGGGATATTACATGCCTCGATAAATCTCGGCATTTATATCCTTGTGCAAAATCGTAATATTTCTCGTAACGGTAGGTTGCGTTAGTTATTTCGCCTTTGGCGGAGACGTTGGGGATATTACATGCCTCGATAAATCTCGGCATTTGCACGCTGTGCAAAATCGTAATATTTCTCGTAACGGTAGGTTGCGTTAGTTATTTCGCCTTTGGCGGAACTTACTTACTCTTTTTGCTTTGCAAAAAATTGTGGTCATTGTTGTATAAAAACATCACCTACTTTTCAGCAGGTGATGTCAGAGTGTCAAAAAAACCAGCAATTCCCTTGAAGTGACAAATTTGGTGACATGTGCGGCAAATTTGACCTTCAACAAATGGCTTCGCAAAGGCATTTGTGGGGGAGGGTACCGGGAGGGGATGCATCCCCTCTCGGAGCTGTCGAACTTTTTCGACAGATTAACATCACCTACTTTTCAGCAGGTGATGTTTTTGTTAGTTTAATTAGTTAAGAATAACTTTTTCTGTTTCAACATCGAACAGGTGTAATTTGTTCATGTTGAAAGCGATTTTAATTGTATCGCCTGTGTGGCTTGTTGTGTGTGGGGCTACACGTGCAATCATCTTGTTGCCGCTGTAGTCGATGTAGAGGTAAACCTCACTACCCATCAGCTCGCTAACCTCAACCTTGGCGGAAAGAGTGTTGCCGAACTTTGCGATGTCTTCAGCATTGTCCGAAATATCTTCGGGACGAATACCAAACTTAACTTTCTTACCTACATATGCATCAAGTGCAGCGTCGGCTTTGTTTGCAGGAACGGTAACCTTGTCTTCGTTGATTGTAAGTGTGTAGGTGCTTCCATCCTTGCCAAGAGTTGCTTCTACAAAGTTCATCTGCGGGCTTCCGATAAATCCGGCAACGAACATGTTGCAAGGTGTATCGTAAAGGTTCTGAGGAGTGTCAACCTGCTGAATGAAACCGTCTTTCATAACAACGATACGGTCACCCATGGTCATAGCCTCTGTCTGGTCATGTGTAACATATACGAATGTTGTTCCGAGTTTCTGGTGAAGTTTGATGATCTCGGTTCTCATAGCGGTACGTAGCTTTGCGTCAAGGTTGGAGAGCGGCTCGTCAAGAAGGAAAACTGCAGGGTTACGAACCATAGCACGTCCGAGAGCAACACGCTGACGCTGACCACCGGAAAGAGCCTTAGGTTTACGGTCGAGAAGATGCTCGATGTCAAGGATTTTTGCAGCTTCACGCACACGTTGCTCGATCTCAGCCTTAGGTGTTTTACGAAGCTCAAGGCCGAAAGCCATGTTCTTGTAAACTGTCATATGTGGATAAAGAGCATAGTTCTGGAAAACCATTGCAATGTCTCTGTCTTTCGGGGCTACGTCGTTAACAAGACGATCACCGATGTAAAGCTCGCCTGCGGTGATCTCCTCAAGACCTGCGATCATACGAAGTGTTGTGGATTTACCACAGCCGGAAGGTCCAACCAGGATGATAAACTCCTTGTCAGCAATCTCCATGTTGAAGTCGGAAACAGCAACAACGTTTCCGGTATAGGTTTTGTTGATATTTTTTAACGAAATACTTGCCATAAAATAACTCCTTTTTAATGTTAGCGTTAGCTATAAACTAATAATACCCTACAATGACAAAAAATCAATGGTAAAATATTGACTTTTAGCAGTTTTATATGGTAATATATTGATATGAATAGAGAATTGATGGAAATTGCAAGGCAAGAGATAGAAGAAAACTACGGCACCGTGTTTGGGGTGGCGGAGCTTGGTGAACTCGTGGGGATAACGAAGGAACACCTGGTACGTAGCTTTAAGGAGTGTTTTGGGGTTACCCCCGGCGTGTACCTTACAGAGGTTAGGATAAAACATGCACATGACTTGGTAATCTCAACCGACTATCCGTTGGCCGTAATATCCACCATGTGTGGATTCAGCAGCGAAGGGTATTTCGGCAAGGTGTACCGCAAACGATTTGGCATTTCAGCCGGCAAGCAAAGAGAAGAGTTAGCTAAGGAAATGTCTTTATCTAAAGAAAACACATCAAAAAATGAGCAGGATGAGATTGCAGAAATGTTTTATTTGTAGTATAATGAGGGAATACCATAATGTTGCGACCTAATTTTTATCTAAAATCCTTTTGCGGAATTTCCCTAACCTTTTTAAAGGAACATAACATTAAGGGGCTGCTAATCGACATAGACAACACTCTGTGTGAGCACGATAACCCAAATCCGCTCGAAGATGTTTTAGAAAAATTAACCGAGCTTAAACAGGCGGGAATTAGATGTTGCCTTGTATCCAATAACCAAAAAGCAAGGGTTGAGTTGTTCGGACAAATGGTGCAACTACCGTATGTTTACAACAGCCTTAAACCGCTGTCGGTAGGCATTAAAAAAGCACTTGGAAAAATCGAACTTTCGGCAAAGGAATGTGCTATGGTGGGGGATCAGCTGTTCACCGACATTGCGGGTGGCAATGCGGCAGGTCTTACAACTATACTGGTGGTTCCGGCATCGAGCACCGAGATAAAAAGCATTACCTTTAAAAGGAAATTTGAAAAACGTTTGATAAAGAGCTTCGAGAAAAAGGGGCTGAAAATACAGTAGAAAGGAAGAGCGATGGCGGCAATATTCGGGCCTGCGGGCAAGGCAGAGAGCTTTGACACGCTTGGCTATAAAAAAAGCACTCAGATACCACAGTATTTAGAGAGCTTTGGGCTAACAGCATTCGAGTACCAGTGCGGTCTCGGTGTCAGGGTAAGCGAAAAGATGGCAACCCCTTTTAAGGAAAAGGCGGCAGAACACGGCATAACGGTGTCGCTTCACGCGCCATATTACATATCTATGAGCGGTCTTGAGGAGGAAAAACGCCTCGGAAGTCTGCGATATTTTAAGGAGAGTGGACAGGCGGTAAAGCTGCTCGGAGGAAACAGGATAATTTTTCACAGCGGAAGTTGTGGAAAACAGAGCAGAGAGGACGCATTAAACCTTGCTGTCGACACCATGGGAAGGGTTTTGGAGATGATGGACGCCGAGGGGCTGTCTGACGTGATACTCTGCCCTGAAACGATGGGAAAGGTAAATCAGCTCGGTGACCTCAACGAGGTGCTCACCCTCTGTAAACTTGATAAACGCATCTACCCATGCATTGACTTTGGGCATCTTAATGCAAGGACGCAGGGTGGTATAAAAACAAAGGATGATTACCGCTTTATATTGGATGAAATTGCGACGGCACTGCCGGACGAAAGGGCAAAAAACTTTCATATACATTTTTCCAAGATAGAGTATACAAAGGGCGGTGAGAAACAGCATCTAACCTTTGAGGATACCGTTTTCGGTCCGGATTACGAACCTCTTGCCGAGCTGTTTTGTGAATACAAACTCTCGCCGACGGTAATATGCGAGAGTGACGGAACACAGACAGAGGATGCCGTAACGATGCAGAAATATTATAGGAGTTTATTATAATGACTAGGATTGAATATTTGAAAAGCAAATTACCGGAAGGATACGGTGCGGCTATATTTACAAACTCCAATAACCGTTTCTACCTTACAGGAATGCGTAGCTCTGCGGGGATGTTGGTTATTACTCCGGATAAGGCATATTTTTTCACCGATTCTCGCTATATCGAGCTTGCAAAGCGGACGATAAAGGGTTGTGAGGTTGCCGAGGCTGCAAAAATTACCGAGGATTTGGCAAAGTTGCTTTCTGATATCGGCGTTAAAAAATGTATGATGGAAAATATCATTACTGTTGCCGAGGCGGACAGATTTAAGGCGGAACTTAAGGGGATTGAGATTGATCTTTCCTCCGGCTTGATGGATGCTGTTCTTGCCTGTCGTGAAATTAAGGATGCAGAAGAACATGAAACGATGAAAAAGGCACAACAGATTTCTGATGACGCCTTTGAAAAAACTATCAGCGAGATAAAAGTGGGAATGACCGAGCGTGAGGTCAGACTGAAATTAGATGGGTATATGAGAGAGTTCGGTGCAGAGGATACCGCCTTTGACAGCATAGTTGTCTCGGGAGAAAACGGTTCTCTACCGCACGGTGTTCCGGGTGAGCGAAAGCTACAAAAGGGCGACATGGTTACCATAGACTTCGGTGCAAAATATAAAGGATACTGCACCGACATAACCAGAACAATAGCCATAGGGGAAATATCAAAGGAACAGCACGAGATATACGACATTGTAAAAACAGCACAGGAAACGGCAGTGGCCGCACTCAAAGCCGGAATGGGCTGTGTGGAGATGGATAAAATTTCAAGGGATATAATTACCGAAAAAGGTTTCGGCGAGATGTTTCGCCATGGTCTTGGGCACAGCCTCGGGATTGAAATTCACGAGGAACCACGCTTTTCGCCCTCAGCAAAGGGCGATGCAAAGGTGGGAATGGTAATGACAATAGAGCCGGGCATTTATGTTCCGGGTAAATACGGAGTAAGAATTGAAGATAGTTGCATAATAACCGAAACAGGTTGCATACCACTCTCGAGGATAACGAAGGAACTTATAACGATAGAAGTGTAAATAGGTAATTAAATCATACATTTTGTACCTTTCGAGCAGAGAACGCTCGAGCTCTAACACGTTACCGTGGCGGAGACGGACAAAATTCAGGAAAGGAATGGAGATAAGCATGAAAAACACCGATAAGACAATGGACGCAGTTATCGCTCTTTGTAAGGGCAGAGGTTACGTATTTTCCGGTAGCGAAATCTATGGCGGTCTTGCCAACACATGGGATTACGGCCCTCTCGGAAGTGAGTTTAAAAGCAACGTTAAAAAGGCGTGGCATCGCCGTTTTGTTCAACAAAACCCGTATAATGTAGGGCTTGATGCCGCTATTTTGATGAACCCAAAGGTCTGGGTTGCCTCGGGACATGTGGGCGGTTTCGCCGACCCTCTTATGGACTGTCGTCAGTGCAAAACTCGTCACCGTGCCGACCAGCTTATCGAGGCTACCGGAGAAAACCCCGCTGGCTGGGAAAACTCAAAGATGCAGGAGTATATTAAGGACAAAAACATCGCCTGCCCCGACTGCGGAGGCCATGATTTCACCGATATTCGTCAGTTTAACCTGATGTTTAAAACCTTTCAGGGCGTTACCGAGGATAGTAAGAATGAGATATTTTTGCGTCCCGAGACGGCACAGGGTATCTTTGTTAACTTCTCAAACGTACAACGTACCACACGCAAGAAACTTCCCTTCGGTGTTTGCCAGATAGGTAAGAGTTTCAGAAACGAGATTACACCGGGAAATTTCACCTTCAGAACCAGAGAGTTCGAGCAGATGGAGCTTGAATTCTTTATCAAGCCGGGCACCAACACCGAGTGGTTTTTATACTGGAAGGACTTTTGCCATAAGTTCCTTTTGGATTGCGGCTTAAAGGAGGAGAATGTAAGGCTTCGTGACCACAGTGCCGAGGAACTTTCCCACTACTCCACCGCAACCACCGACTTTGAATTTTTATTCCCGTTTGGTTGGGGCGAACTTTGGGGCGTTGCCGACCGTGGCGACTTTGACCTGCGTTGCCACAGCGAGGTAAGCGGTAAGCCGATAGAGTACTTTGACGAGGAGACTAAGGAGCACTATATTCCACACTGTATCGAGCCATCTCTCGGTGTCGACAGGTTTGCGCTTGCATTGCTCTGCGATGCCTACGATGAGGAAAAGGTTGGTGAAAACGACACAAGAACAGTTCTGCGTCTACATCCGTTCCTCGCACCTTACAAGGCGGCGATACTTCCACTCTCTAAAAAGCTTGCACCACAGGCGAGAGAGGTTTTTGAAAAGCTGACCGAGGATTTCATGGTGGATTACGACGAGTCGGGAAGCATCGGAAAACGCTACCGTCGTCAGGACGAGGTGGGAACACCTGTCTGCATTACGGTGGACTTCGATACCGAGACCGACAACAGCGTTACGGTGCGTGACCGTGATACCATGGAGCAGAAACGAATTAAGATAGAGGATTTAGCAGATTACCTAAAGGAACTCTGCAAATTATAGTCTTTCCACTAAATAAACGGGGGATGTTTTGAAGGCTGAGATAATCGCTGTAGGAACCGAGCTTTTACTCGGAGATATACTTAACACCAATGCACAGTACCTTTCTAAAGAGCTTGCTCGGATGGGTTTTGATGTCTATCACCAGTCGGTGGTAGGTGACAATGCCGAGCGACTTGCTGAGGTGGTGCGGCTTGCCATGACACGCAGTGAACTTTTGGTAATCTGTGGAGGTCTTGGCCCTACGGCAGACGACCTGACCAAAGAGACCGTCTGTGAGGTGTTTAAGGACAGGCTTGAGATGGATGTCGACGAGCTTAAAAAGATACAATCCTTCTTCGCCGCCGCCGGTAAAACCATGACAAAAAACAACCAAAAACAGGCGATGTGCCCGGTTTTTGGCGAAAAGCTTACAAACGAAATGGGCACCGCACCCGGTGCACTGTTTTTCGACAAGGTCAGCGACGTTATGGCGGCGGTGCTTCCCGGTCCACCAAAAGAGATGACCTGGGTGTTTGAAAACCAGCTTCGTCCCAAGCTAACCAAGTATCAAAACGGTTGCCTTGTCTCCAGAACCTTACGGGTGTACGGAATAGGTGAGTCCGAGCTGGAACCCAAGTTGATGAACTACATAAACAACACAAATCCTACCGTTGCACTTTACGCAAAGGAGCAGGAGGTTGTGGTTAGGATTACGGCAAAGGGAGAAACGGTTAAGGATGCAACAACCCTTGCGACCGGTGCCGAAAACAGGATACGATTGGTACTGCAGGAAAACGTCTACGCCATGGGCGAGGGATCGCTCGAGCAGGTTGTGGTAGGGCTTTTGCATGATAAACTCAAAACAATAGCAACCGCCGAGAGCTGCACCGGCGGAATGTTGTCCGAGATGATTACATCCATTGAGGGTGCTTCCGAGGTGTTTATGAGTGGTGTTTGTAGCTACTCGAACGAGAGCAAGGTGGAAATTCTCGGTGTTAAAAAGAAACTTATCGAAAAGCATGGCGCCGTTTCGGGGCAGGTTGCCGGTGAAATGGCAAGGGCGGTAAAGGCTGTTTCGGGTGCCGATATCGGCGTTGGAATAACCGGCATTGCCGGTCCCGGCGGAGGCACGGCAGAAAAACCGGTAGGTCTTGTGTATATCGCCGTCTGCTACGAAAAGCTTACCTTTGTTAAACGACTCGATCTCGGCAGAGGTATCGGGCGGGATTGGGTTAGGCTTGCCGCATCAAAGAATACCCTTGACCTCTTAAGACGCATATTATGTGACATGGAGCTTGTCGGTGTTCGAATTTTCGAGGAAAAGGAACAGACGAATTATGAAGATGCAGACAATCCAAAGCGCTTCGTTGCGGTAAAAAAGATATTAATCACCCTTTTAATACTGCTGTTGGCAGGTGGAGTAGGCGTTGCCGGATATTTCGGTTATAACTATCTTCAAAACAGCGGTATCGACCTTAACGTCGACCTTTCACAGTTTATGTTTTGGCAGAACACATCTTCTACGGTGGGCTACCCACCCTTTAATAAAAATCAAAACGATGAGGATTACACCGAGGCGGTGCAGAACCATCTCGATGACCTTAAAGCAATTAATTCCGACACGGTGGGCTGGCTCGCTGTATCGGCGACCGACATTGAACTGCCGGTGGTTCGTGGTGCCGACAATGTTGGCTACACGACCACCGGCTTTGACGGTCAACCTACAGAAGGCGGTACCGTTTTTATAGATTCAAGATTGCCTCCTGAGGACTCCGCTACCGTAAACAGCGTAATCTACGGAAGCTCGCAGTTTTCCGAGCTGTTACAGCTGAACAATCTACAGAGGGCACAGCAGGTGCAGAGTTTTAGCTATACAACCGAGGAGGGTACGCAGAACTATCAGATAATCTCGGTTTACTATGATGACAGCATGGAACAGCTTATGCCGGATGTAACGGCAATAGGAGGTTTTGAAACATTACGCTCCCAGCTTGAATTCGTGGTAGGAGTTAAGGCGCGCTCGCTTTACGATTACCCGGTGACCACCGAGGAACAGGACAGTTTTATGAGCATAGTAACCCCAAGCGACCTCTCACCTAGCACAAACCTTGTGGTTGTAGGAAAGTTGCTCACCCCAGACGATGGAGTAGAGCGATATGAACTGCAGGAAAACGGCTCGGTGTTAATGCCAACCGTTTATTACAGTCGCAACGGCGGCGAACAACCAAATCCGGAAGATACCTATCTGAGCCTTGCCACTGAACTTGGATCTCTCGGTGCGACAGGTAGTTTTGTGGGTGCAATGGGTGCCGACATTCCATTGCTCGGCGAAATACCCTCGACACTTCTCCCCGGCGACACCACCCAAACTCCACAGGACGGAAACTCCGACCAGCAGGATGAGGATGAGGACGACGACGATGACGACACCTCCGACGGTGACACATCGGACACAGATTCAACCGGAAGTTCTTCAAGTAATAGCAGTTCAAGTAGTAGCAGCTCAAGTTCGAGTAGTAGTAGCTCAAGCAGTAGCAGTTCAAGCTCGAGTAGCAGTTCATCGTCACAGCAACAACCGGAAGAACCGGATCCTCCGGTGGATAGTGGAGGTAGCTTGACCGTTACCATGAATGGTGTTGTTACCACCGGAAGCACCCTTGACATATTGTCACGCATTGTTTCGTTAGAGATGTCGTCAAGCTGGAATACCGAGGCATTAAAAGCACAGGCGGTGGCATCCTACACATGGATATTGTATGAACAGGCAAGGGGTGTTTCGGCACCTTCGGTTGCAGGGCGTTCATCACCGGACAGCAGGGTTTCAGCCGCAATCGCACCGGTGATAGGTCAACGGGTGTTATATGGAGGTTCACCGGCATTTACCCCGTATTTTGCAAGCTCGGCAGGTCGTACCAATGGCTCGCACGAGGTGTGGGGCGGCTCTCTTCCGTATCTTGTATCGGTGGACAGCTCGGTTGATGTAAATGCTTCAGGATATCTCTCTACCGTTACCCTGTCACAGGCACAGGTTCAAAGCTCGATACTTGCAACTACCGGAATTGACCTAACCGGTACCGATCCAAATACATGGTTTGTGGTATTAAATGAAACTTCGGGTGGATATAACGCAGACATGACCATTGCGGGACACGCCCACTACAACGGCAAGCAGATAACCGGTCGTGCGATAAGGGATACCATCCTCGGCGGTCTCGGACTTCGCAGTGCGGCATTTGATGTTGTGTATGCAAACAACTCTTTCACCTTTACATGCTACGGGTATGGACACGGAGTTGGCATGAGCCAGTGGGGAGCAGAGCTGTATGCACGACAGGGATGGAGCTATAGCC
>CAYJKY010000074.1:0-9264 GCA_964370825.1 uncultured Oscillospiraceae bacterium
GGCTTTTTCTCCTTTTATTTTTTCTTCCTGTCCAATATCTATTGTACTCCTACAAAATATACTATAAATAAATTAGTTTGCGCTTTACAAAATAAACTTACTGTGTTATAATACTTTAGTACGTTACCCGATTAAAGGTTTCCCACCTCCTTTTGTGGGACAAGACTTTGATACGGGCGAATTAAGCAGAAAAGGAAAATCATTATGCAAGACAAGAAAACTTTAATCGAAGGCAGTCGCCTACACGAGGGCGATACCGGATCACCCGAGGTACAGGTTACCCTGCTCACCCACCGTATTAATCATCTCACTGAGCATTTGAAAATCCACTCACATGATCATCATTCTCGCCGTGGATTGTTGAAATTGGTTGGTCAGCGTAGAAACCTCTTGGCATATCTGCAAAAAAAGGATATCGAAAGATATCGTTCTCTTATCAAAGCGCTCGGATTGCGTAAGTAAAGTATTATCGGCTGTGCGGACAACCTGCCGTTTTGTGACGGTTGCCCGCATAGCCTTTATTTTTAGCGGAGGGTTAGCAGTGAATTGAGCCGACAATTGCTGTCGATTGAATTTATTGCTAAACACCTCCAAAATCACAAAAAGGACGGAGAAAATAAATGTTTGAAAACTACAAAAAATTTGAGACCATGTTGGCAGGTCGCCCATTTACGGTAGAAACCGGTAAAATGTGCGGTCTTTCTAACGGAAGCTGCCTTGTAAGCTACGGCGAGACGGTAGTGCTGTGCAACGTAACAATGAGCCAGAAGCCGAGGGACGGAATAGATTTCTTTCCGCTGTCGGTAGACTTTGAGGAAAAGCTTTATGCCGTAGGTAATATACCCGGCAGCTTTATGCGCCGTGAGGGTCGTCCTTCCGAGAAGGCAATTCTTACCTCACGTGTGGTTGACCGCCCGATACGCCCACTATTCCCAAAGGACATGCGTAACGACGTTGCGGTGGTTATGACTGTAATGTCTGCAGAGCAGGACTGCTCCCCCGAGGTCGCCGGAATGATAGGCGCCTCCATTGCCCTAACCATCTCGGATATTCCGTGGAAGGGACCGATTGCCGGACTGTTTATCGGTCTTGTGGACGGCGAGATAGTAATCAATCCGACCGAGGCACAGCGTGAGAAAAGCGATCTGCAACTTACTGTTGCTGCAACACGCGAAAAGGTTATTATGATAGAGGCAGGCGCAAACGAGGTGGACGAAGTCACCATGTTTACCGCCATCAAAAAGGCGCATGACGAGATAATTAACATCATCGATTTTATCGAGGGTATTCAAAAAGAGATAGGAAAACCCAAAAAGGAATTCCAATCTATGGATGTTGATCACGAGCTGTTTGATGCTATTAAGGATTTCTGTATTGAGGACATTCGTGCCGCACTCGACACTGATGACAAAAATGTACGTGACGAGAGATTGAAGCCTGTTGTAGATAGAGTTCACGAGACCTTTGATCTAACCCATCCCGACCAAATTGGCATGATTGATGAGTGCCTTTATAAGCTGCAAAAATATGTTGTTCGCCGCTGGCTGTTGGACGATAACAAGCGTGTAGACGGACGTGGAATTGATGAAATCCGCCCGCTTGCTGCAGAGGTAGGACTTCTTCCTCGCGTACACGGAACCGGTATGTTTACCCGTGGACAGACACAGGTTTTAACAACCGCCACCCTCGGTAGTCTGCGTGATGCCCAGCTTCTGGATGGCATCGACAATGAGGAGACAAAGCGTTATATGCACCACTACAACTTCCCACCATACTCGGTTGGCGAAGCTCGTGGTATGCGTAGCCCCGGCCGTCGTGAGATCGGTCACGGCGCTTTGGCAGAACGTGCATTACTGCCGATGATTCCGCCTGAGAGCGAGTTCCCCTACGCTATCCGTTTGGTAAGTGAGGTTCTGAGCTCCAACGGTTCCACCTCACAGGGTGCTATCTGTGGTTCTACACTCGCCCTGATGGACGCCGGTGTTCCTCTTAAGGCTCCGGTTGCAGGAATTTCTTGTGGACTTATCACCGAAGGCGATCGTTTCATGACTATGTTGGACATCCAGGGTCTTGAGGACTTTTTTGGCGACATGGACTTTAAGGTTGCCGGAACAAAGAAGGGTATAACCGCAATTCAGATGGACCTTAAAAACGACGGTCTTACCTATGAGATTATCGAGCAGGCACTTGAGAAGTGCAAAACCGCAAGATACTATATTCTCGACGATATAATGCTAAAGGCAATCGAGGCACCCAGAACTGAACTTTCAAAATATGCCCCCAAGATGCGCACACTGCAAATTGATCCGGAAAAAATTCGTGACGTTATCGGCAAGGGTGGAAAGGTTATTCAGGAAATCTGTGCCGATACCGGTGCGAAAATTGACATCGAGGACGATGGTCGTGTGTATGTTCTTGCAATTGAGAAGGACAGCCTTGACAGGGCTATCAACATCATCAAGATGATAACCGAGGATCCCGAAGTCGGAGCAATCTATAAAGGTCGTGTAACCAGGCTGATGAACTTCGGAGCGTTTGTTGAAATCGCACCGGGTAAAGAGGGTCTGTGCCATATCTCCAAGTTAGACAAATCACGCGTTGAAAAGGTGGAAGATGTTGTCAGCGTCGGCGACGAAGTATTTGTAAAGGTTACCGAGATAGATTCACAGAACAGAATTAACCTTTCCCGCAAGGATGCCTTAGAGGCGATGAATAAAGAGTAAATCATAACAATATAATTGTATCAAGCCACTCTAAAATTCATACAGCTTGGCTGTTAAATTCAACAGTGGCTCGACTACGTTAGGGGACGGTTCCCTGTTCCGAAAATTGTAAATTCAATACCGGACAGGCTATGATACCGCCCCTATTATTTTTTCGGAGGATAGATGCTTAAAGTTTTAATTGGTGGAATAGCTGTTGGCATGGCGAACATCATTCCCGGCGTAAGTGGCGGAACGATGATGGTAATACTTGGGGTTTTTAGTCGTGTTATGGAATCTATAAACGGGCTTATAAAATTAGACACCAAAACGCTTAAAAAAAATGTCGTGTTTTTAGTTACACTTTTAATAGGTGTTGCAATCGGACTCGTATTTTTTGCTAACATATTAGAGATTGCATTTGCAAATTATCCTATTCAAACAATGTTCTGTTTTGTCGGAATGGTTGCCTTCTCTATCCCGTTCCTTGTGAAAAAGGAGATGAAGGAAGACAGGTTTGAGATTATTCCGTTTGTGATAGGCTGTGCAATAATTTTTTTAATGAGTTACTTTGCACCGGAGGAGACCGATAGAATTATAACCGATTTTCCTGAACTTGGGTTACTGTACCTAATTAGGATGTTCTTTATAGGCATAATAGCCGGTGGGGTGATGTTTATACCGGGGGTAAGTGGAAGCATGTTGCTGCTTATTATCGGGCAGTACTACCTGTTTAAATCGCTTGTCGCAAATGTTACATCATTTAGTATTGATGTCCTTATCCCGATAGGATTTATGGGTGTCGGCATCCTGGTAGGAATTGCACTAAGCTCAAAACTAACATCATACTGCCTCAGCAAATTTCACTCAAAAACAATGAACTTTATCCTCGGGCTTGTCGTTTCCAGCACGATAGTTTTAATTCCGCTAAATGTCGAATACAATTTAGTCACGATATCCTCATCACTCGTCACCTTGCTTGTCGGCGGTGCGGTGGTGTTCGGACTTGAACGTATCGCAAAGTAGTATAAAATCAAGCGACTAACGGGTAGAGAGTGTCGATAGGGTGACACTATCCAGCTTTTCTCTCATCCGCTTTTATACCTGCACTCTCCACCATTTATTTTGCAAAACAGTTTTATAATGGGAGAATCCTGAACGTATTAAAACATTTTCCGATAAGTAATTATTGGGTTCGGTCTCTGCGATAACGCTTTTTACGTCTTTTTGATACAATGCCCATTCGGATATACTTTTTATACCTTCAGTCATATAGCCTTTACCCCGGTGTTTATCACCTAAACCGTATCCGATCTCAATTTCTCCGTCTGAGTTGGGGGTATGTTTGAATGCGCAAGAACCTACGACAACCCTATCCTTTTTTCGTATCATCATCCAAAATGTACTCCACATATAATTTTTGTTATTAGCGCAAATATTTATTTGGTTTCGGATAATTGATAATAATGGAGCTTCAATTGGTTCGCCTTCATAACTGCAGCTTAAATCTTCCTCTAATTTTGTTATGTTGCTACATAACAAGACAAGTTGGTTTGACGTTAACGGAACTATTTCTAACCTTTCAGAAATTATTTTCAACACTCATCTCCAATTTAAGTTTGTTTTTTTACTTTCATGTAAAATGCGAATTTTTTAACTATAATGTATAGATTATTATATAGATGTTTTCATATGAGCACAGGTGAATGTGAGCGCATTAGCCCGATGTTATTAGTGCCTTATTATTTCCTAAATGAGTTTCCCTGTCGATTTATATTACCAATTAATCACCTCATTGTCAACATAAAGCATCTATCAACCAACGATAAATCCACAAATATCATTTCTGTTTTTCTGCAAATAACACAAATTCGTAAATTCGCCCATAAAAATCTTGACTTTTATACCATATCATGCTAAAATGTATTCTACTGGATATACGGTTACATTTAAATAAAATTTAATAATAATTAACTAATCTTGGCCATGGAGAAATACTCAAGTAGGTCGAAGAGGCGCCCCTGCTAAGGGCGTAGGTCGGGTAACCGGCGCGAGGGTTCGAATCCCTCTTTCTCCGCCAAATAGTGTGACCAATAAGGTTGTCACACAGAAAAAAGCCCGTATTTACAGGCTTTAGAGGGGTAAAATCACAAGATTTTACCCCTCTTTTTTCATGTCCGTTTTTAGGTTGTCATCGAGAATATTACAGGGTTTGAACTCTCACATCTATAGTAAAAGCAGAAAAACGAAATATTAAGCACCGATTTTAGAAATAAAGTCGGTGCTTTTTTCGTTTCAGCGCAAATAATCTGGTGAGGTTTCAGAAATGAAATCTCACCTCTTTATATCAACCCTAAAACAAAAACGGAAAGGATGAAAGAAGATGCCAAGATTATTCACAAGAGGAACATCACTCCATGAAACAGAGGTGATGATGGTAGCAGTACCAAACTTCAAGCCCAGAGCAAGTGGAACACATACCTACAGACGGATGAAAGACAAAGAAGCAGGCAAATGCATTTACTGCGAAGATTACACCAAAAAGATTGGATGCAAACTCGTATACTGCCCATACATTTTAGAACGAGCCGAGATGGGCAGTATTGACTATGCAGGAGTGCTAAATGAAACTTTTAGAAAAAAAAAGAAAATCCCCAATATGCAAAACCGACTTGATAAACTCGCTGAGAGTTATGACGGAAATATGTTTTTAAGTGCAGAGCATGGCTATCGGTTTTATATCGCACTAAGGAAAATAAGAATGGTGTGCAGCAGACCAACAAATCGTTATATCTCCGCCATATATCTGCTGACTACAACAAGTAGGCTGTGGAGTTTGGTCAGCGACAAAGTATATTCAAATACTATCGACTTTGAGAAGATAAATCTTAAAGGCATAGACATAGACGGATATGCTTACTACCAAATGGCTCGAACGATATATGAAAACATACCCAAAATCACAATAGATGAAATTGCTGATGAGGAAGTCATAAATGACACAGTGTTCAAAATCTTACTCACGGCATTACTTGTTGAAATTTACGGCGCAAATATTTTGCGAATTTAGAACAGGAGGACTAAAATGTATAAAATAACAGAAAAAAGAAAAGCACTGCTTGAACTTCTGAAAAACAAGCATATCGGTGCAGAAAACTATATTACAAGCGCCGAAATCGAAGAAAAACTTGAAATCAAAGGTGCAACCGTCAGACAGATTATAAACTCTCTGCGTTCGGCAGGACAACCCATCGGAAGTAACACCGATGGCTATTTTTTTGCCCAGAATGTAGAGGAAGTCGAGCAAACAATCTCCGGACTACTTGGCAGAATCAAAAAAGTGATAACTGCAACGGACGGACTTGTTACCTCACAAAAACAATTTAGAACGGAGGAATCTAAATGACAGAAAAATACTACAAAGAACTGGCTCGTGTGTTAAAGGGCCACAATATTGAAACGGACAAATTCGAATACGATAATATGAATGTTGTGCATAACGGAAACATTATCTGCAATTTGCTCCCAAACGGTGGAATTCAATATGAAACTGCCGTTATGCAAAATCAAGATGCCGCGGAAATTATATATCAAGCAATGTGCCATACGGATACCGACTTGTGGACACTCTACCACAGATTTATGAGCAAGAGGCAGAAGTAGTTCGCCGTAGCATCATACTGTAGGGTATCAACAGACTCGGATGAACAACTTGGTAGCTTAGAAAACCAAAGGAGCTACTACACAGACCTAATATTATATCAGAAACAATCATGATGCAATTATATCAAGAATGACATTTGAAACTGCACAGCACGAAAAAAGCAAGCGAAGTGGTAAGCACAGAATCAAATCCAACAGCGAAGTAGAAAAGAGCAAATTTAGTGGAAAACACTCATTCAATGGCATGATAGTGTGTGGAGATTGCAAGAGCGAGTATCAACGAAAGGTGTGGAGAAAGCGAGATGGCACAAGACAGCCTGTGTGGCGATGTGTGAGCCGATTAAAGCATGGCACAAAATACTGCACCGACTCGGTTACACTGGACGAGGAAAGCCTACAAACAGCCATAGCAGAGAACATACGCAGTACACAGAGTGAGCGACATCAAATAATGGAAACATTCGCAAAACAACTGCAAAAAACTATAGATGTGGGTACTATCAACAGTGGTGATAATGCAGATGCACTTCGCAAAAGAATTGAGGAGCTGACTGCAAAAACTATGGCTTATGTAGCAGATAGCAGTGAGGAAGAACTACATCTACATCTTGATAAAATGAGAGAAATGTCAGATGAAATAAAAAAGCTGAATGAGCTTCTGAATGCATCAAAACATAATGAGTATGATAGAGAAATCGAAACAAGATTAGATGAAATAAAATCCGATATGTATAAATGCACCGAAGAAAATCTATACAGCGATGCACTGGCAAGACAGCTAATCCACACCATAGAGGTGGTAAGCGAAAATACACTGCTGATAAAATACCACTGCGGAATAGAAAGCACCCAAAGGATAGAACTTAAAATCCGAAAACTTCATTCAGCAGCATAACAAAGGCAAAACGGCAGATATCCTCTGCTGTTTGCCTTTGCAAATAAAAGTGCATAAATCAAATATTATCGGAGGACTTCGGTTGTATTTGATTTGCGTATTTTGGAGTTAATCAAAGTAATACATGACTGCTGAAAAGTCTTTACAAATTCATAAAACAGCAGTATAATATAAATATATTTATGTTATATGAGGTGCAACTAAAATGGAGCAAAATACAGAGGAAAATCACACAATCAATCTCAATGTAGAGTATGTTTCTCTTACAGAAATTGCTCGTATAGCCAATGCAGAAATGCCGAGTTATACAGTTCAAAGTTGGATCAGAGATTATAACACTATTGCTTTTATGAGATTGTGGGAACAAGAGGCAAATTTAGAGTTTAACGATAGTGCTTGTGATGAGCTTATAGAGATTATGAAAAAGACAAGCTTCACTCTTACGCCAAAACAGTGGGTAACAAAAACGAATGCTGTTGGGATTAGGTCTAAGCAAGGCAAAGGCGGTGGCACACTTGCCCATCCGGATATTGCGACCGAGTTTCGCATGTGGGTTGATCCGGAGTTTAGGTTGAGTGTGGTGCAGAATATTAGAAAAAACTAAATCAGAAAGGTTATTGCTAATGAGTATTTTTGAAAAAATGTTATACGATGGCACATTTGATGAAGAATTTAATGATGATTGCAAATTTGATGACAGTGGATTTGAATTTTCGTTAGATGCAAATTTCCCTCATATGAATGAAAAATCTTTAAAAATAAAACACATATTAGAAGAATATACCTTTGAGAGTTTGGAGGCGGCTATTTTTGCCATCAATGCTTGGAAAAGTAATAGAAGTTCTCAGGAGAGCTGTTTATCACTAAATAAAACTTTTGTTTCTCTTGAGAATGAAGGTAAAAAAGAAATCAATACATATGAGGATTTTTGTGTTTTTTTCAGTTTGATTGAACCATTTTTACAAATAACAGTTTCTGATGACCATGTTTTAAATGATTTTGGTGAAGTTAAAATCAGCTATCAAAACAAATTTTATCCTGTAATTACTGGTACTGGTCATAGTGGATGTGTATTTTCTGCTTTGAACTTCTTAGAAGAATTGTCAAAATCATTGATGAAACAAAATGAAACATTAAATATTTTGGAATTTACCAGCACAATGATAACCGCATTATCTAAATATAACTTGAAGAATGATAATAATACACATATAGGCTTTGAAGTGCCATCAGCTGATTTTTATAGAGTTGTAGTTGAGTATATGAAAAGTAAACCTATCAACACTCTAAGCCAAAGCATTATAAATATGTTATCAAGAAATGATTTGCCTATAGTAGAAACTCATTTTTGCAAAAAGAATGACCATGTATTTTTATTATTTAATCCATCATTGTTATTAGACTATCAGAGCAATCTCATAAGAAATATTAATGATGAAACACTTTCTAAGATTGTAAAAAAGTCGATGATAAATAAAATCAATTCAATATATGTATCAAAAAACATAGACAGCAGAGAGTTTGTTTCCGATAAATTTTTATTATGCGAAAACCAAAAGCCAATTAAAATTGAATATGATGGATTTATATTAAGTCTGAATAAGAGAGTAATTTTGTTTATCGAAGAAGATTCTGTTGAAAGTAAAACAGAATTTACTAAGATCATTAAAACTTTGCTAAAAGATAACCTACTTAACATTGTTAATTTAAATAAAGAGGTAGCTGACAGACGATTTGAGGGATTCCAGGTGACAAATGAAATGCCTGTGGATATACTGTTTTTTAATAACTATATAGATATATCACAGACTTTTGGAACTTTCGGCTCGAGAGATGACATTTTGAGTTATATAGCTGTAGACTTAATGTTTATGTTATTGTTCGCAAGCGATATTGATGAGATAATTGAATTTATTTACAGCAAAGAATCTGAAAGTACACAAATAATATGGCACTGTTAAGTAAAAATGAAAAAGGAGGAAAAGTTCTGCTAAAAAATTAGTT
>CAYJKY010000075.1:0-7660 GCA_964370825.1 uncultured Oscillospiraceae bacterium
TTGTCGCAACAGCATCGAAAATTTCTTCCTTTGACTTGAAATGATGATAGATAGCGCCTTTAGTTAGTCCCTCAAGCTCGTTTATAATATCTTGCAAGCTCGTGTTATCATATCCTTTTTCAAGAAAAAGTCTTGTAGATACTTCGAGTATCCGCTCGATAGTTTGCTCCGGATATTTATTTCTCGCCATGCTTTTATCTCCCATACCGGTAGTATGCAACTATGATAACATACCGTCGGTATGTTTGTCAAGAAGATTATGTTGCAGCCCCTTGACAAATCAGTTTATTCGTGGTAAACTAAACTTGTAGTTTATTGTGAGTAAACAAACGGAGGTTATATAATGATAGAATACAAACTCGGTGAAATCGAGATGCAGTTTGCGGATATAATTTGGCAAAACGAGCCGCTTTCATCAAGAGAACTCACCGTGCTTGCAGAGAAAGAGCTTAGCTGGAATCGCTCAACTACATATACCATACTGCGAAAACTGTGCGAAAAAGGCATCTTTCAAAATGAAAAAGCACAGGTGACATCGCTTGTCTCAAAGGTTGAATATACCGCAATGCAGAGCGAGCAGTTTGTCGAGGATACATTCAAAGGCTCACTGCCGGGCTTTTTAGCTTCTTTTACCACGAGAAAAAAGCTGTCGGATAATGAGATAAGCGAGATTATGAAGATTATCGACGAGCACAAGGAGGTTTAGAATGGAAAGTGTTTTTCTAGGCCTTCTCAACATGAGCTTTACTGCCGGCATCGTTATTATTGCCGTTTTAGGCATTAGATTGCTATTAAAAAAAGCACCGAAAGTGTTTTCGTACGCACTGTGGGCTGTGGTGCTATTCAGGCTGCTTTGTCCCTTTTCGTTTGAGAGCACTATGGGACTGCTACCAAGCACCGAGCCCATACCGCAAAATATTGTATATGAGGCACAACCGGAGATTAGTACAGGGATTGAAATTATAGATAACTCGGTGAATGAAATTTTACCGCCGGCAACTCCTACCGCATCTTTTAATCCCATAGGCATTTATATATTTATCGGCAGAGTTATCTGGAACGTCGGCATATTTGCACTGTTAATATATAGTGTGATACAATATGCACTATTAAAACGCAAATTAATCGGAGCAATGCATTTGTGTGAAAATGTATACAAAACGAACAATGTATTCGTTGCCGACGGCATAAACTCACCGTTTGTCATGGGTCTAATTAACCCCAAAATCTATCTTCCGTCCTCACTTCCCAAAAGCGAATACGATTTTATAATAGCACACGAGAAGTGCCACATTAAACGCCTTGACCACATTACAAGGGTGCTATCTTTTATCGCCCTTGCACTGCACTGGTTTAATCCACTTGTTTGGTTGGCATACATTGTTTCAGCAAAAGACATGGAAATGTCCTGCGATGAGGCTGTTATGAAAAATATGGACAGCGACATCAGGGCAGAATATTCCACCTCGCTACTTCGCCTTGCAACGGGGAAAAAGTTGATAACCGCCACACCGCTTGCCTTTGGTGAGGGTGATACAAAAGGCAGGGTTAAAAATGTGATGAAGTATAAGAAACCTGTGGTTTGGGTGAGTGTTATCAGTTTTATTTTGGTTGGTGTAGTTGCGGCTTTGCTTATGAGCAACGCTAAAAAAGACGAATTTATTTCAAGTAGCATTAGTTTTAGTGATGAAAAAGAATTTGAATTTACCTTATATGAAGCAAACACGACTGCTGGTTTTGGTAATACTCTTTTGAACAAAGGTGATGAGGTTAAAGTATCAATATGGTCAGAAACCGAGACCGAAATTCAAGTAGGCATTATGCCAACAGATGAATTTGATAATACAGATCGTGAAGAGTTTATAGGAGAAACTGTTCTGCTAACAAAAGAACCACAAGAAATCATAGTGGAGGTTCCAAAAGACGATATGTATAAAGTGTCGTTTATCAATACTACCAGCAACTATGTTTTAGCGGCTGGTTCGGTGGAATATGTAACAGATATAAACGTCGAAACAGGTGCAGTATCGTTAGAGGCACTATGGGAAAACCGCACAGAATATGTGGGTGATAATTCTGCTGTGGGGAACATTATCAGCAATCTTTCATTCCCAGCAGATGTGTATTATGAGAGTTTTTCATTAGACACAGACGAAACACCATTTGGATTGACGGTTAACCTGAGTATCGTTGATGATATTGCTGTTGTAGCAGACGGGGATATCTCCGGATTTGTCGAAAAAATAAGTGCTATATTATTTTCACTTATTAGCAATGTTGATAATGTTTCATTTGTTTTTAGTGATGGGGACTCTATGTCTGAAATAACATTATATCGCAATGATATAGAAGCTATTTACGGAGAAGATTTATTCTTAAAAACCGAAACATTAGAAGATTTTGATTTATTATTTAATGAAATATATAACGAGAACTACGATGCTCCTTTGCTAGACTTATCACCTATGGTTATGATAGACGGCAGGCTACTAATTCAAACAGGTAACGAGGATTTTGAATTTTTATATCCTTTACAATCAAGTTTTGATGGTGAAATAACCTCGTCTGTACCACAAAACCAAAAACCTGCGCAGGATGATCAAAGCAACTTTGGAGAAAACTATTTTTATTCATTTATAAACGATGGCGGGGTTGCCGTTTATATAGATAATAACTGGGTTGCATTCGAAACGGAGGAGAAAGCACCGCTTGAGATGTTTCACGATTTATCGGCAGACGGCGAGATAGAGCTATCGTTTCATGAGCTACCAAGCTATAGCTTTAAAACAAATTCCGAGCAGATAAGCATAATGCTTAACAGTAGCGAGGAAATGCAGGTTAGCCTGATGTTATACGATGCAAATAGTCAAGACAGTCCGGTAGCGCAGTTTGATCTAACATCCGGCGAGGCCAATACAGTCACAAATTTAACCTCAGCAACAAATTATGTTATACGAACCATGCTAAATTATAACGATGCAACCCTAACAGTTTCAGAATAAAAACTTAAAAGCCTTATCACGATAATAATAGTATTACGTTGTACAAAAAGGCATATTATTTTCTGATATTATCAATATTCATCTTAAAATTCTTTGAACAAATTAGTAGTTGCATCGTATGTAAACTTCATTATACTCGGTAGGGTCTCATCGTTTTTACAGAAAATCGCAACATTCAGTTCTACACTCAAAACCCCACTATAATTAATTTCTTTTAATGCTGTTTTAAGGTCAATCCAATCAATTGTGCCTACGCCCGGTGTAAGGTGCTGGTCGAGCCGCCCAAAATTGTCGTGCAGATGTAAACATTTTACATTTGCACCTAATTTTCGCAAGCAATCACCGACATTTAAACCAAGCAAATGAAAATGGCCGGTATCAGCGCAGACAACAAAGCGTTCATCATTAAGGCATTCAAGGTAATCCAAAATTTCTTCCGGGCTTGAAAGGGTCGTATCACAATAGTGATTGTTATGGCTGTCATACCCAAACATGTTTTCAAGGGCTATATTCACTCCCGCCGCCTTTGCGTAGGGTAATAGGCTGCTGTAAAATTTGAGGTTTTGTTCTTTAAGATACTTGGCTCGACGACCGTTTATAGCATCCTTAGACATTCGTGGATGCACAATATTATGAGAGGCACCCAAAATTTTTGCTATTTCAAAACTGCGGTATAATATTTCAAACTTTAATTCGCTTTCATCTTCACCCAAAGAACCGAACATCGGCGCGTGGATTTGGTGAAAACTAATACCGGAATCATCTGCAATGTCACGAATATTTTGAACATACTCCCTGAAGTTTTCCTTTAAAAAGGGAGAATCCTTTTCCGTCAAATAAAATGGTTCTCCGTAATCAATGCAATCGAAACCTGCTTTTGCAATAAAACGAATTTCTTCTTCGGTAGAGAAAAGCTTACTTGCAAACTCACTGTTAATGCCAAACTTCATAATTCCGCCCTCTGCAATTTATTTATTGTGAAAATAATATCACAGGCGGCGGAAAATGTAAAGCACATTTCTAAGTGAAAAAAATATTTGAAAAAATGAAACTAATAATAAGTAATCAGACACATATATAATAACAGTTGAAATTTTAATACTCACAAATCACATACAAAAAAAACGGACAAATATAAGCTAAACTGCTATATCGTAAAGGGAGGTGAATGTACGCTGAATAATATAAAACTCGAATTTTTTAATCGGCTTTACGACGAGAGTTATAACAAAACTGCGGCCTACATCGCCGCTCGGTGTGACAATCTATCGCAGGTTGGTGATATATTACAGGAAATTTATATTGAGATATACAGCACCATAGAGCGCAAAGGCATCGGCTACATGAAAAACCCACAGGGTTTTGTGCGACAGGTGGCAAAATCTAAACTTAGCCGATACTACACAGGCAACAAAGAAAAACATCATCTATCGCTAATTATGACCGACGATGATGACAATGAATACGACTCCACCGCCCTTGCAGACGGCGTAAATATAGAAGAGCAATATGTAACAAAAGAGCTACTTTCACAGATTGCAGACTTTATCTCGAAACAACCAGCTACAGAGGGCAAAATATTTTACCTCTACTACTACTGTGACAACAGTATCGAGCAGATTGCAATTTCAATGAGTATGAATAGCTCAACAGTTAAAACAAAGCTTTATCGAACGCTTGCAAAGGTTAGGAAATTATATATAAAGGAGTATAAAGAGCTATGAGAGAGAATGATTTAATAAAAAAAGCTCTATCAGAAAACGTGACGGACAAGGATTTGTTATACAGCAAAATTTTAAAGTCTGCCACAAAGCCCAAAAGAAGGATATTAAGTTTTACGTCTTTCAAGCGAAACCCGCTTGAATTTCCCCGCCTTGCGGAGAAAACGGACAAAACATCAGAAAGGAATAGCTATACTATGAAAAAAATTATAATTATAGCGGCATCGATTGCACTACTCAGCATCACAGCATTTGCTTCGGTAAGACTACTCACCCCGCAAGAGGTAGCAGAGGACATGGTTTTCACCGATGATAGCGGCGTCACCTACGACCATTTTGCAACACCATTTACATTTGACGATGCGGTGGACATTAACGAGAGCCGCATCGATGCAGGGCTAAAGATTACCTTTATGGGTTTTGCGCACGGAGAGGGCATAAATGTGTCGGATATTGAGGTCGACCAAAACAAAACCTATGCGGTGATAGCGATAGAAAACGAGGACGGCACACCGATAGAGATGATAGAATCCATGCTCACCGTTTCGCCTCTTGTAAAGGGTATGAACCCCGGTCTACACAACGCCTTTACCTTTGGCGCCTCCGGCATGGGCACGCTGATTGACGGTGTGCAGTATCAGCTGATGGAACTTGAAACAATTGAATACTTTGCCGATAATCAGCTTTATCTCAGCATCAGCGATGGAGCACCGACAATAGGTGCATACCTATTCGACGAACAAAGCGGTGAGATTACTGCAAATCCCGACCATGAGGGCGTCAACGTACTATTCAATCTTCCGGTAGACCCTGCAAAAGCGGATAGCGCAAGGGTGGACGAGTACCTTGCAAGATTTGAAAATCCCGAAGATGATGAAAATTCAAACGATGGCAACACCGCAGAGGGGGGTGAGGATTATTTCCTCACTATGACAAAAGAGGATGCAGCCGCAATGGGTGATCTTGTTTATGAAGATGTTGTGGGCACAAATTCAGATGATGCATATGATATCTACTGGAGCGAAAACAATATTTTTACCACAATGCCGGGCGAGGATGTTAAGACATTTGAAATCGGAGTATCGCAGCTGCTTTCAATTTCCGGCAAGGACGATACAAGCAAGCTCCTTTTTATCGAGCGAACATCCGAAACCGAGCTGAAAATATCGGTTTACGAGGTGGATACCGACAAGCTAATAAGCTAACATTTCACCTATGAGTACGGCACTTTATGCTGTCGATACCATTGCCGCCTGTGTCGACATCTGAAAACTTAGAATTGCGCTCTCTCGTTATAAACAGATTTTGAAGTAGTTCAACTTGAAAACATATTGCTTTCAAGTTGAACTACTTTATATTTTATTATGCCTGCGCCACCTTGCCGTTTTTATCAAAGCTGTAGATACTTTTGCCGTCGGCGGTTGCCTCGACAGCCCTGATAGAGTGCGGTATCTCGGTTTTAAACACCCGTATCCTCTCGCCGAGCTGACCTCGCAACATCGTGATAAGGTCTTTCGAGAAGTTTGCACGACTGTTGACCATCGTCATGAGAACACCGTCTATCTTTAGTGACGGGTTTATCTGTCGTTTCACCTTAGAAATTGACTGCAACAGCAGTTCAAGCCCTTTGGCGGACAAGAAGTGTGGCTGTGCCGGAATAATAACGCTGTCGGCGGCACAAAGGGCGTTGACCGTCAACATGCCGGGCGACGGCGCCGTGTCGATTATGATAGTGTCATAGTTTTTCTTCACCTCCTTTATATATTGCCGCAGGACAAGCTCACGGCTCATGGTGTTGACGAGTGCGACATCCAGTCCGGCAAGCTCGATGTTAGCCGGCATGAGGTCAACACCCTCGGCATGGGTGAAAATCCCCTCCGACAGATCAATGCATTCGTCACTGATGACCTTTTGCATAACTGTGCTGAGGGTATACGGGATTTCGTCCGGACTTTTAACACCGAGCGCAAGAGTAAGGCTTGCTTGGGGATCTGCGTCGATAAGCAAAACCTTTCTACCGGACTGCGCAAGCCCGATGCCGAGGTTTAAAACGGTGGTTGATTTGCCGACGCCGCCTTTTTGGTTGGAAACTGTTAATACCTGTGCTTTTGACATTTTATTACCTCCTTAAATTTGTCAAAAAAATACACCCATTCCGATTGAATGAGTGTTGTGTGAATTATTTTTAGACACAAAAAAACTGACCGAATCATTGCTGAAACAGTCAGTTTTTTGTGGCATGACTGTCCAATATAGATGCAAACATCAATTCGAACTTGAGTTGAACTTGCACTTGATAAGAGTATACAAAAGACAGCGATGGTGCTTCATGAGGGATTGGGGGTGTAGTTTTAAAGAGCTATATCGAACTTAATGCTCGGTATAGCTCTTTTGTTGGATACTTACTTTTTGATTTTGTTAACTTAAAAACTTATATGAAGCTCATCAAAGTTATCAATAATAAATCTTGTCATTTTCTTATTTTGTAAATATAAATCCATAAATTTATCCTGCTCAGAAAACCAAGCTGTGAAAATAAATTGATTTGCTAAAATCACATAAGGAATAGCTTTTTTCTCATCGTCACTTAAACTTACAACGCTATCGAAACCTGTAATAATATCTTTGTAGATTTTAAGCCATTCATCAAATTTACCTTCATCTTTTGTTTCCGATAAAACAGAAGTTGCGGCATAACAAGGGTCAACAATTCTTAAATTTCTCTCTGTTAAATCAAAATCAATAAAACTAAATTTTTTACCGTCAACAATTATATTTGCAAGGTGAGGGTCACGGTGGATAATTTGTTTGGGTAGACTTTCGTAAATTTCCTCAAACGCAGCTATAAAGTTGTTACAAAATTCTTCCGACAAATTAAACATCTCTTTAGTCTTTGGAATACCGTAATTTTTTACCGACTCTAAAATATTCGTTTCA
>CAYJKY010000076.1:0-7578 GCA_964370825.1 uncultured Oscillospiraceae bacterium
AAACTATTTTGCTGACCGAAGATAAAGATTATAGAGTTACAGTTCAATCATTTTGCGATGATGGTGCAATGGATATAACTGCCACATATACAGATAACAAAAACGAAGTACAAACAATTGAAATGACATCTCCTTGCGATGAAATTATTGACATTGGGGCGAATACAACAAATGAAATTGAATTTGTAATTACCATAAACCCCGATACACAAGGAAGCGTTATAGGAGAAATTTTATCAAAATAACAATGTTACTTATAGTTTAATATTGTGATTATTGAGGTTGTCGCACGACGGTATTGCCACTAAAAGTGGCAAAAGAAAAAAACGTCGTGTAGCAATCTGTTTAGGTATGTCCAAATAAAAACACGACGATCTGGAGGTATTGTCGTGTTTTCTTTTGTCCAATTTTTGATTGCAACATTAAAAAAGCCTGTTTTTATAACGAGGGTAATCAGCCTATCCCTGTTGCCTTTTTCAATCTTAGTATAGTCGTCTAAAACAATGGTTTGTCCATCAAAGGTGAAGTGTGTAAACGCAGGGTCTTTTTCTAAGGTATCTATTACGTTGTTTGTAACATTTACCAATCGATATCTAAATCCTTGAAAGGACTGATACCACTCTCTGTCCCAGTGTGTGCTTGATAAATAATATATCTTTTTGATCTGTTCCACCTATGTAATCTCCATGAAGATAGTATATCAACTTCTGCGATTAATTATATAATGCAATCACATACCCGTCAACACAAAACCTTGATATTTGGCTATTTCAACAACTTTACACCCTTAAAATATACATTGTAGACAATATCAATTTTAAAGTTAGTATGTAAACCCGACTATTTTATGCAATTTATTATCATAACTTTAAAAAGTTTGCATTTAAGTTTAATATATTGTATAATATAAGTATAATCACTCAAATTAAAAACCGCAAAGCGTGCAGTTGAGGATTTTGAGGTAGTTTATGTACATTTCAAACATATTGTCTTTCAAGTTGAACTACTCTATTAGCCGTCTCTATATCTACTTAGTATACGACAGAGGCGGTTCACACAATATATTAACTTAAGGGAGATTGCAATGGGTGTTAAAGTCCCGAAATATCTAACAATAAAGCAAGATATTATTAACATAATAAAGTCGAACAGCTTATCGGAAGATGATAAAATATTTAGCGAAAGTGAGATTACAAAGATATATAATGTCAGCAGTATTACCGCAAAAAAAGCATTAAATGAGCTGGCCGCAGAAGGGCACATATACAGAATAAGAGGTAAAGGCAGCTTTGTGAGCAACTCCTCAGGGTCAGACAACACCAATATGAGGCTTATTGCATGTGTTTTCCCCGAAAAAGCAAACAACGATGCCTCACTGTTTAAAATAATTGCAGGCGCACAACACGCCAGCTATAAAAACGGATATTCATTTTTATTGGAGTCAAGCGAACATGAAATATCTAAAGAACATAAACTTCTTAACGACCTTTCCAACGATTCGATAAAAGGAGTAATCCTCTTTTCAATAGACCCCGAAAAAGATAAGGCACATATTATTAATTTCATCAACAAAAACATTCCTTTTGTTTTTGTTGACCGTTACACCGAATCTTTCCCCTGCAACACCGTAACCGTTTGCAACACAGGAGGATCATTTAAAGTTACGGAACATCTGATTAAGTATGGTCACAAAAAAATTCTTTTTGCCGCAGAACAGACACATCTAAACTCGGTAAAACAACGTTATATGGGGTTTACTCAAGCGTTTAATGCATACTCAATAAGTGATGAAGGTCAATTTATACTGGAGGACACTCGTAATCAATTAGACCGGCTTTTAAATTTAATTGTCGAAAAAAAGATTACCGGAATTGTGTTTGTCAGCGACAGCACAGCGTTTGCCGCAATAAACTATTTAAAAAAGTTTGGAATCAACATTCCGGACGATGTTTCCGCGGTTGGTTTTGATAATATATATACCGAAGATGCTATAACATCGCCACTAACAACCGTTTACCAAAACTTTTATAAAATAGGCGAGACTGCAACTAATGTATTGATTGAAAATATAAACAATCCTAACTTATCCCCGCAACAAATATTTTTGCCGGTAGATTTTATAGATAAATTTTCGGTCAAAAATTTAAACAACGTCAACAAATAGGTTAGACGCGCACCTACCTGCGCTCAGAATGATGAGCACGCAATGTTTTTTTGTTATATACTATATTAATTACACAAAATATGTTATAATACAGAAAAGAAACAAGGAGGTGCAATATGAAAGGATGGTCCGAAAACAAAAGAGTTTATAAAATAATGCTTGTTGCGGCCGCAATTCTATTTTTTGTTCTGTATTTTCAGGATGTTTCCGAGATAGTTGCAACAATCATTGGTATAACCTCCCCGTTATTTGTGGGATTAGCTATTGCATACATCATCAACATACCCTTGACTAAATTTGAAAAACTATATTTCCCAAAAGCCAAAAACAAATACATTAACGGCAGTCGGCGTACCGTGTGTCTGCTTTTATCCTTGGCTGTTATATTAGGAATTGCCGTACTTGTTATAGCCGTTGTGATTCCCGAAATAACCGTTGCTTTTTCTGTGGCGATGGAAGGCTTGCCCGCTTTGCTTGCGAGTATTGAAGAATGGATCATAGCAAATCAACATCTGCTACCGAGTGTGGCAGACTTTCTTCTCGAACAGTTTAACGAAATTAATATACCGAACTTTTTAAGCAGTGCCGCCGGCTATCTCACAAGCGGAATAGGTAGCCTGTTTGATTCATCGATAACCATTATTTCCACCATAACCAGTAGTGTTTTCAATATATTTATGTCGGTAACATTTTCATTCTTCATAATTTTTGCGAAGGAAAGCATTATGGAAAAGCTGAAAAAAGTTCAACAGGCATATATAAAGAATAGCATAACTAAAACAACAAACTATATACTTAGCACACTTAACGAATCCTTTCACAGCTATATAATCGGGCAGTGTACCGAGGCTGTCATTCTGGGTTGCCTTTGCATGTTAGGTATGCTTATATTCCGTTTTCCATATGCAGGTGCAGTTGGAATGTTTGTCGGTCTTACAGCACTGATACCGATTGTGGGAGCCTACCTTGGTGCTATTTTAGGCGGTGTTTTAATTCTGTTAACCGCACCGGAAAAGGTATTGTTCTTTGTCATTTTTATTATAGTATTGCAGCAGCTGGAAGGCAATGTTATCTATCCAAAGGTGGTCGGCAGTTCAATAGGTCTTCCCGGTGTTTGGGTGCTTGCGGCTGTTGTAATCGGCGGAGGACTTGGCGGAATTGTTGGCATGATAATCAGCGTTCCGGTTGCATCGGCGGCATATAAAATCATGTCGCACTATACAAACGAGCGTCTTAAGGCACAGGCAATTAAGGCTGAACCCGATGTCGAGAGCAAACTAATGTTATAGATATTCGGCTGTGAGGCTGTTATTATTCAACGAAACCTCACATGGTGTGCCGGTTGCTATAACCTCTCCACCCTTATCGCCACCGAATGGCCCAAGCTCAATTATATAATCACTTTTTGACAGTAGCTCTGTGTTGTGTTCAATCACAAATACAGAGTTACTGCTTGCTACCAATTTTTTAAGCAGGATTAAAAGTTTTTCGCTGTCCGACGGATGAAGTCCTGTTGTTGGCTCATCCAGTAGATATAATGTGTGACCGCTGTTGCCCTTTGCAAGCTCTTTTGATAATTTAAGCCTTTGGCATTCGCCACCCGACAGGGTTGTGGTGGATTGTCCGAGTTTTAAATACGCAAGTCCAACCTCATTTATGGTGGAAAGCTTTTTGTGTATTTCCTTGTCGGATGTAAAGAAGTTTAAATTTTCAAGAACGGTCATATTTAAAACATCGGAAATATTTTTTCCTTTGTATGTAACGGATAGTACCTTCTTTTTAAATCTATGGCCCCTGCAAACGGGGCAAAGCACCTCAACATCATCTAAGAACTGCATATCGAGAGCTATAACGCCAAGTCCCTCACATTTTTCACATCGTCCACCCTTAACATTGAACGAAAAATCAGCAGGCTTTAATTTCAGCTTTTTTGCTTCGGCCATACCAGAAAAAAGCTCTCTTATCAGTGTGAAAACTTCGGTGTAGGTTGCAACATTGCTTCGACTTTGTCTGCCTATAGGGCTTTGGTCGATTTTAATAATATCAGATATATGCTCAAACCCACTAATGCCTTCGGCATTTTTTCTCTGCTCGATTACATCAAAAACAAGGCTACTTTTACCGCTTCCCGAAACTCCGGCAAAGGACACAAGCTGACCGAGAGGGATATCTACCGAAACATTTTTAAGGTTATGTGCAGTTGCATTTTTAACCTTGATAAATCTTTTTGCAGTAATCCTTTCGTCATTCGGCCTTCCCTTTTCTTCTCTTAAATATTTAGCGGTTTTTGAGGTTTTGTTTTGCGACACCTCACAAACCGTGCCGCTTGCAACGATTTCACCACCAAGAGAACCTGCTCCCACACCAAAATCGATAACATAATCGCACTCTTTTACAAAGCCCATATCATGTTCGATAACAATAACCGTGTTGCCTAAATCACGCAGTTTTTTTATTGCATTTAGCAACAAAAGAGTATCTCTTGCATGAAGGCCGGTCGTCGGCTCGTCCAGAATGTACAACACACCTGTAAGTCCGCTCTCTAAAATGCTTGCAAGGCGTATACGTTGACTCTCCCCACCGGAAAGAGTGCTGACAGCCCTGTCTATAGAAAGGTATTCCAACCCAATTTTCACCACACCTTTTACACGCTTTAGCATATCGCCTATAATCACAGAACCGATTTCCTTAGCCGATGGTGATAATTTATTTTGCACATCTTCAAGAAAATCCACAAGTGCAGACATAGTAAATGCGCCGACTTCTATTATTGTTTTTCCGTTTAGCTTTGTATATCTACCATCAAACCCAAGCCTTGTTCCGTCACACGCATCACAGGGTGTACTCCCTATTGCGTTTGCTATCACAGGATTTGCAACTTTTTTTGTGGCCGATTCTACTACCTTTTTATTTACAAAGGTGCGCAACCCCTCAACATAACCATCCATAACACGCTTAGGTTTTTTAATGTTAGGAAATTGTTTTTTAAATGTATCGCAGTCCACACCGTCTAACAAAACCAACATTTCAAGCTCGTTATAATCCTTTACGGGTTTTGAAACATCGAAGTTAAACCCATAGTGTTTACCACAGGCTGTAAAGGTATTTGAATAGTGCTCGGCAAAAACCTCGTTTTCCCAAATTTTAACAGCACCTTCTTTAATTGTGAGATTTTCGTCTATAAGTTTAGAAAAATCGATATCCTTAACTACACCGATACCGCTACATTTTGGGCAAGCACCCTCGGCTTTATTAAAAGAAAAGCTTGCCATGCTAAGATGCTGTAGCTTGGTTTTACAGTGAGGGCAGGAGCTATCCGTAAAGTCAATTTCCTCATCCTCGTCAAAGCTCGGTGGAATTTCGCTTTTACACTCGGGGCAAACTCTTATACCAAGCTTTGCGTATAAAATACGAAGATATGTCAGTATCTCGGTATAGGTGCCAACTGTAGATCTCGGATTATTAGAAAGCACACGTTGCCCAACAGAGATAGATGGAGAAAGTCCGACAATGCCGTCTACCTGCGGTTTATTAAGCCCATCGGTAACCATTCCCATCGACTCTAAATATTGGCGCTGACACTCCTTTTGCAAAATATCCATGGCAAAGCTACTTTTGCCGCTTCCCGAAACTCCTGTCAGGGCGACAAGCTTATACTTGGGTATCTCTACCGAGATATTCTTAAGATTATTTTCCCTTGCACCTGTAATTTTGATGCTCTCGTTTCTCATTTGTCCTCCTTAAAAGTCCTGATACGCCAAACAGCCGGCCTTGACAGAGGGCTCGTGATATGGTTATTATACTTTACGGCAAAATCATCTGATTAAAGTTATCTTTCCATAACAGTTTTTTTGGTTCCCTTTACTGTAGAACCGGTGAAACAGTCGGTACAGAAAGATAGGTTGCAGGACTTACATGCCTGTTTCAATCCATCTATGCTTATATATCCAAGGCTGTCGGCACCAATTTTTTCGCAGATTTCATCTACACTCATGTTATTTGCGATGAGATTTTTTTCGTCGTCTATATCGGTTCCGTAGTGACAGGTGTAAAGAAACGGTGGTGAGGAAATTCTCATGTGAACCTCTGCGGCACCTGCACTTTTAAGGGCTGTGATGATGCGCTCGCTGGTGGTTCCTCTTACAATTGAATCGTCCACCAACACGACCTTTTTTCCGGCAATGGTGTGCGAAAGTGGGTTAAGCTTAATTCTCACTGCCGCATCCCGAAGTTCCTGTGTCGGGAAGATAAAGCTTCTTCCTATGTAACGATTTTTTACAAAGCCGGTGGTCAGCGGAATTCCGCTCTTTGCGGCGTAGCCGGCGGCGGCCTCAAGTCCGGAATCCGGAACACCGCAGACGATATCGGCATCTACCGGATATTCTTCTGCGAGTATCGCGCCCATGTTATAGCGTGATTCATATACGCTAAGCCCGTCGATTGTAGAGTCCGGACGTGCAAAATATACATACTCAAAAATACATAGCCCGGCATTTTTCTTGTTAGAGGATAAAGCGATATCACGATGTGTAACCTTCCCCTCCTCTATTACGACTATCTCGCCGGGTTTAACATCCTCAATGTTTTTAAAACCGCCGGAGGTCAGTGCACAGCTTTCCGAGGCAATTGCCATTCCGTACTCGCTCTCGCCAATACATAGCGGTCGATATCCGTTGGGGTCACGAACGGCGATAAGTTTGTTGTCGTTAGCTGCTATCACGAGGGAAAAAGCACCCTCAAGATAGCTACATGCCTTAATAATTCCGTCAACAGTGTTGCCGAGTCTGGTTATGTAATATGCAATTAAAGAGGTGATAACCTCGCTGTCGCTGGTTGCGGAGAAGTTAAGCCCAAAGCTCAACAATCCATCCTTTATGTGGTGTGCATTGGTAAGGTTTCCGTTATGTGCCGCAGCAATACGTCCGGTAAGATATTCGACGATAAATGGTCCAACGTTTGCGGTAGAATGAGAGCCGGTTGTGGAGTATCTCGCATGTCCGACTGCAACCCGACCTTTTGGAAGCTTATCAAGCACCGAGGCGGTGAAAACCTCGCTTACGAGGCCTGCATCCTTATGATAAAGTATCTTATTATCGGTCACTACCGCAATGCCTGCCCCCTCCTGGCCTCTGTGCTGGAGTGAGTAAAGACCATTATAGGTAATACCCGCCGCGATGTCTGAGTTGGAAGAAATGCCGAAAACAGCACACTCCTCCCTAAGCTTATCATTGTGAATCATAAAGATGTCTCCTTTAGTCCCATAGCGGGAAGTTTATATCCTCTTTTAAGAAATTACTTAAATTATACTACAAATCGCCTCTTCGGTCAATGGGCAGTTGACATCAAAAGCAACTAATGCTGTAGGAGTACAATAGATATTGGACAGGAAGAAAAAATAAAAGGAGAAAAAGCCA
>CAYJKY010000077.1:0-7477 GCA_964370825.1 uncultured Oscillospiraceae bacterium
GAGTGCAAGGGTGCAGAGTATTAAGGACATTGCACTCTTGCCCCCTTATCTCTTTCAGGAGATAGCCAGCATCGCATTCGGCTACACGCCGATGCACACTGGTCGGGAGAACCCGAACCCCTTAAAGTAAAATCGTCTTAATGCAAGTATCTTTTGGCACAGCTTAGGGGTAACGAGGAGCTGCTCATGGATTTTTTGACCGATCCGCAGGATACTTTGAATGCAACCCTGAAACTGGTAGATGTTCTTGAAAGGTCAACGGATGTACTATATCGAATAACCGAAAAAAGTAACTGCGGCGGAGGGATGCAGGGATGGATGAACATGTGGTCGAAGGGGAAAATATTACAACTGCAGTGTGACCTCAGTGTGATGATATCGGCAGAATTGTTCAAGGAATATATAGTTAAAGAGCTCGAATGTACAACAAAATTCTTAACAAACGCAATTTATCATCTCGACGGAATGGAACAAATAAGGCATCTTGACAGTATACTCACGGTAAAAGGGATTGATATGATACAGTGGACACAGGTTGCAGGTCAACCTCCTATAGCCGAATTTATTCCGCAGCTGTTGAAAATACAAAAGGCAGGAAAAGGTGTGCTGGCATTTGTGGGAAAAGCACAGATAAAGCCACTGCTCGACAACCTTTCAATAAAAGGACTAAGCTTGATTGTGTCCGATGCAGATACACCGGAGGAGGCGGACGACATTCTGCGCTATGTGTCTAAATACACCAAATAATTAATAAAGAGGTAGTGTAAATTGATGTTAGGACATAAGATTTTAATTATATAATAGAGTGGAGATGGCTTAAATGAGTAAAAATATTAAAACAAAAAACCTTTTTGAGGAGTTGGAAAAATGCAAAGACATTTGCTATAAGTATAATAATTTGTTGCCATCTGACTATGAAAACAGACGCCTTATATTGCGAAATCTTTTTGGGAAAACAGGTGAAGATATTTCAATAACGCAGCCTTTTTATTGCGACTTTGGTTGGAATATAGAAATTGGTGATAAATTTTATGCAAATCATAATTTAATTATTTTAGATGGCACTAAGGTGAGTATTGGTAATAATGTTTTTATGGGCCCAAATTGCTGCATTTCCACAGCAAGTCACCCTTTAGACGCAGAGCAAAGGGATAAGGGCATTGAATATGCCGAACCGATTACAATTGGAAACAGTGTATGGCTTGGAGCAGGTGTTACCATTGTTGCGGGTGTTAGCATCGGTGATAATACAGTTATAGGTGCATGCAGTATTGTTACAAAAGACATACCAAGCAATGTAATTGCTGTAGGAAACCCATGTAGAGTTTTAAGAGAAATCACTGAAAAAGATAAATACGATCCCCTGAAACATCAAAGTCTATCATTTTTTAAAGAATAGCATTTAATATAATTAGCGTATGAATTTGCAAAGATTTTACTCTACCATGAAAGTCTGATAATGTATAAAAAAGAGAAACAGCGGCTTGTACTGCTGTTTCTCTTTTTACTGTTGTTTACGATGTGTTTAAAGACTAAACTTGTCCACCAACCCATGAAGAGTGTTTGCCTGTTTTGCGAGCTCGTCGCTTGCGGCAGCACTCTCTTCGCTTGTGGCGGTGTTCGTTTGTACAACCGCCGAAATTTGCTCTATGCCTGCCGATACCTCACGTATTCCTTCGGCCTGTTCCTCGGTTGCAGTCGCTATTCTGCCTATGGTCACAACCATCTGCTGAACCTTGTCGGCAAGGTCTATAAAGGATGCGTTTGTTTTTTGTGCAATTCCTTGGCCTATCTGAACGGCCTCTATCGAGTGTTCGATAAGCTGGGTTGTATTGTTTGCCGCCTCGGAGGATTTTTGTGCAAGGCTCCTCACCTCGTCCGCTACAACCGCAAAACCTTTGCCTGCTTCGCCAGCTCGTGCCGCCTCTACTGCCGCATTAAGTGCAAGAATATTTGTTTGGAATGCAATATCGTCAATGACCTTAATAACTTTAACTATGTTTTCGGAGGTGCCGGAAATGTCCTGCATAGCATCGAGCATCTGTTTCATATCGGAAAGAGTTGCCACGGTTACCTCACCCGATATAACGGCAATATCATTTACCTTTTGGGTGTTTTTAGAGTTGTCCTCAATCTGAACGGATATGTCACGTAGACTGTTTGATAATCTGTCCACACTGCTTGCCTGATCCATAGCACCTTCGGCAAGTGCCTGGGCACCGATTGAAACCTGTGTGACGTTTTCCGAAATCTGCACGGCGGATTTCGCAACCTGTGAAAGAGCTGTTCTTACCGAATCGGTCATCTCGTTAAGCGAGGTGTAAAGCTGTTTCCAGTCTCCAACATAGTTTTGTGGAGTGCCGGTATTGACATTCCAGTTTCCGTTGGCAATCTGACCCAGCATCTCGACAAGCAATCCATTTAATGAAGAAAGGTTAGATTTCATCTCGTTAAAAGAATTTGCAAGTAGCCCTATCTCGTTGTTAGAGTCGATATTAAGCTCGAAATTCATGTTGCCGTTTGACATGTTTTGAGCGGCACCCATGACCTTTTCGAGAGGGCGTGCAACCGTTTTGTTTATTAATATTTTTGCAAAAATGCATCCAATAAGTATAAGTGCAATTCCGACAAACATTGATATTGTTAGAGCATTGTTTATAGAGGCATCGTTAGAACTGCTGGATATTCCGGCAAATACAACACCGACAATGTCTCCGTTTTCGTCACGATGAGGGATATATGATGTGATATGACTCTCGCCAAGGATGTTTGCTTCACCTACATAGCTCTTGCCCTCATTAAGAACAGTGTTTGCAATTTTGGAATCGAGTGGTGTGCCGACTACCCGTTGTCCGTCTATCACAATGGTAGTGAACTCTCGTATATCACCGTTAAAAATAGTAAACTCACAGCCGGTTATCTCCTTAAGCCTGTCCAAAAGTTCGGTTTTATCCCCAGTATCACCGGAATCGTGTAGACTCAGCTCATATTCAAGCAGGTTAGTTCCTACTATACATTGATCGGTAAGTTCGCCATTGACATTGTTTGCGGTCACAATTCCGCTGATGATCACCATAACTCCGACAATAATGGTGCTCATAATAGCAATTAATAAATTAAACTGTGTGGATAGGTTTCCTGTCTTATTTTTTTTCATTAGGCGACTCCCGTTAGTTATTTGATGAATATAAATGTTGCTATATGTAATTATCCTACATTTTGAGAGAAAAGTAAATAGGCATTGACATAATATCGGTGATTTTCAAAGAAATATCACATCACATATAGAATAAAAGCTGTAACATATTGTAGTTACAGCTTTTAATAAATATTTATTCTTCGTCGTCTTTATGTTCGATGAAGTGCTTTGCATCCTCAATAACCTTGCCTTCTAACTGCGAAGGTAGAGGCTCATACCTTACAAACTCGAAGGTGTAGCTTCCACGTCCACCGGTAAGGCTACGAATAAAGGTGGTGAAATCGTGCATCTCTGACATTGGGCACTCCGCCTCGATTAACTGTCCGCCATCCTCGTCCGGTCCCATGCCCAAAACTCTGCCACGACGTTTATTAACCTCGCCCATAACATCTCCGGTGTTATTGTCCGGAACGGTTGCCTTAAGGGATCCGATAGGCTCTAACAGAACCGGTGAAGCTTCGGCAAGTCCTTTTTTATAGGAGAGGGAGGCGGCAAGCTTAAATGCCATCTCGGAGCTGTCGACAGGATGGTAGGAACCATCCAAAAGGGTTGCTTTTAGCCCGACAACCGGGTATCCGGCAAGAACACCACGTGCAATTGCGGACTGTAATCCCTTTTCTACTGCGGGGAAATAGTTTTTCGGAACACTGCCGCCAAACACCTTTTCTTCAAAAATCAGCCCATCGCCGTCGTGAGGCTCAAATTCAATCCAGACATGCCCAAACTGACCATGACCGCCTGTTTGTTTTTTATGCTTGCCTTCCGCCTTTACCTTTTTACGGATGGACTCACGGTAGGGTACTCTTGGTTGTCCGAGTGTAGCCTCGATACCAAATTTACTCTTGAGCTTGGCAAGTATGTTTTCAAGATGCTGTTCGCCGAGTCCGGACAAAACCTGCTGGAAGGTTTCATGCTCGTTTTTAAAGGTTAGAGTGCAGTCCTCCTCCAACAATCTTGAAAGTGCGGTGCCGATTTTACTCTCATCGTTTTTATTTTTTAGATGTATAGCCATGGAATAAGTCGGGGTTGGGAAGGCGATTTCCGGTAGCTTATATACATGTCCCGGTGCACAGAGGGTATCTCCAGTTTTGGTGGAAGAAAGTTTGGTTACTGCACCCATGTCACCGCCGGATATTTCGTCGGTGTCAATCTGTTTCTTTCCTCGTAAGAATAAAAGTTTACCAAGTTTTTCTGTCTCGCCGGTACGGCTGTTAATAACAGCACTGTCATGCTTTAATGTGCCGTGGATAACCTTAACATAACTGAGCTTTCCGACAAAGGGATCGGCAACCGTCTTGAAAACCGACACCAGCAGATCGCCTTCCGAATCACAGTCAATTAATATTTCCTCGCCGTTTGTGTCATATACAGCGGTTGGAGCTTTTGCCGGTGAAGGAAGCATAAATCTTATGGCCGAGAGCATCATGTCAAGAGCTTCTAACTTAGTAGAGGAACCACACAATATCGGAGTGATCGCACCGGTCTTAACACCTGTTTTAAGGCCGGTCATTACCTCCTCATTTGTAAACTCTTCGCCGGAGAAATATTTTTCAAAAAGTGCTTCATCAGTTTCAGCAACAGCTTCGTAGATGGCGGTTTTTAATCCGTCGAAGCGATGTCCGGTATCAGGCATGTCACAGGGGGTGGGCTTACCGTCCTTGTAGCTATATGCCTTATCTTCAATTACATTAATATATACGGTGTTTCCGTTCTCGGTTACCGGAACCACAAGCGGAAACGCTGCGGCACCGCAAAGTGCTTTTATTTCCTCAAGGGTTTTGTAAAAATCGGCATTTTCAACATCGATTTTAGATACGAAAAACATACTGCTTAGCCCGTTTTTCTTGGCAAGGCTATATCCCTTTAAAGCGCCAACCTGAAGTCCATCACGTGCCGATACTACAATAACAGCCGATTCGCAGGCTCTTGTAGCCTCATGTACACCGAGCTCAAAATCAAAAAGTCCGGGCGAATCGACAAGGTTTACTCTAACATCATCGAACTCCACCGAGGACATAGAGGTGGAAAAAGATACATGTCTTTTTTGCTCTTCCGGCTCAAAGTCACTTACAGTGTTTCCGTCCTCGACCCTACCCATGCGGTCGATAGTTTTGGTGGCAAACAATAATGCCTCGGTTAATGTGGTTTTTCCTGAGCCGGCATGGCCCACTAATGCAATGTTGCGGATTTTCTCAATAGCATATTTCACTTCTCTCACCCCACAATAAAAAATAATATATTTACTATTATATCATAACGGTTCAATATAATATATTGTCAAAATGTATAAAAAAAGATATATAGTTTTGTTTGTTTTGTCCTGTTGTTGACAAACAGGTTAAGTGTGGATATAATTAAATCAATCATTTATACATTAGGAGGTGTAGGATGGATAGGTTACTTACGATACTTGAAGAAAATGCAAGGCTGAGCCTGGAAGAGCTTGCTGCAATGCTCGGCAGTGACAGCGCTGAGGTTGCACGCCAGATAGATGAGTACGAGGCTAACGGAATAATAAAGGGTTATCGTACCATGATTAACCATGACCGCTTAAATGACGGTAGGGTTCAGGCACTTATCGAGCTTAAGGTGGCCCCGAAAAAGGATGTGGGCTTTGACCATGTGGCAAGGCAGGTTTCTAACCTTTCCGAGGTGGATAGTGTTCAGCTGATAAGCGGGGGGTATGACCTGTTGCTTACCATGACGGGTAGCAGCTTTCACGAGATAGCAAGCTTTGTGGCAAGACGTCTTTCCCCGATTGATTCGGTGCTGTCTACCGCTACACATTTTCTACTTAATACCTATAAAAAGGACGGGATTATATACGCCGAACAGGATAGGGATGAGCGAGGGCTGATTCTGTGATGAATTACGATAAAATTCTCTCGAAAAGAGCGACATCCTTAAAGCCATCCGGAATAAGAAAGTTTTTCGATGTAGCAGCAACAATGAAGGATTGCATATCCCTTGGTGTTGGTGAACCGGATTTTAAAACCCCTTACAGCATACGTAAGGCCGGAATAGACTCGCTCGAAAAAGGTCACACATGGTACACATCAAACCAGGGCATGGCAGAGCTACGCACGGCGGTTTCAAGTTACCTTAATCGGCTTATCGGGGTCGAATACAGCCCGGAGAGCGAGGTTGTAATAACCGTCGGTGGCAGTGAGGCTATCGACATAGCCGTTAGGGCGGTGGCAAATCCCGGCGACGAAATATTAATATGTGAACCCTGTTTCGTGAGCTACACGGCGGTGGTTGAGCTTGCCGGTGCTGTTCCGATACCGCTTGTTACAAAGGTTGAGGATGATTTCAAGTTAACACCACAGGCTCTAAAAGCAGCGATTACACCACGTACTAAGATGTTGATACTTGCCTTTCCAAGCAATCCTACGGGTGCGGTAATGGAAAGGGATGATTTGGAAAATATTGCCGAGGTTCTGCGTGATACCGACATTGTTGTTATGAGTGATGAGATATATGCGGAGCTGACATATACCGGAAGGCAGCATGTGTCCATTGCGCAGATAGAGGGCATGAGGGAACGTACAATAGTTGTAAACGGTTTTTCAAAGGCGTTTGCAATGACAGGTTGGAGGCTTGGGTACACAGCGGCACCGTCTGAAATTACGGCTGTTATGAATAAAATTCACCAGTTTGCGATAATGTGTGCGCCGACAACGGCACAATATGCCGGCGTTATAGCACTTACCGAGTGTGAAAATGAAGTAATCGCAATGCGTGATGAATATAACGAGCGACGTCGACTTATGGTTAAAAGGCTAAACGACATGGGTCTTTCCTGCTATGAACCAAAGGGTGCATTCTATGTGTTCCCAAGCATAGCATCAACAGGGCTTTCCAGCGAGGAGTTTTGTAACCGTTTACTGCAAGAAACAAAGGTTGCGGTAGTACCGGGCAACGCCTTTGGTGACAGCGGAGAGGGCTTTGTAAGAATAAGCTATTCCTACTCGTTGAAACATCTAAAGACGGCACTTGACAGGATAGAGATGTTTTTGAAAAAACTATAAAATGAAAATTGACGTCGAAAGGCGTCTTTTTTTTATATAATTTATAAATTATGATTGTTGTAATTCAATGAAAATTATGATAAAATGGAAAAAATATGTATGGAGCCCAAAACTATGATTAAAAAAGTGTTATTAAACTTGGCTTTAACATTTATCCTTATCGGTTCTTTCAATGTTTTCGCACTTTATGACAGTTGGGTAGAGTATAACGAAGCAGGGGCAACTATTACTGCGTACATAAACAAAG
>CAYJKY010000078.1:0-7272 GCA_964370825.1 uncultured Oscillospiraceae bacterium
GGTGGGAGTTACAGGGCTCGAACCTGTGACCCCTTGCTTGTAAGGCAAGTGCTCTCCCAGCTGAGCTAAACTCCCGTCACGGTGCATTTAATATATTACATCAAATTCATTTAAATGTCAAGTGCTTTTTTTACTTTTTAATATATATTTAAAAAAAGTATAATAAATGACGTTTTTTTGTAAAGTTCTACAGATTTTTTTACCTATAGGAACGTTTAATTATCTCAGACACATTCTCGTCGGAAATGACAATGGGGTCGACAGCAAAAAGTCCGCCCATATTTTCTCTTGCGTTCGTGACATAATCCTGAATATCTTCGTATTTCATACCGTAGGTGGACATTTTAATGTCATCGACTTCACAATCGGAAATAAGCTTGCTTAATGCATCAACAAAATCCATTGCCTTTGAAGCATCAGTCTTGCCCATAGCTTTAGCCATATCTATCATTCTTGCATCGCTTTTTCCGGATTTAGCAATCAGAGTATAGTATTCAACCGATATGCTTATGAGTGCTGCACCGTGCTCAAACTCCGGATGGTATGCACTAAGAGCATGCGCAATGCTGTGCTCGCTGGTGCACCCGGAGGTGCTCTCTACCATTCCTGAAAGAGTGTTTGCAAGTGCAACGTCACACCTTGCGTCAATATCGTCACCGCATTTAACAGCCTTTGCGAGGGACTTTGCAACTAACTCTATAGCCTTAAGTGCGTACATATCACTCATTACATACGCCGTATTGTTCAGATAGCCCTCTGTGCTGTGAAAAAGAGCATCAAATCCTTGGTATGCCGTCAGCTTTTTAGGGACGGTAAGCATTAATTCAGGGTCTACTATTGCAAGTTGAGGGAATGTTTTAGCATAGCCGAAACCTATTTTTTCGTTAGTGTCAGTTTTTGTTATAACCGTCCAGGGATCGGCCTCGGTACCGGTACCGGCAGTGGTGGTAATAGCAACAACAGGTAGGGGATTGTTTATAACCGCCTGCCCTTTACCGCTTCCTCCGCTGATATAGTCCCAATAGTCGCCTTCATTAGTAGCCATTACTGCTATAGATTTGGCAGAATCAATCGCACTGCCACCACCAAGACCGATAACAAATTCGACACTTTCCTTTTTACAAATGTCTGCGGCTTCCATTACATGCTCTTTAATTGGGTTTGGCATTATCTTATTAAAAACTGTGTACTCAATCCCACACCCGTCAAGTTGCTTTGTAAGTGTATCTAAATATCCGTACTTTACTACCGATTGGCCGTTTGTAGTGACTATCATTGCCTTTTTGCCGAATAACTCTTGCTCACCGAGTTTTTTTAACGCACCCTTTCCAAATATAATTCGTGTAGGGATAAAATAGTTGAAATTCATTTTAAGCTCCTTGTTTTATTCATGCTTATACAGAAGTAAATCCGCCGTCAATCACAATATTACTTGCATTGGTGTAGGTTGATGCGTCGGACGCAAGGTAGATTACTGCACCGGCAAGTTCCTCGGGGGTACCCATACGCTTCATCGGGATCAGTGATTTCCAGTAGTCCTGCCAATCTTGTCTGACCGTACCGGTCATTTCGGTTGCAATATATCCGGGGCTGATGGAGTTTACCCTGATACCAAGCTCTACCCACTCAACAGCAAGCGATTTAGTAAGCTGAATCACTGCTGATTTGGTGGCATTATATGATGCCTGAGACTGCGGGATGTTGACAATTATGCCGGACATGGATGCTGTATTTATTATAGAACCACCTTTTTTGGCAGCTTTAAGCTGAGTTGCAAACGCCTTTGCAACATAAAAAACGCCATTTAAATTTACATTGATTACCTTTTCCCATTCACCGTAGGCTAAATCTAATGCATCCTTGTGCATACATATTCCCGCATTGTTGAACAGTATGTCGGGGCAACCCATGTCAGCGGTTATGGTTTCCATAACCTTATCCACCGAGGCGTTATCGGTTACATCACAGATATACGAGGCGGTTTTTACGCCATGTTTTGAGGCTATCTCTCCGGTGACTGCGGTTGCATCATTAAGATCAATAATTATGATGTCTGCACCTGCATCCGCTAAATAATCTGCAACAATCTTGCCGATGCCCTGATTGCCACCCGTTACCACCGCTAATTTGTTTTTCAAGCTAAAGATGTCGTTTTTCATATTCCTCTCCATTTCAACGTATTAAAATAATCTTAACTGTTTTTATCGGTCGTTTTCATCTGCTTTAGATTTCCTAATTTTTCGGCTCGTCGCCTCAACTCCTGCTCAACACTTTCAAGCTCTATGCCTTTGTAGGCGACCAAAACCAGCGAGTGATAAAGTAGGTCACAAAGCTCGTTGACAAGTTCATCATTGTTGTCGTTTTTCGCGGCAATTATTGCTTCGGAGGTTTCTTCACCTATTTTCTTTAAAATTTTATCCTCGCCTTGCTCAAAAAGATAGGCGGTGTAACTTCCGCTTTCCTTTGCATCCTTGCGCTGTTTAATCACCTCAAATAAGTCATTTATTACCAACCTAATACCTCCTTATAAAAATTCAAACTGTTTTATTTCCTTAAAAAAACAGCTGTATTCACCCGTATGGCATGCGACTCCCTGCTGTTCTACCGTTATAAGCAATGTATCGTCGTCACAGTCCGCCATTATATTTATCACCTTTTGTAAATTTCCGGAGGTAGCGCCTTTATTCCACAGCTCATTTCTTGATCTACTGTAAAACCAGGTGTAGCCGGTCTCCAAGGTTTTGTTTAGCGACTCCTCGTTCATATATGCAAGCATGAGCACAGTACCTGTATCCTTTGCCTGGACTATTGCAGGTACTAAGTCTGATTTTTTAAAGAGCAAGCTTAAGTCCATTATTCTTCACCCGCCGCAACACTAACAGCCTCTTTAAGGCTTATTTTACCATGGTATAATGATTTTCCGCAGATTGCTCCGTCTACACCAAGTTTACGCAGGGTTCTTATATCCTCTATGGAATGAATTCCTCCACTTACAATAAGTTGGCACTTTATCGCATCTCTCAAAGCCTTTGTCTGATCAAGATTTGGTCCGAGCAGTGTCCCGTCTTTAGAAATGTCGGTGAAAATTATGGTGGATATCCCCATCTGCTCACACTCACGTGCAAAGTCAATGTATCCAACCTTAGAGCTATCCAACCATCCGTCGGTGGCTACAAAACCGTCCCTTGCATCGATTCCAACCGAGACCTTGTCACCAAAGTTGCTTGCAAGCTCCTTTAAAAGCAGAGGATTTTTGAGCGCAGATGTGCCGAGTATCACTCTGGAAACGCCGGCGTCTAAATAATACTTTACGGTATGAATATTTCGTATACCGCCTCCGACCTCTACAAATCCGTTAAATGCTTCAACAGTTTCACATATAAGATCAAAATTTTCAGCTGTGCCGAGTTTAGCTCCGTCGAGGTCGACAAGATGAAGGTTGTTACACTCCTTTTTAAACTCTTTAGCCGTCTCGAGAACGCTTGCCGCTACCTGTTCTGCGGTGTTAAAGTCCCCCTTGTATAATCTCACAGGTAGTCCGTTTTTAATGTCTATTGCAGGAAAAATTTGCATCATAAAACTCCTTTTGTTGATTTTATCTTATCTCCATTAATTTTTGAAGCAGAGCCGAGTGCCCTGCCAAAAGCTTTAAAAAGTGCCTCTAAAATATGGTGCGGGTTTTCTCCGTACTCAACATTGAGGTGAAGTGTCACTCCGGAATTCATGGCAAATGCATAGAAAAACTCTTGTGCCATGCAAGCTTCAAAGCCGGGCATTACAATGTTTTTAAGTTGTTCGGCATTATATACAAGATAGGGTCTTCCGCTTATGTCAAGGCTGCAAAACGCTAAGGATTCGTCCATCGGTAAAAATCCGTCAGCAAACCTGTTTATTCCTTTTTTATCGCCTATTGCTTCCTTAAAAGCTTGCCCCAAAACTATTCCCACATCCTCTATGGTATGGTGCATGTCCACCTCTAAATCACCGACAGCATCAATACTAAGCGAAAAACTACCGTGAAATGCTGCAGCGGTAAGCATATGGTCGAAAAAACCAATGCCGGTGCTAACCTTAATATCGCTATCATTATCGAGACAGATAGATAGCTTAATATCGGTTTCCTTTGTTTTTCTAAATATTGTAGAGTCTCTCATTTATTCAGCCCCTCCTACTATTTTAACACTATTCTCTTATCTCCAAACTTGCACGGTGAGCTGTTAATCCTTCAACCTGAGCAATTGAACAGGCACTACTCCTCAAACCCATGAATTCCTCTTTGCTGAGCTGTATGTATGAGGTGCGCTTTAGGTAGCTATCCACCGATAGGGGAGAGAAAAACCTTGCGCTTCCCGAGGTGGGGAGTACATGATTTGGACCTGCTATATAGTCTCCTATCGGCTCCGGAGAATATTCACCCATGAAAATTGAACCTGCATTCTTAATTGAATCCAGTAACTCCATAGGATTTTGTGTCAAAATTTCAAGATGTTCCGGTGCAAACATGTTTGCAACCTCCACCGCCTGCGAAAGGGTGTGGTATATAAAAGCAAAGCCAAAGTTTTCTATTGACTGGGTCGCTATTTCGTTCCTCGTTAGGTTACCGAGCTGTTTAATTAGCTCTTTGTTAACCTTGTTTGCAAAGGATTCGGAAGGGCAGAGCAGAACGGAAGAAGCCATCGGGTCATGTTCTGCCTGTGAAAGCATATCAGCAGCAACATACGCAGGTTTTGTCTTATCATCGGCAATTATCAATATCTCGCTGGGACCGGCTATCATATCTATATCAACAGCACCGAAAACCATCTGTTTTGCTGTAGCAACATAGATGTTTCCGGGACCACATATCTTGTCGACCTTAGGAATAGTTTCGGTTCCGTATGCAAGTGCCGCAACCGCCTGTGCACCACCTAGGCTGTATATAGAAGTAGCGCCTGAAATATGTGCGGCTGTGAGAATGGAATCCTTAACAATTGAGTCTGCACCGTATATCATGTTAGGAGGAACCACCATCACAATCTCTTTAACACCTGCTATCCTTGCCGGTATTGCATTCATCATGACCGAGGACGGATAAGCGGCAGTGCCACCGGGTACATATATTCCGACCCTTTCGAGTGGCATTACGCGTTGTCCTATAACACTCCCACTGTCAGAGGTGTAAGAAAATCCCGTTTTCATCTGCCTGCGGTGGTAATCCTCTATCCTACTGTTTGCATGTTTTAGTGCATCGTAAAGCTGAGGTTCCTTTAATTTCAACCTTTTTGATGCAAGCGCCGCCTCCTCAATAGGAACAACAAAGCTGTCAAGCTTTACGTCATCAAACCTTTCGGTATATTCAAAAAGAGCAGAATCACCGTTGTTTCTAACATTTTTAATTATATCGGTCACTGCATTTTGAACAGACTGAGGAACCTCACGGTTTCGCTCGATAAGTGTATTTAATAATTTATCCGATTCATTTGGCTTAACAATTTTTAACATCAAAGTCTCTCCTCATTAATAAAGTTTGTCTTTTAACCTTGAAATTAATCCTTCAATCTCATTCTTTCTAAGCTTCATTGCAGCTATGTTGGCGATTATTCTTGCAGATATGTCGCTTATATCCTCTATAACCTCCAGTCCGTTTGCCCTCAATGTTTCACCCGTCTCGACTATGTCGACTATTGCATCGGCAAGCCCGAGTAGCGGAGCAAGTTCGACCGAGCCGTCTATCTTAATTATTTCTACATTAAAACCCTTTGCGGCAAAAAAATTCTTTGCAACCTTTGGATATTTTGAGGCGATCACAAGAGTTCCGTCCAAGTTATCATATGAAAAACCTTTTGGTGCGGCAACCGCAAAACGGCATCTTCCAAACCCTGTATCAAGCAACTCGTAAAAACTTCCGCCCTGCTCATCAATGGTATCCTTGCCAACTAATCCGATGTCACAAACACCATGGGTTACATAGGTTATTACGTCTGCTGACTTAGCAAGCACAAGTTCATATTTCCCGTTCTCAATAGGAATAATCAGCTGTCTTGTGTTTCCGGTGGTTGCGGTAATGTCAAGTCCTGCTGCCTCCATGAGTTTACATGCATCCTTTTGAAGCCTACCTTTGGTTAATGCAATCCTCAGGGCTCGACCGGTATTGAGAGACACCGACTCCTTTAAATCCAGCACTGCATCAATATTTAATGCAAACCCTACGGCATTTCGAGACTCTCCGAATTCCGCATACAACGAATCATATCTGCCACCCGAAAGAACAGCCTCGCCAAAACCCACCGAGTAGCCGGAAAAAACAATCCCTGTATAATATCCAAGGTGTTGAACCAGTCCGAGATCAAATGTAACCCTATGATCGCAACCGAGCTTTTTCAACTCGTTATTAAGATTTAAAAGTGTTTCAATGATTTCAGCGGTATCGGGGATATCGCCGAACATATCCTTTGCAGATGTAAGAATATCAATGTCACCAAACAGCCTTGGCATCTCACAAAGTAGTTTACATACTGTTGGATGGTTTACATGATATTCCTTTAGTAGATCCTCTAAAGCGGCAATGTTTTTTGCTTCCATGTAATACCTTAACATGTCTGCTTCACCGCGACTTAACGGAAGTAGTGAGGATACAGCATTAAATAGTCCTGCGTGTCCTATCTCAATTTTAAAATTCTCGATTCCCGAAACGGTAAGTGTGTCTACAGCAAGTTTTATCATCTCAAGATCAGCATTAAACTTATTGTCGGTTGCGATAAGCTCAACTCCGCATTGGCTTACCTCATGACGTTTTCCGCCATGTGAAATTTGTTTTTTGAATACCGCCTGATTGTATGCGATTTTAAGCGGAAATGATGCGTTTTTTAATGATGTGTTGATAAGCCTTGCAATAGGGGAACTACTGTCACAGCGAAGAGCCATCAACCTTCCGTCAAGATCGGAAAAACGATAGGAATTTATATCCGAGTACTCATTGCTTCTATCGAAAACATCTACATACTCAAATGTGGGGGTGGCAACGGGACGATATCCGTTGTCGGCAAAACTGTTTAGAATAGTATTTTCCAGTGACGCCTTTTTTTCATATCGCTCAAAAAGAGTATCCGAAGTTCCCTGCGGCAACTCTATCCTTTTACTGCTCATATTTTCTTGCCTCTGTTTGAAATTATAATATACTATTATCTCACATCCTACAGTTAATGTCAATTGTAAAATGTTGTGTCATAAATATAAAAATGTACAAATGTCAATGATGGGTGACACTTTACTCCAAAAAAATATAAAGTTAAG
>CAYJKY010000079.1:0-7253 GCA_964370825.1 uncultured Oscillospiraceae bacterium
AAGCTTGGATTTGCGTTCGATAGATATCCTTGCCGGCTATCAAAATACATTTGCAAATGCCACAAAAACTCCATCAATCGAAAAAGAGACTTTAAGACAAGGGGTTAAGTTGTATGAACGAGACAGCGAAACGTCGGCTTGATTTAGCCCAAAATGATAATTTGTCGGCAAAGCACCTAATGACTTTACATCCAACACCAATAGAGGTGATTTGTTATTTGTGTGAACAGTCTGCGGAAAAAATTTTAAATGGTTATCTATGTGCGAATGAGCAGGAAATTCCAAAAACTCATGACCTCATGAAATTCCACAGATTTTCGCTAATATGACTGACGCACCCTGTTTTAGACTCATGTTTCTTACCCTTGTTCGTTAACATTGCCAAACCCCTTGTCAATCTGCTGTATAGCTTACCTTTGCATTAATTCTGTCCTGAAAACTATTTCGTCAACAACTCAAATTATAATTTTGCTAATTTTCTTAAATATAGTTGACTTTTATTTTTATTTAGCTCATGCCCATACTTGGGGTGATTGCTAATTCGCCCTATTATTAACCTCCTCTTTGTAGTAAACGATATTATCCCAATAGAGATTCAAACGCTATATGCGATACTAACAAGTATAAATAAATATCATTGTTAAATGTTTGATGTCATCACCATAGGCAGAGTATCACTACAAAAGATGATATACACTGTCGAGTCGTTTTTTTTGTGTGTCTGTTAATTCATGTACTGGTTTTCTGCAACCGTTGCAGTCAATCCTCTGCCGACCGAGAAAATATTTTACAGCCTGTTGCAAACCACAGTCTATCATTGTGCCTATAATTGTATTTGCCTTAAACAGCTCGGTCATCCTGATGAATTTAGGTGCCATAAAGTTGAAGGTAGAGCCGGTAGCCCCTGTGATGTTGTAAGGAAGTGCGGAGAGATACATCTCGTCATGACCGTTAAAGATACAAAGATTATTGTCTATAGCTTGAAACTGTTCTAAGGTGAAAAGATCCTTGCTTGTAAACTTTATACCTATAAAATTTTTGTGTTCATTTAACCTTTTTATGCTGTTTACTGTTAACTCTATGCCGGCTAATGAGGGGATATTATATGCAATGAACGGAAGGCTAACAGAATTCATTATTACGTCCATCCCCTTTGTTCATAAACCGCATATTTTTGCACTTATCTTGTAAGATTTAATGCTTTATAACTGTTTATATATTTCGTTGGATACTATTGCTAACAGCCCTCTTAATGCATCCACCTCGGTTTTCATGGTATCGGTAAGGCCACAGGGGTCTTTTACCCTTGCATTGATATTGATGGGCAATCCTAAACGATTTAGGTGATATTTTGCATTTACCGGATAGTGATGTAGTTCGATTAATGATGATATCGAGGCAAATTCATGAATTTTATCTGCCATTTGCCGATTTTTTCTAAAGTGTTCTACCAACAATACATATATCTCTGGTTGAAAGTTAGACATTACTCCGCAATAGCCGGATGCACCTATTCTCAAAGAGGCAAGAAGAGTCGCATCATTGGCATTAAACAGCTTAAGTGATGTATTTTTAAGAATTTCTAAACGTTTTTTTATGACCTTGATATCACAGCAGGTATCCTTTAAAAACAAAAACCTATCACTTTTCACACACCATTCTAAGATTCGTGGTGATAAGAGTCTTTTGTAAGGGTATGGGCACTCATAAAGTCCAAATTTGCAGTTAGGCATAGCATTAACTATCTTCTCTGCATTTGCTATCCATACCTCATCATCGTCATGTTCTTTTGCCAATCTGTTTGTAACCAGTACGACAGCGTCCACTCCGGTGGATTGAATGCTTTTAAGGTCATCAATCTGTGTTTCTACATCGTTAGCTACATGACCTGAGGCCACCACCTGCACCCTTCCCGAAGCCTTTTCTACAACAAATTTGCTAAGTTCTGTGCGTTCTTCGGCGGATAAAAAAAACATCTCACTTGACTGGCAAACCGCAAAAAGACCGTGTACCCCCTTGTTTATATACCATTCTATCAAATGTTCAAGTGCATTGTAATCTATTTTGTTGTCATCGGTAAATGGTGTAACCATTGTCACCCATACACCATCCTTTATGCTGTCATTAGATGTGTTAAACTTTTCCTCGATATCGATTTCCCAGAAAGCTATCGTCTTTCTTTTCCAGGTATAGGTTATGTAAATCCTATTTCCTCTTGAGACTATTGCAGGGTAGGAAAACTCGGCAAACTCCTCGTTCCTAACACACTCGACATGATCAAGAATTTTTGGGTTTGACCAACTCTCACCGTTATCGCATGAAACACTAAAGGCTATAGGTGAACGTGCCGCCCAGTTTCCTGCAACCGGATTGTATACGAGTACCAACCTTCCGTCGCTGAGCCTTGTCAGATCTATTCCACAGTTGTTGTTCGGCAAAGTTGTTCGTTTGGCTACATCCCAACTTGCACCTCCGTCACATGATTTGCTTTTGTATATTGCGCCCTCAGTGCTACGCATCAGCACATGTACGATCCGATCGTCATCCTCCCAAAAGGTCGGTTGAATTAGCCCGAGCCCCTGAAAACTTTCGCTATTATATTCTATGTAGTCGCCTTTAGTCCAACTTAACCCACCATTCTTTGATATATCGGCAAAGCAAACCCAGTTATCTTTTGTTTCGACGGACGCCGGCGCAATTATTGTACCGTCAGATAGCTGTATGCATTTGTTTTTTACCGGACCACGTCCTCCAAAATCTCCACCGACAAGTTCACGTTCCTCACACCAACTTATTCCACCGTCAAGACTCTCAACTATAAATGTTTGCCAGCTCTCGATTTCTTTCCCTCTTTTGTAGTATAGCTGTAGACGGTTATCGGTGTAAAAAAGCACCGGATTCCAGCATGGTGCACCATCTGCTACCGCAACAATGATCGGGTCGCTCCATCCGTTGTTCTCCCGACGTGACAGCCATATGGAAACATCATCCGCCTTCTCATGCGTGCCACCAAACCATGCGGTAATAACTGTACCATCCGGCAACACCTCTATGGTTGAAGCATGACACTGAGGAAAATATTTAGTAGGCTCAAATATATGTTGATGATTAACAATAGTATAGTCCATGTTTCATTTACTCCTTATTTAATTTTTGATTTTCTGTAGTTGGTTGGCGAAACACCTTCGTGCTTTTTGAAGGTTCTGAAAAAGGTTATGCGATTGTCAAAGCCAACCATTTCACCGATTTTAGTTACATTTTCATCACTATCCCAGATGAGTTCCTTTGCCTTAGCAATTCTTACCCTTGCAATGTAATCACCTATTGTAAATCCAGTCTTTTCCTTTATAATGTTTGCCACGTATCTCGGACTAAGTTCCAGCTCCTTTGCCACCTTATCAAGATAGATGTCATTTGCAAGATTATTCTTGATATAACTTACTATAACCTCTACATTTTCCACCCCTCTGTTCTCCTCCTGCTCGCTTGAGCAAAGTTGCAAAAAGTTACATAGCTTAGCTCTGTTGCTGATATGTCGATTAAGCTCAATGTAGCTATTATGCTTTTCGGTTAATATTTTCCATTGTTCATCAGCCTTAGCTATATTTTTATCTGCATAAAAGTATTCTCTGCCTATGCCTACAAGTCTTGTATACATTTTTTTGTATAGTGGGTAATAAAGTTTTGCTGCTCGGGATTCGTTATCGAGGTTTATTACAAACGACAGTATATCCTCCTTATTTCCGCTTTGCAGTAAATATATTAATCTGTTTCTCATCTGTAGGGTAAATGGATTAGAAAAATCTACCTCCTTAGGGTTGTAATCCTTTAGCGGTGTATCCATGTTGCCCATGTATTCAAGCGTTGTCAATGCCTGTGCGGTAGACTCAAATACGCAATCCTTCCCGCTACAGGGATTGGAACGAGCTAAATTTATTCCGCAAAGTTCGGAATCCGGTGATAGCAAGCTTTCTATGTTGTCGATAATTGTGTTTATTGCCCTGTCTTCATTATCAAAGGAGTTGTAATAACATAACAATATATCATTAATATATATTACATAACATTTAAATGAATCAATAAACTGCCTCTCAAGTAACAGTATGAGACCTCTATCGATATGTCCCTGCTCCTCCTCGTCAAAGCTTTCGTAGTAGTGCTCGGTAAAATTGACCTTTAGGGAAATACAGTACAGGTTTTCCTCACTCAGACGACAGTTAGCAAGAAAAATGTCCTGAAAGCCCTCGAACTCAGTGTTTTCGCCATAAGCCACCATCTGATTAATAAAATATTCACAGATATTGTCTATAGCAATCTCTTTGTTTCGATATACATTTCCGATCATCTCTAACCTATTTAGATTAAAATACCCTTTTTCTCCATCATCCTCTATGCGTTTTGATAGTTCGACAATGCTTTTAAATGGTTTGTAAATCTGCCTTACATAAATAATAGTGATAATAAAAAATATCATCATTGAAAAAAATAAAAATATTAGGGTGGGTTCGGTTATTTCGGCTACAATATCGGCAAGCGTCTCCTGAGGAATAAGAGTGTAATAACTTAAATTATCACTTGCCACTCTACCAACTAATAAAAACGTCTTTCCGGTTATTCGGTAACTTTCCTCTATCAATGTTGTTGTGCTGTCAAGCTTTGGTAGCGCATTGTTTTGAAAGAGATCATATCCTGTTGTGTTAAATACAACACCGCCGCTTGAATCTATGCACACAAACTCCTGTCTGTCATAGGCACGATTATCTGATAGCTGATTTAAAATACTTGCCATGTTTACCTGTGTCACCAACAACCACTCTTCGTCCTGTATATTTATCGGACTTATCAGCGATACAAGCACCCTTTCGGTAGCGGAGTATTTATCATAAATGGTAATAGGGTTGATAATTTGCATATTATCTGTTTCATGAGCAAGTTCTTCCCAACCCTGTAAAGTGAAGTTTTCCTGATAGTAAAGCTCTTGAAAAAAAATCTCGGCATCCGTCACACCGTCGTTATAGTAAAGGCGATGATCGGGGCTGTACAAAAAAACCTTGAAAATATGGTCGAAAACAGAGGATTTAAACTCCTTAAGCATGTTTACCGTTTCGATAGTGTTTAGAGTATCCTCACTATTTTGCAGCTGACGAAGGTTATCTATTAAACTGTCCGATGTTGAAAGTACATAACTTTTGGTAAATACATCCTCTATATATGCGTCCAGTCTGGTACAGTGTTCGGTTAGGTTGTCGGTCATTTTAACGATGATATTTTGCTTTTCGCTTACTCCGGCACGATAATAATAATACCCGGAGGATACAGTAAATACAATAAAAAATATTATTAACACAATAAAGATGCTAAAATAATTTTTAACCATTGATTTTATATTCTTAAAGCCTAAATATCTGCGCATATCGATCCCAATAATGTTGTTCACTACCATGTAATTATTATTATACCAACGTAATGACAAACATTCAATTCTTTTAGGTGGTTTTCTAAATCGAAAACCACCTAAAAATTATCTTGTTTTATTGTATTCTGCTAAACACTTCGTTATACATATCCTCAATCTGCTGTGCACCCTGCGCATTTAGCTCATCGATAAAGTCATCGTACTCCGACATGGGACGAGCACCGGTGATAAACTTATCAATCTCGGAATTAAACACAGTCATTACATTGGTTTCAAGTGTGGCAAGTTCAGAGTTCTCCTCCTCGGTAAAAGCAAGTGTCATAGTATTTTTCATGTTGACCGTTGTTCCTGCCTCTATGTTGGTATCAATTCGTGCACCATTTTCTACCATCAATGCATCAGTAGTTTGCTTAAACCATGTCTCGTCGATGTAAGGGGTAAAGTTAAATTGGCCTACACCGAGTTCTGCCTGTATGGATGAGAGCACATCCGCTGTTGTTGCATGTTTTTCCTGCAGTTCATCACTAACAATAATTTCGCCGTCAACAATATTGTAGCTCTCACCTTCTACACCAAAGTTAGATATCATCATTCCCTCTTCTGTATAAAGCCAATCGAAGAACTTGACTACATCTTCCGGTCTTTCGACGTTTGAGTTTACTATGATATTGTCGCTGTCGAGCCAGTCCTTCTGGTATGAAAGTGATCTTGTCTCACCGTAGGAATTTTCCATAGGATCTAGCATATCGAACATTGCTTCCTCGGTTACCTCCTGTAGTGCTGGGTTAAAAGTTCTTGCTGCAAATGAGTTGTTGTCATAATAAAAGAACAGTGTGCCGGAGGAGAGGTTCTCCCATGCAAGGTCACGCGTCATCACAGCATAGTCAGGATGGAGTAGTCCGTCGGTATACATGTTGTTTAAATATTCAATAACGGTTTTAAACTCCTCCTGTATCGGGCCGTACAGATATTGGTCTTGATTTGGCTCGTAATACATTCCGTTGGTAGTGTTAAACCCTTCAAAGCCACCACTTCCAAGCGAGTATGCTATCTGCCCTATCATGTAGTTTGTTCCATTCCTACTAGAGAGTGCATAGGAGTCGGGGTATGCCTCCTTTAGAACCAAGAATGCATCATAAAGCTCGTCCCAGCTTGTGGGGGTTGCAATACCATTTTCTTCAAGCAAATCGGTTCTAATCATCGGCTGAGGGGCAACCGTCACACGGAAATGCTCAAGTCTAGCAAAGCTGTAAAGGCTATCGTTGTAGTATAGCACCTTTGTGTCCTCGGCTCTTGTGCCCTCGTTAAGCAGTCCGAGATATGTAGGCATATACTCCTCGTACTCCGAGAGATTTAGGTAGAGCCCATCTTCTACATAGTTTTTAACATCGGTTAAGCTGCCTCTAAAAACATCGGTCATGCTGTCGGTAGCAAGGTAGGTGTTCTTCTTTGTCTCATAGTCGCTGGAGGGAACAAGCTGGAAATCAAGCGTTACGTTTGTAACTCTTTCAATCTCCTTAATCGCGAGAGAATCCTCCGTTATCGGTGCATATGCATTTTCTGGGAATAGGAAGCTTATGGTAAGTGGTTCTGCGATAAGAGTTCCGCCTTCGGACTCATCCTGCTCCTGTGTTGTTGCCTGCGAGTCGGTAGTTGCCGGCGCCTGGGTTGATGTGCTTTGTGGTTCTGATGTGCAGGAGCTAAGGGTAGTCAATGTCAGTAGCCCTGCAAGTATGATTGCGATAGTTCTCTTTTTCATCATTTTTCCTCCGTTTTTCTTTTTTCGTATTGTTAAGTTAAATGAAAATTGAGACACAAACCATTTTGTGATAAAATG
>CAYJKY010000080.1:0-7178 GCA_964370825.1 uncultured Oscillospiraceae bacterium
GGCAGGGATGACGATGGGTTTTCTTCCAATTCTCGACATAGTCTTTCCCCTTTCAAATTACCATATAAAGGCTAAAACCTCACCGCCCACATTTTCTTTACGGGCTGCTTTATCGGTCATAACGCCTTTTGATGTTGAGACGATTGCAGTACCGAGACCCTTCATTACCTTGGGCATTTCCTCAGCACCTGAGTATATACGTAGTCCGGGTTTTGACACCCTACGTAGTCCGGATAGTACAGGCTCGCCACCCTCACGATACTTGAGTGTGAGACGAATAACGCCCTGTTTGTTATCCTCTATTAATTCCATTGTTTTTACATATCCCTCGTCAACCAAAATTTGACTGATGTTCTTTTTTAGGTTGGACGCGGGAATTTCTACGGTCTCGTGCTTCGCACTGCTCGCATTACGAACACGGGTTAGCAAATCTGCTACCGGATCGGTAATATTCATACCAATTCCCCTTTCTAGATCTTTTAGTCTGTTCTTGCTATTATCTACCAGCTTGCCTTGCGAACTCCGGGTATCTGTCCCTTATACGCAAGTTCACGGAAGCAGATTCTGCAGATTCCGTACTTACGCAGATAGCCGTGGGGACGACCACAAAGTTTACAACGGTTATAGGCCCTTGTGGAAAATTTAGCCGGACGTTTCTGGCTTATTTTCATTGAGGTTTTTGCCATTGTTATCTCCTTTTCAACTGCACTTTATTAGTTTGCGAACGGCGCGCCCATCGCTGTGAGCAGCTCCTTACCCTCTTCATCTGTCTTCGCAGTGGTAACAAACGAAATGTCCATACCCCTGATTGTATCTATCTTATCGTAGTCAATCTCCGGGAATATAAGCTGTTCCTTCACACCACACGAATAGTTACCGCGACCGTCAAAGCTGTTTCCGTTAATACCTCTAAAGTCACGAACACGTGGTAGTGCTATAGAGAATAGTCTGTCCACAAACTCATACATGTTGTCGCCGCGTAATGTAACCTTAACACCGATAGGATTTCCTTCACGAAGTTTAAAGTTTGCAACTGATTTTTTTGCCTTACAAACTATAGGTGTTTGACCACAAATGATTTTTATATCAGATACTATGGCATCAATAATTTTAGTATTATCCTTTGCCTCGCCGCATCCAACGTTAATCACAACCTTCTCAAGTTTCGGTATCTGCATTACACTTTTGTATCCAAACTTAGTCATAAGTGCAGGGGCAATATCAGCTTTGTATTTATCCTTTAATCTTGGCATTTTTATTTCCCCCTTTCTTACAGTGTAGCACCGCATTTTTTGCAGGTGCGTACCTTCTTATCGTCTACTATGCTGTGAGCTACCCTTGTTGCCTTGTTACATTTCGAGCAAACCGGTAATGCTTTACAGGCGTACATTGCTGCCTCAGCCTGTATTTTACCGCCTTGCTGACCCTGGCGACGGGGTTTGAGGTGCTTTGTAATCATATTACAGCCCTCAACAATTATTTTGCCCTCTTTCGGGCTTGTAGCTAAAACCTTACCGGTTTTACCTTTACTGTTACCGCTGAGAACCATTACGGTGTCACCGGTTTTAACATGAAGTTTACTCATCATTCCCCCCTATAAGGATTCCGGCGCAAGGCTCAGAATTTTAAGGTACCCATATTCACGAAGTTCACGGGCAACAGGTCCAAAGATACGTGTTCCTCTGGGATTTTTATCCTCTCTGATTATTACGGCTGCATTTTCGTCGAAACGAATGTATGAACCGTCATCACGTCGGATAGGATGTTTTGTGCGGACTATAACGGCCTTAACAACCTCACCCTTTTTTGTAGTTCCACCCGGTGATATTTTCTTCACCGAAGCTACTATAACATCGCCGACTCCGGCGTATCTCTTGCGTGAACCGCCCAATACCCTAATACACATTAGTTCCTTCGCGCCGGTATTGTCCGCTACCTTGAGATATGATTGCATCTGTACCACAGCTGCATCCCCCTTTCAAAATTTAACGCTTAAAGTTTATCTGTCTAATCTGACAATTGCTTGGTAAGTCAATTTATTTGGCAAACTAAAACTATTTAGCTTTTTCTACTATACGAACCAAACGCCAGCATTTACTCTTTGAAAGCGGACGTGTTTCCATAATTTGTACACGATCGCCAACTGTGCATTCGTTTTGTTCATCATGAGCCTTAAACTTAACTGTACGTTTAACAATTTTCTTATAGAGAGGGTGCTGTACGTTATCAGCTATTGCAACAACGATGGTTTTATCCATCTTATCCGACACAACGGTGCCGATCTTCGTTTTACGAAGTGAATCTCTTTGCTCCATTATTTCTCCTCTCCTACTTCGTACCTGCTAACTCTACACTGCGAAGGGTTGTCATCACACGAGCGATGTCATGCCTAACATCCTTTAACCTTTGAGGGTTTTCCAGCTGGTTAATTGCATGTTGAAAACGCAGGTTACGCAGTTCAATTTTAAGCTCTGCCAGTGTCTTTTCCAGCTCCGGCACAGATAAATTTCGCAACTCTATAGCCTTCATTATTCCGCACCTTCTTCCTTTTTATCTCTTACTACGAATTTGGTTTTAACCGGAAGCTTATGACCTGCAAGGCGCATAGCCTCTCTTGCAACTTCCTCCGGAACACCGGCAATCTCAAACATAATTCTACCCGGTTTAACAACAGCTACCCAATATTCTGGGCTACCTTTACCGCTACCCATGCGGGTCTCGGCCGGTTTCTCTGTAACAGGTTTATCCGGAAAAATTTTTATCCAAACCTGACCGCCACGCTTGATGTAACGAGTCATGGCGATACGAGCCGCCTCAATTTGGTTGGAGGTTATCCATGCAGGTTCGGTAGCCTGTAGTCCGAAATCGCCCTGGTTAACAACGTTACCTCTGGTTGCTACACCTTTCATACGTCCACGGTGTACACGACGATATTTTACACGTTTTGGTAATAACATCTATCTCATTGCTCCTTCCCTGCGCGCCGGACGGGGACGACGTTCCCGTTTCGGAGGCACAATCTCGGTATGGGTACGTTTTGCACCCTTTAATATCTCGCCCTTGTATACCCAAACCTTTACTCCGATTCGACCATAGGTTGTTGCGGCCTCCGCAAAACCGTAGTCAATGTCGGCACGAATGGTCTGTAGCGGTATTGTTCCCTCATGGTAATGTTCGCTACGAGCCTGATCTACACCGCCAAGACGACCGGATACACAGGTTTTAATACCCTTAGCGCCCATTCTCATTGCACGTCCCATCGACTGTTTCATAGCACGACGGAAGGAGGTTCTACGCTCGAGCTGTGCGGCAATGTTTTCCGCTACAAGCTGTGCATTGGTGTCGGGATTTTTTATCTCGGTAATACTTACGACTACCGATCTGTTGATAAGCTTCTCAACTGCAAGGCGAACCTTGTCGATGTCTGCACCGCCACGTCCGATAACCATACCGGGCTTTGCACAGTGTATGTTAAGCTTAACCTTATCCTGTGTACGCTCAATCTCAATCTTCGGGATACCTGCCGAAAACAACATCTTTTTGAGCATCTTGCGAATTTTCTGATCCTCTACAATGAAATCTGCAAAATCCTTCTTCGATGCGAACCAGCGGCTGTCCCAATCCTTGTTTATACCGACACGCAGACCGTGTGGATTAACTTTTTGACCCATTTTTCACTCTCCTACGCTTCTCGTTCTTTAAGGACAACCGTTATATGGCTTGTTCTCTTTAAAATTCTGAATGCTCTACCCTGTGCTCTGGGCATAACCCTTTTTAAGGTTGGCCCCGGACAAACAAAACACTCGCTTACATAAAGGTAGTTACCGTCCATGTTGTGATTGTTCTCTGCATTTGCTGCTGCGGAGTTCAGTACACCCAAAATCAGCTCTGAAGCTGCCTTATTCGTAAACTTTAAAATTGCCTTAGCATCCTCTGCACTTTTCCCTCTTATGAGGTCGAGTACTATTTTAACTTTACGGGGTGAAATACGCGCATATCTTAAATGTGCTTTTGCTTCCATTTCTACCTCCCTCCTTATCTACCGGTCTTGCCGCCGGCATGACCGCGGTAAGTTCTTGTTGGTGCAAACTCGCCAAGCTTATGACCGACCATATCCTCGGTAACATAAACAGGTACATGTTTTCTACCGTCATGCACAGCAAAGGTGTGTCCCACAAAATCGGGGAATATGGTAGATGCACGGCTCCATGTTTTAATAACACGTTTTTCGCCTGCCTTATTCATCTCTACAACTCGTTTTAATAAAACAGGTTGTACGAATGGTCCTTTTTTAACACTTCTTCCCATTATTCGCTTCCCCCTTAACCGTTGCGACGCTTAACAATTAAGCTATCGCTTCTGTGCTTCTTGTCACGGGTTTTGTAACCCAATGTCGGTTTACCCCAGGGAGTAACCGGTCCCGGACGACCGATCGGGCTTTTACCCTCACCACCACCGTGTGGATGATCGCATGGGTTCATAACGCTACCACGAACAGTCGGACGCCATCCCTTGTGACGCATACGACCGGCTTTACCGTAGTTTACATTCTCATGGTCGGTGTTTCCTACCTGACCTACGGTTGCCATACAGTTCTGCGGTACACGACGAAGCTCGCCGGACGGAAGACGTAGAAGTGCATATTTACCTTCCTTAGCCATCAGCTGTGCACCAACACCGGCTCCACGAACCAGCTGTGCACCCTTACCGGGATAAAGCTCGATGTTATGAACGATGGTACCTACCGGCATGTTTGTGAATGCAAGTGCATTGCCCGGTTTAATGTCGGAGGAAGGTCCTGCCATAACGGTGTCGCCAACCTTTAATCCGTTTGGTGCGATGATGTAGGATTTAACGCCGTCATCATACTGAATAAGTGCAATATGTGCACTGCGGTTAGGATCATACTCTAAGGTCATAACCTTTGCCGGTATGTCAAGCTTGTTACGCTTGAAGTCGATAACACGATACTTTGTGCGGTTACCGCCACCATGATGACGAACGGTAATTCTACCAGTGTTGTTACGACCGCTGTGCTTTTTCATAGGTTCCAGCAGACTACGCTCCGGCTTTACCTTAGAAAGCTCGGAATAATCGGTAACTGTCATACCGCGTCTGCCGGGTGTTGTCGGTTTATACTTTTTAATAGCCATGTTGCTTATTACTCCTCAACTGTTGTGAATGAGACCATGTCTCACCATTAAACTATCCGTTAATTGAGTGACTCAAAAAACTCAATACCCTTAGAATCTTTTTTCAGTGTTACGATTGCCTTTTTACCGGCAGATGTATATCCACCTACACGACCTCTTCTGCGGAAACGACCACGTACCGAGATGGTGTTAACCTTTTCAACCTTAACTCCGAAAATCTCCTCGATAGCCTGAGCTATCTGAATTTTACCGGCTGAGGGATGAACCTTAAAGGTATATTTCCTCATGGCATGTCCGGCCATTGAACGCTCGGTGATTACCGGGTAGAGTATGATATCATTGTTTAGCATACGTCAAATACCTCCTCTATTTTCTTAACCGCATCAACACTCAACACCAAAGTATTTGCATTTACAATATCATAAACATTGAGAGTTGTTGCCATTGAAGTTTTTGTGTTAACTATGTTAGCGGCACTCTTTACCAACGCCTTTTGAAGGTCGGCGGTAACTATAAGAGATTTCTTACCTGCGCCTATTGCTGAGAGCATCTCAACGACTGCCTTTGTTTTAAAATCGTTTACACCGTAGTCATCTACTATAAGAATGTTTCCGGATGCAACCTTGTCGGAAAGTGCAGAGAAAAGTGCTAAACGCTTTTGTTGCTTATTTATACGGTAGCTGTAATCTCTCGGTTTCGGACCGAGTGCAACACCACCATGTGTCCACTGAGGACTACGTGTACTACCCTGACGAGCACGGCCTGTACCCTTCTGTCTCCAAGGCTTTCTTCCGCCACCGGAAACCTCTGCCCTAGTTTTAGTGCTCTGGGTTCCTGCTCTCTGGTTTGCTAAAAAGTTTACTATTGCCGAGTGAACAGCAACCGAGTTCGGCTCTATTCCGAATATAGTATCCTTAAGCTCAATCTCACTGACCTTCTTGCCTTTATTGTCAATTACGTCATATTTCGCCATGTTATCTCCTCCCCCTCTTATGCCTTGACGCTGTCGGTGAGGCAGACTATAGAGCCTTTTGCACCGGGAACAGCGCCCTTCACGGCGATGAGATTATTTTCTGTATCTATCTTTGCGATCACAAGGTTCTGAACCGTTACCCTCTCGCTACCGAGATGACCGGGAAGCTTTTTGCCCTTCATAACACGTGACGGTGTAGAACAAGCGCCCATTGAACCTGCATGACGCCAAACAGGACCTGTACCATGCGACTCACGAAGTGTATGTCCGTTATAGCGCTTTACCGTTCCGGCAAAACCTTTACCTTTACTGGTGCCTACAGCATCTACATGATCGCCGACTTCAAAGGTATCTGCCTTTATGATGTCACCGACATTTACTGTAGAAATGTCATTGAAACGGAACTCGCGAAGAGTCTTCTTTGGAGCTACGTCATTCTTTGCAAAGTGTCCTTTGTCGGGTTTGTTGAGACGCTTTACCGAAACCTCACCGAAACCTAACTGTACAGCTTCGTAGCCATCGGATTCAACAGTTTTTTTCTGTACAACCGTACAAGGTCCAGCCTCAATTACGGTTACCGGAATAACCTTTCCGGACTCGTCGAATATTTGTGTCATACCGACCTTTTTGCCGATAATTCCCTTTTTCATATAATTTATTCCTCCTTTAAGTTATTGGTTGATCACAACGTCTGATATTCTTGCAGCCATTGATCAACATGACCGGTGGAAGACAATATTAAAGTTTTATTTCAATATCTACGCCTGCCGGAAGTTGAAGACCCATTAGAGCTTCTATGGTTTTTTGCGAAGGTTTCAAGATATCTATTAAGCGTTTATGTGTTCTGTTTTCAAACTGCTCACGTGAATCTTTGTACTTGTGAACCGCACGCAGAATAGTTACTATCTCCTTGTCGGTTGGGAGCGGTATCGGTCCGCAAACCCTTGCGCCTGTACGCCTTGCCGTCTCAACAATCTTTTCTGCAGATGTGTCGATCAAGCTATGGTCATAGCTTTTTAGACGTACTCTAATTTTTTCTTTTGCCGCCATTA
>CAYJKY010000081.1:0-7167 GCA_964370825.1 uncultured Oscillospiraceae bacterium
CAGCTGATGGACCATGTCTGGGGAATAGACACCGAGTCAGATACACACACCTTAGATGTGCACATAAGCAGACTGAGGGTTAAGTTTAAAGATAACAAGGATTTTGAGATAGTGACGGTGCGAGGGTTAGGCTTTAAGGCGGTGGAGCTAACATGAAGAGAAAATACAAGCTGAGCACCATCTTTACGGTAGGCGTTTTTTTAACTCTACTTATCTCCATTGTGGTAGGTATAATACTGAATATTTTCCTCCCATTTGATTTCAATTTTAAAGGGACGCTGCTGTTGAGGCTCATCTTCGGTGTGCTGTTATGCTCGGCAACCGGCACTGTTATCTCCCACCTGATAGGACAGCATACTCTCAATACTATATTGCAGCTCAACAATGCAACAAAGGAAATAGCAGGTGGTAACTATAATATAAGAATAGATGAAACCAGCAAGCTTATCGAGCTTAGTGATATGGTGGAGAGCTTTAATACAATGGCAAACGATCTTGCGATGAACGATATGATGAAAAATGATTTTATCAACAATGTGTCGCACGACTTTAAAACGCCGCTTTCCGCTATTGAGGGATACGCAACGCTACTCACAAACAAAAATTTACCCCCCGAAACGGTGTCGGAGTATGCAAAAAGTGTGCTACTAAACTCAAAACGCCTTACCAAGATGACAAGCAATATTCTACTGCTCTCAACCCTCGATAACAGTAAAATAGAGCTAAATAAAACAACATTTTCACTCGATGAGCAGATATGCGATACTGTTCTGCTGTTTCAAAAGGAATGGGAAACAAAGAACATTGAACTTGACATCGATTTAGACAAAACATCATTTAATGCAGATAAAGACATGCTGTTTCATGTATGGCAAAATCTTGTATCAAATGCAATTAAGTTCTGTAACGAAAACGGCAGAGTATCCGTCAGGCTTAAAAGTATCAAAAATAACGCTGTAGAGGCAACTTTCTCCAATACCGGAGCATATGTTAGCGAGGATGTAAAACGACGAATATTTGATAAATTCTACCAGTCCGATAGCTCAAGAGCTTCAAAAGGAAACGGTCTCGGGTTGCCAATAGTGAAAAAGATAGTCGACCTACACGGTGGCGAGATTAAGGTGGCAAGCGAGGAGCACAAGGACACCACCTTTATCGTTGTGTTACCGTAGGGATAGAAGGATGTGATAACGAAGTAGAGCGTCTCATGAACACCTTAGTATTTGTATATTGAAAATATAAACAATGGAGAATAACCGTGATTAAATATGCAATCATTGCAAACCCCGGACATAACAGGGTATATTTTGAAACCTCCAAACAGCTCTCTAAGGCAGAACTTGGGGTGGCGATAAAACACTTTTCGGTAGTGTGCAGCCCACCACAGGAAGAGTATATCGAGAACGTGTTTTACATCACATTTACAACAGAGCAAAGTTTGTCTGAGCATGACTTGGATACGCTTAGCCGCTTATCCTTTGTATATGCAATTTTTAAGTGTGTTACTATTGATGAGATAAGGTACTTGCTACCTGTGGCAAGAACATCTTATCAGTATATTGATGATAACATTAGCTCTATACTAAAATACACCGGCAAAACCAACGAGCTATTCACAAGAATGATGATAAATGTGGGAGTAAACTCCACAAGGTTTGTAGGGCAAAGGATAAAAATGCTCGACCCTGTTGCAGGTAAAGGCACAACCCTTTACGAGGGGCTGATATACGGCTATGACGTGTACGGCATTGAGATTGGCGACAAGGTGGTAAATGAAGCTTATGCTTATATGCGTAGATTTTTGGAATCAGAAAAATATAAACACCAAACGCACACCGAAAAAATAAGCGGAGAACATAAGAGCTTTTCTGCAAAAAGGTTTATAATTGATATTGCAAAAGATAAAGATGAACTAAAAAATAAAGCCACCAAACATTTTGAAATGGTAGCCGGCAATTCGGCTTTTGCGGATAAGTACTACAAAAAGAACACCTTTCATCTAATAGTCGGCGATATGCCCTATGGTGTACAACATGGGAATATAACTAACGAAAAACAATCAAGCATTACGCGAAATCCTAAGGAGTTGTTAAAAGCTTGCTTAAAAGGATGGCATAATGTGCTTAAAAGTGGAGGTGCTTTGGTTTTGGGATGGAATAATTTTGTGTTCCCACGAGAGGTTTTTGTTAGCCTGCTGGAAAGCTATGGGTTCGAAGTTAAAACAGAACCGGTATATTTAGAGTTTGAACATAGAGTTGACCAATCTATCCGCAGAGATATTATCGTTGCCATTAAGGCATAAAGCTATTGATGGGAGTTCTATGTTCAATCCATATTTCACGCATGAAAGCGTCTACGTAAGGCTGTCAATTTTGATAGCATCACACTTTGGTCATGTTGTGTTATATTGTATTTTAATAATACATTTTGTAAATAAATGTTACGATTAAACAATAAGGAGCAAAAATGAAAACCAAAAGTGTAGTTGCTTGTTTACTTATCGCCACTACGATAGCACTTGTATCCTGTGCGGAGGAACCCTCTGCACCTATACCAAGCATATCAAACTCTGATGTTCCTCTACAAGAAAATGATAATAGTTCAAACCCCGAGAGCATCACGACGGCGGATAGTTCGTATGGTGAACCTACCATTCAGTCGGAAATCAACTCATTAAACGTAGCCATTGAGTTTCATGACCGTCAATACAACGAGGTCAACGTCATAGAAATTCCGACATTTGTTGGTGACTCAGAGGTGGTAGCAACCTTAAACAATACAATCACCTCCACAACCGATGCATTTATTGCGAGTGTACCCGAAGGTGGAGGTATGGAAATTACCACGAGTCCAACCTCTACTTATTATTATATACAATCGGTCACCCGAATGGCAGTAAACGGGAGTGAGGACACGGCTGGCGAACTTTTGACGGTAACTTATGACATCGCAAACGACAAAATCATTACATTAGACGACGCACTTGCGCTGCACAACACGACTGCCGACGCTGTTTTGGACGGTGCTAAAGCGTTGCACGAAACAGAAATCGGCAGTGCTGTAGTCGATGCAGAGTTAATGGGATTTATTATCATCGAAACTCCAACGGGAGACTCTTACTGGTTCTATCTGAAAATGACGGTACCCGGTACCAATGGCGACCTAAGAACAAACATTTACCGCTATGTGCTTGACCCGAACGTCATTGAAGTTTTGGATTTGCAGCAAATCGTAGATCCTTTTATCGTTGACACTCATGAACCTATGTTAATAGCCAATAGAATTGCATCGGAAATGATGTCATAACATGGCATATTATGTTGAAATAGTCATGCAAGTGAGTTCAACAACAGTATCGGAGATAATATATGAACTATGTTTTCTTCTTTCCCGATGAGATGAGGGCGGAAACCTTAGGCTGCTACGGTAACGACAAAATTAACACCCCTAACTACGATAAACTTGCAAGGGAGGGGGTGCTGTTTGAGCAATGCCATGTGCAAAATACCGTTTGTTCACCTTCTCGCTGCTCCATGGTTACCGGTCAATACGTGCATGTCAACGGTCACAGAACCTTGTGGAACTTATTGAAACCACATGAAAAAAATCTTTTCGGTTACTTTAAAGAGGCCGGTTATCAGGTGAGAGTGTATGGCAAAAATGATGTTCTGTCGCAAGAAAGCGTTAAACTTTGCACCGATGAATTTATTCCTCATAAAGGTTTAACAAATGAGCACCCTTCACCGGTGGTTAATTATGGAGATGACGGCTTTTATAATTTCCTGTATGGTCCTATCAAGGGGGAATACACCGAGCATCATGATTATCATGATTTACTGGCAGGCATGGAGTTTATCAAAAACTGGAAAAACGGAGATAAACCTTTTGTGTTGTTTTTACCTTTATCGTTCCCACATTGCCCCTACACCGCACATGAACCGTTTTACAGTATGTATAAAAAGGGCGAAGTTTCCCCAAGAAGGCCCAAAGGAACAAACAAGCCTAAATTCCATGAACATATACGTGAATATCGCAAATTAGATGGCACCGATTACGATAAAATTAGCGCTGTTTACATGGGAATGATTTCCTTTACGGATATATTATTAGGGAAACTTATCGACTGCATAAAGGACAGTGGTCTTGAAGATGAAACAATGCTGATTGCAAGCTCAGACCACGGGGATTATGCGGGTGATTATGACTTAGTGGAAAAATGGCCCAGTGGGTGTGAAGATGTTTTAACCAGAGTACCTTTAATTATTAAAGCTCCTGATTGTAAGTCCGGACACAGGGTTAAGGAACCGGTAGAGCTGTTCGACATCTTCCCGACCATGATGGAGAGTGCAAACCTCAAAATTAAGCATACCCATTTTTCACAATCACTTATTCCTCAGCTAACAGGTGCAAAGGGGGATGCTGACCGTGCGGTTTTCTGCGAAGGCGGGTATAACGAAAACGAACCACATTGTAACGAGGGATACGAAAAGGAAGGCACTGCATTTATGCAAAACGAACGTACCATATATTATCCCAAAGGCTTGCAACAAAAGCAAAATCCGGAAACCGTTGGACGTGCAACCATGATAAGAACCATGACGCACAAACTTATTATGCGTAGCTACGGTGATAACGAGCTTTATGATTTAGTATCTGATAAAAACGAAATAAACAATTGTTACGGAATGGTAGAATACGCAAAAGTTCAATCCGAGCTTGAAAGTAGGTTGCTAAATTGGTATATAGCCACATCAGATGTCGTTCCTTTTGAAGAAGACCCAAGAGGGATAATATAACCACCGGTACGAGGAATATTACTGTTTTGCACAAAGTGCAAAATGACGAGAGAAACGAGTCATGTAATATTTCCAATAGCTCCACCGCAGGTGGAGATTATATTTTACTGCGTTGGGTATAGTTTATTTATTATTAAATACCTGCTATAATATCAAGCACTTCCGTTATATTTTTCTTACCAAAATGCACATGTTCATCATTAATAATCATGCATGGCACACTCATAATATTATGCTTTGATTTAAGCTCTTCATAATGGGGTAGGTCATAAATATCAATGCTTATATTTTCATTTAGTAAAGCAATTCTCTCAGCTGCCATAACAAGCTCAGGGCAGTTGGTGCAAGAGAGTGTAACAGCTAAATCAATACTGATTTTTTTATCTATAGCCTTGATCCTTTCAACATCTTCCTCGGCAATCATTTGCCCGGGACCTGCGGCATTATACAGCCCAACTACAAAAGAGTTAAACTCATGTCCTCCCGGAACTCCGTGAAAAGAAACACCCATATGTTTTTCATCACTTAAGAAGATAGAAATGCTTGGCAATGATTTAACGGCCAAGCCATCGTCCTCTTGACATATAATGTTTTTGCTCAAGCCTGAAAACTCTGACATAAATCCTCTAACTTCATTAGAGATATCTCTTTTATCGAGCCTATATTTTAGTAAAATATCTGACTCAAAACGAGAAAAAACAGGTGCTAACTGCTCTTTTATTTCAGCAGAAATAAATGCCCCATCAGCCTTGTTGTTTTGATTAGTCGTCGGTTCCTCTTTTTTCGGCAAATGATATTCCCTTTTAGGAATAGAAAGTCTCTCGTACTCAGCAGCAACATGTTTTTCGAGTGAAGTAGCGGCTGTAGCACCGTCTGACACAGCTGTTACAACCTGCCTTAAATTTTTAATGCATATATCACCTGCTGCATAAATGCCGTCTACATTTGTTTTTCTGTTTTCGTTCGTGATAATATACTTTTGCTCGTTTAGTTTAACTATATCAGCAAAGTTATCACTTGCAGGGGCATAGCCCGCAAATACAAATACACCTATTCCGTCTGCATCAGAAAACTCTTGCACCTCATCATTCTTATTGAGTATAATGCCTTTTACAAAGTTTTCACCATAAACTTCCTTCACACTTGTATTATAATAAAGTTCTATCTTCTCGTGCGATTTAACCTCCTCCACAACGGAGCCTGTACAAGAAAAATCAGAGCCTCGTATTAACATACATATTTTTCTTGCAAACCTTGTTAAAAACAAACTCTCTTCGCAAGCTGCAAAACCACTACCTACAACATAAATGTCTTTCCCCGTGAAAAATTCGCCGTCGCAGGTTGCACAATAGGCAACACCTCTGCCTTTAAACTCGTCCTCCCCTTTAAAGCCCACCATTTTAGGTGAAGCTCCGCTTGCTATTATTACACCAAGGGTGTAAAACTCGCCCTTGTCGGTTTTAACGGTAAATTCATCACCTGTTCTACTGACACCTTTCACATCACAAAGTAAAAACTCAGCTCCGAAAGTTGCAGCTTGTCTTTGCATTTCCTTAGTCAATTCTTCACCGCTTGTGTGGTAAACTCCGGGATAGTTTACAACTTCCGATGTAATTGTTATCTGACCGCCGAATTTGTTTTTTTCAAGCACCAAAGTTTTGTACTTTGCCCTTGCCATATATATTGCGGCGGAAAGTCCGGCAGGCCCTCCGCCTATTATAATTGCATCATAATAGTTCGCTTTCATTTCGCTCACCTTTCAAACAGTAGTTAACGAAAAAACGGCAGAAAACTCCGCCGCTTTTTCGGTTTGTTATTCTATATTATTCCAACCAGGTCAAGGCTCGGTTTCAATGTTTTCTCGCCCGGTTTCCATTTTGCAGGGCAAACCTCATCACCATGTTCTGCAACAAATTGTAGGGCTTGAACTCTTCTGAAAAGCTCATCAGCGTTTCTTCCGACATTTCCCGCAAGCACTTCGTAAGCTACAATTTTACCATCGGGATTTACAATAAATGTTCCTCTTTCCGCAAGACCTGCATCCTCAATCATCACATCAAAATCACGCGCTAATGCACCTGTTGGGTCTGCAAGCATAGGGTAAGCTATTTTCTTAATCGTATCCGAAGCATCGTGCCACGCCTTGTGTACGAAGTGTGTGTCACAGGACACAGAATATATTTCGCAGTTTACGGCTTTAAAATCTTCGTATTTATTTGCCAGATCCTCAAGTTCTGTCGGGCAAACAAAGGTGAAATCTGCCGGATAGAAGAAAAACACAGACCATTTACCTAAAATATCACTTCTGCTTACCTCTTTAAAGCTGTTTTCGATATAACTTTGTACCTTGAAATTCGCTACTTCTTTTCCT
>CAYJKY010000082.1:0-7019 GCA_964370825.1 uncultured Oscillospiraceae bacterium
CTCAACACCTAATACACCGTCCACTACCGAGTATATCGGTGAAGCCGAAGCAAAAGCGATAGCACTTGCACACGCAGGTGTAACGGAAAGTGAAGCCGGCCACATTAAGTGTGAGTTTGACTTCGACGACGGTTATGCCGAATATGATGTAGAGTGGGAAATTGGCAGAACGGAATACGAATATACAATTAGTGCTACCGATGGCGCGATTTGGGAGCATGATGTGGAGTATGATGATTGATATTTAGCTTGCACGCCTGAAAGATATGATGTTATGATAAAGAGTCAGTAATAATATATTTGTTTTCAACCGACATTTTGGAGTGAAATCCATTATGTCGGTTTTTTCCAGAAACAGGTTGAGATATTGCATTTTTTGTGCCTGCCCTAAAAGCCCGTCTATGTACCGCCAGCATACAAAATAGGTAAATAAAATTGACTCAACACCAACCTGATAATGAAAACCGCAAACGAAACACAGAACATTTCCCCGCAGCAGATAGACTGTTTGATGCAGAAAGTGGAGCAGGGATGGTAGTTAAGTGAATTATGCTTATTTCGCATATATTATTTAGCTGCAAAAAATGACACCACCAAACGGTGATGCCATGGTTTGATATTTAGCTTATTCAATTTCACTTCGATGATAGCCATCGCTAACGACTTTCGAGGAAAAAAACATCTATTTATACTTGTGTAGTTTATCTGTTGTGTTTTTTAGCAAAGCCGTTATGAAACACCAATTAAATCAAAATCTCCACCTTTTGAACATAACCGCTTCTCTCAAATATACCACTGCTGAGTTCCTTGCTGAGTTTCATTGATTGTTGTTCTTGTGTTCCGTTTGTTGTGTGTGCAATCACGCACTTTTTATCCGAGTGCTTGTAACAAAACTCCACCCCATAACAGCTTAAAACTACTTCATTATTGCCAGTGAACTCACCCTGTCTTATAAATTCCGGGGAAAACGATATTCGCCCGTCTGTTACGCTCACTCCGAGCTCGCCTCGGCGCATTATTATGCTCTCTTTCACCTGCCCCGTCATACCGGGTTGCTCGCTTTTTCTGCTATATGAGGTGTGTGAATAAGGCTCGGTTGGGAAAGCTCCACACTCTGCCGGTGTTTTGCGATATATAAAACCATCAAGAATTTTGTGATATTGCCGATATATTTCGGAGATGTCTTCGCCGCTTGCATGGGCGCTTTGTGCAGTCTCGAGAACCCCGAGTGCAAATTTTGCGTTCTGATGCCAGTATGCACAGCCTATGCCCTCAAATTTATATATAACATCACTTCTGCCGTTGAACTTTTTGTGTCCGAACAACCTTTCGTATTCTTTGCACAATCTTTGTGTTTCGAGCTCTGAGAGCATTTTTTTTGCACATCTTTCCAGTAAAACCAGTTCGGTAGTGATGTCAGCTTTAAATCTTAAATTTCCACCCGAGTCAATCTCAACTATTTCATCAATCACCCGATATTCTTTCGACAGGATATTTTTATCGAAAAACTTTGTTGTCGTTTTTATTGGATATAGTGTATGGTAGCCACCCGGTTCGAAATACAGTTCTTCTTTAATAGAATCTATTAAGTCGCACACCTTTTTAGCACTTAATGCACCGCTTGCAATTATGGCGGATTGTCCCTCAAACATTGTCTTCATCGGTACAAAGCTGAAATCCTCTTTGAGCAGATTGTAGCTGACATAGACATCACCGCTATTTCTATCAATCGTGTAATCTACAAGCTCATCGGCATAACTAATAAAGCGCAGGATATCGTCGGTTTGAATGCTACATTTACCACTAAACCCACGGCTGTAGACCTTATTGCGATAAGTGGAGAATGCCTCCCCCATTTCATCGAGTACAACTTTAGAATAACGCTCAAAGCTGTCAGCATATTTTGACAATATTTCAACGATGTTTTGCATCCACTCAGCCACCTCGTTTGATATATTAAAAGATGATAAGCTGTTTTGAAATAATTTTCTGATAAAATTGAGATATGCTTTAAGATGATATACAGTAATCACAGATAGCCCTATGCCTACAATTGCATTGTTGGCATCATTCCATTCCGGACGTTGTGTATTCATCCATATACCACCACCCGGTAAGAGATTGCTTACCTTGCAAAGCAAACTCACCAGTAGCTTTTCGGTAAGGTTTGCAGTGTATACATTAGTATCTTCAAGCAGAAGTCTTGCGTCGGTACCGTAGGATAACACAAGATTTTCTATCTGTTCATCTTTTAGGGCATCATATATAATAGTGTTTTTGCTATCCTTTAAAATTTCGTCGTAGTTCTTTAATTTATAAGGGACATTAGCATAACTGAATATTTCATCCGACAACATATTTTGCAATTTATCGGGATGGTGATTTGATAACCCCTGTAAAAGTCTTAAAAGATATATTATCTGATGATCTCCCCAGTACCCAAGACCACTGAAAGGGTTTTCCGGCTCCGGTCTTTCCCAGTCAATTCCCTCGTGGCTTATTCGGTAAGGATTAAAACCGTCAACCGTTGAGGCATTCACAAACTTTGCCACCATATTTTCGTAATATCCTGGGTATGAGAGGCCAAGCGCCTCCCAATTTTGAAAGATGTCGCGCCAGTTGCCCTCATAACCTACCGTGCGTTCTCCGGATTCATCCTTTAATGTTATATTAAATTTATTCCAGGGTCGGCTTGGGTCGCCATGCCGTCTTGAAAAGGATAGCTCCATATATTCAAGCGACAACCGATGCATATCGACATCCGATTTCGCCATTTCCTTGAGCTCAAATATTGTTTTGCAGGTTCTTATTTGGTTCAAAAGTTCAGTGTTTTTTGCCACGGCTTTATTTCGCTTGTTTAAAAAGTCGATGAAAAATTTATAATTAAAATCATACCCGTTTTCAAAAGTGCCGCCACGCATTAGATTGTAAAGTGTGCTGATAAAATGTGCGGCGCATGCAGTTGTGTCTGCGGTGGTTTGAACTCCGTCCGCATCGGCCACGATTTTTAATATGCTTTGTGTCCCGTTTTCTATGTCGTCGAAAAGCTCGGTGAATTCATTTCCATTTGCATATCCACTGAGTGCTGCTATCATAGAGTGGTCATATCCGCAGTCTACAACAAAAGAATATTCTCTTTCCTCACCTGATGCGAGATTTGCTTTTATCAAAGCAAGGTACGCGCCTTTTTTTCCGTAACACTCCTCCTGATGGGTTAATATATCATTACTTTTAAAAACTGACATAACATCCGGATTAATAAAAATTTCAACATCTTTCTCGGTGCAGTAGGCGACATTTGCACGCAACATTTCAATCGGGTGCGGTGTATCGTTTACTGTGGTGGTCATGGAATAGATCGCAAGTCGCTCACCAACAAGTTCTGTCGCCTTATATGCGTCGACAAGAGTAGAGGAGGACTGCTGCAAAGTCGTTGGTACACCATACGGCATAATATTTAAAAACCCATCGAGCAACTCTATCCCTATCTGCTTATCCGAAAGGTTGCAAAGCTTTGCTGTTTTGACTATTCCGTATTTTTCCGCCGTATGCAATTTATATGAATAGCAAAGTTTAAGGTCGTGATTTATCTCCTCAAAAATCAAGCTATTACCGTAACATGATTTGTAGATGTTTCTCGTGATGCTATATTTTTGCACGCCGTTTGTCTCGAACGGTTGCCAGAAACTTTCACCCACCTTAACGATTGTTTTACTACCACTTTCATACGCACAGCTTAGTTTATCCTCAGTTTCGTAGGGGAAAATGTTCCCCTCTGCGTTTTTGCGTCCGGCAGTAATGCCGCCGTCTCCGATAGAGGACAAAAATATCCAGATATCACACGCAGAGGCGATTTTAATAAAAAACGGTGCCATAGTCTGGCTATTCGAGATTTTGTAGTACGGTATACTGTCTATGGTTACAAAAGAGCCTGTCGCTTTCATATGTTATGTGCCTTTCTAATCAATTTTTATGTCAGAGTTTTTTAAATTCATGCCGGTCTTGTCGAAAAACAACCTATGCATGTATTTCATGATGCAAACATTATATTTTTACTGTGGGTTGTGACATTTTATAAACTGATTTTCACCGACCTTAGTTTCGTTTGGCATCTCGGTTTTACATTTTTCTGTCGCATAAAGACAGCGGTTTTTGAAAGGACAACCGGTACTTTGTGGCGTCCACATGGTAATTTCGGTCTCATCGGCAGATTTCACCGGCAAGCTCACCTCGCCATCTCGCTCAGGGTCGGGTGCCGCCGCCACAAGCAGCTGTGTGTATGGATGTTTCGGATTAATGATAACCTCGTTTACTTCACCATGTTCCACTATATGGCCTGCGTAGAGTACAATTATTCTGTCGGCAAAATAGCGCGCGGTCGCTATATCATGTGTTATATAGATAAAAGATTTATTGTGTTTTATCTTTAACTCATTCATTAGGTTTAAAACACCGAGACGTATTGATACGTCCAGCATTGAGGTCGGCTCGTCGGCGAAAATCACCTCAGCACCTGCCGCCAAAACTCTTGCAATATATGCACGCTGTTTTTGCCCGCCGGATAGTTGGTGGGGAAATTTTTTACCCTGCTCCTCCGGTGGTGTCAGCCCGACAAGTTCAAGAGCTGAATCCATGCGGGCTTTCATGACCTCCGCTGAACCCTTGTGATAAAGTTTTACCGGTCGTTCCAGATGGTAATATATGCTGTGTAACGGATTGAGTGCCGAAAACGGATCTTGAAATATCATCTGCGCTTTTTGACGATAATTTTTCAGCTTTGTACCATTTAATGCATGTACATCTTCGCCGTCATAATACATTTTCCCCGATGATGGTTTATGAAACCGCATTGCGATGCGACAGACGGTGGATTTTCCGCATCCCGACTCACCCACGACAGCGAGCGACTCACCTTGATACAGTTCAAAATTCACGTCGTTTAAGGCTCGCAGGGTTTGGGATTTAGAAAAGAAATTTTTACCGCTGACATTAAAATCCATCGTCAAATTTTCAGCCTTGAATATAACTTTTTTATCCATTTGCATTCCTTTCGCTTACGAGTGGTTTATGGCAATAGAAAAAATTGTCGCCTTGTTGTGTGCGTGTAGGCTCTTCGGTAATGCATTCGTCACATCGGTTAAAGCACCTCGCCTCAAAACGACAGCCGTTCGGAATGTTTTTTAGGTCGAGCGGTGAGCCGGCTATTCCCTCCATAAATTCGATTTCACCCTTTAAAGAAGGGAATGAATTTTTAAGTCCGAATGTGTAGGGATGACTTGGGCTGTGGAGAATTTTTGCGGTGTTCGCCTTTTCTACAATCTTACCTGCATACATAATGGCGACACTTTCACAAAACTCCATCATAAGACTAATATCGTGAGTAATAAACAGGATGGAAAATCCAAATTTTGCTTTCAGCTCATAAATTCTTTTAAGGATATCCCGCTGAACAACGGTATCGAGTGCGGTTGTCGGCTCGTCCAGTATTAATAATTTCGGGTTGAGTGCAAGTGCCATGGCGATAACGGCACGTTGTCTCATTCCACCTGAGAATTGATGTGGATAGTCCTTGAGGCGTTCTGCCGGGATGCCAACCAATGCCAAAAGTTCTGTCGACCTTTTACGAGCCTCTGCCTTGTTGTTTGTTATTCCGTGAAATTTATATATTTCAAAAAACTGTTTTTCCATAGTTGCAACAGGGTTAAGGCAGTTCATCGCCGACTGGAATACCATTGCGGTGTCTTTCCATCGAAAATCCTGTAATTTTTTGTCGTTATATTTTAATATATCGTTGCCCATGAAGTTAATCTCGCCACCCGATATAATCGCAGGTGGGCGGTGCAACCTCATTAAAGAATAAGCGATAGTGGATTTTCCGCAACCCGATTCGCCGGCAAGCCCTAAGCTTTGTCCCTCGCCTATCTCAAAGCTCACGTTGTCCACTGCACGAACAAAGGAGCCGTCACCGGTAACGTAGTCAACGCAGAGATTTTTCACCTCAATTACATTTTTCATCTTGCATCCCCCACGTTTTCGATTCTTTTCATTTCGGCTTTTCTTGCTTTGTAGTAGCTTTTCATAATGCGCTGTGCCTTTAGTTTGGGGTTTGATATCTCGTCTATCGCAAAATTAATCAGTGTTAATCCCATGCCTATCATCACAAGTCCACCGATAGCACCGGTAACCTCAAAAAAATAGCCGCTTCGAAATGCGCCGGAGTTTTGCGCATTATAAAGGATTGTGCCCCATGTAACGCTGAGTGGGTCACCAAAACCGATAAACTCCAGTGTAGCGTGAGCCATAATAGAATAGATAAGTGTACCGACAAAAGCCGATGAGATGATAGAGAGCATGTTCGGCATAATTTCAAAAAACAGTATGCGAAATTTATTCTCACCGAGTGTTTCGGCACTACGCACAAAGTCTCGATTCCTAATACTCATTGTCTGTGCCCGCAAAACCCTCGAGTTCCACGGCCAGGAGGTAAATCCGATTATCAGGCTGATAAGAAGTGGCGACACCCCGTCCATCATGGAGGCAATTATCAACAGCAGAACAATGGTCGGTATAACCATCATTATGTTGGTAACAGTGCTGACGATGCTGTCATAGATTCCACCAATATATCCGGCGCTTATGCCTACTATCATCCCGAGCAATGTCGTAATAGTGGCAGCGAGTAGACCCACAATGATGGATTGACGACCGCCGTAAAGGCTCTGTGCAAACACATCTCGACCGAGGTTAGTTGTGCCGAGAATATGTTCCGCAGACGGCGGTGTGTGGTACATATCCTCATAACGAAATAAAGGATCGTGCGAAGTGAAGAGTGGTGCAAGCATGGTGAGCGTCAGCACTATGCCGAGCAGAATTATCCCAACCGTAAATTTGGGGCTACTCTTTAAAAACTTTAGTGTCTTCGACATATAGATGTTCCTTTCCGCTATATAGCTTAGTTTTTAGTCTGTCGTCTGGTGCGTGGGTCGAAAAAGAGGATTGCAATATCTGCGAGCAGATTT
>CAYJKY010000083.1:0-6699 GCA_964370825.1 uncultured Oscillospiraceae bacterium
ACACAACCACAGGTGACACACTGTGTGACGAGAGACATCCTATCATTCTTGAGAGCATGGACTTCCCGGAGCCGGTTATCCGTGTTGCTATCGAGCCTAAAACCAAGGCAGGACAGGAAAAGATGGGTATTGCCCTCTCCAAACTTGCCGAGGAAGATCCAACCTTTAGAACCTACACAGACGATGAGACCGGACAGACAATTATTGCCGGTATGGGTGAGCTTCACCTTGAGATTATCGTTGATCGTCTGCTTCGTGAGTTTAAGGTTGAGGCAAACGTGGGTGCACCACAGGTTGCATATCGTGAGACGATTCGTCGCCTTGCCGATGTAGACACCAAGTATGCACGTCAGTCCGGTGGTCGTGGTCAGTACGGTCATGTTAAGATTAAGGTAGAACCGAACGAGAGCGGTAAAGGTTACGAGTTTGTTAACGCTATCGTCGGTGGTTCAATACCGAAAGAATATATCGGACCGGTTGATCAGGGTATTCAGGGTGCAATGCAGGCAGGTGTTCTTGCCGGCTATCCGGTTGTTGACATTAAGGTTACACTTTATGATGGTAGCTACCATGATGTTGACTCCTCCGAAATGGCATTTAAAATTGCCGGTTCCATGGCTTTTAAAGAGGCTATGCGTAAGGCAGATCCGGCAATACTTGAGCCTATCATGAAGGTTGCCGTTATAGTGCCGGATGATTATATGGGTGATGTTATCGGTGATATCAACTCCCGTCGTGGTCAGATGCAGGGTATGGATCCCCGCAACGGTGCAACCCAGATTAATGCTTTTGTGCCGCTTTCCGGAATGTTCGGGTACGCCACCGACCTTCGTTCAAAAACACAGGGTCGCGGACAGTATTCGATGGAGCCTTCTCACTATATCGAGGTTCCGAAGAGTATCGCCGAAGGAATTATGAGCGGTAGAGCAAAAAAAGATTAAAAAACACTTGATTTTTCACAAAAAAACGAGTACAATGTTTTTAACTGATTATGGAAAATTAAATTTGTAAAGTTAAAAGGAGATATTAAAATGGCAAAAGCAAAATTTGAGCGTAATAAGCCGCATATTAACATCGGCACCATCGGTCACGTTGACCATGGTAAAACAACTCTTACAGCCGCTATCACCAAGGTTCTTGGTTTCGGTGGTGGTGCAGAGTACCAGGCATACGACATGATCGACAAGGCTCCGGAAGAGCGCGAGCGTGGTATTACAATTAATACCGCACACGTTGAGTACCAGACAGACGAGCGTCACTACGCACACGTTGACTGCCCCGGACATGCTGACTATGTTAAGAACATGATTACCGGTGCTGCACAGATGGACGGCGCTATCCTTGTTGTTTCTGCAGCAGACGGCCCAATGCCACAGACTCGTGAGCATATCCTGCTCTCCCGTCAGGTTGGTGTTCCACACATCGTTGTTTTCATGAATAAGGTTGATCAGGTTGACGATCCGGACCTTCTTGAGCTTGTTGAAGAGGAAATCCGCGAGCTTCTGTCCGACTACGACTTCCCGGGCGACGAGACACCAATTATCAAGGGTTCCGGTCTTGTTGCACTTGAGTGTGCTTCTACAGATCCTTCCGCTCCGGAATATGCTTGCATTAAAGAGCTAATGGACGCTGTTGACAGCTTCATCCCAACACCAGAGCGTAAGTCTGACCTTCCTTTCCTAATGCCGGTTGAGGACGTATTCACAATTACCGGTCGTGGTACAGTTGCAACAGGTCGTTGCGAGCGTGGTACCATCAACGTAGGTGAAGAGGTTGAGATCGTTGGTCTTGCCGAGGAAACACGTAAAACAACCGTTACAGGTCTTGAGATGTTCCGTAAGCTTCTTGACTTTGCACAGGCTGGTGATAACGTTGGCGCACTACTACGTGGTGTTCAGCGTGATGATATCGAGCGTGGTCAGGTTCTTTGTAAACCAGGCAGCATTAAGCCTCACACAAAGTTCTCCGGTCAGGTTTACATCCTGAAGAAGGACGAGGGCGGCCGTCATACACCTTTCTTTAACAACTACCGTCCGCAGTTCTACTTCCGTACGACCGACGTTACCGGTGTTGTTTCACTTCCGGCAGGCACCGAGATGTGTATGCCCGGCGACAACGTTACCATCGAAGTTGAGCTTATCACCCCGATTGCTATCGAAGAAGGTCTGCGTTTCGCTATCCGTGAGGGTGGACGTACAGTAGGTTCCGGCGTGGTTAGTAACATTAACTAATTAAACTTAAAAAGATTGTCCCGCACGTTTACGTTGCGGGACAATTTAACACCTAAAGATATTTTCATTAGTACATAAAAGGGGGAAGGAATGAAGTATAAAGACAAGGTAGTATCCGAAGCATTAACCTTTGATGATGTTCTGCTGATGCCGGACTACTCTGAAGTAATCGGAAGAGATGTGGACACATCGGTACAGCTCACCGAGACTATTCGTCTTAGAGTGCCACTAATGTCTGCCTCGATGGACACGGTTACCGAGAGCCGCATGGCAATCGCCATGGCAAGGGAGGGTGGCATAGGAATAATACATAAGAATATGTCGCTGGAACAGCAGGTTTTAGAGGTAGACAAGGTTAAACGTAGCGAACATGGGATTATTACCAACCCCTTTTACCTTTCTCCACAAGACACGGTAGGCGATGCCGAAACACTTATGCAACGCTACCGAATTTCCGGCGTGCCTATTGTCGACGATGGTCGTCACCTTGTCGGAATTATCACCAACCGAGACATGCGTTTTGAAACGGATATGACTAAAAGCATTGCAGATGTAATGACAAAGGAAAATCTTGTAACGGCAAGTCCCGGAATTTCTATGGGTGAGGCAGAAAAAATCCTTAAAAGTCGAAAAATCGAAAAACTCCCGATAATAGACGATGACGGCGTTCTAAAAGGTCTTATAACTATTAAGGATATAGAAAAGAGCATTCAGTATCCAAACTCGGCAAAGGATAGCGGCTCTCGCCTGCTATGCGGTGCGGCACTCGGTGTTACCTCGGATGTTTTAGCACGTGCAAAGGCATTGGTAGAGGCAGGTGTTGACCTACTGTCTATAGACACCGCACATGGTCATTCAAAAAACGTTTTGAGCACGGTAAAGTTGATAAAAAGCAACTTCCCCAATACCCCTCTTATGGCAGGCAATATCGCAACTGCCTCGGGAGCAAGAGCTCTTATCGATGCCGGTGCAGATATAATTAAGGTGGGTATCGGCCCCGGTTCAATCTGTACCACCCGTGTAGTTGCCGGAGTTGGTGTACCGCAGGTTTCGGCGATTATGGATGTAGCCGATGCTGCCGCGGGAAGTGGTGTTACGGTTGTAGCCGATGGTGGAATTAAGTTTTCCGGCGATATCACCAAGGCAATTGCGGCAGGTGCCGACTGTATAATGATAGGAAGCCTGTTTGCCGGTAGCGAAGAGAGCCCGGGCGAGCGAGTAATCTATAAAGGCAGAACCTTTAAAACATATCGTGGAATGGGCAGTTCCGCGGCAATGAAGAGCGGAAGCGGCGACAGATATTTCCAGGCAGACAGCAAAAAGTTTGTTGCCGAGGGAGTTGAGGGTCGTGTTCCTTACCGTGGAATGATGTCGGATATAGTCTACAGCCTTGTCGGCGGCCTGCGTAGTGGTATGGGCTACTGCGGTGCACCGACTGTGGAGGATTTGAAAAATAACGGCAGACTTGTTAAGATAACCGGAGCCGGACTTATAGAAAGTCATCCCCACGATATCTCCATCACAAAGGAGGAGAGCAACTACACCGTGAGTGATATGGAATAAAAGCTCAAAAATGCATTTTGAACTACAAATTTTCTCCTTGCCTGTCATATACACGCATTTGACCGTTGGTCAAAACGGAGCAAACTTACCGGCACTTTAGGTTTCTGCTAAAAACAAGTTTTATGAGCTACAAGTTTCAGTATGGCGTTCCTGCGACGTGGATTATTTATATTATGTGTGGGGGTATAAATAAATGAATAAAACTAAACTAACAAATGATACAATTATAGAAATTGGTAAGTCGATTACTTTATCAAAATATCGTGAATATTTTCAAAAAGCTACTGGAAAAGATTTATCAGGTGCGGAATTTCAGCCATGGTTAAATTTGCAAGCCGGAAAAACAGTAAAAGAAGCCATTCCATTGTACTGTGAAGCAACTGAACGTAAAGATATGAAAGAAATAATGAAAGAAAACAGATTTGCTATCATTACAGAGGAAAACAAAAAGTTTATAATTGCATTTGATAAAGAAATAGAAATGTTAGGGTATGATTTTGGCGGTGGAATTGGTGATGGATATTGTTGGGGCAAATATATGATTATTTATTCTAAGATGGGTGTAAAAACCAAAAGTGTAGCGGCGAGAATATTTATCAGAGAAAATAGTATTCTTTTGAGAATGTTTTTCAACAATATTGATAAGCACCGTAATTATATTGAGAGTGCCCCTAAACATATCAAAGAAGTTTTTACAGGAAATCATGGTGGTTGTAGTTGTAATCCTAAAAAAGATAATTGCCGAATGAGAAAGACTTATACAATAGATGATAAGCTTATTGAAAAATGCAGTGGTATTGTTTTTGAATTTAAAGAACCAACTATTGATAATTTGAATGATTATATCAATTTGTTTAAAGAATTTTATCCTCCTAAACGAGTTAATACAATAAAATGAGCATTTGACGGGATGATTAATGGAATTACCAAAACGGAAATAAATCAGATTAAAAGATTACAATTACAGCCAAAATGGTGAGCATTTTGTAACGATTTGTACCCACAATCGAGAGTGTCTATTAGGCGAGATTGTAGGGGACGATGCCCACATCGTCCCCTACAACAACACAATCAATTTCACAATTAATTAAATCAAAATTTAGGATTAAATAAATGAAACATGAAATGATAATCGTGCTGGACTTTGGCGGACAGTACAATCAGCTTATCGCAAGAAGGGTTCGTGAGCAGAATGTATACTGCGAGATTATGCCATGGAATAAAAGCATTGAGGAGATAAAGGCGAAGAATCCGAAGGGTATTATATTCACCGGTGGACCAAATAGTGTGTATGACGAAAAGGCTCCGAAATGCGACCCGGCTGTGTTTGAGCTCGGCATACCTGTCCTCGGAATATGCTATGGCTGTCAACTTATGGCGGTTGCACTCGGCGGAAAGGTCGGCAGTGCAGGCGACAAAAGTGAGTACGGTAAGGCTGAGGTAACATTTAGCGGCGAGAGCAGGCTGTTAAAGGGCATAGGCAATGATGAAATATGTTGGATGAGCCACACCGACTATGTCACCGAACTACCGAATGGATTTAAAACGGTCGGAACCACCTCCACCTGTCCCAGCGCAATGATAGCGGACGAGTCGAGAGGTTTTTACGGCGTACAGTTCCATCCCGAGGTAAATCACACCCCAAAAGGAAGCGAGATGATTCGAAACTTCCTTTATGAGATTTGTGGATGCTGTGGCGACTGGACAATGAAAAACTACATCGAGGATCAGATAGCCGAAATCAGGCAGAAGGTCGGAGATAAAAAGGCACTATGTGCACTGTCCGGCGGTGTCGACTCCAGCGTTGTAGCCGCACTGATATCAAGGGCGATAGGAAAACAGCTAACCTGTGTGTTCGTAGACCACGGTCTGATGCGCAAAAACGAGGGCAACGAGGTAGAGGCAGTTTTCGATGGATTCTTCGAATCGAAATTCATAAGGGCAAATGCACAGGATAGATTTTTAAACAGGCTAAAAGGGGTGACCGACCCGGAGGAAAAACGCAAGGCGATAGGCGAGGAGTTTATCCGTGTGTTTGAGGACGAAGCTAAAAAGATAGGCAAGGTAGACTTTTTAGTGCAAGGCACCATATACCCCGATGTAATAGAAAGCGGACACGGCGACTCGGCTGTAATAAAAAGCCACCACAACGTAGGAGGCCTGCCGGATGTGGTAGATTTCGAGGATTTAATAGAACCGCTGCGCCTGTTGTTCAAGGACGAGGTAAGAAAAATGGGAATAGAACTCGGCCTACCCGACCATTTAGTATGGAGACAACCCTTTCCGGGTCCGGGACTCGGAATAAGAGTAATAGGTGAGGTAACCGAGGATAGGTTGGAAATTCTAAGAGAAGCGGACGCAATCTTCCGCGAGGAGATAAAAAACGCCGGAATAGAGCGAGACATAAACCAATATTTCGCAGTATTAACCGACATAAGGTCGGTAGGAGTAATGGGAGACTTTAGAACCTACGACTACACAATAGCCCTCCGAGGAGTAACCACAACCGACTTCATGACAGCAGACTGGGCAAGAATCCCCTACGAAATCTTAGACAGAATAAGCGTACGAATAGTGAACGAGGTAAAGCAGGTAAACAGAATAGTATACGACATAACAAGTAAACCCCCGGCAACGATAGAGTGGGAGTAAGTATAAAAAGGCTTAAAAGTGGCTTAAACACTGGGTTTTTGCCATCTGAAAAGTGCCTGTGATACTGCTATGATACTAAAAATTATTTTAAGCGATAATTTTCGGTGTCACCCAAATGAATATAGACATGAGGAAAACCCTCCTGTTTCGCTAAGTTTAGAACAACTTCGGAAAGTTGTTTGGACTTCAGACGAAATAGGAGGGTTCTTTTTTATGGCAACAAAAATGGCAACAGTGGCTACAAATTGGCTAC
>CAYJKY010000084.1:0-5542 GCA_964370825.1 uncultured Oscillospiraceae bacterium
CTGCAATCTCATAGTTTGTAATAATCTTATCCAGCACATCCTGTGCCATCGGCCAGTCCTCCTGCTCTCTGCAGTTTTTAATGGCACACCTTACATCATTAGGCAGATGTTGATTGGCTTCAATACAAAGTTTTTCAACTACATCCGTTATTTGACTTGCCTGAATTTCACGCATAATTATAACCATTCCTTTCTCGATGTCTTTTCTGGTTTCGTAACAAGGTAACGAAATTCAAACGTTTTCCGTTTGAAAGGAAAATTTATTTTCAACTTTTCTTCGTTGCTTATTATCTTTCGTGGCGAGCGTATTTTGGAAGCAACAATGGCGAAACATCATCTGTTTCGATCCCTGCTTTTTTTAGCTCCTCTGCATATTCGCTCACATGTCCGAGGTTCAACGTTCCAAGCTCCACCGTCTTTACTTTTTTTGCCGCCGCTTTACCTGCCTGACGACCAAACACGATGATGTCAAGTAACGAGTTGCCCATAAGGCGATTTCTTCCGTGGATTCCTCCGACCGCTTCTCCAGCTACAAGTAGGTTATCAAATATTTTCGTGTTTCCTTCGCCTTCAATTTCTAAGCCGCCGTTTTGATAATGAAGGGTAGGGTAAATAAGAATAGGTTGTTCTCTCATATCTATTCCGTAATTTAAATACATGCGCATCATAGCGGGGATACGGGCTTCAATTGTTCCCTTGCCGCCGATTATTTCAATCATCGGTGTATCCAGCCATACGCCACTGCCCAGCGGAGTTTCTACACCCATTTTACGCTCGGAGCACTCACGTATGACAGAGGCCGCCGCCACGTCACGAGTCTCCAGTGGATGCATAAACGCCTCACCGTCCTTGTTGATAAGCATAGCTCCAAGTGAGCGCACTTTTTCTGTAACCAGCGCTCCAAAAATCTGTGAAGGATATGCAACACCGGTAGGATGATACTGAATTGTGTCTTGATAAAGTAACGGTGTACCCAGACGATAGCCCATTACAAGCCCATCCGCAGTCGCTCCGTAGTGGTTGGATGTTGGGAAGTCTTGATAGTGTAATCTTCCTGCTCCACCGGTTGCAATGATTACAGTCTTGGCCTTTGCCACCATGTAATCATCCGTCTCCATGTTTTGTAGCACAGCACCTGCAACCTGTCCTTTATCATCTCTTATGAGCTCAATAGCGGAGGTGAATTCCACCACTGGAATGCCTCTATTGATAACTTCATCACGAAGGGTACGCATGATTTCGGCACCCGAGTAGTCCTTACATGCGTGCATTCTCTTTCTCGATGTTCCACCGCCGTGAGTGGTGACCATTCTGCCGTCTTTGTCCTTGTCGAACATTACACCCAGTTCGTTTAGCCACTTAATTGCGTCGGGTGCTTCCATTACCAATCTTCTCAAAAGTTCGGGTCTTGCGGCATAGTGACCACCGCCAAAAGCATCCAGGTAATGTTGAACAGGCGAGTCATTTTCTTTATCAGCCGATTGAATTCCACCCTCTGCCATCATCGTATTTGCGTCCCCGATGCGAAGCTTTGTAACGATCATTACATTTGCACCTGCTTCATGCGCTTCTATCGCAGCTGACGAACCTGCTCCGCCGCCGCCGATAATTAGCACGTCCACGTCGTAATCAACCTTATCAAGGTCAATATCCACGTTTAAAATGCGGCTATTGGAGTGCAGTAGATCGCTCAGCTCAGCTGGAGCTTTTTCCCCTTTGTTTTTGCCAACCTTAATCTCTTTAAAACCTTCCGTTTTGTAATCCGGATGAAAACCTTTAAGAAGATTTTCTTTTTCATCTGCAGTCATACGTCTGGGTTCTGTCTTCATTCTTTCCGTACGAGTCGCTTCTACTTTTTTTATCGATTCAAGCATTTCCGCCGTTAACATAATCGTATCCTCCTTATTTTTCAATCTCTCTTGTATTATAGAGTTCTTTCATCTCTGCGATGGGTTTTTGCATAATTTTTTCGATTAATGCATCAAATTCACCGGTATCAATTTCATGAACGCGATCCACAAGATGCTTTGTCTTAGGAGCGATATATTTACCTACGAGACGCCTTGCCAGCAATCCCACGTGAGGATGCGAGATCCCCGCAGGGCAGCGGACGACACAGCAACCACAGCCCACACAGTCGAAAGATTCTTCAGCACAACCTTCAAAGTCAGCTCTTTGTGCAAGAGCAATGTACTGCATAACCTTTAAATCTTGTGTACATGCTTTTGTACATGCATTACATCCTATACAGCAATAAATCTCAGGATATAACTGCATCATTATCTGCTCTGTCGGTTTGATTTCACCAATATCATAGGTCTTTTTGTCCGACGGGAAGAAAGGAATTGTAGCAATGTACATTCCATCCTCTACCTGCGTCTGACAGGCAAGACATGTCTTTATCTCGTTTTTGCCTTTTACTCTGTAAATTGTGGCACATGCCCCACAAAATCCGTGGCGACACCCACATCCTCTTTTTATCGTATACCCTACATACTCTTGAGCAGTCATTATTGTTAATTCAGCGGGTACACTATATTTTTTACCGTAAAAAAATACATTTACCATTTCTTGCATTTTGGTTACCAACCCTTTCTTTACTTAAATTTATTGCCTTGCACAACCATCTACCTATCACCTTTACCGGCTTGGTTGCTTTAATATTCTTCGGGGAGCTCGTCCACCTCATCACAGCGGAACACAGGACCATCTTTGCATACGAATTTAGCGCCAATATTGCAACGTCCACATTTTCCAACACCGCACTTCATTCTCAGCTCCAGTGTCGTGTAGGCTTGCGACTTGCTAAATCCAAGTTCACCTAAGGCACTCAGTACAAATTTAATCATGATAGGAGGTCCGCAGACAAGTGCCACTTTATCGGTAGAAAATCCTAACTCTTTGAGATAAGTAGGCACAAATCCGACATGTCCGTCCCATCCTTCCTGTTCCCTGTCGATGGTCAGATGAACATTCACGCCTTCCGTGTTCATCCATACCTCTTTTATCTCTTTTAGCTGGACAAGATCCTGTGCAGATCGTGCTCCGTATAGGATATCTACCGTTCCGTAATTGTCGCGGTTATCTATCACGTAATTAATAACCGAGCGTAGCGGAGCAAGGCCGATACCACCCGCTATAAACAACAAATTCTTTCCTTTTAGCTCGGTTTCAACAGGAAAGTTGTTCCCATACGGTCCACGCACAGCCACCTGATCTCCAACCACAAGGTCGTGTAGGTAGTCTGTAAGCACTCCGCATTGTTTTATACTATATTCTTGATATTCCTTGTTAGTAGGCGAAGAAGTGATAGAAAACATTCCTTCGCTAATCCCCGGCGCACAGATCATCGCGCACTGTCCCGGCATGTGATCAAATAGCTTTCCACCCTCCGGTGCGTTGATTCGGAAGGTTTTAACGTCAGGTGTCTCCTGACGAATATCGGTAATCACACCCACCTTTGGAATTAGTACATCGTGTGCAAATCTCGGGTTACAGGTACATTCATGACTCATGACTTGCTCTCTCCTTCCTGCGTGAAAGACTTAATAACTTTTACAATGTTTGAAGACGAAGGACATTTTGCCACACAGCGTCCACAGCCCACACAGGAATATACCCCCTCGTTGTTTGCCGGGTAATATACCAGTTTGTGCATAAATCTCTGACGAAAACGTTGTAGCTGAGATGTTCTGTTGTTTCCGTGAGCCATCATTGTAAAATCCGAATACATGCAGGAATCCCAGCAACGATACCTCTTGATTTCTTTACCGGTGTTATAGTCTTTTATGTCATAACATTGGCATGTAGGGCAGATAAAAGTACAGGTGCCGCATGCAAGACATGCTTTATACAGTTGTTCCCAGTTTGTTGAATCAAATTTTTCGCTTAACGCGTCCCCGTTCCATCCATCGAGCGAAAGATTGCTGTAGGGAAGCCTATCTATAATCGATTTAATTTCTATTTTTTTAGCTTTTACTACGTCGTCCGTCGTCTCTTGTAACAAGGATGCCAGAGCATTTGTGAGATCTTCTCCCTTGCTTGTGTTGGGTTTCCAAAACAGCTCTTCTCCCACAATCCATGTAGAAACATCCGCTTGTGGCTCCGATGCATCTATCCCAAACACCTTGCAAAAGCAGGTTTCTTCCGGTTCATTACAAGCAAGCGAAATTAAAGTCGCATGCGCTCTTCTCGCTGCGTAATATGTGTCTATAGGATCTACAAGAAATACTCTATCGAGCACCTCTACGCCTTTTACATCACAAGCCTTCATACCAAAAATCACAAAATCTTGATCTACTAACTCCTCAGGAATAACCGTGATGTTCTTTCCATCCTGTCTACATGAATATAAGGTTTCACTTTGCGGAAAAAATGCATCCTTTGCAGATTTCCCCGTGATTAATGTTTCGAGATCCACCTCCAGCTCATCGCTCCATGCCGCAAAGTTTGTTTGTCCGTTTATCTTTGCAGGCACATACAGTTCTTGTGTTTCCCTGATGAGGGAAAACAGAGCAGACAAGTTGTTTTTTTCTATTTTATACATACTTTATCTCCTTTCCCCGACAACACCGGGTTCCACATCATCAAGTTGAAAGTCTACAAGCGGCCCTTTTTCTTCTGTATCGTTTCCCGCTTGGAACTCGCCGTAAAGCTCGTTTATGTCCTTGATAAACTTACGGTTAAACAGCTCCAAAGGTATACCCTCGGGACATGCACGAGCACATTCCGAGCAATCCGTACACCTGCCTGCAACATGGTATGCACGAATAATATGAAACATCTTCTCTTCAAATGAATCGACATTTGCCTTTTGCTCACTGTCAAACTTGTTGCTGTCGAATACACACTTCATACAGTTGCACGCCGGACATACATTTCTACAAGCGTTACAACGAATACACCTGCTAAGCTCTGATTGGAAATATGCAAATCTCTCTTCCTGCGGCATCGCTTCGATTCTTGCTACCTCTTCAAACCTCTCGCTAGAAGCGGTATCAACCGATTCACCTATCGTTTCATCAAAGATTTTATGCTCTTTACCTTTGCATACCAAACATCTCTCAAGCATTGCTGATTCGTAAGTGCAGGTTTTTTCTCCGTAAAGAGTATCAAAAACGATGGTTTCTTCACGGTCTAACCCACCGATTCCCTTAACACTGTTTATACCTTTAATTCCCTGCTTGTTAATCTTTTTTATATCAAGTTTACCTTGACATCCCACACCTATGATATAAGCTTTTTCTCTATCCACACGGTGTTCTTTGATAAGTTGATTGAAGCTATACGTATCACATGGCTTTAAAAACACCAAGGTTTTACCCTCTTGTCTTGAGGCTTCAATCATATATTTGCTTAAATTCGCCCCACAAAATCCATCATATACAAACTCACTAAGTTGCTCTTCATTTTCAAAATAGGTGGGCTCAGGGTTGTATGCTAAATCCCCTTTTTTCCATCCTAAGATACGAGCAACCGTGCCATCACTTAATAACTCTTTTGCACGTTTTATCAATTCTTGCATCTTATGTCCCCCAATTTA
>CAYJKY010000085.1:0-5105 GCA_964370825.1 uncultured Oscillospiraceae bacterium
ACTTCTATAACATCTTCTTTGGACAAGATTCATCCCCCTGTTCTTTGTATTGTGCATTACATATTGCTTTGTACAACAGCCTGTTAGAAGCGATAATGCCGCCGTCGATAACGCATGTTGTCTTTTGAATATGCTTTGCCTTTTTCTTTTTTGGTGTTTCGGTTTTGCGATTTCTCCCGTCGGCAAGGTAAACATACTCCCCTTCGGTGCGGATAACCGCAAAAGTTATTGTTTTATCTCTACCTGCAAGTGATGTTACCAGCTGGCCCACTACCGGTGCCGCGTGGTTGTTAGGAAGTGTTGTCATCCTCCATCCTCCCAACCGGCTGTGAGTATCTTAGCTCCATCGCTTGTAATAGCTACGGTGTGTTCAAAGTGAGCCGAAAGAGAATTATCTGTTGTTTTTACGGTCCACTCGTCGGATAATACCTTTGTTAGGTTTGTTCCGATATTTATCATGGGTTCAATCGCAAGAGTCATTCCAGGTATTATTCTTGCACCTCTTCCCGGCGGTCCCGCACACGGTATCTGCGGATCCTCATGAAGTTCTCGTCCTATTCCATGTCCTACCCAGTCCTTAACCGGATAATATCCGAACTCCCTTACATGTGTCTCAATCGCATTACTGATATCGCCTATTCGGTTTCCGGGCTTTGCAGCCTTAATTGCCTTGTGAAGTGCTTGGTATGTTACATCCATTAGGCTTTGTGCTTCATCGCTTATCTTGCCTACCGCAAATGTTGCAGCATTATCTCCGTGATATCCATTATAGTAGGCTCCGATGTCTATACTGACAATATCGCCGGAATTCATCTTTTCATTCGTAGGTATTCCGTGAATTACGGTATCATTACGTGAAATACATATCTTTCCGGGGAAACCACCGTACTTATAAAAGCTTGGTGTTGCACCTGCCTGTTTGATAACCTTTACCGCAATAGCCTCAAGCTCTCTGCCTGTTATTCCGGGCTCTACGGCCAAACCAACCGCCCTAAGGGCTGATGCCGAAATTTCACAAGCAATTGTGAGTTTTTCAATATCCTTTTGATTCTTTACAACAATCAATCTACAGCTCCAATGCCTTTGTTACCTCGGACAATATTGCCTCGATGCTTGCAGAAGCATCTATGTGAATTAGTTTACCTGTGTCAGTATAGTAATCAACAAGCGGTTTTGTTAGCTCGTCATAAACCCTAAGACGCTCAATAATTGTCTCCGGTTCGTCATCCTTACGGATAATCAAATGACCACTGCAACGATCGCATATTCCTTCCTTTACGCTCGGCTTGCTTATGATATGGAATGTATCTCCACAATCTACACAAACCCTACGACCAGTCAGTCTGTCAATTACAATCTGCGACTCTATATCAAACTGAATTACCTTGTCAATACGAACACCGAGTTCATCCAACATTCTCGCCTGCTCTAAAGTTCTCGGTACTCCATCAAGGATAAATCCCGGTTTGCAGTCTTCTTCTTTAATTCTTTCCTTAACGATATTTATGATAACATCATCCGGAACAAGTTCACCGGCCTCAATTATTGACTTAGCCTTGAGGCCGAGTTCGGTTTTGTTTTTAATAGCTTCTCTAAGTATAGCACCGGTACTTATGGAGGCAAACGAGTGTTCTTTTGCAACACCCTCTGCAGCTGTACCCTTACCGGCACCGGGAGCTCCTAAAAATATTAGATTCATACTTCTGCCTCCCGCTTACTCTAAAAAGCCTTTATGGTGTCTCATTGTTAGATAGCTCTCTATCTGACGCACCGTATCAAGTGCCACACCCACAACAATCAGCAGTGATGTACCGCCGAGCTGAAGCGGAATGCCTGTTAGGTTACCCAAAACGATTGGACCTACAGCAACTGTACAAAGGAAGATAGCGCCGATAAATGTGATCTTCGAGAGTACCTTAATAATGAAATCTGATGTCGGCTTACCGGGACGTATTCCCGGAACCGTTCCGTTATTTTTGCGAAGATTGTTTGCAATCTCAATCGGGTTATACTGCATTGAAACATAGAAGTAATTAAAACCTATGATTAACAGCAGGTAAATAACTGCATATGCAACGCCGTTATAGTTAAATCCCGATAATAATTGACCCCAAAAGCTTGTCGGGTCTGGATTTGCAAAAGCCGTGATTGTTCCCGGTATAGAAACAATTGCCGATGCAAAGATGATAGGCATAACACCACTCATATTAAGTTTAAGCGGAATGAATGTTGACTGACCGCCAAACATCTTACGACCCACAACTCTTTTTGCATATTGAACCGGTATGCGACGCTCAGCAGCTGCAAGAACCACAACCAACCCAACGGCAACGAGCATTAAAATTGCTATAATCGGTAGGAATATATATTTTTCCGGCTGTCCGTTTGCTGCAAGTTCAAGCTCACTGCTTACGATTGACACGACGCCGGGAAGCCCCGACACAATTCCGGCAAAAATCAAGATTGAAAGTCCGTTACCGATTCCCTTACGATCAATCTGCTCACCCATCCACATAATCAGCACAGCACCGGCAGTAAATGCAAGTACAATTACGATTGCCGAGAAAACTCCGGAAAATCCGGATGTATATGTGAGTGCATTTTGCGAACGGAGTAAGAAATAATACATTATGGCAAGTATAAGTGCAAGACCGGCACCGGCTAACCTTGTAATTTTCTGTATCTTTTTACGTCCTGTCTCGCCCTCTTTGGCTAACCTTTCCAGCGCAGGAATAGCAACCGTTAAAAGGTTTACTATAATCGAGGCGGTAATATAAGGTTGAACCGAAAGCGCAAACAAGGTAGCCTGTGAAAACGCTCCACCTGTCAATGTATCAATCCAGCTAAACATGTTGCCGTCCTGAGTAACAAGTGATGAAAGCGCACCCGGGCTCATAAAAGGAACAGGAATTGCCACGCCGATTCTGAATATCAACAGCATTAGCAGTGTATACAGAATTTTTTTGCGCAGATCCTCAATTTTCCATGCCTGCTTAAGTGTAGATAGCACCTAAACCTCCTCTGTCTTTCCCCCGGCCTTCTCAATTTTTTCCTTAGCCGAAGCGGTGTATGCGTCCAGCTTCACGGTAAGACTCTTTGTCAACTCACCGGTACCGAGTACCTTTACAGCTTTACGAGTGTTTTTGATAATACCGGCATCTACCAAGGCCTGACGATCGATGGTTGTACCTGCCTCAAAGCAATCTAATCTTTCGATGCTTACAGTATTAAACTCTTTTCTGAAAATATTATTAAATCCGATTTTGGGTAGCCGGCGCTGTAATGGGAGCTGACCTCCCTCGAAGCCTGCCTTCTTAGAGCCACTACGAGCCTTCTGACCTTTGTGACCGTATCCGGCTGTTTTACCGTTTCCGGAGGCATTACCTCTTCCTTTGCGCTTTGCGGATTTAACCGCACCGCCGGCGGGTTTTAGTTCATGCAGTTGCACAGGTTTACCCTCCTATTAATTCTCTATCACGCAAACAAGATGAGATATTTTATTAATCTTTCCCTTGGTTGCAGCATTATCCGGCTGAACAGTCTCCATTCCGATTTTTCTTAAACCGAGTGCATGGGCTGTTGCTATCTGACCCTCTTTACATCCGACAAGCGAGCGAACAAGCTTTATACGAATGCCATCATTTTGTTTTTTGTTTGCCATCATATCCTCCACTAACCGATGATCTCTGCGGTTGTTTTGCCACGGTTTTCAGCAACCTGCTTTAGATCACGAAGGCTCTTTAAGCCATTAATCGTAGCTGCAACAACGTTACAGGGGTTGTTAGAGCGTATACATTTTGTACGAATATCCTTAATACCGGAAACCTCGAGAACCGCACGAACGGGGCCGCCGGCTATAACGCCGGTACCTGCTGCGGCCGGACGTAACATAACACGACCTGCACCAAACTTACCGATGGTCTCGTGGGGAATAGTTGTTCCACGGAGGGAGATCTTGAACATGTTCTTCTTTGCATCCTCCATGCCTTTACGGATAGCTTCCGGAACCTCGGATGCTTTACCGAGACCATAACCTACCATACCGTTTCCGTCACCTACGACAACGAGAGCCGAGAACTTAAATATACGACCACCCTTAACCGTTTTTGAAACACGGTTTATGGCAACAACTTTTTCCTTAATATCAAGAGTAGCTGCGTTGATTTTATCCACTTCCATACTCCTTCTTACAATGTCAATCCGGCTTCACGTGCACCCTCTGCCACGGCCTTAATACGACCATGATACAGGTATCCTGCACGATCAAACACGACTTCTTTAATGCCCTTTTCAAGAGCAGCCTTTGCAACCGCTTCGCCAATCGATTTGGCTCCCTCAATATTACCGCCGTTCCCCTTAAAATCTTTTGAAAGACTTGAAGCTTGTACTATGGTAACACCGTTTACATCATCAATTATCTGAGCATAGATATGTGATGCGGAACGAAATACATTTAAACGCGGACGGTCTATGGTGCCGCTTACCTTACCACGTACACGGGTTTGACGCTTAGCACGGGCTGCAGCTCTATCAAATTTCTTAATCATAAATCAATCCTTTTCACAGTTATCTACTTAGCTTTACCGGCTTTACCCTCTTTCTTAGCAATAAATTCGCCAAGATAGCGGACTCCCTTGCCCTTATAAGGCTCAGGCGGTCTGATTTCTCTTATCTCGGCCGCAAACTGGCCGACCTTTTGTTTGTCCACTCCCGAAATGACAATCCTGTTAGGAGCCGGAACCTCTATTTTAATATCCTCTGTTTCGGATCTCTCAACCGGGTGAGAGAAGCCGAGGGTTAATACAAGTTTATTTCCCTGCATTGCAGCACGATAGCCGACACCCTGTATATCAAGAGTCTTGCTAAATCCTGCCGATACACCCTCAATCATGTTTGCAACAAGTGTTCGGGTCAGCCCATGCAGGCTGCGGGCTTCTTTTTCGTCATTAGGCCTTTTCACATTAATTATTCCGTCAGCAATATCTAAAGATATTAACGAATGAATTGTGGAATCAAGCTTACCTTTGGGGCCCTTTACTGATATATTGTTGCCATTTAATGCAACATCAACACCAGCAGGGATGACGATGGGTTTTCTTCCAATT
>CAYJKY010000086.1:0-4585 GCA_964370825.1 uncultured Oscillospiraceae bacterium
ATGTCGCCGGACCTTGGCAGTGTAAACCGTGCAAGAAAGTTTGCCGAGCGACTCGAGCTACCTCTTGCCATCGTTGATAAACGTCGTAGCCGTGCCAACGTTTCCGAGGTAATGAATGTTATCGGTGATGTAGAGGGCAAGGATGTATTAATTTTAGACGATATCATCGACACGGCAGGAACACTATGTAATGCCGCCGCTGCAATCAAGGAGCGTGGCGCCCGTAGCGTAAACGCTTGCGCAACACACGGTGTATTATCCGGAAACGCACTTGAGAACATCTGTGACAGTGTTATAGACGAAATTGTTCTGTTAGATACAATAAATATATCCGAAAAAGCAAAAAAATGTCATAAAATAAAGGTGCTTAACGTTGCACCGGTGTTTGCCGAGGCAATCGCCAGAATTTACAGCGATAAACCCATATCCTCTATGTTTGTATGATGTTCTTTAAGAAGAGTACTATAGATGCCCTCATTGTCGGGCTTGGCAATCCGGGTGATAAATATAAAAACAACCGACATAATATTGGATTTATTGCCCTCGATTATATAGCAGATTCGGCAGGCGAGGCGATTACAAAACGTCGTTTTGACGGACTATGCAGAGAAATCAACCTCGATGGTAAAAGAATCCTTCTCCTTAAACCGCAGACCTTTATGAATAACTCGGGGCTAAGTGTAAAAAAAGCAATGAGCTTTTATAAACTTCCGATAAACCGTGTTAGTGTAATATACGACGAGGCAGCACTGCCTACGGCACAACTCAGAGTACGTCTAAAAGGTTCTGCCGCGGGACACAACGGAATCAAAAGCATCATCGCCCACTGTGGCGAGGAGTTTTGTCGTCTACGCATAGGTGTAGGCGCACACGAAGGTGACATGGCAAGACATGTACTTTCCGACTTTTCGAAGTCGGACCGCAATCTTTTGAGCGAACGTATGGAGGATATTCTTTCCTTTGTTACCCTTTTTTCAAAAGGTGAAGTCGACAAGGGAATGAATTTATACAGCAAGTAACGGGCATAATGAGACAATGTTAAAGACGACGTTAACCGAAAGACTCTCTGATGGCGAAAGCTTCGGTGAGCTGTTACAGGCCGCAACAAGGGGTTGTTGCGGTGTTTTTGGTCTGCCAAGAGCAGGAAGAGTGTTTTACTATGTAGCTTTAGCAGAAAAAACCTCCCGACCGCTTTTAGTAATTGCACCGACCGACAGCGATTGCAATGTGCTGACCGCCGACCTAAACCGACTAAAACCCGGAAAGGCATGTGCACTGCCGGGCAGAGACCTTGTGCTTGCACACGTCGAAGGTCAAAATCATAGCCATGAGTATCGGCGAATAGAGGCACTCGGCCGTATGGTTGGAGGACGTGCCGACATTATTGTTACCACCGCCGAGGCAATCTGTCGTCCGTTGCCGACAAGGGAGCAGTTTTGCAATGCCACCATTACCCTGAGCATAGGCGACACCCTTGGGCTAAGCAAACTTACCGAGCGTCTTGTAATGTCAGGATATATCCGTCGAGACAATGTGGAAGCACCCGGCCAATTTTCACTACGTGGTGGTATTCTTGACATATTTACACCGGATCTTGAGCGCCCGGTACGCTGTGAGTTCTGGGGCGATGTTATAGAGCAGATGGCGGAGTTTGACGTCATAAGCCAGCGTCGTGACGACAGGCTTAAAAAGGTTCACATATCGCCGGCAAGAGAGGTTATTTTCGAGAGCCCCGAGCAGGTGTTAAAGTCTTTTCATGATTTTGTTGAAAAAAGACGGGATAAAAAGGAGATAATCGAGAGCTTTTATGAGGAGCTTGTTTCTCTTGAAAGTGGAGTAATGCCAGCATCGCTTGACAGGTTTTACCCTATAAAATACCCAAAGCCGGGCATTCTGACAGACTATCTGAATAATCCGATAATCATCGCAGACGACCATGCCGCAATATTTGAGTCGGCACAGGAGTCGGATAAGCGTGCAACGTTACAGCTACAGGCACTTGATCTTCCGCAAAAGCTGAGCTACTACCGCAAGCCCTCCGATTATATCAAGCTTATATCGGAAGGTGCGCTTATCTTTGAGAGTTTTGAGCGCTCGATAAAAGGCGTTGAGTTAAATAACAGCATTAATATTCTTTGTCACCGTCTGCCTGTCTGGAGCGGTGTTGCAAAGGGGTTATTCGAGGAACTTGCCGACTACCTTAAAAGGGGATATCAGTGTCGCTTACTTGTGGGTACCCGTCGTGCCGCCGCCGCAATAGAAAAGGAGCTTAACCTACAGGGTATAAATGCCACGACCGAGCGAAACGCCGACAGCCGCCGCAGTGTTGTGGTGGTGGAACAGGGCAATCTTTCGGCAGGTGCAGACTTCCCCCACGAAAAGCTGGCAATTATTACCGGTAGACGTAGCGATGTTGTTGAGAAAAAGCCGAGAAAGACAAAGGGACTCTCCTCCCTATCCGACATATCTCCCGGCGACTATGTTGTGCACCAAAACCACGGCATAGGCTTGTACAAAGGCATAAAAAGCCGTGAGATGCAGGGTGTTACCAAGGACTATATAATGTTGGAATACTCTAAGGGGGACGCATTATACATTCCCGTTACCCAGCTCGACCTGCTTTCACGGCACAGCGGTGCCGATGAGGGGGTTAAGCTATCTCGACTCGGTGGTGTTGATTGGAACAAAACCAAGAGCAAGGTAAAGGCGGCAACCGCCGAGATGGCAAAGGAGCTTATCGAGCTATATGCAAAGAGGCTTGAAACTCCGGGCTTTTCCTTCGATAGAGATAACGACTGGCAGGCAGATTTTGAGCAACGATTTGCATATGACGAGACGGATGATCAGCTAAGGGCAATAACCGAAATTAAAAAGGATATGCAGTCACCACACACCATGGACAGATTACTGTGCGGTGATGTAGGTGTTGGCAAAACCGAGGTTGCCCTGCGTGCCGCTTTTAAGTGTATATTAAGCGGAAAACAGGTTGCACTGCTTTGCCCCACAACAATTCTTGCAATGCAACACTACAACTCCATTGCCGAGAGGATGGAGCATTTTCCGGTAAGACCGGGAATACTCTCTCGCTTCAGAAGTACAAGGGATAATAATCTGACATTGCGAGACATAGCCTCGGGTAGAATCGATATAGTGGTAGGAACCCATAAGCTGATACAAAAAAGTGTTAAGTTTAAAAACCTCGGCCTTTTGATTGTGGACGAGGAGCAACGTTTTGGGGTGAGCCATAAGGAACGACTCAAAGAACTGTTTGTGGGTGTGGACGTGCTCACACTGTCGGCAACCCCGATACCGAGAACCCTCAATATGGCACTTTCCGGAATACGCGACCTCTCCACCATAGACCAGCCTCCCTACGAGCGTCAGCCGGTAGAAACCTATGTAGCCGAATACGATGACATGGTGATATCCTCGGCGATAGAGCGAGAGTTGTCAAGAGGTGGTCAGGTTTACTATATCCATAACCGAATAGACACCATTGAGTACTGTGCATCGAGGGTCGCAAAGCTTGTGCCGGGTGCAAATATCGACTTTGTTCACGGCAGAATGGACGAAAAAAGCCTGTCATCCGTCTGGAATAGGCTACTCTCGGGCGAGCTGGATATTCTCATCTGCACCACCATAATCGAGACCGGGGTGGATGTTCGCAACTGCAACACTCTGATAATAGAGGATGCCGACCGCTTAGGACTTTCCCAGCTGTATCAGATGCGAGGTCGGGTGGGACGAAGTTCAAGAAAAGCTTATGCCTACTTCACCTTCAGAAGGGACAAGGTGGTAAGCGAGATTGCCGAAAAACGCCTTTCCGCAATAAGAGAGTTTACCAGCTTCGGAAGCGGATTTAGAATTGCCATGAGGGATTTACAGATAAGAGGCGCAGGAAACCTTCTCGGCAAAAGCCAGAGCGGGCATCTCACCAGCGTGGGCTATGAGATGTACATGAAGATGCTTAACCTTGCGATAGCGATTGAAAAGGGTTATAAGCCGGCTCCGGATAAATCGCAGTGTCTTATCGATATATCTGCCGATGCGTATATACCGGAAAAATATATACCGGATACCGCCTCGAGAATCGAGGTTTATAAACGTATTGCGGCTATAGAAACCCCGGAGGATGCCGAGGATATTCTTGCGGAGCTTGCCGACAGATACGGTGCCGTTCCGGAGAGTGCACGCGGGCTGTGCGAAATCTCTCTTATGAGGGTAACAGCAGCAAAGCTAAACTTTTATGAGATAGGTCAAAAAAAGGGAGAGCTTATCTGTTATACCGACGGATATGAGAAACAGATGCTCGCACCCTTTATAACCGCTATGGCAGGCAGGGCAAAATATATCGATGGCACCAAACCTTATATACTGCTTAGACCCGGAAAAGGTGACAATTCGGTTTCACTTATAAAATATGCACTTGCACAATTGGAACAATTAGTGTATAATAGCGTTACATCCTAAATGTTGTTAACCGTATGGTTTGTGACGAGGGTGGACGACATGGAACTGTGCGACAGGCGACAGTGAACCATGTCAGGCGGGGAACCGAGCAGCATTAAGCAGTCTAACCTGTGCG
>CAYJKY010000087.1:0-4438 GCA_964370825.1 uncultured Oscillospiraceae bacterium
CATAATTTAATTCGCTAAGTAAAATACAAAATCCGAACCCATCTCCAATTTGGAAAATATGGTTCGGATTATGTGAGTTTGGTACGGATGCTCATAAACTACATGGTCGTGGCTTAAAAACAATAGTCATTCAACTTAAAAACCACCACATCTTCCCGGCAGAAATCCCACCTACCTGCGTTGTCGTCAATCGGAATACGGAAGTATTCCTCAATCCTCCGCCTTGATAGGCGGAATTTCTGCTCGACAATCTTGTAACGTTTTTCAAGATGAACAACTATAAAGACAAACAAATATATTTACACAGAAAAAAATTGAGTAATCACACCCTCACTTGGGTTATGATTACTCAAAATGGGACAAATAACCATGAGGGGCATAGAAAAACGCTGATATTATGCGGTTTTACAGCCATTGAGCAATGTTAAAAATGAGAAAAATAGAAAAACCGCTAAACTTGCAGCAAAAAATAAAAATATTAACTTTTATATCCCTCTGTACGAAATCATAGCACAAATATTAAAATTGACATTTTTTCACCGAAATGATATAATTTATTTTAGATATTTTTGAATAAAATAAAGGGTTTGGTGCTTATGAAGAAAAGATTTTTAACAGTTATTATGGCTATGACGATGATGCTTACACTAATTCCAAGCACACAAGTTATGGCGGCAACAGAACAATTTACCCTGCCGGTGGGCGAAACCTATTATTTTGACCTATCCAGTGAAGCCGCCAACATCGGCACGATAAACACAGCCCTGCCGGACGACACGCTTCATTATGTACCTTTTACATATACTGGCACGATAAATGCGTATAGCTTGACTAACGCAAGCAGTGGAAATACGAGTGCAAGCACCACGGCAAGCCAAAACCCTTCCGACCGCAGCCTTTTTGTGGCGGATTACAATATCAGTAGCTATATTAGATGGTACACCCTCGCAGGATTAAATACCAATGGTACAGGAACGATGCCGGAAGAAAACCTCATCTTCGGCAAACCATTTGACACGAACTATACCCTGCGTGCTCTCTCTGCGGGAAGTAACACTGCCGATATTGCCACAAGCAACGGTGGTACACCCACAAACAATGAGTGGGATGTGATATTGGGTAAAAATAGTGCATATATTAAAAACTGGACAGACATCTCCTCATGGGGGCAGGATACAGATGCAAGTAGGGATGGTAACCGTGTGCTTCGTGGTCACGAGTCTGCCAACTATTGGAGTTACACCGGTGCAAGTGCTCCATCTGATGCGAGAGGCTTTCGGCCTGCCCTTGAAGTTTTAAACCCTAACACTTTGGGTGCGAATGGTTTAAAGGCGATAACCCTTAACCTAAACGGAGGTAGCTTTAATTCCGAAGACAGTATCAATATCGTATCGGCAGGTGATAGCTACACCGCACCTCCTGCCAAGGGCTTAACACGTCCGGCGGGAAACACCGGAACATTCTTTGTATGGAACACACAGGCGGACGGTCGCGGAACAAATTATGCACCCGGTGCAAGCGTTCCGAGCACTGTTACCACACTTTATGCACGTTGGCAGGTTGAAGAGCAGTTTTCCCTACCGGTTGAGCAAACCTATTACTTTGACTTATCGGACGAAGCGGGCAACATCGGCACGATAAACACGGCACTGCCGGACGACACACTGCACTACGTGCCCTTCACATACACCGGTACGATAAATGCGTATAGCCTTGACAGCACAAGTAGAGGGGATACGAGTGCAAGCACCACGGCAAGTGCAAACACTACTGACCGCAGCTTATTTGTGGCGGATTATAATGTTAGCCACAGCGTGTCATGGGATGCTTTACACAATAACGGAACAAACAGTTTGATATTTGGCAAAACCTACGACACTAATTATACCCTGCGCTCGCTTTCTGCGGGAAGTGATACCTTCAATAGCGTGACAAACCTCGGCGGAACTCCCACAAACAATGAGTGGGATGCAATATCGGGTAAAAATAGTGCATATATCCAAAACACCGGCTCAACTTCCAATCCTTCCGGCTCATGGGGGCAAGATACTACTACATCGGCTGTTCAATCCTTATATGCGGTGCGCGGTTACTCGTCCGCAGCCACCTGGGGTTTCGCCACCGGAAACGAGAGCAACCAAACAATTGGCTGGCGGCCCGCTCTTGAAGTTCTGAATCCCGATACTTTAGGTAAGGACGGCCTAAAGACCATAACTCTCCAACTAAACGGTGGGCATTTGGGTGATGACACCACCATTACAAGCATGAACATGGTGTATACAAGCGCAAGCTATACCGCACCCGATGCAACGAGCTTGACCCGCCCTGCGGGCAACACCGGAACATACCTTGCATGGAACACACAGGCAAACGGTAACGGCACAACATATGCGCCCGGAGAAAGCGTTCCGAATACCGTTACCACGCTTTATGCCATGTGGATAGAAGAGCAATTCAACTTACCCGTGGGCGAAACCTACTACTTTGACCTGTCGAGCGAAGCTGCCAACATTGGCACGATAAACATGGCATTGCCGGACGAAACACTAAACTATGTGCCTTTTACATATACAGGCACGGTAAATGCGTATAGCTTGACTAACGCAAGCAGTGGCTCTATCTTCTCAAGTGCCGCCGCAAGCACGACAACTGATGAGGGCGCACAATACGGCTATACCTACGACCACAGTCTTTTTGTGGCGGATTACAATGTCAGCCACACCATCTCATGGAACATGCTGAATAACAGCGGCTTGATATTCGGCAAAACCTACGACACTAATTATACCCTGCGCTCGCTTTCTGCGGGAAGTAATACGAACACACCAAACCCCGGAGGTAACCCCACAAACAACGAGTGGGATACACTATTGGGCAAAACCGGATTGGAAAATCCAATTAAAAATATAGTCAGTGGTCTATATTCACTGGGGCAAGATACATATGCAGGGCAGGGCGATCATGTTGCAATGCGCGGTGATTTATCCACCGACTATTGGACGCATAACGATGGTGGAGGTGAGCTCGCCAATTATGGCTTTCGCCCCGTCCTTGAAGTTATAAACCCTACCGCTTTAGGCACGGATGGTCTAAAGACGATAAAACTTAACCTAAACGGTGGGCATCTGGGTGATGACACCACCATTACAAGCATGAACATGATATATACAGGCACAAGCTATACCGCGCCTGATTCAACGAGCTTGACCCGCCCAGCGGGCAACAGTGAAACATTTTTCGCGTGGAACACTTCGGAAAACGGTAGCGGCACAATCTATGCGCCCGGGGAAAGCGTCCCGAGCACCGTTACTGCGCTTTTTGCAATGTGGATAGATGAGCAATTCAATCTACCTATGGGCGAAACATACTACTTTGACCTATCGAACGAAGCTGCCAACATTGGCACGATAAACACGGCATTGCCGGACGATACACTGCACTATGTGCCCTTTACATACACAGGTACGGTGAATACGTATAGCTTGAACAATGCAAGCAGTGGAGATAGGAATGCAAGCACCACCGCAAGTGCAACCCCTACCTACCGCAGCCTTTTTGTTGCGGATTATAATGTCAGCCACACCGTTTCATGGAATAAACTTTCAGGGTTAAATGATGACGGCAGTGGGACAATGCCGTCGGAAAACCTCATTTTCGGAAAACCATACGACACAAACTACACCTTGCGCTCGTTATCTGCAGGAAGTGATACGAACGCACCAAACCCCGGCGGTAACCCCACAAACAACGAGTGGGATGTGATATTGGGTAAAAATGGTGGGTATATACAAAATTGGAGTGGTATCTTTTCGTGGGGGCAGGATACTTATATAGACTCTGCTCGGGCGGCCCGCGGTTCCTCGTCTGCTAACGCTTGGGTTAATACCTATGGCTATAATCGTATGTCAGACCTCGGCTTTCGACCTGCGCTTGAGGTTTTAAACCCTGATACATTAGGCATTAACGGCTTAAACGCAATAGCCCTTAACCTAAACGGTGGTAGTTTTAATTCTGAAAACAGCATCAATATCGTTTCGGAAGCAGATAGCTACACCGCACCACCTGCCGAAGGTTTAACTCGCCCAGCGGGAAACACAGGAACATATCTTGCGTGGAACACACAGGCAAATGGCAGCGGTAGAACTTATGAGCCCGGAGCAATCGTTCCAAGTACGGTAACTACGCTATATGCGCAGTGGACAGAGAATGTATCAGCACCTACACCAACACCAAACACCACATTCAACCCCGCAATCAGCCCACTAACAGGGGTGTATAACTAACATAATAAGTAACACTAAAACACCGCACCTATCACAAACGATAGCGTGCGGTGTTGCTGTTTAGTTCACAAAAAAACCACTGACAAAAGTCAGTGGTTTTTGGTGCGGACAACAGGACTTGAACCTGCACGAAATTGCTTTCATTAGCCCCTCAA
>CAYJKY010000088.1:0-4043 GCA_964370825.1 uncultured Oscillospiraceae bacterium
TTGGCTTCTTAATCTTTCTCCTCTCTCTGTCCAATATGTTTGACAAACCTACATGTTTTAAGTGAATTTTATTGAGGTTGTAGGCGTGCGATAGATATTGTACAGTAGGAAAAATAAAAAGAGGAAAAACCAACTAAATAGAGTATAATCATTATATCAAAACTCTCCGGCAGTTTGCTATAATCTATATAAAGGAATGAAAACAATGAGTATCAATATTAGAAAAATGATAAGAAGCGACATAACGGCTTTTCAAATTGAGTTTAAGAAGCAGGGGTGGGATAAGCCGGCAGAACAATTTCAAAATTATTTTAACGATCAGGAAAAAGGAAGCAGACAGGTGTTTGTTGCTACAGTAGGTAATGAAATTGCAGGATATGCAACTTTATTGCCACATGATGAGCACGGACCATTTAAAGATAAAAATATACCTGTGATTGTTGATTTTAACGTGTTAGAAAAATTTCAAAACAATGGGGTAGGTACAGCAATTATGGATTGCATTGAGAAGTCTGTGCAGCAATACTCATCTACAATATGTCTCGGGGTAGGACTTCACTATGGGTATGGCTCGGCACAAAGAATGTACATTAAGAGAGGCTATATACCTGACGGAAGCGGTGTTTGGTTTAATGATGAACCTTTAAAGCAATATGCACCATGTGTGAATGATGATAGCTTAATACTATATTTGTCAAAAAATCTTACCCCATAGTATGAACGAGAATAGCATGTAAAAAATCCACCGGCTTTTTGTACCGATGGATTTTTATAATGGATAGCCGTATATCTTGCGCTGACGGTTTTTGCTTGTGCAAAGATTTAGGAGCACATATCGTCGTATTTGAAATGACCGTTGCCATTGCCGTTCGGGTCATGTTTACAATGACCGAACCCATTGCCATTGCCGTTGAAAAGGCCGTTATTCAATGTTTCGTTAATTTGAAGTGAAGAAACTCCGGGCTTAATCCACTCTTTTTTTAGATTGTTACTATTTTTCATGATAATATCCTTTCTTTCATTTCACATATAAAATTTACTGTATACATATATTAACACAGCTGCGTTTAAATATCAACATATATTACATAATTGATAGAATCTAACTTCATACAGAGCATTATTTATCATTTCTTACATTTGCTTCATTTATCCATTATCATAGGGAGGGGGTGACGAAAACTACCATAATGCAGATTAACCGTGAAATGTAAGCGCAAAACGTTTATTTTTGATCATTTCGATAGTTGACATTGCATATGTTTAGAGTATAATTATACTATAATAGAAATGGATTTTGTGAGAGAAAGGGAGGGGTATATCTATGGGTAAAACCTTGTATGTATCAGACCTTGACGGAACATTGCTTAATGGGTCACAGCGGCTGTCGGAATATAGTCATCGCACGGTTAACAGGCTGGTCGGCGAGGGTATGATTTTTTCCTATGCAACTGCACGCTCCGGTAAAACTGCGGTTGTGGTTACAGCCGAGATAGATGGAGATTTTCCTACCGTAATATATAATGGATGTTTTGTTGTAAAAAGGATTTCGGGCGAAATACTGTATGAAAATTATTTTAGCGACGAGGATTACACCGAGATATATCACCTTATGATGAGATACGGTGTTTCGCCGATTGTCTACTCGTTTATTGATGGTGAGGAAAAATTTTCCTACCTGCCTAATCAGATATGTGTTAAGACAAAAAGTTTTATTGATACAAGAAAAGGAGACGGGCGGGAAAACCCGACAAGTTGTTTAGACCTTGAACATATCGACAAACCGTTTTACTTTAGCTGTATTACATATGCGGAAAATCTGTTGCCGGTTTACAACGATCTTAAGGAGAGATTTTCCTGTTTGTTTCACAGTGATATATACAGCGGAGATGCCTGGCTTGAGATTATGCCACAGGGGGTTAACAAGTCTCGGGGAGTTATGCGTTTAAAGGAAATTTTGGGATGTGACAGGGTTGTGGCTTTCGGCGATGCTGTTAACGACCTACCGATGTTTAAATCGGCAGACGAATGTTATGCCGTTACAAATGCCGACAAACGGCTAAAAGAAATCGCAACCGCCGTGATCGCAGCAAACAGCGAGGACGGGGTTGCGAAATGGTTGAATGATAACGTATAGTTCTTTGATCGGAAAATCAGCACATTATCCGGCAATCTTGTGTCGTTTTTCGGGTTGAATGATTATTAGTCTTTGTGTGGAATTCTTGTTTTGCCGTGCCGTCTGTGCGGTTTACCGCCTTTGCGTCTGCCCTTGTCGGCAAGCGTTACGGTTACGGATTTTCTTGCTATTTTTCGTCCGTGCATTGCGTTTACAACGTCTATGGCTATGTCGGACGGCACATTAACTATGGTGAGATGTGGGGTTATATCTATCCTGCCTATCATCTTTGAAGAGATGCCTGCGCCCTCGGTGACTGCGCCAACGATGTGGTTTGGGGTAACGTGGTCGGCCTTGCCCACATTTATAACTATCTCGGCGTATATATCGTCGTCGTGATGTCTTTTTGGTTTTTCGGAACGCTGACGTTTATCCGAATGCTTAACATCAACTAAATTGTCGGTACTTCTTTGGTGATTTTTTGCAAGCAGTGCCGCCGCTACAGCCTTGATGTCGATGCCGTTTTCTATAAGATCATTGACTATCTCATGGTAATCGGAATTAACGTCACCCTTTAGCAGTGCTACGGTTTCGTCGATACAACGTCTGCGGCTCTCTGCCTCGATATCGGCAATTGTGGGTATGGGAAGTTCTTCAACACTTGAAAGGCTTGACTTTGCGAGCTGTTTTAGGTCGCTTACCTGACGTGATTCGCAACATAGGGTTATGGAGGTTCCGGTGCGACCTGCACGTCCGGTTCGGCCTATTCGGTGCACATAATAGTCGGAGGTTTTGGGGATATCGTAGTTGATAACATAATCAACATCGTTCACATCAATTCCACGTGCGGCAACATCGGTTGCGACGAGGATGTTGGTTTTTCCCTGCTTAAAGGCACTCATAACGAGGGTACGCTGTCCCTGACGCATGTCTCCGTGCAGTCCCGCTGTGGTAAATCCTGCCTCGTTCAACATCTCGGTTAGCTCGTCCACCATGGTTTTGGTGTTGGCAAACATTATCACCCTTTTGGGGCTGTAGCGGTGAAGGAGTAGGCGAAGAACATCCGGCTTTCGGTTTCTCGGAAGATTTACATAGCATTGGCGAATATTGCTGAGCACAACATGTTTTGCGTTGATTTCTATGTTGACGGGATCCTTTTGAAACTCCTTGCTTATTCTTAAAATTTCGGACGGTATGGTTGCCGAAAACATTACGGTTTGCCTGTTTTCGGGTGAATCACTTAAAATGGTCTCGACATCCTCCTTAAAGCCCATGTTGAGCATCTCGTCCGCTTCATCCAACACCACCATTTTTATGGAGGAAAGTTTGAGTGTTTTACGACGCATATGGTCCATGACACGCCCCGGAGTACCTACCACGATGTTTGCGATTTTAAGCTCACGAAACTGCGCCCTAAAATCGGCACCGCCATAGATTTCCGCAACATTTATGTAGGGGATATACTGTGCAAGTTTCCGCAGCTCTGCAGCACACTGCTGTGCAAGCTCCCTTGTGGGGGAGAGGATTAAAACCTGTATCGACCTATCACCCTGCTCCACCGCCTCGATAGCAGGAACGCCAAAGGCGATAGTTTTACCGGTACCGGTCTGTGAACGTGCAAAAATATCGGTGCCGGCACGAACCATAGGTATAGTTTTGGTCTGCACCTCGGTAGCCTCGGTAATACCAACCTCACAAAGTGCCCTGAGCATCTCAGGTTTGAGTGACATCTCTTCAAAATTTAATGTAGACATAATTTTCCTTAAAGTAAAATAAAATAAAAAAATAAAATGCGATTTTGGCAAAACAAAAAAGCCAAAGAAAAGTTGAAATGCGATTTTGGCAAAACAAAAAAGCCAAAGAAAAAAGTTAAAATGCGAATTTTAGCGAAGCAAAAAAGAGCCAAAGAAAAAAACTGAAATGCGAA
>CAYJKY010000089.1:0-3260 GCA_964370825.1 uncultured Oscillospiraceae bacterium
TGTAGTACACGTCTTCGCTCACAAAGTATTTAGATTTTTTCTCATACATTGTTAATCCCCTGTATATGCTAAATCGATAGTGTAAGCGAGGACGTGCATTAATTGCCAATTTTTTATTATCACGTCTTTTGAAATTTACTTTCAGCGAAAATCCCGCATGATTTATTAGCTGTTTCTATTGTTGTTTGACTGAAAGTTATCAAAAAATGCACAGCACCTTTTGTCGTTATACTTCCTGCAACAATTTTTGCATATAATCTTCCTCTAAACTTTCATAACCGGTAAAATGCACCTTTCCTATCTGTTCGCTTTGAAAGAAAAAGTTATATTCATCCGAGAGGTTTCCCTCAGGATATAGGCAGGCTACATAATCATAGTTAACATCACTTCCCGCCTGCATCTGTTTACGTCCGTAAATCATTATCGGTCTGTTACCACCTTTTAAGGTAACCACCGTTCCTATTGGATAATATTTCATATGTTATAACTCCTCTTTAAATATATTATTTTCTTCAATCTCTAACTCGACATTATACATATCGGTAACTGTTTTTATTCGGTCGATTAGCTGTTTGTATGGATATATCTCCGGATTGATTGAAATTAAGGATCCACCGCACTCTATGGCATATTTCGGTGGAAAGTTACGTGAAAACTTTTTGATTTCTTCAAATGTATACCCTTTAGGATATCCGTAAAAGAACCCCGGGCTCTCATCATAGTCACTCAATATTCTAACTAAATCCGGCTCTATCTTTTCCGAGTAAACATACAAGTCCTTTCCGTATTTTACGGTCCTATCACGCGTATCAGTTTGTTTATACTGTTCTTCACACCATAAAAGTGAGGGGTTTTCATCTATATATTCTGTCACCTTATCTACATAACAAATAAATGAAAATCTCTTTGCTGACCTTGCGGGGAAATATTTTTGTCTTAAAATGTTACGCCAGTCACTTGCCTCACATCTAACAAAAAAATCATACCCTTCAAGCAATGTAGGGTATATTTCACTCCATATACGACTACATAACTGCTTGTCTTTAAATTCATTGTAAGGAACATCGATAATATACATGTTTTCACTTTCACCACTACAGTCCTTATGCCTATACAACACTAATTTCCCGTTTTTCATCGCTTAATCTCCTGTGTATAATTCTTCAACAGCATACTCACCTAACTGTCTTGCACCTATGGCTCCGCCAATTCCTCCAACTACTCCCCCAACTGCGGCACCTACCACGGTTCCTATTCCCGGAAGAATTAATGTTCCGATTGCTGCTCCACCCATAACACCGAGTTTTGTGCCTGCATAGCCACCGGCGTAGCTTGCACTGATACCCACACCTACTTTTATAGTTTCCTTTCCAAGCTCACCATCCTCTTGGTAATCACGGTATCCTGTACTTCCAAGCTCATATGCATCAAGCACTATCCCGACAGCAGTCATTGCTTTACCGACATTTTTCAAGCCTTTAACGGTGCTGTTACCATGATTTGCAAAATAATTAAATGTATTCTGTGATATCGGTTTGTGATTTACAGATGCTGCTCTTTGTTTTAACCAAGGTGTATCTTTGTATATGTAAGGGGAGCTGTGAGTATGCGGATAATTAAAGTACTTATGCCCTCTGTCAACACGAAATACCGGTGTGTATTGACCATATTTGATATCAAGTTCTTTAGCGGGCATAAACCTGTTTTCTATACCGAATACAGTATCTTTTGTTTCACCGGAAATTAATCCAAATTGTGGTACAATGGATTGAAAATACATTCCCTTTCCTAAATCACCGGCGGCATGATCGGAGCTGAATGTTTCTGACAAAGAATCGACTGTAACTTCAGCAAGTGGGTTATTGAATATATTATTATTTTCATTCAACAACACCTCCTGCATACTCAAGGACAAATATTCAGCCGGAATGATATCACCATATTCATCAAAATCCGGTAAAAGAGCCCGATTCATATCCTGTGTTGCCTGTCTATATAGTCTTTTGCATTGTCTTTTGCGAGTGCAAAAGCCATTACAAAAGCCATTGGAAATATCATTTGCCGACCTGCGCCAGCATTTTGCACCTTGTGCAAAAACATGATATTTCTCACCCCTTGAAGCTCGAACAATCTTAAAATAAATAACTTCTAGTTTCATTATAGTTATTTTATTTGCACTTGTAAACATGTTTAATAATATTTTATCTTACTTAGCATAAGCCCATTCAAAAATAATCGCCATTATGAGGAGTGGGTGAGTTCTAACGACACCTTAACCGTTGCACTTTCCATCCTGCCGGACGCAAAAAGAAAAGAGCTTGTTACGGCTCTTAACTGGTTGTTGCAGGATAACTGCTGTGTTAATGACTTTGCGGCGGATAAGGATTATTTAATAGATAAATATATATCCTTAACACTAAACTTTACACATATTTTTCAGGAGTTCACAAGGGTTTTGTTAACCGTCGGCGGTGAGATAAACGGTGAGACTATCTATAACTTTTTCACCGAGATGGAAAAGGATAAAAACGATATATCAAAAACGGTGGCAACAGCAACAAACGAACTGCTTCAGTTTTTACTTGAAAGAAGTAAGGATTTGGCTTTACCTGATAAATAAAGCATGCACCACAAAGTAAATATTCATAACCAAAGCTAACTGACAGCGTGAGCGCTAACAAACAAATAACGCCAAACCCAATCTCACTAAATTGGATCAAGCGTCATGCTGGTGTCTTTTACGATCGAAAAGTCTGTCAGGATAAATGGTTCGGGGGTTCGAACGTCGGGTATAATCTTAACATTGCTAAAATATTTATTGTTTCTGACTGTTTTTCAGATATTACAGATTGCTTTTCAGCTATTTGATTCTGATCTTGCATCAGTTTTAATTGTCTTTTTTCTGTTTTTTGTTCGGTAAATTAAAGCCATATCCTTTAGCTCATTATTTTAGTTGCTAACACTTCTCACTGTGCTATCCAGTTTCTCACTTATTGTATTAATACTATCGGTGATGCACTAATGCAAAAGACCTATACCCCCGACTGCCTATCGCACAGGGCGATAAATATGAGGCAGGTAAGTATTGCGGATGGTAGGGCGACTATCTACCGGGGCAAAAGGTGTGGGTGTTTGATATAAACAAAGCTTATGAGAGGGTGTAAACTATAACCCACATCGCCTCACATAAGGTCTTTTCACCTTCGGCATAATCTCGTCATCAATAAACAAAAATAATCCGAACCCTTCTCCGACAGGGA
>CAYJKY010000090.1:0-3231 GCA_964370825.1 uncultured Oscillospiraceae bacterium
TCGGAGGCAACAGAATATCGAGATTTTTTTTGCTTGCAATTTGTAGATAGGCATGGCCGCGTGCCGGACATCGTCCTATTCAGTGTGGTGCGTTTCTGGATATCATATCATTCCGGTATGTATTTTCTTCAATGTCTCCTTGCCAATTACGATAACGTGGTTGTGCCGTCGGTAACTACAATGCGTGTGCATTCACGAGTTACTTCATACGAGGTGTTGCTGCAGATGTTTACATCTACACAATCACACATAACGATAACGGGATCAAGTGCTCCGTCTGCTATTGTGATGGTTGTTATGTCTGCATCTGTTGTAATGTATATGGCATTCCTAATATTGCTTGTAAGAGGGTTAACCGGTGCAATGTTATTTATAACGGTATCTAAATATCCATCCCATGCATCCGGGTCACCTCGCAAAGCTCGACTTGTTCTAAGTGCCGCCGCCGAAATGGTTCCGGTAATCCTACCTTTGGGTATCTTAATCCATTTGTTATCACCGTATTTAAACAGATAGTTTAAATCCTTGTCACTGTCTCTGAGATGTTGATAATCTTCATCATCTGCATATACAAGCTCGTTTATGGTTTTTTAGTTTCTGACAGTGGCTTTTTAATATCTATGTAAGCCTCGACTATATTTCCGTTTTCTGTAGTATATCCGGATGCAAAGTCTTTATTATTAACAAAGTAAAACCCTTTGCCCATTGCGGTACCGTTTGAACCGATATTGTTGTAATTAAATTCGGTAAATGTATTAGGTGTACCATGATAAACGGTTTCCAGCCGCCCCTCTGCATCCCTTACCTTGCTATCCTTGAAATATTCCGCCTGTGCCTGTGTTAAGCTCCTGCCAATGCTGTCGAGAGAGTACTTGACATCCGGGTTTGATTGTGGTATAGTGGTATCAGAATCCGTACCACTTTCGTTTTGGACGTTGCCGGCAAGGCTGTTTGCATTGCTTATTGTGGGAGGGTTCTTTTTGTTTATAACATAAAAGGTAATTGGTCGAAGGGTTTTTCTTTTATCCGATATAACTTCTGTTGCAATAGCGTATCCGTTTATTCTTTTTTCAAAGTCTAAAACTGTTTTATTGTCATTTGTGCTTTTTTTAATGGTGATTTTATCAGGATTACTAATTACCTCGCTTATTTTAGCTAAAATTTCTGGAGTAACGGCTATTTGCCCTCTTGGTATTTCTGTTAAATCAGAGCCGTGGTCGTTAAATATTTTATTAATTTCACCATTTCTTATAACTACCGAATAGTTGCTTACATCCGAGTTAGAAAGATTTTTTATTGTTTGAGCTACATTTTGTGGAATTTTTCCTATGTATAAAGTTTTATTTTGGCTTTGTGGATTAGTAAAGGCATCATTAATAAAACTATCAAGGTTAGAATTATAACCATGAACATAATTTGCATTGCTATTTGATGTAAGGTTTTGATATTCTTTGTATGTTAAAGGTGTAAGATTGCCAAGTGCTTCCGTATTTTGCGTTGTGTTGTCATCCACCGCATACCTAACATCTCCCTTTTTCCTCTTCCCACGCCCGTCCAGCTCATACCCTGCCTTAAGGTCGTTGTATATCTCCCTTAACCTTATTTTGCCTGCATTGATATACACCGTGTCGGCATCTCTGCCACCGGTAAGCTATGCTTAAAGCTGTCGAAATTGTTGTTTTAGGCGAAGCCACCGCAAGCGTTGACCCCGAAAACGAACATCATATTCAATCCGCATTTTCAGAGCTTACTAATATGTGGATTTATTTAAAACTACTTTTTAAATGAAATGTTTTTTGCATAAACACTTACAAGCAGAGAGACTAAAACAGCACATAAAACAACTAAACTTTCATACCCTATCAGCTCTTCAAAGAGAGTTCCGTAAACCATCTGCCCAAGTGGTGATGCAAACATGCCAACTGTCATTACGAATGCCATAACTTTCCCTATCATGTTTTCAGCAGTCTCTCTTTGAATGTAGGTTATAATCATAATAGATGCTAATGAAGATGCACACATAGCCGAAAAAGCACTTATTAATATCAACGCATAAGACACTAAAGGGTTACTGCTAAAAGCCATTGCCACTGACATAGGAGCAAGACTAAACGCAACCAACACAATGTATTTATAATGGCTTTTTATGTGGGAATTCTTGCCAAACGCACCTGCCATTATGCCACCAAATAAGCCGCCCAAAGCAAGCACACCTTGCGAATAACCGTAAAGTTCCTCTGAAAGAAAAAGCCTTTCGGTAATAAGTACAGGAAGTGAGATAATAATTAAAGCGGAAATAAGTGCGTTTAATATGCAAATGACAAACATTAATTTTCGAAGCGCGAGTTTTTCTTTGAAAATAAAGGTTACAGCGGCTTTTGTATCTTTTTTTACTGTGTTCACCATAGAAGAAGTGAAAACGTGTTTTTGATACGGCATTTTAATAAATAGCTCTAAAATAGCGGATGAAAAAAAACAGATAACAGAAACAAAAATAACCGGTGTAATTCCAAAACTACCAAGCAAGATCCCCCCAACGACAGGCGATACCAAATTTGCAAGACTTCCGATACTGCTGACAATGCCATTGCCTTTTGTAAGTGCTTTTTCATCAAGAAGTATTGGCACACTTGCCTGCACTGTTGGCTGATATAAACCACCAATGCTATATAAAATCATAAGTGTGGCAATAAGTAGTGGTATTAGAGAAACAGTATCCATACTGAGGTAGAAAAACAGCATTAAAAATCCTGCCCCAAAATCAAGGATCACCATAATGTTTCGCTTGTTTGCCCTATCTGCTATGATACCTCCAATAGGCATAAGCAATACTAAAGGTAGAAAAGATACGGCGCTGACCACTCCAAAAAGTGAAGATGAGCCTGTTGAATTTAGTAAATATAGTGGTAATGCAAAGCGAAGAATACCATTTCCAAAGAGCGAGATAATTTGTCCAATCACCACTAAAGTGAAATCTTTTTGCCATAATTTTGATTTTTTTATCACACGAACTCCATGTACACACTCCATTATGTTCACACTGCGAAGAAGTCCACCGAATAATAACGCAGACACAATAAGCAGCACTCCACCGGCAACAATAAATGTAACATCAGCATCAGTTCCTAAAAGCATTACAGAGTTTCCAAAGGGTGAAACAAGTATTGTCGCTGTGACTATCGGCACTATAATTGATTTTTTGTAAAAGCCCAGGCGTAATGCAATAAGTCC
>CAYJKY010000091.1:0-2088 GCA_964370825.1 uncultured Oscillospiraceae bacterium
CGAAAAAATTGTTAATAATCTATATTTTGCATATTTTAAAAGAACATTCCGATGAGGAACATCGGTTGAGCACACAGCAGATTATTGCTCTGCTTAAAAGCGAATACAAAATGGAGGCAGATCGCAAGTCGATAAAGCGCAACATTATGAACCTTATCGATGCCGGATATGATATTATTTACGAAGAGAAACCGCGCATAAACCAAAACGGCGAAGAAGATACGGTGTGTACCGACTGGTGTTTACAGTCGGATTTTGTAGATGCCGAACTGCGCCTGCTTATCGATAGTTTATTGTTTTTTAGGAATATTCCTAACAGCCAGCGAAAGAAGCTGATTGATAAAATCTGCAACCTTTCAGGCAAATACTTTAAACCCAAGGTTCGGCATATACACAGCATATCCGAAAGACTGCCGGTAACTAACAGTCTTTTCTACGTAATAGAAAAATTAGACGAGGCAATCGCAAATTCACGTCAGGTAGAGTTTTACTATAACAGCTACGGCACCGACAAAAAATTACATCTTAGGCGGGACGAGGACGGAAACCCAAAACTACACAAGATATCGCCCTATCAGATTGTGGTGGCAAACAGCAGATATTATCTGATATGTAATAACAGCAATCACAACAACATAATCCACTATCGCCTCGACAGGATAAGTAACGTCGATTCGACCGACACGCCGATAAAACCTCTGGAACAGGTAACCGGGCAGAAGAATGGAATAGACCTGCCGAAACACATGGCAGAGCATATCTATATGTTCGCAGGCAAAAGCGAACGTGTAACCTTTAGCCTAAATAAAAACATGGTCGGCGATGTACTGGACTGGTTCGGCAAAGACATCGAATTTCGCAACGAGACTGAGGACGCGGTGACAGCTACGGTGATTGTAAACCTTGAAGCAATGAGAAAATGGGCACTCCAATACGCAGTACACATAACAATTCTCTCCCCGAAAAAACTGGTGGATGATGTTCAGGAGGATTTGAATGTGGCTTTAAATCGGTATTCACAAGAGTGAATTTGCCCTGTAGCTTAGAGTGTAAACAGCTTTCATATGATTATATCATCACAATACCCTTTTTGAACAGCACTGTTTAAAAACAATCTACACTTAGTATGCGAGATTTGCGCCGTGGTTGATATCACGGCGTTTATCTTTATGTGCAGTAAAAATTTTTTAATAAAGCTTTTATCCAAAACACCGCTTTTTATCACAACACAGAGAATTCCTATCCCCTTGGAATAGGAGATGTCCGTAAGTACCACGCAGTTGTTATTGCCATGATTTCTGTAAAATTCTTTAGATTTTTTACTGATTTCACCCGGTGATGAACCTTTTTCAGTTTTGGCGGTAAGTTTGATATATACCTTATAAAATAACATAGTAACCCCTTTTTAAAAGCCGATTTTATTTAACTTAAACTACTTTTTCACCATTTCACCCTCTAAATTTTCTGCAATCAAGGTTTTTAAGTCGCTCTTGGTAATGCCGTCCACATCCATGTTTACAAGCCTTGTTGCCTGCCGCATTACCACCTTTTCAAACAGATTTCGATCATATCGGCCGTTGCCGAAATCCGAGCTTTGAACGGCACTTTCATATATGGGATGTAGCTTTTCTCTAACTCCGTCACCGAGGGAAATATCTCGATTTTTCGCCATAAGCTCGGTTATGTCACACAGTTCGTCGGCATTGTAATCGGCAAACGGAACATGAAAGGCAATGCGTGACCTAAGCCCTGAGTTTTTATTAAGAAATTCCTCCATTTTGTCGGGATACCCGGCGAAGATTACGATAATATTATTCCGGTTATTTTTCATCTCCTGAACGATGGCGGTTATCGCCTCGTCACCAAACAGACCGTTTCTGTCATCTACCAACGAATACGCTTCATCAATAAACAGTACCGAGCCCTCGGCGGCCTCAAACGCTTCCTTGACCTTTGGCGCGGTGGAACCGACATACTTTCCGACAAGATCGGCGCGCCCAACCTCGTGCAGTTCACCGACCGAAAGGATATTGTTATCCTTCATTATACGTGCAAACAGCCTTGCTACAGTGGTTTTTGCACTGCCGG
>CAYJKY010000092.1:0-1752 GCA_964370825.1 uncultured Oscillospiraceae bacterium
CAGTGAACCATGTCAGGCGGGGAACCGAGCAGCATTAAGCAGTCTAACCTGTGCGCCACAGCCCTCCGTGTCGTCCACCGTCGTCACATTGCAAAGGAAGTGGAATGTATTTAGCACTTTACAGAAAATATCGCCCCTCCGGATTTAAGGATGTGGTAGGTCAAGAGCCGATAGTAACGGCGTTAAAAAATCAGATATCAACAGGTAGGGTAGGACACGCCTACCTGTTTTGCGGTACTCGTGGGACCGGCAAAACCAGCTGTGCAAAGATATTTGCAAAGGCGATATCCTGCAAAAACAATAGTGACGGTGATGCCTGCGGTAGCTGTGAAATATGCCTTGCAGAACAGTCGGGGCAGAATTTAGACACGCAGGAGATAGACGCCGCCTCTAACAACGGTGTCGATTTTATTCGTGAGCTTCGAGAGGAAACAGCCTTTGCACCTACAACATCGAGGTATCGTGTTTATATTATCGACGAGGTGCACATGCTTTCCCAGGCGGCATTTAACGCCCTTCTCAAGATAATGGAGGAACCTCCGGCGTATGTTATATTCATGCTCGCCACCACCGAAATACACAAGGTGCCGGCAACAATTTTATCCAGATGTCAAAGGTTTGACTTTCGACGTATAGAACCAGATTTAATTAAGGGGCGACTGCTTGATGTTGCCAATGCAGAGAGCATAGATCTTTCCGATGACGCCGCCTCGCTGATAGCCTCGCTTGCAGACGGCGGAATGAGGGATGCTCTGTCACTTCTTGACACGGTGAGCAGCGGTGGAAACGAGATATCCACCGAGCGAATTTCGGAACTTGCCGGCATCGCTGACCGTAGCTACCTCTTTGATATTACCGACATGGTCAAAAACGGCGACAGCAAGGGTATTATTTTAAAGCTGTCCGAGCTTCGTGGAGGCTCGCTTGATGAGCGTCAGCTGATAAAGGAGTTGATGAATCATCTTAAAAATCTAATGCTTGCTACCATCGATATTACCCTGTTAAACACCCTACCTGAGGTTCAAATAAAAGGGTATGACGAGCGTAAAAATGCCGATATGTCTACACTAATTTGGTATAGCGACCTGCTTGCCTCGGCACTTGATAGAATTGCACAATCCGGTTCTGCCGAGACTGAATTATCGCTTGCTCTTTTGAAAATGGCACAAGGAAAACCTCAGCCCACTACACAGCAGGTTATCCAGCAAGTAGCCACACCGCAACCGCAAACTGTTATTCAACAGCCAACACCTACAACCTCTCACAGCTATACTCCACCACCGAGACCGGCTGAACCACCTAAAGAGGTAAAGCCGAGGCCAAAGCCCACACCAAAGCCAACAACGGAAGAGTCCTTGCCACAGATTAAAAATGATATTTTTCAAATGGAGAATTGGAAACAGGTAGTGGAGCTTCTTAAGGATACAAACCCTCTTGCCTATGCAAGCCTGATAAACACCAAAGCATATATCGATACCGAAAACAACAGGGTGTTGATAGACGGCAACGAGATGTTTTTAGAGTTTATGCGAAAGGAAAAGGACAATAGTCGTATCGTTCGAGAGGCAATAACCGAGATAACCGGAAAAAGCTACTCTATCGGCCCGTATAAAACCACACAACAGAATAATGTTGTTGAGGAAACAATCAGAATGTTGGAGGAACGAGGAGTTCCGGTGGACTATAAATAGTCTCCACCTGCGGCAGAGACTATTTTGCAAATATTTCTTGTCTCGCTTCTCTCGCCATTTT
>CAYJKY010000093.1:0-1575 GCA_964370825.1 uncultured Oscillospiraceae bacterium
CGTGTTTGTAGTTCCTGATTGAAGATTAATGTTTAATGTTGAGTTTTCTGCAAGTGCAACGGCATTTGTGTCTTGACTTGCAATGTTAACACCTTTAAATAAAAGGTTATGTGATCCGGAAATGACCTTGATGGTGTTGTCGGTTTGTGCAGAGGAATACACCTTGATTTCGGCATTTTGCGGCAATAAATATTTGTTATCGCCATGAATCAAAAGTGTGTTATCTAAAATTATCGAGTTATCCGATAAATTAAACTCGTCCGAGTCACTCAGCTCGCCCGGTACAATTGGTGTAGTGCCGGATGTGTTTCCTATAATGTTGGCTGATTGATTTTCCACCTCGAGCAAGCCGTTATTCATAAGAGTAGCGTTATTATTTACTGTTATTGTATTGCTACCATACACGTAAATAGAACCGTTGTTGGTCAACAGTCCGGTGTCCTTAATAAGTAATTTTTTTGCACCCGGTATTGAGGTGACACTATCCTCTGTGGTAGCTAAAGAGATAACCCCATTATTTATCAGGGTAGCCCCTTCGCCAACGGTCAAGGTTTTTGTCCCCTCTAACAAAACAAATCCGGTATCCCTCACCGTCAGCGTTTCACCGTCTGCTAAGCCGAAGTCATCGCTAAAGGTGTATTTGCCGGTTAGTGTGCCGTTATCACCGATGAAAATTAATCCCGTCCAGCTGTCTTGGTTTGTGTAGTCGGAAAGACCGGATGTTCGCACAGTTGGCACTGTGCCATCCTCGGTTATCAGTCTTCCGGTTATTCCGAGCTCGGGAGTGTCTGAGAATGCGTTTAATGCGCCGCCACTCATTGTAATAGTTCTGTTAATTCCGCTGGATGTTTTTTCAAGAAAAAACGCATAACTGTTTGAACCTATTGCGGTTGCATTTATTGTTCCTCCGCTTATTTCAACCCAGTTATGTGTTCTTATAGCATAAAATTCAATACCGCCATAATCTGTGACATTTTCATCAACCGAAGCATTAATTACTCCGCCATGCATTTCTTTTAAGCCGTACAACGCAACTGAACCGGAGCTAACAGATAACGTTCCGCCATACATATAAAAACTACTGCTATAAATTCCATACTGAGATTCTGTTGATACAGTTACATCCCCGGCATTTATTGAATTAAGTCCGGTAATACCATTACCGGTTGTATTTAACACCTCCAAACTTCCGGTGCTTGTAGCCGATATTGACGAACTGCTTACATCTACGGCATAATCCCGGTAGTTAGAATTTAAAGAGTTATTGCCTATTAAGGTGATATTTACAGAGGAATTACTGTACAAAGCAGGCTCATCAACTGCTTTAATATTCACATTGTTTAATATAACACTACGTGGAAACTCCTCGCCCGAGATGGTATTAGATGTTTCTGAACCATCGCCAATTACTACGAGTGTGTCAATTGGGTCATTATAACCATTTTTAAATGTCGCGGTAACCTGGTTTCCGTTTGCATCATAATAGGTTAATACGTATTCAGAGGTAGACGTAATATCACCTTTGTTTATGTACGCAGTAATAGTTGCCCCTGCTTCGTTATACTCTACCCAACT